>JBOZRS010000062.1:0-91562 GCA_050789065.1 Microvirga sp.
ACGAAGCAGTGGCTGATCCGCCGCGCCGTGCGCAGGCCACCCTCGCGGCGGACCACTGCGCCCATGAGTTCGTCCGTGTGCAGGCTGCCCTTCATCAGGGCTTCCGCCTCGCCCGACCGCACCAGTTTCACGGCTTCGTCCGCGGCCGCATGGCTGTGCGGGGCGTCGACCATGCGCATTTGAGAGACATCCTTGCCCAACGCCTGCGCGGCGGCCATGATCTTGGCCTGCGGCCCAACGAGCATCGGCTCGATCAGGCCGAGCTCGACCGCCTCGAACACGGCGCCCAGGGACGCCTGATCGCACGGATGCACCACCGCGACCTTCAGCTTCGGCAGAGACTTGGCAGCTGCGACGAGCCGATCGTACTTGTCGTGTTGGCGCTGGCTCTTTTGTGACGCACCTTGGGCTGGAACCGCAACCGTCATGATGGCCTCCAAGCTCTTCTCCGATGGGCGGGTTGCGGGCGGCCGCGATGGACCGCCAGGACGTCGCCGAACGTGCCACCGAGGCACGCAGGATTGAGCCTACTCCGCTACCGCCCCGCCTCGTTTGCAGATGCGAGTATCGTTATGTCTAACTCTGTTGCTTGATCTATTGGGCCATCGATTTGGCAGTTTGGGACTCCGTGCGGGATGAGAAGGACCACTGCCGGACAAGAACGTGGCGGCAAATCCAGTCCCGCTGCTTCAAGAACCTTCGTATTTCAATGGGGATGGCTGGCGCGCCACGCCGACGGGGTCTGCCCGGACCAGCGCCGGAATGCGCGAGTGAAGGCAGCCGGGTCGGAATACCGCAGGACGGCCGCGACCTGCCCCAGTGCCATGTCGGTGTTTGCCAGTAATTCGCACGCGATCTCGAAACGAACCTCGTTAATAACCTGCCGAAAAAAAAGCCCCTCAGTACGCAGGTGCCGGTGCAAGGTGCGGCGGTGCATCGCGAACAGGCGGGCGACTGTAGCGGCGGAGCAGGTATCCTTGAGAACCTCGGTCCGAAGCACCCGACGCAGGTCCTCGGTAAGCGGTCGCGTGCAATGGACCGACTGCAGTTCCTCCGCCCTGCGGGCGGATGGCGTTTCCATCGCGTCCTCCCACTCTCTTACAGTTCTGTCAGTTCTCGCGCTGCCGGATAGGCTGCATCATAATTACTCACCATAAACCTGCTTGACCATTTGGGACCTTCTCTTGACACTTCGTGCCTGAAGGCGGGTTTTCGATTCACGTTCCCCGTCAGGCGAGTTGCCTTGACAAAGGTGAGACCTCGCGAGTTGCCGCCGGACTGGCCTTGCACCGGATGACCAACTGCTCGCCTAAGCGTTGTGGAGTCCCGGTCTTGATCTGACAAACCGTGTCTGACCGATTTCATCCGGCCACTGGTAGAGCGCTTGGACTCCGCCATACGGTCGAGCCCTGCGCCTCCAGCGCGGCCTTGTTCCGGATTACCGCTCGTGTTGGCGAAGGGCAGCACCGCGATCGACGGCCTCTCCACTGGATCGCTGGATACTCAGGTGCAATCGCGTCGGCTGGTCGCAGATCCGGCACGAACAAGGTCGTCCCAGTCGTCGGATAGGAGGCGGGCTCCGGTCCGCTTGACGGTGGGAACCTATGCGGGCCCACCCCTTTCGGCTCGGCACGTAGGGACCTTCGCTCGCACTTTGGGATAAGCGGCGCCGGGCGTTCTTTGGGCGCAATGCTCCCGACACCGACCTTCCATATCATCGCGCATCGATCCGCGTTGCAGCTGAATTCGGCAGAGGTGTTGTCCCAAAAGGACAAGAGACTGTCCCCTTCTATCAAGCGGTGCGCTTGAGGCAGCCTACAGTGATGCTACAGATTTTTCGTTCCGGCCGGACAGCCACGGTCAAGTGTCTTCCCTTTGGAGAGGTCGCCATGAAAGTTGCGGGGTTTCGGAGTGTCACCGGGCTTGGTCTGGGTCTTGCCGCATTCGCTGCAGGATCGGGCGCGATGGCGCAGGCAGGATTATCCTCCGTCCAGGGTGCATGGCTGGCGCAAGGCCCTGACTGCGCGGAGGTATATTCAGCCGCGGGGAAAGGGACTTCGTTCAAGAAGCCCGTCGATATCTTCGCGCCCGCCTTCATCATCTCTGGCGATCGCCTGCGAACACCCCAAGCATCGTGCCGGATCAAATCGGTCAAGCCGACCGAGAACCGTCAAGAGGTTATTCTCGACTGCGCCAACGCCGTGGCGGGCCATGAGGTGACAGTTCTCATGGCGAGGCAGCCGGATGGGTCGCTCAGGCGCTACTTCAATGCTCAAGACTCGACCGGAACCCCTTACCAGCGATGCTCCCGATGAGGCGTGGAAGCTGGAGCTCTCGGGACTTCTCGGCGCCTCCGCTACGGTCCCTAACGGGCCGTCCCAAATCATCAAGATGCATTCTTAACCTATCGAGCACGACCTCGCAGCCGCCGTCACCTGCTCCAGACGAGGTGAGGCCCCGATGAGATAAACACCAACCGGAAAACTGCCGAGGGAGCAATAGTGATTGACCTGGAAGCATTGAGGAGACGACAGATTGTCCGCAGGTCGGCCGTCAGGTTGCTGAGCCTAGGCATCCACACAGACTCCGCCCTGACCAAAAGTTCAAAGCTGAGGCAGGCGCAGGAGACAGGTTGAAGTCGGCCGGGACCTCGTCCGAGCGATCCGGATCCGCCAGGGGGCCGACCCGAAAACCGACGTGAAATTAGTCCGACGGACCTACGTCTATCTGCCATCGGTCGATTGCGCCGGGGCTACTACTATCTACGTCCAGTCTACTACAGCCCTTGCTTTTCTGGTGGATAAGGAAGCCACTGTCGACTGCCCTACTTCGGAAGCCGGGTATCCAATCGCCGCAACTATTGAGTTTATTCGCGGAGAAGACGTGGCGATTTCTACGGGGTGGCGTACAGCGCCGCCTTCACCCCCCGGCCTGAGGGATGTGAGCACGATGATGCAGGCGAAAGATTATTCGGCCACCGAGATCCTACGTGACGGGCGCACGATAGAAATCCGTGCCCTCAAGCCTGAGGACCGGGCTGGCATGCTTGCCGCTGTCGGGCGCACAAGCGATCAATCCCTTTACCGGCGCTTCTTCACCTTCAAGCGCGGATTCACCGAGGAAGAGATCGACTTCTACGTTAATGTTGATTTCGCAACCCACGTCGCCTTGGTCGCGGTGCTGGAGGAGGACGGGCGGCCGGTGATTGTCGGCGGGGCGCGCTACATCGTGGTGCAGCCGGGCCAAGCCGAGGTCGCCTTCGCCATTGACGATGCTCATCAGGGGAAAGGCATCGGTACCGTTCTGATGCGCCATATGATAACCCTGGCCCGTCGGGGCGGTCTCACGGAACTGATCGCCGATTTTCTGCCAGACAACATCGCGATGCTGAAGGTGCTCAAAACCAGCGGGCTCGGGATCACGACCCGGCGGGAGTCGGACGCCACCCATGCCGTGCTTCAGCTATCATGACTCCATCCGGGACGACGGCCAGGACTCCGGGCTAGGATCTCAGGAGTTCCTACAGCCACGTCCCGTCAACGATCCGGGGCCAATCAGCATCACTTGCCGGAAGCAATGGCCCAAACTGCCAAGAGGATGTCCCAACTGATCAAGCGCGGAACCAAGGCCGCGGTAGGATGCCGTTTAAAGGTAGCGCTCAAGAGGCGAACTCCCTTGTTCTCATCGCCAGATGACGACCGGGCCGTCTGAAACGCCTATTGCGGCTCCGCCTGAATCAGGAGGATTCGCTGATGACGAACTCAAGCAAGGATGACGAGCTGTTCCCGGACCTTCCCGAGCTATCCGCCCTTCCGGCAGGCATTAACCGCCGGGCGTTCCTCATGCGCAATGCCGCCATCGGGGCCGCGGCGGTGATGACCGGAGCCACCTGGGCGCCCGAAGCCCGTGCCCAGCAAGCCGTGACGGAGGCGGCCGCGCAGCAGGCCGCGAAGGAAGTCGACAAGGGCGGCTTGGGCCTAAAGATGAGCAGTGAGCTGTCCCCCGACCTTGAAGTCGTCAAGGCGTCCAAGGGGCCGGTGATGACCGTGGTGGACGAGTTCTATAAGGTAGGACCAGGCCCCTCGAGTTCGCACACGATCGGGCCAATGCGAATCACGTATGACTTCTATCAGCGCTGCACGAAGCTGCCGGCGGACCAGCTAGCACAAGCCACAGGTCTCAAGGTGCATCTGTTCGGAAGCCTGAGCGCCACCGGCAAGGGGCACGGCACTGAGCGCGCCTCGCTTGCGGGTCTGGTGGGCAAGGAGCCTGCCACCGTAGACCCGCGCTTCCTCGATGCAATGATCGCCAAGCCAGAACAGAGGTATCCCGTTCAGCTCGGCGGAAAGACATTTAATCTGTCGCTGGCCGACGTCGTCTACGACGCGCCGAAAGGCGATTTTCCGCACCCGAATACTATGACCTGCAAGCTCGTAGCTGGCGACAGGGTCCTTTACGAGCAGGAGTATTATTCCGTCGGCGGCGGCTTCATAGAGTGGAAGGGCTACGAGCCTCCCAAAAAGGGTGAACCGAAGTACCCCTATGCGACGATGAAGGAGCTGCGGCAGCATGCGGAGCAGAATAACCTCTCGATCGCCGACGTGATCATGGCTAACGAGGTGGCGGTGTCCGGCAAGAGCGAGGAGCAGATCAACGCCTTTCTGGACAAGATCGCCGCGGCGATGCTTGCGACTGTGAAAACAGGTCTCTCCTACAAGGATGACGTCCTGCCCGGGCCGATCAAGCTTCACTCTAAGGCCGCGACCGTCTGGGAGCGCGCTCAGGACGCGAAGTACGAGAGCGATCGTGCCATCGCGCTGGTTGCGGCCTGCGCACTGGCAGCATCCGAAGAGAACGCCCGGGGCCATCTCGTCATCACTGCGCCAACCGGCGGTTCTGCCGGAGTCATGCCGGCAGTCGTCTACGCCCTCACGCAGAGCCAACGGGCAGTGCCGATGGATAAGATCCGTCAGGGTCTGCTCGCCGGCGCGGCTGTCGGTTATCTCTGCAAGCACAACGCGACCCTCGCTGCGGCGGAAGGCGGATGCCAGGCCGAAATCGGGGTCGCGTCGGGGATGGCCGCTGCCCTGATCGCGCAGGCGATGGATAGCACGCCACAGGTGATTGAGAACGCGGCCGAGTCGGCACTTGAACATCATCTTGGCATGACGTGCGATCCGGTCGCGGGCTACGTGCAGGTTCCGTGCATCGAGCGCTGTGCCTTTGGCGCGGTGAAGGCCTGGACGGCGTTTATGATCGCCACCAACGAGATTGCATGGCGCCACCGCGTCGATCTGGATACGACGATCGAGACCCTGGCCGACACCGCTCGGGATATGAACCCGAAATACAAGGAAACAAGTGAAGCTGGCCTGGCTCAGAATCTGGTCCTCTGCTGACCTAGTGAGATATCGCGAGGTCCGCCCGAAGGGTGGCCGATGTTCCGAAAAAGTAACGGCGCCGTATCGTATGCCAGTGGGTGGTGACGAAGCGAATGAATGATCCACGGCCTTTGCAAGGAAAAAGCCGTCATGTCAGAGGAAGCTATGGCTGCTCCGAGATCCACGACGCCCCCGAAACAGGCAACCAGGGACCGCGACGCGGGAGCCGCTCCGAGCGAAAAGGCTATGTCCATAACCGATGCCACTCCTTCAGCTGAAGAGTGGTCAGGCTTTGTACCCGGACGATGGCAGCACGCTATTGACGTCCGAGATTTCATTCAACGCAACGTCACCTCCTACAGTGGAGATGAGGCGTTCCTAGTGGGGCCCAGCGAACGCACGAAAAGCGTCTGGACCAAGCTTCAGCCCTACTTCCAGGAGGAAATCCGCAAGGGCGTTCTGGATGTGGACCCTACGACGCCCTCCTCAATGACTTCTCATAGGCCCGGTTACATCGATCGCAATAATGAGGTGATCGTCGGCCTGCAGACGGACGCGCCGTTCCGCCGCGCGATCATGCCTTATGGTGGCCTGCGCATGGTCGAAGCCGGAGTAAAGGCCGCTGGCTTCGAGCCGGACCCTCTCGTGCACGATATCTTCACCAAGTACCGCAAGACCCATAATGAGGGGGTTTTTGACGTCTACACGCCGGAGATCATGGCCTGCCGGCGGAGCCACATTATCACAGGGCTGCCGGACGCGTATGGTCGGGGCCGTATTATTGGTGACTATCGCCGCGTAGCCCTCTACGGAACAGATCGACTGCTTGCGGCGAAACGGGCTGAGCGGGCCCTGCTCGACGCCAAGTGGCCGTCGGATGATGTCATCCGGGAGCGTGAGGAGCTCGCCGAACAAATGCGAGCCCTCACGGATCTAGCGACCATGGCCAAGAGCTATGGCTTCGACATCACACGGCCAGCGGCAAATGCTCGAGAAGCGGTCCAGTGGACGTATTTCGGCTATCTCGGAGCCATCAAGGAGGCGAACGGTGCGGCCATGTCGATCGGCCGAATCTCGTCCTTCTTGGATATCTTTATCGAACGTGACCTTAAAAGCGGCGATCTTGATGAAGCTGGCGCTCAGGAGCTCATCGACCAGCTCGTTCAGAAGCTCCGCATCGTGCGCTTCCTGCGCACGCCCGACTACGACGCGCTGTTCTCCGGCGACCCCTACTGGGCGACCGAATGCGTCGGCGGTGTGGACCTGAATGGCCGACCCCTGGTCACCCGCACCAGCTTCCGCATGTTGCATACGCTGACGAATCTCGGTCCTGCTCCGGAGCCCAACATGACCGTACTCTGGTCACGGCAGCTCCCCGATCCCTTCAAGCGCTTTTGCATCAAGATTTCGGCCGAGACGTCCTCGATCCAGTACGAGAACGACGACCTCATGCGGCCGTACTGGGGCGACGACTATGGGATTGCCTGTTGCGTATCAGCCATGCGCATCGGCAACCAGATGCAGTTCTTCGGCGCGCGCGTGAACCTCGCCAAGTGCCTGCTCTATGCCATCAATGGCGGGCGGGACGAGATAAGCGGCGATCAGGTCGCTCCGGCAGCCCCCGCAGCAATCGGAGGTGTGCTGGATTACGACGATGTCATGACGAAATTCGACAGCATGATGGACTGGCTGGCGCGGACTTACGTCCATGCCATGAACTGCATCCATTATATGCATGACAAGTACTACTATGAGCGCCTTGAAATGGCCCTCCATGATCAACAGATCCTGCGCACCATGGCGTTCGGCATCGCTGGTCTGTCGGTGGTGGCCGACAGTCTCTCGGCGATCAAGCACGCCAAGGTCAGGCCGGTTCGCCGCGAGGATGGGCTGATCGTCTCCTATGAGATTTCGGGGGACTTCCCGAAATACGGCAATAACGACGACCGGGTCGACACCATCGCAGCCGATCTGGTCTCATCCTTCATGAGGAAGATCCGCAAGCATCCGACCTACCGCAATGCGGTCCACACGCAGTCGGTTCTTACCATCACGAGCAACGTCGTGTACGGCAAAAACACGGGTGATACGCCGGACGGCCGCAAGGCTGGCGAGCCCTTCGCGCCGGGCGCCAATCCGATGCATGGCCGCGACAACCACGGTTGGCTCGCCTCCTGCCTATCGGTCGCCAAGTTGCCCTATGCGGATGCGCAGGACGGCATCAGCTACACCGTATCGATCACGCCGAGCCTGAACCGTCTGGATCAGGGTGAGAAGATCGCGCAGGCCGTGAAGGTCATGGACACGTATTGCGGCCAAGGCGGGTTCCACATGAACCTCAACGTCCTCAACCGTGACACCCTTCTCGATGCTATGGAGCATCCGGAGAAGTACCCGCAGCTAACGATCCGGGTTTCAGGATATGCAGTCAACTTCGTCCGTCTCACTCGGGAACAGCAGATGGACGTGATCAACAGGACATTCCATGGTGAGTGAGGCTCGACATCATGGCCGATGAACCTTGGGCACACAGTCGTTGGGATCTGCGTCTAGGTCAATCTCCTGACGCACCGGAAACGGCCGAGTTCAACGATCCGAGAGGTGACTTCGGGTGGATTCACTCATATGAGACGGGAACCACCGTGGACGGCCCCGGAATCCGCGTCATTGTGTTCATGAGCGGCTGTTTGTTGCGATGTTTGTACTGCCACAACCCGGATACCTGGCATCTCAAGGACGGCACGCGCATCTCCTTCGAGCGCGCCGCGCAGGCGCTGTCCGCCTATGCGGCGCCGCTGCGCGATCTGGGTGGTGGACTGACGATATCGGGCGGGGAGCCATTGGTTCAGGCGCATTTCACCAAGCGGCTTTTCGCTGCCGCCAAGGGCATGGGCCTGCACACTGCGCTGGACACATCGGGCTTCCTCGGTGCCCGAGCCGACGACGATTATCTTCGCTATGTCGATCTCGTGCTGCTCGACATAAAATCCTGGGATCCGGCCACGTATCGGCGTACCACAGGCCAGGAGATACGCCCAACTATTGAGTTCGCCAAGCGCTTGGCGAGTCTGGGCAAACCGGTCTGGGTCCGCTTCGTGCTGGTCCCCGGGCTAACCGACGACTCTGCCAATGTCGAAGGGATCGCCAGGTTCGTGGCGCCGATGCAAAACGTCGAATGGATCGAGGTTCTCCCGTTTCATCAGATGGGAGCCTTCAAGTGGAAGGCCATGGGCCTGAATTACGAGCTATCCGACACCCCCTCACCGTCGCCTGAACTGGTAGCGCGGGTTCTGGAACAATTCCGTGAGGCGGGCTGCCGTGCAAGATGAGCGAAACCGATGATTGATGTCCTTCGCGCCATCCTCGAATCCTCGCCCTTGCTGGCGCTGTTTCTGGCCATCGCGACGGGCTATGCAATCGGGCAGATCACAATTGCCGGCGTTTCTTTCGGCGCTGGTGCAGTTCTGTTCAGTGGCCTGATCATCGGCGCCATTGCGCCGAAGGCTTCTCCACCGGCACTGGTCGGTACCATGGGCCTCGTTATGTTCGTGTATGGTGTCGGCATTCAGTATGGGCCACAATTTTTCGCCAATATCCGAGGCTCCGGCCCAAAATACATGGCTCTGACGGCCGTTGCAGTCGTTGCTTCTCTTGTCGTTGCGATGCTGCTTGCAAAACCGCTGGGCATTTCGCCCGGAACGGCCGCTGGGCTGTTCGCCGGCTCAGGCACCAGCACGCCGACGCTGCAAGCGGCTCTCGCTGCGGCGGGGAACGAAGATCCCGCAATCGGCTATTCGGTGTCCTATCCCTTCGGGGTGATCGGCCCCATTGTTCTCATGACCATCATGGCGGCGCTGGTCAAACCTCAGTTCCCGCCTCCCTCGCAGAACATCCGGGTTGCAGAGTTAACCATCGATCCAGGATCCCGGGACCGTACGGTTGGAGAACTGTCTGCTGAACTTCCTGCCGATATCAAGATTGTCGCTGTCCGCCACGATCACGTGAACACCCCCGCAGCCGCCGAGACCATGTTGCAGCGGGGCGATGGACTGCTGCTGATTGGCAACCCGGCGAGTATCGAACAGGCCAAAGCGTCCTTGGGACGGGAGGATCCAGGGCGGCTGAGTCGTGATCGTGCAAACTACGATGCCGTGCGGGTGTATGTTTCGAAAGCGGCATTCGTCGGCAAACCGCTGCGGGACATCCTCCTGCCCGATTTTTCCATCGTGATCTCGCATGTGCGCCGGGGGGATCTCGAATTGATTGCGACCCCCGATCTTAGACTCGAGTTTGGAGATCGCCTCGTCGCCCTGATTCCCGCCGGCAGACAGGCCGAGGTCCGACGTTATTTCGGTGACAGCATCAAGGGAAATGCCGAGTTGTCCTTCGTGTCGATCGGCGTTGGGATCGCGCTTGGACTGTTGCTCGGCATGATCCCGGTCCCCCTGCCCGGCGGCGGTACTTTCAGTCTGGGTGTGGCCGGTGGGCCGCTGGTCATGGCGCTGATCCTTGGCTGGCTCGGCCGCACTGGGCCAATCGGCTGGGGAATGCCGGTGGTGGCGAATTTGGTTTTGCGGAACTTAGGCTTGGCTATCTTCATCGGATCGGTCGCAATCGGCGCAGGCAGCCCCTTTGTTCAGACCGTAACGTCGAACGGAGTTCAGATTCTGCTCGGCGGAGCCGCTGTTCTGCTCACCTTGGTACTGATCGTTCTGGTAGGCGGCCACCTGCTGCGCATCCCGTTCGATGATCTGCTCGGCGTCTGTGCCGGATCGACCGGTAATCCCGCCATTGTGGCTGCTGCCGGCCGCTTGGCCCCGACCGAAAGAACCGACATCGGCTATGCGATCTGCTTCCCGAGCATGACGGTCGTCAAGATCATTGCCGTTCAGATCCTGTTGAGCTGAGTTATCGCGCGATCTGGATCAGGTGATGCCGGCGAGCAACAACAGCCGAAATCTGCGCTGTACGATAGGGACGACCGCTCTGCCTTGCTTGACGATCCTCCAGCCGCCTGGCTAAGCTTTAACCAGTGCCACAATCGACGGTTCGGAGTGTACGCCATGGTGCCTGCCCGAAGCCTGCTTGGGTCTGCCGCTGGCCTCGCCATCGTGGCAAGCGCATATGCTGCCGATCTTCCGGTGATGAAGGCTGCTCCTGTCGAATATGTCCGCGTCTGCTCCACCTACGGCGTAGGCTTCTTCTACGTTCCCGGCACCGACAGCTGCCTGCGCATCGGCGCCCGTGTCCGTGCCGACTACCTCTATCTCGAACCGTTCACCCGCGCTCAGGATGCGACCGGCTTCCGGGCCCGCGGACGCCTGAACATCGATCACCGGACCATGACCGCGTACGGTCTGCTCCGCACCTACATCCGCTACGAGATCGATCACAACACGGGTGCGTTCACCGGAACGGGACAGGTTACCACGAACCCCAAGCTCCGGCAGGCCTTCATTCAGTTCGGCGGCCTCACGGCCGGTCGCGCCCTGTCGTTCTTCTCGGAGCCTGATCTGCCTGTGCCGAACTTTGGTGACCTGCGCTTCGACGATCCGTCGAATGCCGACACCAACCTGCTCGCCTATACCTTCTCCTTCGGCAATGGCTTCTCGGCGACGCTCTCCCTTGAAGACAACATCGAGCGCCGCGTCAACAACAACCTCGTATTTCCTCTGTTTGGCAGCGGCGCGACGACACCGGTCTTTGCCCCGATCCCGTTCACCTATGGCGGCGAGCGTGTGCCCGACGTCGTCGCGAACCTGCGCTACACCGGCACCTGGGGCGGTGCGCAGCTGTCCGGCGCCCTGCACCAGATCCGCGACGTGGCGGCAGGTCTCAGCACCGTGGACGGGGTGACCGTTCCGGTGATCAATCCGATCACCGGCCTTCCCAATCCGACCTATGCCGATACGGACTACGGCTTCGCCCTTGCTCTGAACGCCTTCGCCAACCTGCCCTTCCTCGGGCCGGGTGACTCGGCCTGGATGTCCACGACCTACACGGATGGGGCCGTCGGTTATCTCAATGCTGGTCTGACAGGTCCGATTGGGGCACCGGCGAGCGGCGAAGGCACCATCAGCGCCGGTCCGCTGGTGCTGCCGTTCTCGGACGCCTTTGTCGATCCGTTCACCGGGGATTTCAAGACAAACAAGGCCTATGCCATCGCCGGCGGCCTCAATCACAACTGGTCCTCGACCTGGCAGACGAACGTCTTCGGGTCGTGGATGCGCTTCGACGCCCCGGCAGTTGCTCGCTATGCGGTCCCGGTGACGGCCGCGACACTCGCGACCGGAACGGCCGGCACCGTCACAGGGATCGTTGATTTCAACGAGTACCGCATCGGTACGAACACGATCTGGACGCCAGTGAAGGACCTTCAGCTCGGTGCCGAGATCCTATATACGCGGTTGGATCCGCGCGGACGGGTTGCGGTTCCGCTCACGGACGCAGCCGGCAACCCAACGGGTCGCTTCAAGTCGACGAGTTCCGAAGACTTCTGGGAAGCGCGTCTGCGCGTTCAGCGCGACTTCTGAGCGGCCGCTCCTCTCGAATCGAGGCACGCAGATCAGGTTGCTCGGTTGAACGACGAGGCTGATGCATCGTGCGGGAAGGGGCGCTGGCGTCCAGTACTAGTTAGCCCGTGCTGGTCAGGTTGTTTGAGAGGAGGTCACAATGGGAATTGCGCAGTCCGTAATTGTCGTACTCGGCCTAGCCTCATTGATTGCGGTGCCAAGATCAATGGCCGCAGAGACGGGCTTGTCGTCCTACCAAGGAGCTTGGCTCGTCACGGCGCCTCAGCAGAGACGCGTCGATCAACCCTCAGCCAAAGCATTCGCCATGCGTGGGGCATGGATCGATCGGGCTGTTCCTCCGAGGGAGAGAGCTAAACGGGAATGATTACGTCATTGAAAAATCCCACCACTCATTTGTCCTCCCCAATCCTGTCATCCGGCTCTTCCCCTCACGAGGTTGCTTCCTAGGATAGATGAGAGGATTCAGTCAGCACGATCATCTCTGCCGTCAGTGCAGGACCCGCAGCCGGTGGATGGCCTCCTGGACGAACGCGACGGCGGCGGCCAATTCGTCCCCATCGAAGTCATAGCAACCAATGCTGTCTATGGCCGTGACGCTCCCCGGCGAGCGAAGCTCCAGCCAAAACGGCGGCATGCCCCCCATCTGAGCCCCGTAGACCTCTGTCAGACTGACCTCAAGGCTGCCGAGACAACCAAGGGTCACCGTCCGAGATGTCTCTTCGTGACCTGTACCGACGGCGAGTTGAACGTAGGCACGGATGATCTTCTGCTCAATCCAGTCGGGGCACAACTCGGCATACGCAGCATGACCCACGAGCATTGCACGCGAAAGAGGCATTCCATTCTCCATCAGGCTCATGACATCCGACGGCACAAGCGGACAAGTGCGACGGGGATGCATGCTCAGGCAACCTTTCCAACCCTGGGATGTCGATGGCCGTGTTTCTATCCGAGACAGCGCTCGAATGGATTGCCCCTATGGGACAAAAGCTTGCTGAATCGAGCCAGTGTACGATCGGAGCACCGGATTCCGCGAGGGGCACATGCCATCAGCCATGAGAGCCCATTATCGGGTACCGCCCAGCACGGGTGGGGTCATGGCCCGGCTTGCGGCGGCCCGCCTTGCCGCGGCTGGCATTGATCCTGCTCCCCTCCTCCAGCAGGCGGGGATCACCTCCACGCAGGTCGACGATTCCGATGCCGAAGTGGCGGCCAATACGCAAGTCAAGCTCCTCAACTTGGCCGCGGATGCGCTCCGGGACGACCTGCTTGGGTTTCACCTCGCCCTGGAGTTCGACCTTCGGAAGGTCGGGTTGCTCTACTACGTGCTCGCCTCGTCCGACATGCTCAGCGATGCCCTGGCCCGCGTCGAGCGTTACAGTGTCATCGCCAATGAGAGCATCGCGCTGAGCCTTATGCCGGGAAGAGAGGTGGGCATCCGCTCTAGGTATGTCGGCATCCCGCGGCACGTGGACCGACACCAGATGGAGTTCTGGATCACGACGCTCGTGCGGATCTGTCGGCATCTGACCGGCTCCGATCTCAAACTTGTCCGGATTGCCATGATCCATCCGCGCTGCGCCGCCTCCACCACCATCGAGGAATATCTCCGCTGCTCGATTGCTTTCGGCGCCGGGACGGACGAGGTTTTGTTCGCACCCAGCGTGCCCCGGCTTCGGCTGACGAATGCGGATCCTTACTTGAACAAGGTTCTGATCCGCCAATGCGAGGATGCCCTGGCCCGACGCGTTCGGCCAGTCGGACAACTCCAAGCTCGCGTTGAAAACGCCATCGCCCCATTGCTGCCGCACGGCCGGGCACGGGTGGACGAGGTCGCGCGGAGCCTCGGCATGAGCCGGCGGACACTGGCGCGGCACTTGGCAGAGGAGTGCCTAACCTTCACCGGGATATTGGACAGGGTACGAAGGGACATGGCGCACCACTACCTCAAGGATCCAGGCCTGCCGATCTCCCGAATTGCCTGGCTGCTGGGCTATCAGGAAGCTGGCGCCTTCACGAACTCCTTCAGGCGGTGGACCGGCGTCACCCCGACGGAGATGCGCACGAGGCATTACAGCGATGTGACGGCAGCCCCGCATTGACTGGCACGACGGCCGCGGGAAAGCCCGAGGTGGGTCAGATACTAATGTTCACTGCCTCTCAGGAATGCCCGGCGCTCCCGTCCTAAGCCGTTATCCGGGCTGCGTCATGGACGTGCCAGAAGTCACCCATCGCCCGCAGCTCGCAGTCAGGCCGTGAGGATTCATCACGCCTTCCTCGCGATTTTTCGATAGGTTGAAGATCATGGCGTACCGACCCCCACGGCCCCGGGACAGCTCATGGATCTTGGCACGTGGCTGCGCGGGGTGGAACTGGGTCAGTACGAACCGGCGTTCCGCGAGAAGGACATTGATGGCGACGTCCTGGCCGACCCTACTGGCGATGACCTGAGCGGGATTAGCGTCGTCTCGCTCGGACACCGCCGCAAGTTACTCGCCGCAATTGCTTCCCTGCGCAAAGTCTCCCCGCTCACCCCTGCCCCGTTCACCCAAGCAGCGGCCACGTCCTCCGGAACAGTCCCGCCATCCTCCGGGGCGGAGCGGCGCCAGCTGACCGTGATGTTCATCGATCTTGTCGGCTCGACCGCACTGGCCGCGCGCCTGGATCCCAAGAACATGCGCGAGGTGATCGCCACCTATCACCAATGCGTCACCCGAACGGTTGCCCGTTTCGACGGCTTGGTTGCAAATTCCATGGGGGACGGCGGGCTTGTCTCCTGTGATTGCGGATTAGCGGCGCTATCTCGTGGTTGATGTCGCAAACTGTCAAGGTGCAGTCCCAACGCGTCAAGCGAGCGGAGGCACGGTCCATAGGATGGTGTCCGTTCGCGCAAGGGAGGCCGAACTACCGAAAAGGAAATTCTAATTGAAGATCCATTCGAGGTGGCATTTGCGTGTCAGACCGATGTCACCATTTGGGATGCAATGGACAGCGATATAGTGGGGCAGCGGCATAGATCGCATCCTATCTGGGAGATGCGGGGATTATCGTCGCTCCAGGCAATGTCCTTCCTCCGGCACCACATATTGCCCAGGATAAGGGAGACCACATGAAAACGATGATTGCGGCGCTGGTGGCTAGCGCTTTCCTAGCAGGCTGCGTCTCGAATTCCGGACCTGAGTCCCGGCCGCCGAACTATGTCCTGTCCCAAGCCACCCAGTCGCCCGGAATCCGCAACGACACCTTCGGGGGAGCCGCGATGCCGATGCGCGGCCTTCCTCGCTAGCTCAGTACGTGCCGTTCCTTAGTGGGATCGGCGTTGGCCGGGTTCCACCGTCGGCCCGCCAAGCCGTAGGGGTCTGGCCGGACCAGCGCCGGAAGGCGCGGGTGAAGGCGCCGGCCTCGGAATAGCCCAGCGCTGCCGCGATCTCACCCAGTGGCACCTCGGTGTCCTCCAGCAACTGCCGGGCGATCTCGAAGCGGATCTCGTTCTTGATGCCTCGGTAACTCATGCCGCGGCCCTTCAGACGGCGGCTCAGGGTGCGTCGGTGCATAGCCAGCAGCTCGGCGATGCCCTCCACCGAACACCGGGCTCTCATCAGCTGGGTGCGCAGCAGCCGCCGGATGTCATCCGAGAACGCGGATTCCGCGCCCGCCGCCCTCATCTGCCGGATTCGCTCCTCCAGCAGGCCCCGCAGCAAGGGATCGGCGCCGGTAATCCTGCGCTTCAGGTCTTCGGCTGGGAACACGAGGATGGCACTCTCCTGACTGAACCGGACAGGCGCGCCGAAATGGTGCCGATACGGCAGCGTTTCGGCTGGTACTGCGCGCGGTACGAGAACCTCGGCGGGGTGCCAGTCGGATCCGCACAGGGTTCGTAGAACATTAACCGTAACGGCAAGAGCCGCATCGGTGACCTGCTCCGCACTCTCCATCCCCGACTGATAGACGGCATACGTCAGCATGGCCATGCCCTCGGCGACCGTCAGCGTGGCAACTACAGCGCGATCCTGAACACTCAGATTGGACACGAAGCCCGCCAGGGCCTCGCCCACGGTCTCTGAGTGCTGCATCCGGCGTCCGACCAAATCCATGGACCGGATGGTGGCACGCCGGCCGACCAGCAGCCCGAAATGAGGGCAGCGCGTGCGCGCCACGCTCAAGGTGTACAGTCGGGCGAGAGCGGCAAACGGAATGACGCTGGTACTGTCCTCAAACAGCTGTGGATCGAGCCCCGTCTCGCGAATGAGCGGATCAGGGTCGAGGCCGAACTCGCGCAGGGCTGGAACGATCTCCTTGGAGACCCCCAAGTAGATAAAGCCAGGCGGCAACGTCCAGCCGGGCCCCGCCAGGGAGGAAGAGGAAACCGTGATTGGTTGCCCCGTCTTCATACCCGCACTCTTGAATGCAGGCCCGATCGTATTGATCATCGCCGTAGCCTTCGCAGAAGTTACATGGGTCGCGCAATGGCACGATAAGTATGGTCGAACGCCATGTGCTTGATAAAGAGCAAAGTGATATGGTCCAGCGCCCGCGAGAGCGGAAATTAATAGGTATTAAGGATCTGTACTTATCTACAAAGTTCGCCTGCTGTCTTTCAGGGGCAAGATTGTACTTGGAACCTCAATCCAGTGGGCCGTTAACAAGCGCCGCTCGAACAGTTCAGCTCTCCCATTCTATAAATCGCCTTCTCGGCATCGGGCGTCAGGCGGACAATCCTGAGCAAGAGCTACGTCCCGGGCCTGCCGTTCCTCAAGCATGCTGACTGCGCGGTCACACGCCGCAATGGATCGCTCTCGACCACCAGGACAAGGCGCGCGAGTGGTTGAACTTTCCCGTGCCAGGAAGGCAAGCGTCCCAGCCTTATGGTCTTTCGGGACAGGGGCATCGCCGCTGGTGGAACCGAGACTGTCGGGCGTCAATTGACAATGACGGCACAATCTCCGTCACCGGAGAGGAGGCGCGTAGAGCACCCCGCCCATGCTCCAGAGTTGGTTAAGGCCGCGTGGGATACCAAGCCGCGAGTTGACGCCGAGATTGCGCTCGTAAATCTCGGCGTAGTTGCCCGCCGCCCGGACAGCGTGCAAGGCCCATTGATCTTCGAGCCCTAGCAGCTGGCCAAAGCCGCCTTCCAAGCCTGCGAAGCGGCGGACATCCGGCTTGTTTGAGGCCGTCGCTTCGGTCACATTCCGGGACGAGATGCCGAGTTCCTCGGCGTTCACGAGCGCGAAGTTCACCCACTTTACTATCGTAAACCAGGCGAAGTCGTCGGCGCGCGTCACCGGTCCGAGCGGCTCCTTCGAGATGACGTCCGGAAGGATCACGGCATCGCCCGGCCGGGAAAGCTTCAGGCGCTCAGCGTATAGGGCGGACTGATCCCGCGTCAGCACATTGCACTGGCCGGACTGGAAGGCCGCGAGAGCCTCAGCGGCACTCGGGAACGCCCGTTCTTCGAAAATCATGGAGTTGGCGCGGAAGAAGTCGGCCAGGTTGAGCTCGCTCGTCGTGCCGCTCTCGACACATACTGTGGCGCGGTCAAGCTCCAGCGCTGAGGACACATTGAGGTCCCGCATGACCATGAAGCCCTGGCCGTCATGATAGGTAATGCCGGCGAAGGCCAAGCCGAGGCCCGCCTCCCGCTCCAGGGTCCACGTCGAGTTCCGCGACAGCAGGTCGACTTGGCCCGCATGCAGGGCCTCGAAGCGCTCGCCGGCCGGCAAAGGTACGAAGGCAACCTTCGACCTGTCGTCGAAGATGGCTCCCGCAACGGCGCGGCAGAAGTCGACGTCGAAGCCAGACCAATCACCCTGCTCGTTCCGTTCCGAGAACCCGAACAGTCCTTCGCTGACGCCACATTGCAGGACTCCGCGCAGCTTGACGTTCTCAAGCGTTCCGGCCGCCCCCGAGGCCGCGGAGGCACAGGACAGGGCGACAGTCATGCCGGTAACGGCAAAGAGCTTGGCCGCGTTCAACATGATCCTTGGTCTCCGTCACGTGATGTATTCCTTTCCCGGATCAGGATGCCCGGGAGACTTGGCCGTCACAGTCTGGTGCCCTGGCGGACCACCACCTTTGTGCCGACCGGCACGCGCTCGTACAGGTCGATGATGTCGCCGTTGGCAAGCCGGAAGCAGCCGGACGATATCGCATGGCCGATCGTCTCCGGCTGATTGGTGCCGTGGATGCGGAAGACCGTCGATCCGAGGTAGAGCGCGCGGGCCCCCATTGGATTGCCGGGACCGCCGGCCATGAAACGGGGGAGATAGGGCTGACGGGTGATCATCTCGGGTGGCGGGCGCCAGTCCGGCCACTCGGCCTTGCGACTGACCCGCACTAGGCCGGACCACTGGAAGCCCTCACGCCCGACGCCGATGCCGTAGCGTAGTGCCCGGTTGTTACCTAAGACTAAATAGGCAAACCGCTCCGACGTATGGATCACGAGAGTGCCGGGCGGCTCGCTGGATCGGAAGAAAACGACCTGACGGGCATAGGGTCCCTCGCTAATGACGGCTTCTTCGGTCGATATGCGTCCTGGCTCGTCATCCATCTGGAGCATCTCGTCCGGGGGCGGCGTGGCTCCGGCCTGGGCTGACGCCGGACCAGAGCGACAGACCAAAAGCAATAGTCCGACCGCCACGGCAAGTGTCCTGCCCGGTGATACAGTTTCGCAACGATCCACGCGTAGGTTTGGCAGCATGCCGTCCTCCCCTTGAGAATGCGATCCGTCAGGCGCCACAGCGCACGTACACGAACGTGCCATATCTTCGGTTCGCGTCCGGATCGACGAAGCGCATGATTATGAGTTTGTCCGTGGCGGAGAGGATCTCGCGGTCTTGCGGGTCGCCCGGAGGCGCTTCGAAGCCGAGATAAGTCCGGCCCGCGGTGTCGCCCTTGAGCCTTAGCTCATGGAGCTTCGGGTCGTCCGCAACGTGCATCATCACGCCGTCGGTAGGCCCCTTGGCAATCGTATAGGGAAGACTGCAATGCGCCTTGGCCTCGCGCTCCGTCCTCTGCCGATCCTTGTCGGTATGGAAGGAGGCAATGCCCCATCGCCCGATCAGGCGCTCGCGCGCGAAGGCCGAGGGGGCTTCGACGGCAGCGGAAGAAGGCGCCTCGCTCGAGGTGAGGCTGCAGCCAGCCACTGCGAGCACGATGACTGCTGTGATGGCGGGCCCTGACCGGGATCCCTTGTGCGGTGAAGTGGGCTGGGAGGCTGCGGAAGGCAATCCGCGCCCGTCTCTCGTTCTGCGGATGTCGGCTTCAGCGTCCGGATGTAGAGGTGACATGTCCCGTTCCCCGCGTTCATGCCGGCAGCCCATCTTGATTCAGCCTTCTGCGGCCACGCGACATGCGCGTGCGGAGGTATCTTCCGCAACGTCCGCTTCCCCTTGCTGCACCCGCGCTTCGTCGGCCCGGGGGCGAACACGCTAGGGTGCTCCAATTTATCCTGCTTGACACTTCGGGACGGTTGCTTGGCAGTTCGGGACAGCACCAAGGCCTGTCCCAAGCCTCGGCGCAATGGGAAGGAAGAATGGCACGCCGCTTTCGTGAGGAAACTGCAATCGCCCATGACTATCGGCCAATAGAACATCAGGTTGTCGCTCGGGCAGATTGTGGCGGTGGGTCATTCCGAGGGCAGCGCCTTCACCCGCGCCTCCCAGCGCTGGTCTGGCCTGACGCCCATCGA
This sequence comes from Microvirga sp., assembly GCA_050789065.1. Lineage (GTDB taxonomy): Bacteria > Pseudomonadota > Alphaproteobacteria > Rhizobiales > Beijerinckiaceae > Microvirga. Next base: position 19,602 of record JBOZRS010000062.1, read on the forward strand.
TCGGCGGGTCGACGACCGCTCCAAATGACCGCCTTCGGTGGCTCAAACTGTCAATGGCTTGTCCCCATCGGTCAAGCACGGGATCCCGGGTGGCCCACAGTGATCCCGTGAGCGAGCGCGGGTGGTCCCGTTGCTTCACTCCCGGGAGTTCCAAGGACGATTACACCATGAGCCGAAGGATCCGTTCGCGTCAGGTTGCCGGGCTCACAAGGCGGGCATCGTGGTGTCTTGCCGGTATGGCCATTACGGGCGCTCCCGCGCCGGCCGCATGGGCGGAGGACTCCTACAGCCAGATCGTCTACCGCTGTCCATAGCCAGCCGGATCGGGCAAGACCATGAGCGTGAGATGTTTCCAGGCGTTGACCGGTGCCCTCTGGGGGCTGGTGTTCCTGATCCTGGTTCAGGCTGGTGCCAATCCGGCCTGCGCTCAGGCTCCTTCGACTCCAGCCGCCCCTCCACCCCAGGTCCAGGAGCTCCTAAAGCTTCTGGACGATCCTGCCACCCGGACATGGATCGATCAGCAGCGACGGTCAAAGGCCTCCCCAAGCGAGGCGACACCGCAGGAGCCGCAGGCCATCAACTCCGAGATGCTGGAAACTCGGGTGGAGATGATGCGAGCGCATCTGGCCTCCCTGGTGGCGGCGATTCCCCGTTTGCCGCATGAGTTCCAGCGAGCCGCCGACCTTCTGTCGCAGGAACTTCAGAGTCGATCCGCCTTTGGTGTCGTCCTCCTCGTGATCGGCTTTCTCGGTCTCGGTGCCGGAGCCGAGTGGATCTTCCGATGGGCCACGGCTTCTACGGGCGAGCGGATCGTCTCCCGCCACGCACGACGGGTGAGCGAGCGGGTGCGGGTGATCGGCCGGCGCTTGGTGTTCGGTTTGGCCCACGTGGCGATCTTCGGACTGGGAAGCATCGGCGCATTTCTCGTCCTCGACTGGCCGCCCCTGCTGAGGCGGATTGTGCTCGCATATCTGTTTGCGGCGCTCCTGTTGCGGTTCGCCCTCGTGGGCGGCCGGATTCTTTTGGAACCCCAGTCCGCCCTCTTCCGTGTCGTTCCCGTGTCGGATGAAGCAGCCGAGTTCTGGTTCCGGCGGCTGGCTCTATTCATCGGCTGGCTTGCATTCGGCTGGGCGAGCGTCGAACTCGCACGCACTCTCGGGTTCTCGCCCGAAGGGCGCAGACTGGTCGCGTATGTTCTGGGGATCGGCCTTCTTGTGCTGGCGATTGAGGCTCTCTGGCGATGGCCTGTCTCTCCCGCAGTTGCATCAGAGGCTGCGGAGCATCCTCCCCAGCACCACGCCTTTGGGACATGGCTGCTGTCGGTCTACCTCATCCTGCTGTGGGGATTGTGGGTGGCGGGCCTGATGGGTCTTTTCTGGATGCTGGTCGTGGTCGTCGTGCTCCCTCATGCGGTGGGCATCACCAAAGACTCCGCCCGTCACCTGCTGCGGCCTCTGGAGGATACAGACACCGCTCACAGCCATGAACTCGGGGCTGTGTATCTTGACCGCGGGATCCGGGCCCTTCTGATCGTCGCCGCCGCCCTGTTCCTCGCCTGGGTCTGGGGGATCGATTGGGGCGAGATGACGAGCCGCGACACCGTCGTTACGCGACTCATTCGGGGCGGGCTCAGCAGCATTGTGATCCTGCTCGTTGCGGATTTCGTCTGGCAGGTGGTTAAGACACAGGTCGACCGGCGGCTCTCTGCGTTGCAGACTGCGGCTCCTCCCGGCAGCGAGGCCGCCTTGCGCCAGGCGCGGATCCGGACCTTGCTGCCGATGTTCCGGATGGCCGCCTTCATCGTTCTGGCGACTGTTGCCGTGCTCATGGCGCTCTCGTCGCTGGGGGTGGAGATCGGTCCCTTGATCGCCGGCGCGGGCATCTTCGGCGTCGCCATCGGCTTCGGTTCGCAGACCCTGGTGAAGGACGTCATCAGCGGCATCTTCTACCTGCTCGATGATGCCTTCCGGGTCGGCGAGTACATCCAGAGCGGCTCCTACAAGGGCACCGTGGAAAAGCTCGGCTTCCGCTCGGTGAAGCTGCGCCACCATCGCGGCCCAGTCTTCACCGTCCCGTATGGGCAGCTCGGGGCTGTCGAGAACATGAGCCGAGACTGGGTCATCGACAAGATGACCATCAATGTCACCTATGACACCGACCTCGACAAGGCGAAGAAGGTCATTAAGCAAGTCGGCAAGGAGCTGGCGGTGGATCCGGAGTTCGCCCCCAACATCATCGAACCGTTGAAGATGCAGGGGGTCGAGCAGTTCGGCGATTTCGCCATTCAGCTGCGCATGAAGATGATGACGCGCCCGGGTGAGCAGTTCGTGATCCGGCGCAAGGCGTACGCCATGCTCAAGAAGGCTTTCGATGAGAACGGGATTCAGTTCGCCTTCCCCACCGTGCAGGTGGCGGGGCGCGACGAGGCCGAGCCCGCCGCCGCCGGGCAGGTTCTCACTCTCGTCAAGGGAAAACCACCCGAGGAGGGCGGATAGGCAATCCGCGTGTGTTCCTGGCTGTCAAGGAAAGAACCCAAGGGATCAAGCATGCGGATGCAGAAGCGGCCATGATGACGCCGATCCGGCAACGGCAGGGCTGCCAGAAAGGAGAGGAAGCGATGAAGAACTTATTCGCCCACAGGGCCGACCAGTCGTGGTCCGGAGATATAATCTCGACCCAGAAGCGATGTCGCTTGAACAGAGACAAAAGAGGGGCAGCTCGATTAATCGCTCCTGTATCCATCGCCAGGGTTAATGCAGCGGAGCCTGACCATGAACGCAGGGCGACAACGGACTCTCATTGCAATCATCACCGCGTTGTGGACCGTTCTCTTACCTAATGCGGGAGAGGCGGCACGGCAGGCGTCGATTAGCATTGCCTACGTGACACCCAACGAACAGGCTCACGAGGCGATTTACCAGTCACTGCGCGAAAAGCGGGCGCTTGAGCGTATCCGTGATCATCTCGTCAACCTGCAACTTCCGAGACAACTGACGGTCAGAGTGGAAGGATGCGACGGTGACGTCAATGCATCTTATGATCCCGACAATACCGCTGTGAGCATCTGCTACGAGTACCTCGCCTATATCCAGGAGGTCGCTCACGCCCTTCCCCCAGCGGCGGTCGCAGAGGGACTGACACCGGAGAACTACATTGTTGGCCCCTTCCTGGAGGTCGTGCTGCATGAGCTGGCGCACGCCATTTTCGACCTGAAGAAAGTGCCGGTCCTCGGCCGCGAGGAGGATGCCGCCGACCAGCTCGCCGCCTATACGCTGCTGCAACTGGGGGAGCAGGAGGCGCGTAGGACGATTGCCAGCATCGCCGCGATGTACGCCAGCGAGGCGAAGGAGGCGCCGCCCCAGCTCAAGCACTTCGCCGACGAGCACGGGTTGCCGGCGCAGCGCTTCTACAATCTGCTGTGCCTCAGCTACGGCAAGGATCCAAAAATGTTCGGCGACCTCGTGGAGAAGGGCTTTTTGCCCAAAGAGCGCGCGGAGCTATGCGGCGGCGAATACCAGCAGGTGCAGTTTGCCGTCTCCCGCCTGATCTCGCCGGCGTGGGCAGGCATGCATAAGCTGGCTCGCCGAAAAGCCCAATGAGGGTGGCTGTCCGTTCCGTGCCGAATGACTAAAGTGCGAACCGCGCCCGCATCGCCGGCACGCTTTGCCACCCTCACCTTGGTGTGTCATCCGGGAAGCGGCGGGCGGAGGCTTGGTCCGCGTCAATGGCGACCTCGATGATTGCCTCTTCCGAGTGGAGCACCTCACGCCTAACGCGTCGTGCGGAAAAGCGGATCCGGTTTGTCGCTGACGCCGCCCTCCCACTTGCATCCAATGGTGCGCCCATCAGGAAAGGAGCATCGGGCCTACAAGTGCAAGCCCACTTTTAGGCCCGATGCTTTAAGGCTCCACGACGCTGGAAGCGGATTGCCCCAACTCTTCGACGTGTGCCCCGAGAGCTTGACGCGTTTGGGGATCGACAACCGCAACCGGAGCGGACGCGGCCAGACCCACCGCGGTTCCTACAGCTGTAGCTGCGCCCGTAGTCACCTGAAAGATGCGATCACCGAGTCCGACTCGGGAGTCTGTCACCGTCTGCCCCTCGGCGAGCCGTTTGCCGATAATCTGGACGACCTCGGGGCTAGCGGCGAACTTGCCGTGGTTGAGAGCGTCACCCGCTTTGAGCTTGGTTAGGTCCAGAACCGTCACGTTGGCCTGCTCGAGCTGCGTCCGGTACGGCTCCTGATCGGGATTGATGGCGCCCAGGCGCGCCTCGCTGCCCCACACGCGCCGGGAGACCGCCAGCGCCCGGTCATCTTGCGACACGAACAGGGTGAAGGCGGGACGGTTCGCCTTCGGGCCCATGTCGACGATCGCCTCGCGGGCAAGATCGACATCGACATCGGGAGCCGCGAGCAGGACGTTGCGGATCTTTGGCGCGACCCGTCCGTCCCGGATCGCCATCTGGCGTAGGGTTTCGAGGGCGAGTGAGTTGCCCATGGAGTGGGCCAGGATCGAGATCTCGCCGACAGCCGGATCGCGGGAGATCGCCTTCAGCAGGCCCTCGAGGGCATTGCGGGAGTAGGCCGTGCTCTCGCGGTCGTAGCCATAGGCCAGCACGCTGCCGCGGGATGGCCACGTGAACAGGATCGGCAAAACAGGGGCATGCGAGTCGTGCACGATTTGGGCGAAGCGGAAGACCGCGTCGTCGAAGCGGTTGTTGAAGCCGTGGATGAACACCAGCACCTGTCGCCTGGGCACGGTCCGCAGGGTCCGGTGGAACCAGGCGAGCGCCTGATCCCGGTCGATCACATCGGCCTTGAGGGTGACGAAATCCGTGGCCGGGTTGCCGGGCACCTGCCGCGGCCACTGCACCTCGCCAACCTGCCGCGCGCTCTCGGGTGGGATTGAGACGGTGATGTTGGCGAAGGCCGCCGTGGGCCCACGGTCGCCAGAGAACAGCTCCGTCGGATCGGCTCGCTTGCGGGTGGTGGCGACGAGCATGTCGACCCTGCTCGCATCCGGCACGGTGCCGCCGCTCACGGGAACCATAGCACCCCGCAGGCTGGCACAGGCACCGAGCGGCATCGTTATAGAGAGGATCACTAGGGTAGCAAGGGCCCGCGCACTGGACCCGCCTCTCCATAAGCGGATACAGGCCATGCGCACCGAACGTGTGCCGCAAGATCCCGCTTGGTCGAGCGACCCAGGCGATCTGCCGTGCTGACCCGCGAGGGTCTGCTCAACATCAGCCAACCGCCTCATCGGAGTTGGATCCGGACGGCGTCCGCTCCTGTGGCCAGAATCAGGCCCTCGCGCTTCGTCCGCAGCCGCAGCACGACGCCCTTGTCGTTCTGCAGCCAAAGCCGGCCGTCACCTTGGCTCGCCACCGCCCAATCAAGGCGCACCTGCCCGTAAACGCCTGCCAAGTCCGAGACCCGGGCGAGCTGATAGACATCGCCGGTCGCCTTGATCTTCGAGGCACCGATGCCGCCGATGCCGAGACCGTTGATCGTGAACGGATAGAAGCGCCCATGGAAGAACAGCGTGCCGCCTCCGACGGCCGCACCGCCAGTGAACGCGAACTGCGCCTGGCCGATGGTGACCCGGCCTACGGGCCGTGTCGCAGGCAGTGTTTGCGCGCCGACCTGCGATGCCATCATCACTGCCATGCCGGCGATCATGAGGGCCTGACAGGCCCTCATGCCGGTATCGCGCAGCCTTTGCATCAGTGCCTCCTACAGAGCAATTCTGCGTCAAGTCGGGAAATGGCGTTTGGCCAGCCGCGCGTGCCTTGTCCAGATCGAGTTGCCGGCGAGATGGTGACGAGCCCGCAATGTGGCACGCTTGGTCCCCCTATCTTTCGCAGCACTCTAGCTCGCCGGGATAGTCATGCTTGACCATTGGGGACGTTTCCTTGATATTTTAAGACATTGAGGAAGCCAAATCCTGGGACAGCCTTGCGGTGGATCAGGCCCGACGGGATAGTACAGCTTGGCGGCCGGAGATCATCGTCACAGGTCATTTGGGCTGCCGCTCCACAGGTTCGCCTTCCGACAAGAAGAGAGCAAGACCATAACGAAGGCGCGCCCGCGGACAGTGGCCTAAGTCAGGGTAACGATGGAGCCCACGCCTCGTTCGCGGCGAACCTGCTGTTTCTGTTCATGCGCATCAACGTCGCCGACTGGACGGTGTGCAGCTTCGAGGTGAACCCGCCTTGCCAGCAAGTGGATTCTGGTCGCCCTTACGCATAGTTGGTCGCTGTACCAACTGCCCGTGCTGCTGCCGTTTGCCGTGGCCGCTCTGGTTGTGAAACGGGTTGCCCTCGGCTTCGGTGAGGGACCTGCTTACCTGGTCGCGCTGCACGCCGCCTACAAGCTGTTTCCAACGGGCCTCAACTCCGTCGGCACCTTGGCCGGCAATGGGATTGCGGCACCCATGATCGCCACCATCATTGCGGAATTATCCTGGCGCGCGACATTCGGGTCTCTCGGTGCGGTTGACCTCGGTGCCATCGGCGACTGGGGGTCCGCACAGCCCTCCCGATCGCGGTGGGCTTGGCTATCCTAAGGGCGCTTGCGGGATTTGCCCTGGTCACTCCGGAACCCGATCAGGCCGGCAACCCGCCGGAGCCTTGGGGTGAAATCCAACCGGCTTAACCACTTGTCTGCCCTGCGCCGGATGGGCCGAGGGCGTTTTTAGCCTGCTCCCGCGGCAGCGTCCCAAACTGGCAAGGAGTTGTCCCAAGGCATCAAGCATGCGTGTTACCGCATCCCTAGCATGTCGGGATTCGAATAACCGGGAGACTGAGATGCTGAAGAAAACGATTGGTGTTGTGATGGTTCTGTTCATCGTCGGCGCGCCCCTTGCCTATGCCCAACAAAGCACCTCCTCCGGACCCGCCGCCATGCCCGACAATGGACGGCTGAGCCCGACCGAATTCAAGATTCTGTCTGATGTCAGGGTTGGCGTGATCAAGGCGGCGTTGCAACTCACCCCCGAGCAGCAGCAATACTGGCCACCTGTGGAGGACGCGATCCGCGCTCGGTCGGAGTCGCGCTACCGCCGCCTGTCGGCCTTCGAGGACCGCATGAGCCAATGGCGGGAGGTGGATCCGGTGCAGTTTTATCGCGAGCGTGCTGACATCCTGGCGGAACGGGCCACTGGCCTGAAGAAGCTCGCCGACGCATGGCAACCGCTCTACCAGACCCTGGCCCCCGACCAGAAGATGCGGCTGCGCTTCGTCACGGTGCGGGCCCTTGAGGGTGCCAAGGCGGCGATGGAAAGCCGTCAAATGGACATGTACGACGAGGATGACTCTGAGTTCTGACTCTTGCTCCTGATGGGCCGGCGCGGGAAGGCTCCGCGCCGGCCGACTGGGGCCGAAGCATCATTTGAACGGAGGATCACCATGACCCCTGCCGGATACCTAGGTCGCGCTGGACTGGCGCTGGCCGCGCTCACCGCTCTGTCCGTGACCACGGAGCCCGCGAACGCAGTCGTCTACTGCAAGACGGTCGGCGTGCCGAAGGGCTGCGTCGCGCGTCCAGCCGCGCCCGTGGCCCGTGCTGTAGCCGCCCCTGGCGTTGGGGCCCGAGGCGTCGGGATCCGCCCCGGTACTCCGATGAACCGTGGCGGCCCGGTTAATCGCGTCGGTCGGCGCTGATAGCGCCAACGGCACCGTCAGGTTAACCGGTGGGTGACCGGATTGGGGCATACGTGAGGGATGAGATCGTCCCACTGTCCTCGTTATGCCCGCCATCGCTTTCCGGCTGAGGTGATCAGCTACGCGGTTTGGTTGTATTTCCGGTTCCCCTTGAGCCTGCGCATGGTCGAGGAAATGCTGGCGGCTCGAGGCATCCTGGTCAGTCATGAGACGGTGCGGCAGTGGGCGATGAAGTTCGGGCAAGGCTTTGCCAACCAGATCCGCCGGCGTCTGCCCGCATCCGGCGACAAATGGCACCTCGATGAGGTGATGATCACCATCGCCGGCCAGAAGCACTGGCTCTGGCGTGCTGTGGACCAGCATGGAGTCGTGCTCGACATCCTGGTCCAGAGTCGACGAAACGCGAAAGCCGCCGTGCGCCTGTTGCGCAAGCTACTCAAGAAGCAAGGCATCGTTCCACGGGTGATGATCACCGACAAACTTGCCAGCTATGGCGCGGCCAAGCGAGAGATTATGCCGGGTGTCGAACATCGGCAGCATCGGAGATTGAGCAATCGTGAGGAGAACAGCCATCAGCCGACCCGACGGCGAGAGCGCATCATGAAACGCTTCAAGTCGGCTGGCCAAGCCCAGCGCTTTCTCGCAGCCCACGATCAGATTGCAAACCTCTTCCGCCGCCCGGCCAACACCAATGCCGCTGATCATCGCCAGGCCCGCGCTCAGGCGTTCCAGGCCTGGGCCGAGGTAAGCGGCGCCGCGACGCTCGCCTGATCCAAAAATGAACCTTGGATCGTCGCGGCCCTTCCCGGTAACTTGACGGTGCCCGCAGGAAAGTGTTTCCCCGATTCCCAACGAAATACGTGAGCGGCTACTTCAAATTCTGCGCCAGAGTCCAACTCCAAATCAGTTTCCTGGACAGAGCGGGGAACAGGCTGCAATGAGACTTTGTAAGGATAAGGGTCCGGGGTCATGGACTGCGGGGGCCATACAATGTTCTTGTCAGCTACAACAATGCTACAAAAACTGCCGCGTTCTCTTGATCGACGGCGTCGAAAGGATGGTTTGTGAGAAAGATGGGGAGCCGGAATGCACAGCAGGTACTGGGACTTGCACTGTTAAATTCTAGGTGCCCGCAAATCGTTCCTAGGGCCTTTAGTATGGGTCAGGAGTAACTGTCGGCTAGTTGCGGCTGAGCTCCACAATCTTTGTTTTTGTGTTTTCGGCGGAGCCCAAACGCAGCCGCCGCTCTAAATCCTCAACCTGCCGACCAACGGCATTCAAGTTGGACCTGATGACAAAGAGGTCGGATGCCGTGACCTCGGTTGTCCCCGTCGATCCCGTAGCTTCTAGGTTGCGGTCCTTCTGCTGATCAGGACCAGATTGGGCTGGCTTACCAACGATCCAGACCCAAAGCCGGCGAGCGAGGAACATAAGGACCAAGAAAATTCAAATGCTGACCGCGCCACCCAGAACGAACATAACGCCAAGCTGATCGTTGTTGCCCATTGCCAATGCTCCAGCACACACCCGTCAGGGCTACTTAATCAGGGCCTTAGATAAAGCGGCTAGGAAATAAGTCGACGGGTGGTTGGGAACCTGAGCTCGCTTGATCTAGGATCCTGCCATGCCTGTAGCGGGGGCGTTGGCTGGCTGCGCCAGACCTAGCCGGGAGGATTGGACAGAGGAGCCGATCCGAAACAAGATTGGCTAACGCTGTGTTCCCCTTGCGCGGATTCGCTCATGCTTGATTGGATCCGGCTGCCCTGCTCCGGGCGCAGACGCCGGAGGCCCTGGCAGACATCCACGATGTGGTCCGCCAAGCCGTCACCGCTTACGTGCGGGACGATGCATTTGAGGTGCCGATGCCGGCGGTCGTAGCCGCCGAAAAGCCCTGAAGGCATGCGCAGACCCGATCAAGCTGAACAGATACCTCCGCGATGCTTGAAACCTGCCGCTATTGGACCGCCGAGACTGCAATGGACGCGGCCATTGCGAGCATGCAGATCGCCTGCACGAAAAAGAATGCGAACCGGACTGAGGCGGCGATATCAGACGGTGCAAAGGCGAGGTGGACCGTCGTCTGGCAGATCCGTGCGACCAGAATGGCTCCGGCCAGCAGATCAAGGAGACCGCTGTCCGCACTAGCCGCCGTGGCGCAAAGCACAATCGCGGCAAAGACCGGCAGGTTCTCGACGCAGTTCATGTGAGCCCGCATGGCGCGCCGATACCAGTCACCGCCCTGGGGCAGGTCCGCCTGCCACTCGGAAATCCTCACCCGTCCCGTGAGGATCCTCGACCATCGGTAGACCCCGACCGTTCCGAAGAGCACCAGCAGCGTCCAGACGGCGAAACCGAGGAGCGCCCATTGCGGGATCGTCATCGAACCCTCTGCACCTAGAGGCTGTTATGGACCACAGGAAATGCGAATACTGCTTTCGCGTCGGGCAGTGCAGCAGTGTTTCTGTCCAAACCTAACCAAGAGCGCTGTTGCACTAGGGCATGCTAGGTAACGCTCTGAACCGGGAACCAAGTACGACCGCGGCTTGGAAAAAGATTGAAGCTTCTCAGCTATTTGTGAGGCTGCCGGTTCATAACAGCATCTAGGTTAGGCTGTGTCATCCTTCGTAGCGGGTTTGCCTCCTGGCCGCCACACCCAGAAGCCGAACCCGGAGAAGGCGTCGCCCGCCAGCATCAGAGGCCATGCGGCGGCCACTGATTCGAATTCCTGGCCGCGGCCGACCAACCCATGGCCCTCAACTTCTGAAAGTCAGCTCGGGGTCAACCTGAGCTATTGAGCTCTTGCCTATGAAGGTCAGCTCACGATGCAAATCGAGAGATCCGGGTAAGGTCAGCCCCGTGCCAGAAGAAGACGTTCATGCAACGCCACGATGGATTGCGTCGAAGCCAAGGTCCGTCAATTCGACTGTCTCAGCATCCGGCACGGTCACGTATCCAAGCTGCTTCAACTCGGAAATGGCCACGGCAACAGCAGGATCTGTTCCAAAGTGTGCATCCAGTGTTGCTATTGTCATGCGGGCGCCGGGCTTTCGGTGGGTTTCACGAAAGAACCCGAGGATCTCGCAGGCCGTCTCGCTGAGCGGCATTTTCGCCTCCATCGGATCCAGCTCCCGCTATTCGGCCACGTGCAGGCGGAGCCCGGGATCGTGCGGGCGGTCCTTCGATCTTAAACGGCTCATTGCGGCATCGATCTCCTCCATGCTGTAAGCCATCGAGGGGGCCAGGTTCGTGATGTGATGGTCCCATTGCTTTCGGCAGGCGATGTAAGCCTCGGCACCAGCCTGCCCGTCAGCCGTGATCTCGATCCCCGCCTGCTGAAGCCGAACCAGGGCAGCGCGGTAGCGTGCTCGCCAGCGGTCTCGGGTCTGCTGATCCGGATGGGCCTCTCGGTCCGGTGCCCCATGGGGGAGAAAGGTGTTCTCCAAGGTGGTGACCAGCATCATCGACGCTTCCCACAGTTGCGCGACGCCTCCTGCCTCCTTCAGCCAGCGGTCCTTCTGATCACCCAGGGCGCTCTTGATCAGGCTCACCGTGTCCAAGGCGATCAGCGTGGAACGGGACACTGAGTGGTATGGGTCACTGAAGCGGAAATAGAACAGCACCGGGTAGAAGTGGTGTGCCTCCTTGGCTTGGGTCATCTCGACAGCGAGTTCCGACAGGTTCGTGTAGCCGCCACTGAACTGCCCCTGAGGTCCGAGACGTGCCAGCAGTTCGGCGGCATCGCCTGTGCACGCTGAGAGGAAATGGATATTCATGGCCAGCACGTTGCGCCGCTGGAGCGCTGTATAGACCTGCATCAGATAGGTCAGCGTCAGCGACATCACCGACATGCCGATCAGCGAGTTGAACAGGAAGAGCAGCCGCGTGGGACTTGTATGCGGGGTGAAGTCACTCGCGCCGACGATGGCCATGCTGGTCCCCCCAGCATACATCGCGGTGACAAAGTCAGTGGGCGTTTCGCCGTTCGTAGCGCGGATGGACGTGCCAAGTTCCGGGTGCATGATCAAAGCTGCCCCAAGCGTCAGCCCGAGAGCCCAGACCCCAACCAGCAGCACGAGGATAACCGGACCGCAGAAGGACAGAGCCGCTCCTCGTCTGGAGCCAAAAACCTTTGACGCTTTGACGGCAGAGACCCAGACCAGGCGCCCGACCCTGGATCCGATAATGCTGGTGCCGATCCGGGCGTAGAGCACGGTCAGAAAGATGTCGAGCAAGATGATCAGGATCAGCAGTACCCCAAGGCCCTGCTCCAGTCGCCCTATCATGCCAGGCCTCCTGTCATCCCAGCTGCTCGGTCAGGGTCGTTGGGGCTGCCCGGTCGACCCGGTCGCCTCCCCGTTCTGTCAGGGCTCGATGCGCCACAGCTGCGTCTCAAGGCGCGGGCCGGTCTCAGGCTTGAACCAGCTCATGTCCTGAATGTGGGAGCTGGTGACGTAGAGGATCCCGTTGGGGCCCTCCGAGAATGTATCGGGCCAGCGCAGCCGCTTGTCCTGGACAAGCGTGGTGATGCGATCCCCATTGCGGACCTTCACGGCATCCTGCTCAATTGCGCTCAGATAAAGCCGCCCGCGCCCGTCGATCCAAAGACCGTCCGTCGGCTCGGTTTCGGCGGCACGCTCCACCCGAGCTTCGAGGTCCTTCTCGGACAGACGTGAGTTCTCCAAAGCATCCGTCGGGATGCGATAGAGCGTCCGGCCGGTCAGGGCTTTCCAATAGAGCGTGCGCCCATCGGGAGAGAGCGCGATGCTGTCGGCGGCAAATTCGACTCCCCGCCCGTCGGGCCGACGCAACTCCTGCCCATCAGTCTTAACCACCACATCCTTTTCCGGCTGTGTGCTCGGGTGGCCGTCAAGGACGCGTCGAGCCTTGCCGTTCTGTAGATCCACAACAACGAGAGCACCCTTGGCTCCGGCATCGGTCAGGTAGGCATGCCGCCCATTCGGCGAAAACCGCGCATCGTTTAGGTAGCTGCCCTGAGGTGCGACCGTCTCATCGAACCGGATCACCTGCGCAACTTTGTTCGATTTCAGGTCGATCCTAACGAGCTTGGGCCCACCCGGCACAACGGCTGCTGTGGCTGGCGCGGCCGGATCGACGACCCAGAGATTGCCGTGCGCATCGGCCACGACGCTCTGGACGCACACGAAGTGATCCCCGGCTGACATCTGGTTCTTCTTGGCATTGCGCCAGGAATTCCACTCGTCATCCGGGTAGGGTTTGATCTGGCCGTCGCGCGTCACCTCGGCTACCGAGATCGGTGCGTCCTCCGTCCACCGCGGGAAGTTGACGAAGATGCGTTCATCCTTCGAAACGGTCACGCCGGTCACCTGGTGTTCAAAGCTGGCGACCGGCTGCAGTTGCGCTGGACCCTGAGGTGGTGCTGCACTCTGCTGTGCCATGGATGTGGTGGTCAGGAGCGTTCCGAAGAGGAGAGTCACTGGTGTGAGCCTGAGCATGGTCAACTCCATCGCGTGGCAATGATCGGAGGGATACGGCTGCCCCCTCACAGCGTGAACGCCGCTTGAGCGCAGCCGTATCGTCGCCCGGTCAGTGAGGACGTGCCCTCTCTTGCGGGGCACGATCGGACACCGCTGCGAGGGTTGGTGCGGCCCGCATGTCGGGCGGCACCTGGAAGTCCTTGGCGGCACCTCGCGCGGCCTGGACACCCTGCGGGAAGCCTGTCCGATCCCTGTAGGAGCGTGGCCGGCCACGGGGGCGGCTGTGGCGGGCCGTGACCCCTTGCGCACCAATGATGTCGAGCAGCGTCACCCCCAGCACCGCCGCAAGAGCAATCCGGACATTGTCGCGCTTCGGATTGTCGTGCCCCATGGCCGTCATGAGGGTGGCTATATCGAGTCCGTCTCCAGCCACCCGGCTCCACAATCCGACATGTTTGTCGGGCGAGAGCGAGACGATGCCATGCCCGAGTTCACGGACGCCGTAGGCCCGCACAAGGGCCTCCTTGCCCTCCATGCCAAGTGCACGGGTGATGCGCTCCGGCGCGACCAACTCCGCTATGCCCAGGCCGATGCTGAACCAACCCAATGCTTTGGCCATGCGGTCGGCCGCGCCCAGTGAGCTGGGGCCGGAGTGAAGGACCTTCGGGTCGCCCTTGGACCGGGCGATGTTCGAGATGTAATAAGCCATGTCTTCTCTCCCGGACCTTTAGGGCTTCAAAACCACCTTGATGCAGCTGTCCTGCTTGTCGCGGAACACCTTGTACATCTCGGGCCCCTCATCGAGGCTCACGGTGTGGGTGATGACAAACGATGGGTCGATCTGCCCCTCCTCGATGCGGCGCAGAAGGTCATCGGTCCAGCGGTTGACGTGGGTCTGGCCCGTCCGGATGGTCAGCCCCTTGTTCATCAGCTGACCCATCGGGATCTTGTCGACCAATCCGCCATAGACACCTGGGATCGAAATCACCCCGGCCGGGCGGCAGACGTAGATCATCTCGCGCAGCACGTGCGGCCGGTCGCTTTCGGCTCCCAGCATCTGCTTGGCGCGGTCGTAGACCGTATCCGGCATGGGGGGCGAGACATGGGCTTCCATGCCGATGGCGTCGATGCACTTCTCCGGACCCTCGCCGCCGGTGAGCTCGTTCAGGCGCTCGACCACGCTCTCCTCGTCGAAGTTGATGGTGATGGCGCCGCCGGCTTGCGCCATTTCCAGGCGCTCCGGCAAATGATCGATGGCAACCACCTGCTTGGCACCAAGCAGAATGGCGCTGCGGATCGCCATCTGGCCGACGGGACCGCAGCCCCAGATCGCCACTGTGTCCGTCGGCTGGATGTCGCACTGGACCGCCGCCTGCCAGCCGGTCGGGAAGATGTCACCGAGGAAGAGAACCTTCTCGTCCGGGATCCCGTCCGGCACCTTGATGTGAGTTGCATCGGCAAAGGGAACACGGAGATACTCGGCTTGCCCGCCAGGATAGCCGCCCGTCAGATGCGTGTAGCCGAACAGGCCTGCGGTCGCATGGCCGAACACCTTGTCGGCGAGATCCTTCTTGCGGTTGCTCCGCTGACAGACGGAGAAGTTGCCGCGCTTGCACTGATCGCACTCGCCGCAGATGATCGTGAAGGGGACAACGATGCGGTCCCCCTTCTTGAGCTTGCTCCTCGCTTCGGGCCCGACCTCGACGACCTCTCCCATCATCTCGTGCCCCACGACATCGCCGGGCAGCATAGCCGGAATGAAATTATGGAACAGATGAAGATCCGAGCCGCAGATGGCGCAGCTCGTCACCTTGACGATGGCGTCGCGCGGTTGTTCGATCTCAGGGTCGGTGACGGTGTCGCAGCGAATATCTTCCTTGCCATGCCAAACGAGGGCTCGCATGCCTTCCTCCTCCTCTTGTCCAACGAAGATGCAGAGGCTTCCGCTTCCGCAACTCGTTACGGCACGGGGCAGATCTCTGCGGGGATGGTCGTCAGGGCTCGTGGCCTTTTGAACGTCTGCGCTGAGGGGAAGTGCTGCGGATGATCCCTGAGGGACATTCCGCTCGGTTTTGATGCAGCGCGGTTCTCCCGCTCTGTCGACCTCTAGCGAGAACAGCAACTTGAGCGGGACATTCCTGCCAGGCGGTCAGGTTTCAGTCGTGTCTGCCCCCTGAGGTACCTTCGGCCCTGGGCTGGGTGGCTCGAACCTCGCGGAGGTTGCGACCAGCACGGCTTGTGACAGGGTCTGCACGCCAAGCCGTTGCATAACGTGGGCCCGATGGGTCTCGACCGTCCGAGGGCTGAGGCCGATGTCCCGTCCAATTTCCTTGTTGGTCTTGCCGGCCAACAAGCCTGCCAGAACCTCTCGCTCCCGTTCCGACATTTCGGCAATCCGTCGCCGCGCTCTCTCTGCCTCCTGGTTCTGCTCATCCTCCTCATGGGTGCTGGCCAGGGCCGACGCCACTGCGGCCAGAAGCTGGTTCGAACCGTACGGGACGGGCAGGAAGTCCACGGCTCCAGCTTTCATTACCTGCACCCCAAAAGTCACGTCGCCTTTGGCATCGCCCAAAACAATGACCGGCAGGCCGATGCGCCGGGCCTTGAGCTCCCTCGGAATGACCAGACCACCAGGGCCAGACCGGCAAATGTCGAGAACGACGCACCCGGCCGCGAGAGCCGGGGCCGCCTCCAGGAAGGATTTGCCGGACGAAAAGACTCTGATCCTGTAGCCGGCGTCGCGAAGTAAATGGGAGAGACCTCGGTGGGTGGCCTCTTCGCCATCGACCACATAGACGAAACGCCCATCTTGTCGGGTGATGTCCTGGGCAATGCCGCCGGCTCGACGGATCTGGCCCTGCGCGTCGCGAATGGGGAAGAAGGTGTTCCGGATCCAACGCACGACCCCATCCTGCCGGATGATGCGAAACTCCTCGGTGCTGATTTCGCCCAGTCTGACGCGTTCAAGCGCGCCGCGCGCGCGTTCTCGATCATCCGGGTGGAGGAAGCGGTTCCAACGGCTGGGATCGCCGAGCACTCCCTCCCGCGGCTCGCCCCAAACGGGTTCGAAAGCGGGGCTCAGGTATTCGAGGTTCATCGTCTCGAAGTTCAGGACCCAAAGGGTGCTGCTGGAGTTCTCGGCGAACTGCCGGAAGCGCTCCTCGCTCTCACGCAGGGCTGCTTCGGCCCGCTTGCGCTCCGTGATGTCCAAGGCGGCTCCCAGGAATGCAACGGGACGGTCATGCTCGAAAGTGGTCCGGCCCTGCGTGGAAACCCAGCGCTCGACCCCATCCTCAATCCCGATGACGCGGTATTCAATGGCGTAGGTACCAGGACCGGTAGGATCGCTGCACTGGGCGATAATGGCCTCGACACGCGGGCGATCCGCGGGATGGATGCCGGACAGAAACACCTCCTCGTCGACATGAGCATCAGGCGGCAGCCCCCACATCGCCTTGAGCCGGGCATCCCAGTCCAGTGCTCCCGTAACCGGATTCCAGGTGTATGGCGACAGGCCGACGAGGTCGATGGCAGCCTGGAGCCGGACCTGGCTTTCGCGCAACGCCTGCTCTATCCGCTTCTCCCGCTCGACGACCTGCACCACGAAGACTGCGCCCAGCCCCTCCTGAACGGTCTTGCGGAAGGGCGCTGCGCTCACCCGCGTCCAGATCTCCTGGCCATTGGGAAGTGTGACGAGGAAGTCGACACCTGGGACAACCGTTTCACCCCGCAACGCCCGCGCGCTCGGATAGTCGGAGGGGCTGAGACGCTGGCCCTCAGGGGTGTAACCCCGCCAGCGCTCGCCTTGCATGGGATCTCTGGATGGGACTTTATCAAGGGCGTACTGCTGAAGGATCTGGTTACTCAGGACGATGTTCCCCTCCGGATCGACGAGGCCCACACCAACCGGCAATTGCTCCAGAATGGCTGCAAGCTTGTTCTCGCTTTCGCGCAGGGCGGCCTCAACTTGGACGCGCTCGGTGGTCTCGTGGACAGTGCACAGCACCCCGCCGACTCCCCCGGTTTCGTCACGGATAGGGCTGTAAGAGAAGGAGAACCAGGTCTGCTCGGGGTAGCCTCTGCGCATGAGCATCAGCGGCAGGTCGTCGAAGTAGCTGGCCTCCCCTCGCATAGCCCGCTCGGTGATCGGACCGATGGTGTCCCACACCTCTGACCAGACCTCAGGGAACGGCCGCCCAAGGCTGTTCGGCTTGTCACCCATGATTGGAATGTAGGCATCATTGTAGAAGCTCGTCAGTTCCGGCCCCCAGGCCAGGTAGGTGGGAAAGGCGGAGCTCAGCATGATGCTCAACGCGGTGCGGAGCGACTGCGGCCAAGTCTCGGCTGGCCCGAGGGGCGTGACAGCCCAGTCGTGGGTCCGCACGCGTTCACCCATGATGCCGCCGTTGGGAGAAGCTTCTGCCGTGCTCATTTATTCCCCTTGGAAAGACATCATGAGGGGCCTTCTAACAGTACTTTAGGGTCGTGAGGGCGGCTTGCCACAAGGAACTACGGCTACGCGTCTTCCCTGGCCAACCATGCCTACAATATGGCATCACAGGAACCCGCAGCCCCCTTTGACGCCATTGATCCAACTCTCCTGGCGCCTAGACAGTCTGCTGCTCGAGCCCGACGCTGCCCCAGCGCTCCCGCCCGCTCGCTACCGCGGTCGCACTAGGTCAGATGCCGCCGGGGCTTGGCCCATCTCGTGGCGGGCCACGAACTCGCGCTCTTTTCGGTTCAGGAGACGGGAGCGCGTTTCCAGACCAGCCATAATGCGCTCGACCGCGGCTGGGTCGGCCACCTCCGCGTCCCGCTCCATCAGGAGGCCGATCTAACGCTCCTCCCTCACTGCCTGCTGGACTGCCGCGATGGAGCGCTCAGCGGACGGGTACGACGAGAGAGCTATCCAGCGGAAGGGCGTTTGCGGAGCCGTCCGAACCAGTGTTTGTACCGTTCTCGACCGCGCGTGGAAGATCATGTGAAGCGGTCATGACGGATGGTCCAAGGGCTTTGATGCGATCCAGGGCCGTAGCTACCACCCGAAAGACGACTGATTACCTGCATCGGCTGCTCTGTACTGTAAGGGTGGGCTGATGGAGGTCGGCCCACGCTGTTTGGTTCGCCGCCGCGTACCTTCCCTCAGGAATCGACCGGTATGCGTATCGGCTCTCGCAACTGTTAACCTCCACGAATTGCGCCGAAGCGGTGTGCTGCGGCAAGCGTCTGCTGAAATGACAGAACGCCCGCCCGGGGCACGGGACAGCCAGCATGGAGGCATGCCATGGCGGATGGATTGTGTGACATCTGTGGAGTCCGGCCTGCGACCGTTCGGGCGCAGGTGGTCAGCAACGGCCAGCGCCAGACCATGGAGCTCTGTGACGTTGATTACCGGCGTCTGGCGCGGCAGCAGCGGCCGAGTTCGCCGCTGGAGTCCCTCTTCGGCGGGCGCGGCAGCCTGTTCGATGACTTCTTCGGCGGCGATTTCTTCGGCGAGAGCTCGCGCAGCAGCGCAGGGAGACTTGCCGATGAGCCTTCCGACACCGGGGATAGCGGCGGCACGCCCATTCCGGTTAGGCCCGGGTGTGGACGCGCCCGCGGCCGCGGCGCGGCAGCAGGCGTGGCGGACCGTCTGAGCGAGCATGCTGAGGAGATCCTCCAATCGGCCGCCCGGCGGGCTGGCGAATTCGGCCGCCGCGAGGTCGACACCGAACATCTCCTGCTCGCTCTGACCGAAAGTGACGTCGTCCGCACCATCCTCGACCAGTTCAAGGTCTCGCTCGATGACCTGCGCAACCAGATCGTTCAGGAGAGCCCCCGGGGCGATTTCAATCCGGAGGAAGGCGGCGAGATCGGCGTCTCGCCCCGGGTCAAGAGCGCCCTCTCGCGCGCCTTCTCGGTCTCCGGCGAGTTCGGCCACTCCTATGTCGGCCCCGAGCACCTGCTCATCGGCTTGGCCGAGGAGGGGGAAGGCATCGCACCTGATGTCCTGAACCGCTACGGCCTCACGCCGCAGGCCATCCGCCAACAGGTCACCAAGGTGGTCGGCCGCGGTGCCGAGGAAGGGCGGGTTGACACACCCACCAACACCCCGAACCTCGACAAGTACTCGCGCGATCTCACCAAGCTCGCCCGCGACGGAAAGCTCGATCCGGTGATCGGCCGCGCCAAGGAGATCGAGACCACCATTGAGGTGCTGGCCCGGCGCAAGAAGAACAACCCGGTCCTCATCGGCGAGCCGGGTGTCGGCAAAACCGCCATCGTCGAAGGTCTTGCTCAGCGCATCGTTGCGGGCGAAGTGCCCGAGAGCCTGCGGGATAAGCGCCTCGTCGAACTCTCGATCAATTCCATGGTGGCAGGCTCCAAGTATCGCGGCGAGTTCGAGGAGCGCGTCCAGCAGATTCTCAAAGAGGTCACCGAGCGCGAGGACGAGCTGGTCCTGTTCATCGACGAGATCCACACCATCGTGGGCGCGGGCCAAGGCGGCGAAGGCGGGCTCGACATCGCCAACGTGTTCAAGCCTGCACTCGCCCGCGGCGAGCTCAACCTGATCGGCGCGACGACGCTGAACGAGTATCAGAAGCACATCGAGAAGGATGCCGCCCTGGAGCGCCGCTTCCAGCCGGTGTTTGTGCCTGAGCCCACGGTCGCCCAGACCATCATGATCCTGCGCGGCCTGCGCGATACCCTCGAAGCGCACCACAAGGTCACGATCACGGACGAGGCCATCATCGCGGCGGCGGAGCTGTCCGACCGCTACATCACCGGACGCTTCCTGCCCGACAAGGCCATTGATCTGATCGACCAGGCCGCCGCCCGGGTGAAGATCTCGGCCACCGCCCGGCCCGTGGACGTGCAGGAAATGGAGGCCGAGGTGCGCCAGCTCAAGCGCGAGCAGGATTATGCCTCCTCCCGCAAGCACTTCGACCGCGCCTCGGAAATCCAGGCCCGGCACGATGCCCGCAACAAGGACCTCCAGGACGCGACCGAACGTTGGCGGCGAGAACGCGGCTCGGCCTCGACGGAGGTGCGCACCGAGCATATCGCACAGGTGGTGTCCAAGCTCACCGGCGTGCCGGTCAATGAGCTGACGACCGAGGAGCGCCAGCGCCTTGTGAAGATGGAAGAGCGCCTGCACCAGCGCGTGATCGGTCAGGAGGAGGCGGTCAGGGCGGTGAGCGACGCCGTGCGTCTGGCGCGCGCTGGCCTGCGGGAGGGGCGCAGTCCCATCGCAACCTTCCTGTTCCTCGGCCCCACCGGCGTCGGCAAAACGGAGCTGGCGAAGGCTCTTGCTGAAACCGTCTTCGGCGAGGAGGACGCGATGATCCGCCTCGACATGTCGGAGTACATGGAGCGCCACGCGGTCGCCCGCCTCATCGGTGCGCCTCCCGGCTACGTCGGCTACGAGGAAGGCGGGCAGCTGACCGAGCGTGTGCGCCGGCGCCCCTACTCCGTCGTGCTACTGGATGAGATCGAAAAGGCCCACCCGGACGTCTACAACGTGCTTCTGCAGGTGTTCGACGACGGGCGGCTGACCGACGGCAAAGGACGTGTGGTCGACTTCACGAACACCATCATCATCGCAACCAGCAACCTGGGTTCCGACATCATCCAGCGCCACCTCAACCTGCGCGGCACGGCCGAAGACGATCAGGCCCGTCTGAAGCGCGAGTTGATGGATGTGCTGCGCGGCCATTTCAGGCCGGAGTTCATCAACCGCATCGACGAGATCATCGTCTTCCATGCCCTGGCCCGCAGCGAGATCCGCTCCATCGTCGAGCTCCAGCTGGAGCGGGTGAAACGCACCGCCCATGGCCAAGGCGTTGAGCTTGATATCGACGGCAGCCTTGTCGACCACCTGGCGGCCGCCGGCTTCCGGCCAGAGTTCGGAGCCCGCGAGCTGCGGCGCCTCATTCGCTCCGAGCTGGAGACCCAGCTTGCCCGCGCGATGCTGGCAAACGAGGTTCAGGAAGGTGACCGGGTGCTCGCGCGCTGGGACGGAGACCAGCAGAGGGTAGCGCTGGAGCCTCAGCCCAAGGCAGAGGGTGCGACAAAGGCCACGGGCGCGACCGATGACCACCGTAATGCCGTTGAGCTAGACCGGGAAGCCCAGCGCGGGGCCCGCGACGATAGCAGGACGGCCGCCGAGTGAGGACCTCGCCTGCCCGGCGACACGTCCGGAGGACTTCGCATGCCGTTTCATATCTTGGGATCGACACTTCGGGCCGGGGTGCTCACGGGTGCCCTTGTCATGGCCACCTTTAGAAGCTGATCCAGGTTCGAATGTAAGGACTGGAGCCATGATAGCGCAAAGAGACCCGGTGGATCGCCGACACAACCAAGGGTGGGCTCCTGCCCTCCTGCCCGGCTCCAACACGGAGGCCGGTTCGTTGCCGTCCGCCCGCATCCATCGGCCAGGCCGCTCCGTGACATCATCCGCACCCGCCCGGACAGGATGGGTGCTGGAGTTTGAGCGCAGCTCGGCCCCATACATCGAGCCGCTCATGGGCTGGACCGGAGGCGACGATCCGTTCACCCAGATCCGATTGAACTTCCCGGACCTGCAAAGCGCCATCGTCTTTGCCGAGCGGCACGGCTGGCCCTACCGCGTCGAGGATCCGCAGGCACAACGGACGCACCTTCTGTCCTACGCCGACCGGTTCAGGTACGACCTCGCGAGCGCCATTCGGCGCGCCTCGCCGTCTGTAGAGCCCGTTGCCGGCGAGCCGACCCGCCGACAGATCAACCGGATCGCCGAGGTGGGGACTGACGGCGGCGAGGATCGCCGGCCATCATGGCCCATCCACACCGACAAGGACAGGAGAGCTACGCTCCAACATCATTGAAGGGACCGCCCCTGAGCCACACTCTCCACCTCGGATCCACCTCATGGACAGGAGCCTCCATCGGGCAGGACAGACCTCTCGGCTCCTGAGCGACGTGGAGGAAGAGCATGGCTGAACTCATCGTGGTTGGCTTCGATGCCCCCGACGAAGCGGATCGTGCCCTAAGCGAACTGGCGCGCCTGCAGAAAGAGTATCTGATTGACCTGGAGGACGCGGTGGTCGCGATCCGCGGGCCTGACGGCAAGCTGCGGCTGAAGCAGAGCGTCGATCTGGTTGGCGTCGGCGCTGCATCTGGAAGCCTGTGGGGCGCCATGTGGGGCTCGCTTGTCGGCCTGCTGTTCCTGAACCCTTTGCTCGGGCTTGCGACGGGGGCCGCCCTGGGCGCCGGCGCAGGGGCGCTGTCCGGGAAACTGGCGGACTACGGCATAGACGACGACTTCATCCGCTCGATAGGCGAGACGCTCCAGCCCAACACGTCGGCCCTCTTCGTGCTGCTCCGCAAGGTGCAACCGGAGAAGGTGCTGGACGAGCTGAAGCGCTTCCGCGGACGTGTCCTGCGCTCCTCCCTTTCGCCCGAGCAGGAGGCCCGGCTCCAGGCCGCTCTGTCGGGCTCCAACGTCTCCATGCCTGGCACCACCAGCACCACGCCGGAAGCCACCAGTCCGGCCCCCAGCGAAAGCAGCGCCACCCCGAGCACCGCCCCTGTCAAAGGAGCCGCATCATGACCTTCCGCCCGCTCCATAACGGCGTGGTGGTGCGCCTGGTCGAGGCCGAGGAGAAGAAGGAACGCGTCCACGACGCCATGCACGACACCAGGGCCGCCGCGGAAGAGGGCGTTGTGCCCCGCGGCGGTACTGCCCTGCTCAACGCCAAGGCCGGGGTGGCCAAACTGAAGACCAACAACCCAGACATGAAATCCGGCATCAAGATCGTGCAGCGGGAGCTCGAGGCTCCGATCCGCCAGACCGGCGAGAATGAGGGCGTGGAAGGCTCTGTCGTGGTCGGCAAGATCAGTGACAACGGATCCCCAACCTTCGGGTTTGATGCGCAGGTTGAGGAGTACGGCGATCTCGTCCAGGCCGGACCATCGACCTGGCGAAGGTCGTTCGCACTGCGCGGCAGGATGCCGTTTCCGTGGCCAGCCTCCTGATCACCACCGAAGCCATGGCGGCCGAGCTGCCAAATAAGGAGTCAGCTCCGGCCGTGCCCGGCATCGGCATGGCCGGCAAGGACTTCTAGGTTCCCGGGAGGGAATATTTCAGAGGCCAACGTCCTGGCAACCGAGCGTGTTGGAGCATCCCGAAGGAATGCCCCATTGAAAGGAGACACCTCATGGCACGCAATCCTCTGCCCCCATTTAGCTCCGGTTTTGGCACTCCGGGGGGAAGCGACCCCTTCCTCTCGCTCCATCGTGAGATGAACCGCCTGTTCGACGATGTCCTGCGCGGCACAGGCCTGCCCGCCGCGGCGGGTAACCAAGGCCAGGGCAGGATCGGCAACTTCGTCAATGCCAGCATGAACGTGTCGGAGACGGAGAACGAGATCCGCATCACGGCGGAACTGCCCGGCGTCACCGAGCAGGACGTCGACGTCAGCCTTGATGACGACGTGCTCACCATCCGGGGCGAGAAGAAGTTCGAGCGCACGGACGACAAAGAAAACTTCCACTTCGGCGAACGGTCCTACGGCACCTTCCAGCGCTCGCTGCGGTTGCCCTACCCTGTGGATCCAGAGCGAGTGCAGGCAAGCTTCGAGAACGGCGTGCTCACCGTAACCGTGCCGAAAACCGGGCCACAGGAACGCTCCCGCCGCATCCAGGTGCAGGGCCGCAGCTCGTGTGGTCAGGCTTCTCAGGACGGTCAGGGTGCTTCAGGCGCCACCGGTGCTGGAGGCAGCCGAGGCGGACAAGGTGGCGCACCGGGCAGCACGCGCGGCGGCGCAAGCACCTAAGTCCGGCAGATCACACATGAGGCAGCGATCGGACGAGGGAGACCACCCCCGGGCGGAGCGAGACGATCCTCGCTCCACGACGGGAACCAGCCGGCCCGCGAGGGCCATGGACCGCGCCCTGCGCGAGACCCGCGAGGCTTGGCCCGGCCTGAGCACCTACGAGCGATTCGAGCAGGTCATCTCGCTGGTGCTAACCAGCCTTATCGGGTTGGTGATCGCGGCCGCAGTGATTCACCTCAGCTTCCGCATCCTCATGCTGGTGCTGTCTGGACTTCTCGACCCGGCGGAGACGGGCGTGTTCCAGGCGGTCTTCGGCATGATCTTCACGGTGCTGATCGCTCTGGAGTTCAACCATTCGATCATCAGCATCCTTCACCGCAAGGAAAGCATCGTGCAGGTGCGGACAGTGCTGCTGATTGCCCTGCTGGCGCTGGTACGCAAATTCATCATCCTGGATGCGAGCAAGACCGACCCACTCACCATCGTCGGGCTGGCCGCGGCTATCCTGGCACTCGGTTCGGTCCATTGGCTCGTGCGCGACCAGGACAGGAAGGATGCCGCCGAGCAGGATCAGGCCTGAGGGACTGCCGACTAGGCCGGAGCAGCTCCTGAATTTCAGTGCGGCCACCCGGCCCGATCATTTCCTACTGTAAAAAAAGGCTCCTCATGCCAGCCATTGATCCTCGCGACGAGCAGATGTTTCCGAAATTCGGTCCCGATCAGATTGAGCGCCTGCGCCGCTTTGGCGAGATCAGGCACTACGCTGCAGGCGAGCCGCTTTTCATCACGGGCGACAATGCTCCGGGCATGCTCGTTCTCATTTCCGGTTCGGTCAGGATCACCCGGCGCGATCCTCTGGGACGCCTCGCCCCCATTGTCGATTTGGGACCCGGCGATTTCGTCGCCGAGGTGGGGCAATTGTCCGGCCGCCCGTCGCTGGTCGATGCTTACGCCACCGGGGATGTGGAGGCGCAACTCATTCCGCCCGAGAACTTGCGGGCCCTGATGATCGCCGAACCCCCACTGGGCGACAGGATCATGCGGGCGCTGATTCTCAGGCGTGTCGTGCTGATCGAAACCGGCGCAGGCGGTCCGGTCCTGATCGGTCCCGAAACACATCCTGACGTGGTTCGCCTGCAAGGTTTCCTGGCCCGCAACGGCTATCCGTGCCAAGTGCTCGATCCCGCCCGCGAACCTGACGCGGCGACCCTCATCGAGCGCTACACGCCGGATCCGAAGGATCGGCCTCTCGCCGTGTGTCCCAGGGGAATAGTCCTGAAAAATCCGTCCGAGCGCGATCTGGCGCAGGCACTCGGCATGGTACCCATCGATGCTTCGGACCGAACCTATGACGTCGTGATCGTCGGCGCTGGGCCTGCCGGTCTCTCGACGGCAGTTTACGCTGCATCGGAGGGGTTGTCGGTCATTGTCCTGGATGCCGTTGCGTTTGGCGGCCAAGCAGGCGAGAGCGCTCGGATCGAGAACTATCTGGGGTTTCCCACCGGCATCCCCGGCCGCGAGCTTACGGCGCGGGCTTTCGTCCAGGCGCAGAAATTTGGCGCCGAGATGGTGATCCCGGCCGAAGCAGTCGGCCTCAATTGCTCGCAAATACCGTATGGCATTCAACTCGCTGACGGCCGGCGGGTCAAAGGCTCCACGGTGGTTGTCGCCTCAGGCGCCCGCTATCGGCGGCCCGACATTCCTCGCCTGCGGGAGTTCGAGGGGCGCGGCGTATGGTACTGGGCCTCGCCCATCGAAGCGCGCCTGTGCCGGAACGAGGAGGTTGCCCTTGTGGGTGGCGGCAACTCTGCCGGGCAAGCGGCGGTGTTTCTGAGGGACTTTGCCGCGAAGGTGTGGATGTTGGTCCGGGGGCCCAGTCTCGCCGAGAGCATGTCGCAATACCTGATCGACAGGGTTGCGGCTGCGGACAATATCGAAGTGCTGACCGAAACGGAGATCACCGTCCTCTCGGGTTCGCCCGAAGGGCAACTTGAGTGCATCCGGTGGCGCAACCGCATCACCGGCGCGGAGACGGAGAAGCCGATCCGCAACGTTTTCATCTTCATCGGCGCAGATCCGGCAACGGGCTGGCTCAAGGGCTGCGGCGTGGGCCTGGACGCCAAAGGCTTCGTTCGCACAGGTGCGGCTCTCCCGGCCACTGGCATGATGGAAGAAAGCGGTCCAAGACGCCCCTTTCCGCTGGAAGCGGAAGTCGCCAATGTGTTCGCAATCGGTGATGTTCGGGCGGGGTCAGTTAAGCGCGTCGGCGCCGCAATTGGTGAGGGAGCGGCGGCGGTAGCTCAGATCCACACCATTCTCTCAAATGCATCTGTGCCGCCGCCTGCGGCAAGGGAGCGGAGAGCGCGAGGCTGATGAACGCCAGCTTGCCCCAGCTAATCACACAGGCACAATTGCCGGGCTGGTGTGAATATGTCCAAAGGCCTCAAACGAGACCATTGCGGCGCGTTTTATGGCGCTCTTCGATCAGGGGACGGCAAGTCTGCTCGATGGCCTTCACCGCCAGATCAAGCCGCCTCCTGAGAGTGTCACCGTCCCCTTCGCCCCAGCCAATCGCCGCTTCCCATTGGTTGCGCCTCGCTTCCTCCAAGCCCGTCGGCTCCTGGCCGTAGGTGCGGATCAGGTTGTGGGCCGAGTCGATGACCTCGCTGTGAATGGCCCGGATCTCCTCGAAGGGCCGGGCGGCCTCCTCCCCAAAATAGGCCATGAAGCGGTACCGACTCGCTTGGAGCTCGGAAAACACTTGGCTCTCCTTGGTCAGGCGGTCGACGGGCGTGAAGATCTCGCCCCGTTCAAGCTCCTCGTCGCCCGGTCCCGCTCCGGGACGATCATCCTCCCCACCGTCGTTGTCATCCGAAGCGGGAAAGCGCGCCCATGTTAGGATGTCTCTGGCCCGGTAGAACCCCGCCAATACCTCCTCGGCGAGCTCAGTCTTGCGCCGGCCGACCATCTCGGTCCGCCAGGCATTAAGGCCGCGGACGCCGGCCCAGCCAGCGACAACGGCTGCTAGGCCTGTCATGAGATTGGCCAGCGCCGAGATCCAGTCAGGCGACAACATCGCCTCCGTCAGGGACGAGGAAGAGGTGGCTCCGAAACCGCTTCGGCGCGACACCTCCAGTTGCCCCCGAGCTAAATGGCGTGGGACGTAAGCCAGGCAACCCGCCAGGCTGAGGGAGGCCGCGAAAGCAACACCGTCACACGACGGCCTGCTGGCCTCTTTGGGTCGGATCACCAGCTCGCAAAAAAAATCAATTTTGCTTCTTGAGCCTGCGGAATTCACTTGGGAGAACACCGTACGCCGTTTTGAAACGGCGGCCGAAGTGGGTCATGTCCGAAAAGCCCCAGCCGGCTGCGATCTCGCTGACAGTCCGATGAGCTTGGAGCGGATCCTTCAGAGCCCTGTGGCAGCGGTCCAGCCGCCGGGATTGGATCAGACGGACAATCGACGTACCTTCTTGAGCAAGCAGCGCGTTCGCGTAACGCACGCTCACTCCGGCAACGGCTGCAACGGTCTCAGCGTCAAGCCGGGGATCGCTTAGACGGGATTCGATTGCGGCACGCACGTTCAAAAGAGCGGATGCCTTGGCTGATGAAAAATACGGCCTTGGCTTCTCATGCGCCTTCGCCAGCGAGACGGCCACGAGATCGAGCGTCTGATCCTTGACCATCTCCGTGGCGGCCGTACCCAATTGACCTGCGTAATCCGGCAGCATTGCCAGAAACATTGAGGCCAAGCGGTGCTCCGCCTCCACTGGCTTCATGGACCGGGTCACCATGTCGGTTGTTTTGCCGACCCGGGCCTCCAGAGCATGTCGGGGAGCCTTGAGAACCAGCAACTTCACACCCGCCGAGAACTTCCCCTCATATGGCAAAAGCGGATCGAGCAGAGTCAGATCGCCTGCCTCCATGGCAACCTCGCGGCCAGCCTGGTCCAACACGAGTTGCCCCGAGATCAAGCGGCAGACAAAGACCTCGTCATTCTACATCCGAGCACAGTGTCGCTGCGTGTGCGAAACACTCATAGGCGAGTTCTCGAAGAGAACAAGGCTCAGGTCTGCCAGTGCACCGGAGTGCATTTCAGCCTGGAAGGCGTGGCGGCACTCAGGCCTGGAGTCATGCGCGATGAGATTTTTGCACGCAACACTGTGCCAATAGTCAAATCGGTCGCGCGGATGAACCTCCGCCGTCGAGAAAAGCCTCTCCATCATCTGAATCCCAGCGTCGTGTTGATTTGGCCGAGAAGTTGTTCCCACCCAGCCGATCATTGAGGTGCTTCCACAAGTATAAGCCAACGCTACTACCGTCGTACCCCATTGGAAAGCAGGATAGCCATGAACAGTCGCAATTTAATCCTTTCCAAGATTTCTCCCCAAGCAACTATGAAGCACATAGTCTCGTGAATCGATCCTCCCCATGCTTTCCCGTTACTACTTCAGCCTGACCGATGGGAACCAGATCATTCGTGACGACGAGGGTCTCCAGCTCGCAGACATCAATGCAGCCGTCGGCTACGCCATCAAGGCGATCGAGGAACTCAGGGCTGAGGCCCCGTCGCCTTCGGAAGAGTGGCTAGGCTGGAGAATGGAGATCAGCAACGGCACCGGTGAGGTGGTCTGGGTGATCCCCTTGGAGCCATCGCCCTTGAGGACGTGCTCATTGCATTAGAAGAGCTGCCCTCACCCCCGTGCCGTATTCAAGGGCGCTTCAGATACGCCCTGCTTTCAACTTGCTGGTTGCTACAGAGACATACTGCTCAACCAAGCTCCGAAATCTTAAGGTGTCAGGCAGCCAAAGCTCAGGCGCCAGAGCGCTATCTAGGCAGCAATACGATATGAAAAAAATCGCTTTGGCTCTTTCGGCAACTCCTATTCTAGGAGCGTGTACTGATAATGGTCAGTCTTATTATTTGGCGTCTCTCCACTTAAAAAAAGACTACGTCGCCTGCAAAAACCGCGACCTCATCAAATTAATCGCCAGCAACTACGGAAATCTCAAGGGATTTGATGAGCTCGTAAAAATCGGACTGAGAGGCGGAAACTGCCGTATGTTTAGAGCTGGAGAAAAGGTGGTGGCTTCCATCAACAAACATTCCGGTCGAATAGAAACCATTGATGATCCAGTTTCTAGTATACATTATGCCACCTTTGATCCAGTGGACTGAAAAACCTTCGTTCCTGTATTATTGACCAATACCATTTCGAAAAAATTAACTTCACAACGCGAGCTAGGCATGGGTTAATTTTCGCCAAGAATATTACGAAGGATACCCTACTACTATAGCTCCTGAATTTCCCGCCGAGAGCGTAATGACCCTCGACCCCCGCAGCTTAGGCGCCGCATTCGTGCTGCTTTCAGCCGTGCTCGGAGTGCTCTTGCTCTTCGCCTGGATGCATAACCGGAAGGTCCATTCGCTGGCGTGGTGGGGGGCCACCTTCAGCCTGTTCGCCATCGGGATCAGTATGGCAAACCTCGGACGAGCGGCACCAGGCTATTTCGCGTTGCTCGTTGCGAATGCTTTGGTGGCGCTCGCCTATGGCGTCCTGTACGCGGGCTGCCGGACCTTCAATGACCGTGCAAACAGGCCTTCTGCCATCATCTGCGGCGCTGTCGCTTGGATTGTTGCTTTTCCCGTCATTCACGAGACGGCGAATGCCAGGCTTCTGCTTCTGTCGCTGATTGCCGGCGGGTACGCGGCCCTGTCAGCCTGGGAGCTTTGGAGGCATGCTCCGCAGCGTCTGACGTCACAAAAGGCGGCCGTCATCCTTCTGTTCGCCTTGGCTGTCTTCAATCTCGTTCGCGGACTGCTTGGGCTGAAGCTCACTTCGATCGTCTGGATTGATGCGTTTGCCAACAGATGGTCAGCGGACATGGCGCTGGTGCTGGTGGTCTATGCCCCTGCCCTGGCCTTTGTCTTCCTGTCTATGGCCAAGGAGCGTATCGAGTTCGACTACAAGAAAGCTGAACAGGCCTTGCGCGAGAGCGAGGAGCATTACCGCTATTTGGTCGAGCTGAGTCCGCATATCCCCTGGACGGCCGACTCACGTGGACACATTATTGATGCATCCACACGGTGGTTCGAGCTGACAGGCACGCCTGTTGAAGAGGCGCTTGGTGCCGGCTGGATCAAGGCCCTGCATCCCGACGATTGGGCACTGGCGCAGCAGCGGTGGATGCAGTCGGTGTCCTCGGGCGAAGCCTTCGACCTAGACTATCGGGTTCGTCTGGCCGATGGAGGCTATCGCTGGTTCCGCGCCCGCGCGGCGGCCCGGCGAGCTGAGGATGGTTCCGTGGTCCGTTGGTATGGGACGCTGGAGGACATTCATGATCGGAGGCTTGCCCAGGAGCAACTGCATCGGGCCGCCTATAATGACGATTTGACGGGCCTGCCCAACCGTAGGCTCTTTCGGGAGCGCCTCCAGCAAGCGCTCGACCAAGCCGATCGGACGGGAGATCAGGTCGGCTTGCTGATCCTAGATATGGATGACTTCAAGCAGATTAACGACCGATTTGGGCACGATGCCGGTGACAGGCTGCTGATAGCATTTGGCGAACGGTTGGCTTGTCTCGTGCCTCCGGGGTCCACCGTTTCCCGCTTAGGCGGCGACGAGTTCGCCGTCATCGTGACCAATATCAGCGGCGAGGCGGAGGTCGCGGCGACGGCCGGAGCCATTCAGACCGGAATGCAGGAACCTCTCAGGCTCAGCACCGGAGCACAAGAGTGCCGCACCAGCATCGGAGGCGCTGTCTCCGGCGGACCTAGTACCAGCGCGGAGGACTTACAAAAACGGGCAGATCTGGCGCTGTATAGCTGCAAGGCGGCCGGACCTGGCGCAGCCATGAGGTTCAGCCCGGTCATGCGCGAAGAGGCCCAGAAAAATGCCTCGGCTCTCGAAGTCGCCCGCAAGGCGCTGGCGCTCGACTGGATCGTGCCGTTCTACCAGCCGAAGGTGGCGCTGGGGTCGGGCGCCCTGGCCGGTTTCGAAGCGCTTCTGCGCTGGTACCACCCTCGCCTGGGCCTCCAAACTCCCGAGACGCTGGCACCCGCCTTTGGCGACACGGAAGTCGGCATGGCCATCGGCGAGCACATGCTCTCTCGTGTGCTCGCCGACATGCGCCGCTGGCTCGATGCGGGGCTCGATTGCAGTCGGATCGCGATCAATGCCTCGCCCGCCGAATTCCGCCGCGACACTTATGCCGAACGGATACTCGAGCTTCTCCACCAAGCGGATGTGCCACCGCACTATCTTGAGGTGGAGGTGATCGAAAGTGTGCTCCTCGACCGCAGCATGGCGAATGTCGAACGGACGCTCCGCACCTTGAGCACAGCAGGCGTGACGATTGCATTGGACGACTTCGGCACAGGCTATGCCTCGCTGTCGCACCTGAAGCAGTTTCCGGTCAATGTCATCAAGATTGATCGCTCGTTCGTCAGCGATCCGGCAACAGACACGGGCGATGCAGCGATTGTCAAAGCCGTGCTGGGCCTTGGCCAGAGCCTCGGCATCAGGGTGGTGGCGGAGGGCATCGAAACCGCCGCGCAGGCGGCATTTCTCCGAGAGCACGGCTGCGACATAGGGCAAGGCTATCACTTCGGACGCGCCATGCCGGCACAGGATATCCCACAGTTCATCGCATCATGGGCGCCACCGCAGGTCAGATGATTGAAGGGCGCGTACACGGGGCAGGACCCCAGAGATGGACACCTAACCGGGCGGTCATCGAGTGGTTCGATCGACCGGGCCCCTCATTCCTGACATCACGGTTAAAGACAGATGTTCACTCACAAGCAGATTTGGGCAGCCATTGACGCCCTTGCAGAGGCTCAGGGGATCACACCTTCAGCTCGGCGAGGCGCGCCGGCATGGATGCGACGGCCTTGAACCGGTCGAAGCGGATCAGCCCGGAGGGCCGGCTGCGCTGGCCCTCGACAGAGACGCTCGCGAAGATCCTCTCGGTCGCCGGGATGGATCTTCGTGCATTGGCGGAGCTCATGGACGCTCTTCCCGAAAATGCGTCTGATCAGCGAGGCACCTGACGTTCGCGCAGAAACCAACGATCGGATAGCATCAGGCGGTAGGGGGAGTGGATGAACGAGCCGGCGCGCCGTGATGGGCGGGTGACGCCGCGTATAGCTGCGACTTCAAGCTGTTCCGCGCCTCCGCCGACGAGGCCGCTCCGGGCATGCTCGTCCTCGGGCCCCGATCGACCGGCGAGACAACGGGCGAGTGGGGCATGATCTCCGGCTATGGCAGCGCGCAGTTGCTGATCTGCTAAAGGCAGCTCCGGATCAAACGAGAGCTCGCGACAAATAAGGTGCCGTACGGCTGCCAGATGCTCTTGCCACTTCGTCCGGCGGACCTGATGCAACCACCTGCCCGCCCTCGTCGCCGGCTCCCGGACCAAGATCCATGATCCAGTCACTTCTCGCGGCAACGCGCATGTTATGCTCGACCACAATGACCGTGTTGCCGGCTTCGACCAGCCCATCGAGCTGAGCCACAAGTCTCTCCACATCGGCGGGATGCAGTCCGGTCGTCGGCTCGTCGAGGACGTAGAGCGTATCGCCGCGCTGGATCCGTTGAAGCTCGGTCGCAAGCTTGATCCGTTGCGCCTCGCCTCCGGACAACTCGGTCGCGGGTTGGCCCAGCCGCAGATAGCCCAGCCCCACCTCGCGCACGATCGTGAGCGAACGATGCAAAGGCGGCTCGTCGGCGAAAAACTCCCAGGCCGCATCGACCGTCATTCCGAGCACGTCGGCGATGGATTTGTCCCGGTATTTGATCTTAAGCGTATCGGCATTGTAGCGAGCCCCGTGGCAGGTCGGGCATGGGGTGTAGACGCTCGGCAGGAACAGCAGCTCGACCATCACGAAGCCTTCGCCCTCGCAATGGTGACAGCGGCCCTTGGCGACGTTAAAGGAAAAGCGTCCCGCATCGTAGCGACGGGCGCGGGCCTGCCTGGTTGCGGCAAACAGCTTGCGGACATGATCGAAAAGGCCGGTATAGGTTGCAAGGTTCGAACGCGGCGTGCGCCCGATCGGCTTCTGATCGACCTGCACCAAGCGCTTGATTCCTTCCATGCCACTGACGATCCGGCCTTCGCTGGCCATTGTCGCAGTCCGCTCAAGCTCCTCGCCCTCTTCTTCCGGCTCAGGGAGATCGTGACCCAGATGCTGCGCCACCAGTTCGACCAAAGCCTGACTGACCAGGCTCGACTTGCCCGAACCGGAGACACCCGTCACGGTCGTGAAGACGCCCAAGGGGAAATCGACGCTGAGCTCCTGCAAGTTGTTGCGTGAGATCCCAGCAAGACGCAGCCAGCCTTTCGGTGGGCGCGCTTCCCGAGACGGGAGGGAGCTTTCGCCAAACAGGAAACGCCGGGTCTGCGAGGCCTCGATCTGGCTGAGCCCGTCCGGCGGACCGCTATAGATCACATGGCCGCCCTGCTCCCCCGCGCCAGGGCCAACATCGACGATCCAGTCGGCATGACGGATGACATCAAGATTGTGCTCGACCACGAACTGCGAATTCCCGGACGCCTTCAGTTGCCCGAGCGCATTCAGCAGCGCCTCCGTATCTGCGGGATGAAGCCCAGCCGACGGCTCGTCGAGCACATAGACCACGCCGAAGAGATTGGAGCGCACCTGTGTGGCAAGCCGTAGCCGTTGGAGTTCGCCGGGCGAAAGCGTCGGGGTGCTGCGGTCGATGGAAAGATAGCCGAGCCCGAGATCGAGCATGACACTGAGCCGGGCGACAAGATCCTGCGCGATGCGCTGCACGACCACCGCCTTTTCGGGATGCTCGGTCTCGATCTCGGCCAGATGTGGGGCCGTCCCGTCCGCATAGGGGCGGAAGATGTCGGCGAGGCGGGAGAGCGGCAGACTGGAGATGTCGGCGATGTCCAGTCCCGCGAACGTAACGGCCAGTGACTCGGGCCGAAGGCGCTTGCCGTGGCAGAGCGGGCACTCGGTGCTCACCATGTATTGCGCCACCCGCCGCTTCATCAGCGGGCTCTGCGTGTTGGCGAACGTGTGCAGCACATGGCGCATGGCGCTTGTGAATGTGCCCTGATAGGCGGGCTCTTCCTTGTGCTTGAGCGCGCGCCGAACCTCCTGCTGCGTATATCCGGGATAGACCGGAACGGTCGGCTGCTCATCGGTGAACAGAAGCCAGTTGCGGTCCTTCTTGGGCAGGTCCCGCCAGGGCCGATCCACGTCGAAGCCAAGCGTGGTCGCGATGTCACGCAGGTTCTGGCCATGCCAAGCGGTCGGCCAAGCGGCTATCGCCCGTTCGCGAATGGTCAGCGTATCGTCCGGCACCATCGATCGCTCGGTGACCTCGTAGACCCGGCCGAGCCCATGGCACCGGGGACAGGCCCCCTCGGGCGTATTAGGCGAGAACGACTCGGCATAGAGGATCGCTTGGCCGCGCGGATAGTCGCCGGCCCGGGAGTAAAGCATGCGCAGCAGGTTGGACAAGGTTGTGACGCTGCCTACCGAGGAGCGCGTGGTCGGGGAACCGCGCTGCTGCTGCAGCGCCACGGCGGGCGGCAGGCCATCGACGTCGTCCACATTGGGGACGGGCATCTGGTGAAACAGTCGCCTGGCATAGGGCGACACCGACTCGAGATATCGCCGTTGCGCCTCGGCATAAAGGGTTCCGAAGGCCAGCGAAGACTTTCCGGAGCCGGATACACCCGTGAAAACAACCAGAGCCTCGCGCGGGATCTCAAGATCGATGTTCTTGAGATTGTGCTCGCGGGCCCCACGGACGCGGACAAATCCCATTCGTTCCTGCACAGCCATCGGTGAAGTGGGCTCAACATCTTTCTTCATCGGACAGCCTGATGAAATGTCGCATCCGCGAACATCTAGGGTGGTCCAACGCTCCCGCTAGAGGAATAACTTCCACTTCTGCGCGCGGAGCCTCACGCTGAATGGTCACTGGAAATGGACTCGCCGCTCGGGCAGATGCTGCCGGGACGACAGGTCCGGAATGCAGCGCTCGTTAATTGATCATCATCAAGGGCCGTCTTGAGACTAGACTGCGAAGTCCGCGACCTTTTTCGAGGATCCGGTGTTGCCTCCTTGAGCTGACGTTCGCGCTAGTTCGGCTCAGTATTAGGAGCAGCCGTTCGCATTCATTCGGATCTGCGGCCTCTTTGTCGGCCCAGGGCAATGTTCGAATGAAAAAGCCCAGGCTCCGGGGGAACGGACAGGATGCCTTCGCATCTCTGCCTCGCGCACTACGGGCCTGGGCTGATGGGGTACCAGACGGGCGCCTGCATCGTCAGGCAAGCGCAGGAACAGGCCGAGCCGGATTACATCCGTCCTGGCAAGGCCTCATCGAAGCGGGCGGTGACGCCCGCCGCTCGCGAAGTCCACATACGGTGTCCGCTGGGTGTCCGCTGGGGTAAACCTGATATGGGGAGTGAAACCCAATTCGCATGACCCGTCGAAGCTGGATGGATCAGCCAGCGGCCTTTCCTCCGGCTGGCCAGAACCTCTCTCGCGGCTTCGAGTTGACGGCGTGACGCCTTCACCCGGAGAACCGCCATGCCCGCTTCCAAAGTGCTCGTTGTCGCCACCTCGCATGACCAGATGGGATCCACCGGTCACCGCACCGGTGTCTGGCTGGAAGAACTCGCCACGCCTTACTACGCCCTGCTCGATGGCGGCGCGGAAGTCACGCTCGTGTCCATCAAGGGCGGCCCGATCCCATGGGACCCCCGCAGCCTGCCGGCCGAGCCTAGCGAGGGGCCGGGCGAGAAGCCGGAGGAGCAGCAGGAGATCCCGGCCTCGGTTCATCGCTTCCTTGCAGACGAGAACGCCATGCACACGGCCCGCAACTCCCCTGCCCTTGGCAGCGTCGATCCGGGCTCGTTCGACGCAGTGTTCCTGCCGGGCGGGCATGGGCCGATGTGGGACGCGGCCAATGACGAGACGCTGTCTCGAATCATCGGGTCGATGTTCGATCAGGGCAAGGTTGTCGCTGCGGTCTGCCATGGTCCCGCCGGGCTGGTAAAGGCCAAGCGTCAGGATGGACGACCCATTGTCGATGGTCGCCGGGTGAGCGCCTTTACAAACTCCGAGGAGGAAGCTGTCGGGCTGACGAAGGTGGTGCCGTTTCTGCTGGAGGACCGGCTGAAGGAGCTGGGCGGCCGCTTCGAGCGCGGGCCCGACTGGCAACCTTTCGCCGTTCAGGACGGTAACCTGATCACGGGCCAGAACCCGCAATCGTCTGAACTCGTCGCCCGGCACGTACTGACATCCCTCGGCAAAGCAGCCTGAATGACGACCCTGATGCTCGCCGGAGCGAAAGGCCTGGTCGGCGGAGCAGTCCTGCGGCTCGCGCGACAGCACGGCGTGCGAGCCGCGCGATGAACTCAGCAACGGGCGCCGACCCGCGCTCGCGCTTTTTCTACAGCCGTGTCATTCGCAAGCGGGGAATCGCACAGGCTGTCATCAAGAGACTTGGGCGAGGCTACCTGACAGGCACCTGCCGTAGATTGCTTCAGCCGACGCACTCGATGAGAGCCGTGAGCCGGCATATGGAGGTGAGGAGCAGACGCGACCTTAACGACCACGCACGACAGCAAGCACGTCGACCTGAACCAGCTGAGTGGCATTCGATCAGAGGCCGGATCAGTCTCCTGCATTCAGCTTGTTTTCTGGCGATGCTCCGATACCCGGAGTCCTCAGAACTCCAGGGCTATCTTGCCGAGATGGGCTCCCGACTCCTCATACCGGAATGCTTCAGCCATGTCGGCAAGAGCAAAGCTGCGGTCGATGACAGGCCTTAGCCTGGTCGCATCGATGGCCCGCGCGAAGTCCATCTGCTGGCTTCGGTTGCCGACGATTAGGCCCTGAAGCCGGGCCTGCTTGGCCATTAGGGCACCGGTCGCGACCTCGCCGGCTCGGCCGGTCAGCACGCCGATCAGCGCGATGTGTCCGCCGACCCGCACTGCGGCAATTGATTGCCCCAGGGTGCCCGGCCCACCGACCTCGATGACGTGATCGACGCCGCGCCCGCCGGTCCAATCCCGCGCCCGTGCGCCCCAGTCCTCGTGCTGGCGGTAGTTGATCGTGTGATCCGCTCCAAGAGCCTGGACCCGCTCCAGCTTCTCGTTCGACGAGGAGGTGGCGATGACGGTTGCCCCCATGGCCTTCGCAAGCTGAAGGGCGAAGATCGACACCCCACCGGTGCCCAGCACCAGCACGACATCGCCGGCCTTGAGACCGCCATTGACGACCAGGGCACGCCAAGCGGTCAGCCCGGCTGTCGTGAGGGTGGCCGCCTCGGCATGGCTGAAGCCTGCCGGTGCCTGCGTGAACCAGGTCGCCGGCCGCACGACCACCTCCCGGGCATAGCCATCCACCCCGTCGCCTGGCGTGGTCGAGAAATCACTCACCATCGGCGGTCCCTCCAGCCAACCTGGGAAGAAGCAGGAGACGACATGGTCCCCCACAGCAAACTCGGTCACCCCCTCACCCACGGCCTCAACCACGCCAGCGCCGTCCGACATCGGAATACGCCCGTCTTGCGTCGGCATCCGTCCGCTCACGACGCCATAGTCGTGGTAATTGAGTGAACTCGCGTGAAGCCGAAC
Source organism: Microvirga sp. (assembly GCA_050789065.1). Classification (GTDB taxonomy): domain Bacteria; phylum Pseudomonadota; class Alphaproteobacteria; order Rhizobiales; family Beijerinckiaceae; genus Microvirga. The sequence goes on from JBOZRS010000062.1 coordinate 57,145, forward strand.
CCGGATCTCACCGGGCCCGGGAGCACCGGGATCGGGCATCTCGGTCAGCTCCAGTCGATCCAATCCGCCCGGTGCGTGCAGTGTGATCCCCTTCATGGCCGGTCTCCCTTTCGATCCGTCGTTTGACCCGTTCGGGCGGGCAGAGCCGCTGCCTCGTGCCCGCAGACGTGCGGGCGTGGATATGTTCAACCGCCAGCGCTCAGTACAGAGTCGCAAGAGCCTCTCGGGTGAAGTCGCGCAGCTGCTCGCTGCGGTTCTCACGAATCTTCGTCGGCCATTGCGGATCGGACAGGATCGCCCGGCCCACCGCCACCAGATCGAAGTCGCCTCGCCCGAACCGGCGCAGCAGTTCATCCAGGGAGCTGGGGTGCGAACTCTCGCCCTGGAAGGCAGCGATGAACTCGCCTGACAGGCCCACTGATCCGACCGTGATCGGCGCCTTGCCGGTCAGCTTCTTGGCCCAGCCGGCAAAGTTGAGGTCCGAGCCTTCGAACTCCGGCTGCCAGAAGCGCCGCTGTGAGCAATGGAAGATGTCCACCCCGGCCTCTGCGAGTGGCGTGAGCCAAGCCTCCATTTCCTCCGGAGTCTTGGCAAGCTTGACAGCGAAGTCCTGCTGCTTCCATTGCGAGAGCCGCAAGATCACCACGAAATCCTCGCCAACAGCCTCACGAACTGCCTTCACTACCTCGACGGCAAAGCGGCTGCGCTCGGGCAGGGTTGCCCCGCCCCATCCGTCAGTACGCTTGTTCAGGCCGACCCACAGGAATTGATCGATCAGGTACCCGTGAGCACCGTGGATCTCAACGGCATCGAAGCCCAGCCGCTTGGCATCCCCTGCGGCGCGGCCGAAGGCGGCGATGGTCTCGGCGATATCGGCCTCGCTCATTTCCACGCCGGTTCGTTCACCGGGCATCACGAACCCGGACGGGCCCTCGAACGGCACCGGAGGCTGCCAACCCGAGGCATGCGGGTGCATGACACCCATATGCCAGATCTGCGGCGCCATGGCGCCTCCGGCCGCATGCACCTCGTCGATGACGCGCCTCCAGCCCTCCAGCGCCTGTTCACCGTAGAAATGAGGCACGTCGGGGTCGTTTGACGAGGCTGGTCTGTCGATCACCGTGCCCTCGGATACGATCAGCCCGACCTCCCCGGCCCGTCGGCCGTAATAGGCAGCAACGTCCGATGTCGGGATTCCATTCGGCGAGAACGACCTCGTCATGGGCGCCATGACGATGCGGTTCTTCAGCTTGAGGGATTTAAGGCTGAACGGTTGGAAAAGAGTTTGCACATCCATGGCGACTGTCCAGTTTGTTGCGACAACAGGAACGCATCCAACACCGGGTACTCCCGCTTAGGTCGCGTCTTTCGGGTCAGCACCGCAGCGCCACTCTGCTTGATGAGAACCCAGCCTATGGCGGACCCCATCCAGCCTCTTCCATGGCGGCCTCAGCGGCCGCGGCGTCATCGAGATCAGAACGCCATTGGTTGGCGACCAGTCGTCGGCCGGTCACTCCGTCAGCCTCGTTCGAGGCGAGCCACAGCAGCGGCGGTATGACGATGTCGGGATCGAGGAGGTGCGCACGCACGGCGTCGGAGACGCTTGGTGGGATCATGCCGGTCAGGGTGGCGCCACCCGGCAGCAGGGCGTTGACGGTCACGCCCGTTCCGGCGAGATCCTGGGCCCAGATGAGGGTCTCGGATTCCAGCGCGGCTTTCGACGGGCCATAGGGCGAAAAGCCGCGGCGGCGCATGGTCTCGTGGTTCATCGAGATGTTGATGATCCGGCCCCAGCCCGCCTGGAGCATGCTCGGCACGGCAGCCCGGGCCATCAAGAAGGGCCCGTTCACATTCGTATCGATCACCATCCGCCAGGTTTCAGGCGCAACCTCCCAGAACCGGGTCGGCTCGGTAAGGAACGCCTCGCTGACATGCTTCATGCCCCGCCCGGCGTTGTTCACGAGAACATCCAGACGCCCAAACCGCGAGAGAGCAGCTTCAACCGTTCGGACACAGTCCTCCTCCCGGGTCACGTCAGCTTTGAGCGGAAGGACCCGGTCCGCACAGCCCATTGCTTGGGCCTCGTGTGCCAACTGCTCGACCTCCGCTTGCTCGCGCGCGGCCGTCGCAACAACGCTGGCGCCGGCACGCACGAGGCCGAGGACCATGGAGCGGCCGAGGCCGCGTCCGCCTCCGGTCATGATGGCCACCTTGCCGGCCAGCCGCTCGGAGCCTGTGGTCATCAAGCCGACACCGGCCATGAGAATGCTGATTCACGTTGAGCTGGGAATCGGATCATTGGTCCGCTCTCCCTCCCTTCGCCGACGGGCCGGGCACTTGGCCGCAAACCAGCGCCAGCCGGGTTTTGTTCCCGAAGAGCTGCCTGTCACCCGCGTGCCCCTGCTGGCCAATGAATACGGAGGTAAGCGCGTTGAGAACCGGATCGAAGGCTGGAGCTTTTCATCAGGCCGCGAATCCAATGCTCCATAGCGGGGAGGTGCCCTATGAACCAGATCCAAACCGTCCTTTTCCAGGCTTCCCCTGCCCTGCCGGAGGGGTTCAGATATCAGCCTGACTTCCTCTCGGCGCACGAGGAGCGGGACCTTGTGTTGCGACTTGCAACTTTGCCCTTCAAGGAGTTTGAGTTTCGAGGTTACCGTGGCAACCGACGCGTCCTCTCCTTCGGCTGGCAGTACGACTTCAACCGGATGGAGCTGCAAAAGACAGAGGACATTCTTGACTTCCTGCTCCCCTTACGGGAGCGTGCGGCCTGCTGTGCTGGCCTGAAAGCCGCAGATCTGCGGCACGTTCTCCTGACGGAATATGCCCCTGGCGCCGGAATCGGCTGGCATAAGGACAAGCCCATGTTCGCCGAGGTGGTCGGCATCTCGCTCGGGTCGCCGTGCGTGTTTCGCTTCAGGCTCAAGGCGGGTGCCAAGTGGGAGCGCGCTTCTGTCGTGGCCGAGCCGCGCTCGGCGTATCTGTTGCAGGGGCCCTCCCGAACCGAATGGGAGCACAGCATTCCGGCCGTGGACAGCCTGCGCTATTCGATCACCTTCCGGAACTTCAAACCGTCACACAACCCTGACGGACAAGAGCTGAGCCGCTGAGCCGTCAGCCATCATGTCATAATTTCGCAGGCGTGGATCCGGCAAGGGGGGCAGAAACTGGCCACTTCGATGCCAGGTGCAGCTGCACGCCTGGCCCGGCCATAAACCGCTAGATAGGGAGACGAGCAGCATGAAGGCCACAGCAGGGCCAGCAATCAAGCGCGGCTATTACGTGGTTATGCTCTCGTTGCCTCGCGACCTCTGATCAGAGTCCTCTCGACGCGACATTTTGTTGACCTTCCGCGGTTGACATCCATTCGACACAGGTCTTTCTACCCCCGCCATGCGAATAGAGTGCCCTTCTGCTCCATTCGCATCGCGGGCAGCGCCCTTTCCAGGTGTGTTCCGCCTCATGCTCATCGGCCATGAGCCGATCCGGTCGCAGCCTAACCCGGTCAAAACAAGGAGCCCTCGTGAAGACCCTCGTCATCTGTTCCGGCGGATTGGATTCCGTTACCCTCGCCTACAAGGTCGCGGCTGAGCGAACCCTCACCCGCCTTGTGTCCTTCGACTATGGCCAGCGCCACAAAAAGGAGCTCGACTCCGCGCGGGCCTGCGCCGTCCACCTTGGTGTGCCGCACGACATCGTCGACATCTCGGCCGTGGGCCACCTCCTCACCGGATCGGCCCTGACCAGCGGCGAAGCTGTCCCAGAAGGGCACTACGCGGAAGAGACCATGCGGATCACGGTCGTGCCGAACCGCAACGCCATCATGCTGGCGATCGCCTTCGGCGTGGCTGCGGCCGAGCAGGCCGACGCCGTGGCTGCGGCTGTGCACGGCGGCGACCACTTCATCTATCCGGACTGCCGCCCGGATTTCATCGAAGCCTTCGAGGCCATGCAGCGCCATGCCCTGGAGGGACTGGCGAACATTGCCCTCTACACGCCGTTCGTGCGCCTGAGCAAAGCAGACATCGTGCGCGAAGGCGCGCGCTTGGGCGTGCCCTTTGCGGAAACATGGTCGTGCTACCAGGGCGGTGAGCGTCATTGCGGACGCTGCGGCACCTGCGTCGAGCGGCGCGAGGCCTTCCACCTTGCCGGTGTCGATGATCCCACCCCTTACGTGGATCCCGAGTACTGGATCGAGGCATGCCGGGAGCACCAGGCCCGGCAACCAGCGTAGACGCAGCCATGGACACCATTATTGCCAGGCGCTTCTCGGCGTTGTACGTGACTGGCGGCCTGCCGGCGAAGCACTCCTGCGCCCGGCTGCACGGCCACAACTGCGACGTCGTGCTGCAATCGGCCGGGCTCGATCCGGTCGGCTTCATGCGCGACTATCGTAAGCTCTCGGAGCTCACGGCGTTCATCGACAAACCCCTGGATCGCCGTCACTTCAGCGATGTCCTTGGACACGACCGGACGACCAGCGAGGTTCTTGCCCGAGGAGCCTACGATTGGTCCCGCTCCTGCTGGCCGGAGGTCGCGGCCGGGCGCGTCGGCGAAACGCCGAAGACCAGGGCGGAGTATCGTCCATGAAGGGGAGCATCCGCGTCAGCGAGATCTTCGGCCCGACGGTCCAGGGCGAAGGCCCCCTAATTGGACGCCCGACGGTGTTCGTGCGCACCGGCGGCTGCGATTATCGCTGCCGCTGGTGCGATACGCTCTACGCCGTGCTTCCCGAGTTCCGTGAGGACTGGACGCTGATGACGCCGAGCGCGATCCTGACGGAGGTGGATCGCCTGTCCGGCTCCACGCCGGTGCTCGTGTCGCTCTCAGGCGGCAATCCGGCGCTTCAACCGCTCGAGCCGCTCATCGAGCAAGGCCACCGGAGGGGACACAGCTTCGCCCTGGAAACCCAGGGCAGTGTCGCACAGCCCTGGTTCTCCTCCCTCGACTGGCTCATGCTCAGCCCGAAGCCGCCGTCCTCGGGGATGGAGACGGACTGGCTGGCCCTCGACGAGTGCGTCCAGGCTGCGGCAGGCGGACCACACTCTGTACTCAAGGTGGTCGTCTTTGACGAGGACGACTATGCCTATGCCCGACAGGCAGCCCGCCGCTATCCGGATCTTTCAGTCTATCTCCAGGTCGGCAATCCTGCTCCTCTGGTGAGCCATGCCGGACCCGGCCGCGAGGACGCCGACATGGATGTTCTGATGCGACGCTTCCGCTGGCTGGTCGAGAAGGTAGCGGCAGATCGCTGGTTCCAGGCGACGGTCCTGCCGCAGCTACACGTCCTGGCCTGGGGCAACAAGCGAGGCGTCTGATGAACTCGGGATCGACCATGGCGCCAATGCTGGCCGGACTTGGCTCTCGCACGCTGATCATGGGCGTCTTAAACGTGACCCCCGACTCGTTCTCGGACGGCGGCCTGTTCAATGATCACCGAGCCGCGCTTCGACACGCCCGCGAGATGGAGGCAGCAGGAGCCGACATCATCGACATCGGCGGCGAGTCGACGCGCCCCGGGCACACGCCAGTCGGAGCCGAGGAGGAACAGCGGCGCATCATTCCCACCATCCGCGACCTCGCCGGCCTTCTGAAAGTCCCCCTGTCGATCGACACCTACCGGGCCGCGACGGCCCGCCTGGCCCTGGCGGCGGGCGCCAGGATCGTGAACGATATCTGGGGCCTCCAACACGATCCCAATATGGCCGCCACCGTGGCGGAGCATGGAGCTATGGCGGTCATCATGCACAACCGTGCCGAGACCGGTCCCTCGATCGATCTCATGGCGGATATGCAGCGTTTCTTCGAACGCTCCCTGGACCTCGCCCATCGGGCCGGCATTCCCGACACACATCTGATCCTCGATCCCGGCATCGGGTTCGGCAAGACCGCCGATCAGAACCTCGAGGCGTTGCGTCGTCTGCCCGAGTTAAGGGCCCTGGGCTTCCCCGTTCTGGTGGGGGCCTCCCGCAAATCGGTTCTCGGCCGGTTCTACAAGCCCGAGGTGCCCCCGCGCGATCGGCTGTTCGGGACCTTGGGCGCCCATCTGGCCGCGGTGGCGCGTGGCGCAGACATTCTCCGGGTGCACGACGTGAAGGCTCACGTCGAAGCATGCCGTGCTGCCGATATTCTACTGAGGAGCCAACCTTGAGCGATATGATCATCCTCTCCCGCCTGGCGCTCTTCGCCCACCATGGCGTTCACGCCGAGGAAGCACGCCTGGGATAGCGCTTTTACGTGAGCCTGACCTGTTCTCTCGATCTCCAGCCGGCTGGTCAGGTGGACGACTATCACCAGTCTGTTTGTTATGCGAGCCTTGCCAAGCTGGCCTATGAAATCGGCACGACTCGCCGCTTTCACACCATTGAAGGCTTGGCTGAGGCCATAGCCGCAGACGTGCTGGAGCAATTTCCACGGATTGCCTCCGTGACGGTGCGTGTCGAAAAGCCTGAGGCTCCGGTTCCGTTCATTCTCGACAGCATCGCGGTCGAGATCCGGCGGTCGCGTAATGGCTAAGGTCGCGCTCAGCCTGGGGAGCAATCTGGGCGACAAGGGCGGCAACATTGCCAAGGCTCTGGCGGCCCTCAACAAGCAGGGAGCGCGGATTTTCGCCCGCTCCGCCGACTACCGCACTGAGCCATGGGGGCCTGTCGCCCAGGACTGGTTCGTGAACGCCTGTGCCCTGGCTGAGACGGATCTCGCGCCGGAAGACTTGTTGGCCCTCTGCCTGCGGGTCGAACAGGAGCTTGGACGCGTCCGCGACACCAAGTGGGGACCCCGGGTGATCGACATTGATATCCTGACCTATGACGACTTGGAGCTCAGCACCCCCACTCTGACGCTCCCGCATCCTTACGCGGCGGAACGCGCTTTCGTGCTCGTGCCCCTGGCCGAGATAACACCAGACTTGAGGCTTGGTGGGATGCGCGTTGCGGACCTGCTCGCCAATGTGAGGAGAGGCGATATCACGAAGCTCGCCTGAGTTTCACTGAACCGCCGCTTTCGCCCAGGCGTTTCACGCGGTCGCCAATGTCGGCTCGTGGTCAACTTGGGAAGTTTAGGCCTGCCCGCTGAAGGTCCACTCACCGCGGGAGAACAGACCTTCCGGCCTGATCATAGGCCATCCTTTGACAGCACTGCGGCTACGCTGGGAATCAGACGTGGGGCAGGCGTTAAACGACTCACTGCGTCGTTCGCGCTCTTGGGCTCGACTGAGCTCTGATCTGGGCCAGCCTCCGCGTCCAGACGTCTGGCTACCTATTGGCTACCTGGGAGAAAACGGCTCAAAGGGCAGGCGCCGGTAACCCTTTGATATTGTTGGTGAGCGCGCTGGGACTCGAACCCAGGACCCTCTGATTAAAAGAAAGCGCGTCAACATCTAAGTCTTTGAAATATCAAAGCCGCGGTTCCCAATTTCGGAATGTGATTGGGATTTAACCTGTCGTACAAGCCAAAGGTTTGGGAACCGATAATACCATTCCTGTTGGTCTCGCGGAGCCAGAAATTGGTCGGATCGATCAACGATTGACGCAAGAGAGCAATTCCCGCCGCCTCTCGCCATGCGCCAGTTGGCACTGGTCGGCCTAGATGTCGGGAGTTGGCTCAAAAGCCATATGTTGGGCAACTCCATTTCTCGGTCGGTAGACCAAGATTGGTCGCGCGCAGTGCCGGTAACATCAACCTTTGGGCTGTAGCAGAACACCATAAGCTCCATTCCGCTTTCTGATGAATACGATCCCGGCCTCTTCAAGCACTTCGATAATCCTCGCCAAGGTTGCTTGGTGGGCTTCCCGTTCATCATTCTCGATTGCAGTCAGTGTACGGCGGGTCACCTCGGACCGCTGGCACAGCACCTCTTGTGACCAGTCGAGAAGGGATCGGGCAGCCCTGATCTGGCGTCCATTAACCATGTTTGGCGACTTCCGTTGACATTTTAAAGTTGCTCGTTTTGAGTAACTTCCGTTGGGGCGGCTCTCGCGAAGCTCACAACGCGAGAGCCGGTTTCGATGGGCTAATACCAAAGCTGATCCTCGTCCTGGAAGGATCGAAGATCGAATCCTTTTGCCGGTCAACATTCAGCCGGCCGACTCCTTCGCTTGACGAAGGACCGCCCACTCAATCGACGGCTTTTCGTCGCTGTGGTGCGTGCCCATTCATTATCAGTCCCGTTGAGCTGGGCTTGTCCCAGCTGAGGAGCCCCTACCATGGCTTGCTTGCATCAGCCTGGGCAGAGCGCGCCTACGCCTGCCGGCAACGGCGGAGCGCGTCGGCGCTTTGCCTCCCGCATCATCGACATGACCACCGACCTTCGCCGCCTCGCGACGGTCTTTCCCGGAACGCGCGTGATCGGCCCCGATCCGGTGGTCGAAACCTTCGAACGCCTTTATCGCTTGGACGATTGCGGACTGGCGATCCTTCGCATCCGTTACCGGGGAAGTCCGCTCACGCTCATTGGCGTCAGCGCAAGGGCATGGCATCACCATGGTACCTGGGCTAACATTTTGGGCCTCAAGCGCGCATGCGCCCGTGCGGGCCGCCGGATCCTGCTCATCCCTCCCCGCGTATTGGAAAGACAGCCACGGCTCGACTGCGCGCGGTGGGTCGCCTCGTGCGCCGGCGTCCCGACGACCTCCGCCGAGCGAGACGCGATTCTGGCCGAGGTGAACACCGCCGCAGCCCCGAGCCTTTCGGGGGCCGCTGCTGTCCTGAAGCGGCGGGACGCGACATCTGCCGTTCTCAGCCTCGTCGCACGGGGCGCTCTGGCGATCGACCTGAGGCAGCCGATCGGCCCCCATTCGGGTCTGAGGCCGGCCGCCCCCCCTCTCCCGCTCCACCTCTCAGTCTCCCCGCCATCGCCACTGGGTCCGCCACGGAAGCCGCTGGGCTCCCTTCGCGTCGGCCGGATCGCGTCGCCGTCTCCTTGATCAGCAACGGGTGCGCACCATGGACAAGTGCAATTTTCAGAGCCTGACGCCCCGAGATTCTCTCGCTGGCGGCTCGGGCGGGCCCGCCGACCTGACTGGCCGTCAGCCACGCAAATCCTTGGCAGGCCGAGATCCGCTCGCTTTCTGGCGCCATCTGCCGGTGCGGGATCTCGAGCCAAGGCACATCGAGAGCTTGCGCGACCGCCTCGCCGACCTATTCCTCAGTTACGGGCTCGCCTACGCCGGCGACCATGAGGATCCCGCCAGCGCGGTCAGCGCAGCCGTGGCAGTCATCACGGACGAAGACGGCCCTGACGAACTCGCCGAGGACGTCGCGATGTCGCGGCTGCTCTGCTGCGCTATCAGGGGCGACCGGGCCTGCGCCTGGATCCTAGCTGGCGTCCTCGACCGCCGCAGCCGCACGGACACGCGCTGCCTGGGCCTTCGCGAGGGCTGGCGGCGGCTGGCCAAGGCACCCTGCCGCCGCGAGTGCCGTATTCCCTGACCGCGGGGTGGCGCGGGAGCCGCTGCCCTGCACATCCCCAAAATCTTTGGCTTCTCACAAAGTGCGGCCGTCGGGCCGACACCACTAGGAATACACCATGGACATGAAGGTTAAACGGCCTCGCTCGCGCCCGAAGGCAAAGCGGCCTGCAGCCCCGACCGCGCCACAAACCTCTGAGCCGCCCGCGGTCGGCCCAAAGCTCGGCCCGGTCACCCGCAAGGAACTGCGTCGCGTTCTTCGATCAGTGCGTTTCTTCCGGGACACCCTGCGCCGACAGGCCGAGAGCAAGCGCATCAGCGAACAGGCGGTCGCGGCCGCCCATGCAGCTCTTAAGGCCGCGGGACAGCCGATCGACCGAGCACTTCTCGAAAAGCAGCTTGGCACACTTGTCTCGTCATCGGTCGACAACTTCTCGCCGGACACAGAAAAGGATCAGCCGGAGTTCGAGGTGCCCGCCCCAGGATGTATTGCCACGCGCCTTCTGCTGGCACGACTCGTCGACGACACGCCGGGCTTGGCTGAACAGATTGCATCGGCCAGCCCTATTGTGGTTCTTCAAGTCCGGGACAAGGGTGCCTTCAGCCGTCTCCTCGGGTTCTGGGCGGAGGTTCTCCTGCCCAAGGATTTTGCTGTCATCCGCGGCATGACGCTCGCCGAAGCCGGCCATCAGGACAAGGCGGCTGTTTCTTTCGTCAAGGACACCGAGCCAAAACCGGCCCAGCTCAGCGCCATCCTGACCCAGATCCAGATTGCGGTTCAGTCGTCGATGCCGATCATCGCCTTGGCGCCGCAGATCGAGAAATCCTTTCCGGTCGAACTGGCAGAGATCGCCACACATATCCTATCTCTCCCGCCGCTCGACGCCCAGACGGTCGCCTGGACAATCCGGATGGTGACTGGACAAAGGGGCCGACAAGTCCTTTCGCCAGACGTGGTTGCCCGCCTAACCTTCGATGATCTGGCGCTCCACATTCGCCACGACCGAGCGGCAGAGGAATGCATTGCCCTGCTGATTGACGCCGCGCAGGCACGTGAGGAGGCCCGCAAGCCGCGCGAGCTGACGCTCGCTGAGCTGCATGGAATGGACGAGGCGGTTGCCTGGGCTCAATCCACCCTAAGGGATATCGAATCCTTTCGGGAAGGGCGTTTGCCATGGCACGAGGTTGACCACGGCATTGTCCTTGAAGGACCTCCTGGGACGGGAAAAACTTTATTCGCCGGCGTCTTTGCTGCAGAAGCAGATCTTCCCTTGCTCCATTGCACCCTGGCCCGATGGCAGGGAGCTGATGAGGGACACCTGGGGCACCTCATTCGTGCGATGCGCAAGGATTTCGAAAGGGCCCGGAGCATTGCCCCTTGCGTGATGTTTATCGACGAGCTCGACGCTTTCGCAAATCGGGACGAAATCCAGCATAAGCACAAGGATTATGTCGTGGAGGTCGTGAATTCCTTTCTTGAGCAGTTGGATGGAATTGCCGGGAGAGAAGGGATCATCTTTATTGCAGCATCAAATAACTTGTCCCGGTGTGATCCAGCTATTCTGCGCGCCGGCCGCCTCAACCGCGTTATTCGGATTGGACTGCCGTCGGAAGACGCACGTGAGCGAATGTTCCGAGTCCGCCTCCGCAACACGCTCGTGGACAAAGACTTGTCCGAGATCGCCCGTCTTGCAGAAGGATTCTCCGGTGCGGACGTGGAGCGGGCTGTCAAGGATGCTAAGCGTTCCGCACGCCACGCCGGCAGAGCCATTACGATTGAGGATCTCAGACACGCTGTTTCAGGGCCGGTCGCTGACGTTCCCGCGACGACGCGGTGGCACACGGCCGTTCATGAGGCCGGACATGCGATCGCTATGACGCTCTTATCCGGCCCTAACACTGTTAGGGCTTTCATACGGCGGAAAGGATTACAAAACGGTCAGGCGGGCCGGAAGCTCGGATTCATCGAAACTCGCAGTGACCTCGAGCGCCTCCTGATTGAGCTGCTTGCGGGCCGAGCCGCCGAGGAGGTAATCATTGGGACACCTGGCCCCGGCGCCGGTGGATCGTCCGACTCCGATTTGGCCACGGCTACCCGGATCGCTGCGGCAATGATCGGTAGCCTCGGACTCGGTGGTCCCCATCCACTCGTCTACCTGACGTCCGCTGAGGATACACAAACAATCCTTGCAAAGCCGGATCTTCGAGCCGCTATTCAAGTGGAACTCGAGGCGATGTACACCATCGCTCTAGATCTTTTGAGGCGGCGGAAACCTGCAGTTCTTGCGGTGGCTCATATGCTCGACGAGGCAGGCGAGATCGATGGCCAAGCGGTCCATGGATTACTTCGCGCGGGCGGAAAACGGTTTGACCGACCAGCCATTGGTGAAGCCTGGGCCGCAATCAGGAATGCCTCCCGGCAGAATTAAGAGAGCATTTCAGGCAACTCGCAACCACAGGAGGTCCAAAGACTGCATCGCGCCAGCAAAGCAAAAGGACCTCACTTGCGCCTAAGCACTGTGCGGAGCAAGCAATGACAACTCCTTCCGTTTCGTCGTCGGTGCCAAACAGGAAGTCTGGCCTTTGCATCGTCAAAGCATGACCGCACAACACGAGAAGGATTACGGCCTTAATTCTGCAGATTGAAAGGAATCCAAATGCCACATTCGCCGATCGACCACTTGGATCAATGTCAGACCGGATCAGGCCCAACCAGCGATCTTCCTCCTGCCATCGACTTCCTTATCGTTGCGATTGCCAAATACTTCGCCACCAAAGACGTGCAGCGATACCAAGAGAGGATAAACCATCCATGCAGCTCCGACGCAGGTGCCACACCAGTCTTTAGCAGTGGTTCCCAACAGACCCTCGGCACCTCGTATGGCGCAGATGCAGTGGAGATGTCTTAAGGTCAATCAGCTCTTAGAGACAATCAAGGACGACCGCTCGGCCACAACCGAAGCCAAATCAACAGCCGGTTCGAGCGGCTTCATCCGTGGCACGAAAAAATTTAAGGGAGGGGATTGACGGTAGCTATCATTATGGTGCAGCCTTTTATGGCGTCATCAACAACAAGAAGGAAAAAACGATGGCCTTGCAATTTTTTAAGCGCCGCTGATTCAAGAGAGCGCTTAGCGCCTCATAAATAACCAGTTTCGCCGATCGGTTTACCAAGTATCATGATGCGCTTGGCACCAGCCCGGCTGTCTCGACAGCGGCCATGCTGGTTGGTCTGCAAACAGTGTGATTTCGTCTGTCAGATCGTGGCAATGACTGCGAAAGGAACAGGCGCGTCAACACGCACCGCTTCGCGGGCCATACACCTGCAAGCGCGCTGGACAAAACCCCAGATAAGAGGGCCCGGCCATGATAACCAAGTCCGCCTTTGCTGAAGCGAAGTCGAGTGCCACCAAATCGAAAAGCACTCATGCTCACCACGCACCAACTGGCTCGAGAGGCAGCGGCGTCCTCGTGGTCTCGGGAGTTTCGCGGGCAGCTGGAACAGAGGGTGCGCGACGCGGCATCCTGGATGCTGCACATGCTGCCGTCCGAGACCGCGGATTTCGTATTGCCAACACGGTCTACAACGGTCAGCGGGGCGTCAGTTGGCAGGCCAAACTGGACGAGGTGATCCGCCGCGGCCGGGTTGAAAAGATTATCATTGCCCACCCGGAGGCAGCCATGATTCCTGAACTCATGGTCGACGGTTCCTCCTTGAGCGAGCGCTATGATCTTCCGATTGAGCTGATTCCGCTGCCCGGTGCCCTCTTCTCACCGGAGCCACCGACTATGCCGCACGGGAGTGATGTACAATCCAATGCGTCCGAACAGTCCCGTCCAGCTGATGAACTTCCATGGCGGAGCCTTCTGAACACCGTCAATCTTGGTGCCGCCAGTGGAGACAATCCTGCCGTCCAGTCTGCAACTCCAATCCCGTATTTGAGTCCGTTCCCGGCGACCACTGAGCATTTACCCAGAGGTCGTAAGCCATGGCTGCGGGTCAACTTTGGGTACGAGCCGTCAGAGCAACGGCTCGATGTCAACGTTGGCGAAGCCATCATTGTGCACCAGATCTTTTCCTGGGTTGGCTACGATGGTTGGTCGCCCTATCGCGTGGTAAACCACTTGAATGGTGTCGGGATCCCCTCCCCCGGCGAGCGGGAATGGTCTATCGCCACTCTCGTTGGTAGTGGTGATCGACCAGGTGGCATGCTACGCAATCGCATTTACCTGGGCCAACAGGCTGCCGATACCGAGAGCTGGGTCGTACCACCCATAATCTCTTCGGAGACATGGGACCGCGTCCAGCAAGCCCTCGCCATGTTCGATGCTGGGAAGGAGCCCCGCAAGCCACCGAAAACGTCGAAGCGCGGGACCGGGAACCGGTGGCTGAGCGGCCGGATCTTCTTCAAAGGCTGTACCCGGTCACTGACCATACTTCCCAGTAGCTCCTCGCGGCGGCGCGTCGGCCGCCCGAACCCCTGCCGCGATTGCAAGTGTGAGATGGCTCATTATCTGTCACGGAGCTTCGACTTGGGCCTCATCGAAAGCCACGCCCTGCTTACGCTTCAAGATGCGCTCAGATCGCCGGAAACCGGACCGCTTGCCGCGGCAATCCTGGATGCCAGCGAGGAACGCAAGAAACAGCGAGTGCAGTATGATGGATTGCAGGCCCGTTTGCTCGAGCTCATGAAACACTTCGCTACCATACTGTCCGTAGGCGGGGTCCTAAAGGAACCAGCGAGCGGGATCAGCAATCTACGCTCCGACATCGACAGAACCGTTCGACAGATCCGCGAGATGGGCAATCCTCATGGCCACCTGAAACTTGATGGCGGCCGGGGACGCGACGCGCTGTGCTGGATCGATGCCATGAGCGTAGAACCCACTCAGCGCCCTCAGGCCGATGCTCTCGCCCTTCAAAACATTCTGAGGCGCATCGACCTGATCCCGCTCCGTGATGGCTCCACATCCCTGTCGCTCCAAGTCAATTTGTCTTGGCTTCTTGGCCCTGGTAGGGAGCGCCAGAGCAGTATCCCTATGGCGACCCTCCGCTCAGCCCCATTGCGCCTGGAAACTGCGCGGCGCCCCCGTTGGGACACCAGTCAGCCCGGCTCCGCCCGTCTCAAATCGACTGCCGCGGCTCTCTCAAGAGCACAGCAAACCACGATCGACCTTCGATAGAGCTGTCCCCTCATATTCGCGCGGGTTGACCATCGCTTTCGTCGAAGGACGCCAAGAACGTCTATTAAGGAGGTTGTCGTGCGAGACATCTGAACAAGGGCCCGCTTCTCGGCTCGTCAATAAGCGCACCCGAACCCACTCGAAGTGATCAAGTACCGGCCAGCCATGATCGGTTTTCGGCATCAATGCACCTGCATCGCGAGGCTCACGCCTATCAGCCTACACGTGATAGGGCGGATGCAAGGTGGTGTCTCAATCAGGTCATACACGCTGTGCGCCGGAATGAGAAAGCATGTTGACAACATGGGGTCCGCGGATCTGCACGCATTCCCTTAGTCACCGACGACAGAGTTTCTACACACGCTCGTGGAGGAGATGAACCAATGTCTCAAGTCTTGTAGCAGCCAAGATCGCTTTGCGCAAGATAATCCGATCCACCTAGCTTCCCTTTCGGTGAGGGAGTTGGACCAATTGTTCCTGCGCAATCCGTGGACTCGCTCCTGGCCAGCGCGCGATCTTCGCGCACCCAGGAGGTTCCGAATAATCACAAACAACGAAACGGCGACGCAACGGTGTCGGACCGCACAGGAATTCTATGTCAGAGATCGATAAAGATAAGTCGCGGATCGCTACTCTGGTCCAGAATGTCACGTCACTTCCGGTGAGCCTCGCATCAACAACATCGGCGGCAGCGCGTGGAGTCAGCAGAAAAAAGAGAGCAGCGATCTATTGCCGCTTCAGCTCCAAGAGTTCGGAGGAGACATCAATTGAGCGGCAAGAGGAAACAGGCAGAAGGTATGCGGAGCAGAAGGATTTTGAGGTGGTCCGGGTATATGCGGACAGAGCCTTTAGTGGCCGCACGATCAAGCGACCAGACATGCATCAGCTCATGCGCGATGCAGAACAAGGCCAATTCGATGTGGTTATCTCAGAGGATGTCGACCGCCTTGGCCGCGCATGCACCGTTATTGCGACGTTGAGTGCACATCTTTACCTGTTTGGCATTGAGATCCACTCAGTGACTCTCGGGATGATGGGTGAGCTTCATCTCATGATTGTTACCGCGATTGCCGACCACCAGCGTAGACTCCTTGCCGAACGAACTCAGACGGGACGCCGCATGAAGGCCGAACGAGGTCTCGACATGGGTGGCGGCTCATATGGGTACAACGCTTCCTCCGGCGTCCTGACCATCAATGAAGAAGAGGCCTCCGTTGTCGTACGAATTTTTGAAATGCGAGGAGCAGGTATGTCGCGCGAGGCGATTGCGACCATGCTGAATCACGAGCGTATTGCCGCGCCTGGACGCGTAGGGTCATGGCGGCCTTATCATATCGCAAAGCGCACGAAGAATGAGCGATCGGGAATTCTATATGACACCCGGTACATCGCGCTCCTTATCTATGGTCGCCGAGAGTGCCGGCTCGATCCGGACACGCACAAGACGTCCATCAAACCACTTCCCCCCTCCCGATGGATTGTACGAGAATGTCCCGACATTAGGATTGTGACTGACGACCTGTGGCGGGCGGCACATGCCATTGAGGAAGCCATGTCAACGGGTGAGCTACCAAACATATCTAACGACCCGTATCTGATTCTCGGAATCACACAGTGCCCTGTGTGTAACAGACGAATGAACAACTACAATGTGCGCCGGGGTCAACCTGAGCTGACGCGGCTCCGCTGCTCGGCATTCCAGTATGACAGATCGTGTGAGCTAGGAGATACGCATGTCCATGCACATGTCCAACGTGCGGCGGTTGCACTCCTTCGCAGTCTGTTGGACACACCTGAAGCTGCCAAACGCTACGCCGAAGTCTATGCTGTTGCCCGCGAAGAAGCCTTTACCCAGAGTCAAACTGATCGAGTTCGTCTCGATGAACAAATTGAGTCTTTGGACAGAAAGCTCGAGCGCTTATTCAAGCAACATCTCGAATTGGGATTTAGCAATGACCGTCGCGAGCGTTGGATTGCAAGATTGGAGGAAGAACTGCAGCAAGCCCGGATGGCTCGGCAGGCCTTGCCCGCACCAGTGCCGGAGCTCAGATTTGACGAGGAGCTCGTCACCTCCTTTCACCAAGCGCTTGATCAATTAGAGGACATTGCTCCTTTCCAAGCGACCAGTCCCGAGGGAGAACGGCTTATTGCAGCTTTCCATCGAGTTGTACGATGCATCAAACCTTATGGGATAACAACTCAGCGCGGTTTCCGTTTGATAGTCGAGGTCCGGGTCGGAGCGTTTGTATCACCACTTGGAGTTCTGGATGAGGCAGAGACCCTTTTCTTGGAGGGGACCTTTGTCCCCCATCACGGCCGACGGCGTGAGCGATCGGATCGCTGGGAAGCATGTGAGATCAAGCCGCCTGTTTTCGGCACTCGCGGCAGCAGAGACGTCAAGCATGCCATTGTTCGCGATCCGATTAACCAAGACTTCCGCGCCCTTCCGGTGATGGATGAAGTTGCCTGACTTCCTACCCTGCTCCAAAGCAGGCAGGCCTCATCGCTTTCTGGGGTGAGAAACACCGGGTGGCGCTAAGCCACCCCGCCTGGATTGGCGAACCAAAACTCAGCGGTGTACACGCTACCGCTGAGTTTTAGTTCGCGGGGTGGCCTTCACCCCAGCCCAATGGATATGGGATGTTTTAAGCTACAGGATGCTGCGCCTGCCGATCTGATCCGAATGAATCAACTTGCCGGAGCCACGGCAGCGCAGACGTCACCAGCGGCTCTCGCGTCACCGCCTGTGATCTGCAAGATGGGCAAGACGGTGAGGTGCCGTGTTCTCCCACCTGCCCGGAGGCTATGCCGAATTTGGCTCACGCGTTCTTAAGCAGCCACACCGCCTGCTTGAAGGACCAGCAACTGTGGTTTAGTGACACTCCCGTTTTCCTAAAGGGGACGAGCTTCCTGGTTTTTCAGGACACCCTGGACGGCGCATTGCCGTGCGCCGGCAATGCGACTGTCCTGCTGTGGCGTGAAGCTCCGGGTTGTGGAGGGCGGTCCCAGGCGGCTGTGGTACGAGCGGGGCAAGCCCGTCCCGCGAGGTCGTGTCCGGGTTCCTACAACGCTCCGGCACCCGCGTGGAGCCAGACCGTCGATACATCACTGAAGCGGGAGGGTGACCTGCACACCAAAGGCATTGAAATCCATATTGGCGCCGCACACCAAGTCGCGATAGCCGGCAAACCCACCTTTCGTCCACTGCCAGACCCGACCCTTAAGCCGGCGTCGACGGCTGCATTGTGGACCGTCCTACCCGCACCGGTTGACTGACCACCGTTTCCGGAGCAGCGATGAACGGTTTGATCCGGTAGTTGCGACTACCCGCAGCCATGATCGCGTGTTTGCCTGGAGCGAGCGCTGGATGCCGGCGGATCACAAGCGGTGCTTCGGGGAGGGGGCGGACTTTGGAAACCGGAATGGCCTCAATGTTCCGATCCGAAGTGGCTCAGGGCTGTTTGGCGCCCCGACCCTGGCAACGGGCGCTGGCGTGGGCCTTGGCAAGGAGACGTTGATTGCGGCAGAAGACATTCTGCATCTGACCGATCTCAATTCTCACGCCCGGGTCAACGCGAGCCTGACAAAACACTGAGCGACCAAGCCTCCGCTGAGCCCCCACGAAAGCCGATATCTGATCTGGGCATCGTGCGGCAAGTCAATGCCCGGGACCGCTATGATCCTCGGGGTCAGGCTGCGGACCGTCACGTTTCACCTTGAAAACGTACGATCCAAACTGGATGCAACAACCCTTGCACGAGCTGTCGGCATGGCGGTGCGGCAGGGCCTGATCCCCTGAAGATGGACCATGATGTCGATCCATAGTGGATCCACGCAAGACTTCATGGCGCAATCCTTGTACTGGTAAGGATGATTGGGATCATCTGGCCACTAGGACGTGGAATTTAACCGCAATCCTTGCAGCTATGCATAGAACAAATCCTGAGGAATTCCTGGAAGGCAACGCCAGGGAATCGCCACCCCAAGTTTGTCTACAACAAGTCCATTCAACGACTCCTAGAGGGCGCCACCAAAAAAGTTAATGTTTAAGGGGTCTTGATTCGCCCGGAAGGAACGACGACGAGGCATATGGAGTACAGTCGATGCGGGGAAGGTCGAGAAAGGCAAGGGCCAGTGATCACAGATGCGTGATCATCGGCGACTGTCTTTATTTGCATATTTGCAAAAACTATGTTACAAAAGCAGCGCAGTTACAAAGGGCAAATACAGGAGCTAGTCCGAGATCTATGTTCGAACCACATGTCGTTTAAGGCGCGGCAGCCGTCACTACGATAAACATAGATCCTGAGCTACTTCTAGGTCCTATGTCGTTTGCGCTTTGGCTATGCTGTTACTTAGCCGCGAGGGGAGAAGTTTGAATGCTCAGGCAGCTGGCGATCTGCAACCCAAAACCCTCGATCCATCATAGTAATTAATCCCCCGACTTGAGCGCGATTTCTTAGTATTCGCCAAAAATCGCCCCGCGATAAGTGCGATCTTTGTGAATGGACCGCGTATATCTCTGCCGATGAAAGCGGTCTGTTGCTTTCGTCGATTATACGCGCTGCCTCCCTGGCAACGGCATTTCCATACATACGCTTCTCTTTGCGATCTGCACAAGGGGATAGTGGCTCAATAACCTCTGGCCTCCGATAATCCAGCGTATACGCTCGGCGTTGCCCTGGCCGTGGACGAGCATCTGACACCGCCTGCCTCGACCCACTGAGCTCAGCAAGCCTCTCACGCGGTTCGGCAAGCCGCTCTAGCGCCTGCGTCATTGCACTTACGATCCGCCTAAGCTCCCTTATCTCCGCCTCGCGCTGCGCAATCCCCGCGAGCAACTCGGCCCTCTGCTTCTTGAGCATCTCTGAATTCATTCCAAAGCTCCTACTTTGCGACCGCGCAATCGAGTGGCAGCTACGGAAGCATAGCCGTTCGAACTAACTTCTTGCGCTGGTTTTCATACGTGCTAATCAGATGGGGCCAGGGCGCTACTGAAGCCCGCTCGGCTTAAATAAACACTGGCCTCAACCTTTCCCCTCCAGGGTCTTCCCTGGAGGGTTTTTTGTTTGAAACCTGCCGATGTTCGGACCGTATAGCTTGGTCGAAGGGAGACCATACGGGCCTTTAGCATGCCTCAACAAAAGTCGCCTACACCCTCAGATACAAACATACCTATTCATCGTCAACCAACGTTTAAGCACACATTCCTTGGTGTTCTAAAACATTCAATCCTTGAAGAGGGAACATAAGGTTAATATTCCTTATGCCCTAAAATAAGTGGCATGGAGTTTCGACAAGCTACACCAAGAGGGAAACCGAGATCCTTCGGCCGAAAGGTGACGAAGCAGGGAGCGACATGGGCACTATCCCGAACAGGTCGCTGCCGTGATAGACATCGCTCATAGCACCGAAACGGCCGCCTAGGATTTTCTGCTATCTCGAACCGAGGTTAACTCGGACTGTGGGGCGCAAATCGCCCGGACATATTCTGGTCTCGATTGATGGGCTTCGCGGGACTTGGAGAGAATGGTCTCTGACATTATCGGGACGCCGCCATCTGGGCCGATGACACCCGCCGAGTTCCGGGTCCTCCAAGCCTGCCGGCCGGACCACGAACGCTGAGATCTCGTGGCAGGCCTGCCCCGCATGATTTCTGCGAGCCTAGTTCACAACTTCCTTATCAGTCAGTTGGAAACTTCGCTGTTCAGATCCTTGATGGAGCACGACCCCACCCGCGTAGCCTACCAGCGTCCGGGTGTCGAGTTGGGTATGGGCGGGCATCATTGTCCGGAGCCGGACGCCGAAAGACGCCGCATGCCTTGGAGCCTCAGCCGCTTTCAGGAAGGCTCGCCAACTATGTAGGCTGACCTATCTTGGGGCTATGAGTACTCAGACGAAACATATGAAGATCGAGTACGGCGCCGACTCTGAGGGACGGCGCACAGCCACAACCCCACACTATCGTGGGCTCCTGGCGCGAGGGCAGACCGATGAGGAAGCCCTCCGGAAGCTGATGGCGATGATCGAGCTGGTTGAGAGGCACCATAAGCGGATCCGATCAGACCAGTGATCCCACATTCTTCGGTGGGCCACCTCATGATCGGACCTTCGAGACATGTCCGGCATCATCGGCAGCTGCTGCCGAAAAAGACGACCTCATTAGAGCTTCACCACACCCCCTCAAGTGGTATCACCTGGAGCTTTCCCTTCCAGACGCCAAGATTGGTTCAGAGCCGCTCTAAATCGCTTTCAACGGCATCTGCCACTTTGTTGCAACAATCAAGTGTGCTCGCGGGGCCGCAAGCGGGGCTGATCGTGCGCTCCAGAATGCATCCACCCTCCCTGGGGTGCCGATCAGGTGTCAGCCCCCGATGGCCTGATAACCAAGCCATCGGAAGCGGCATCCAGAGGATACTCAAAGTCCCTCATGGCACGCAGTTCTCTAGCGGCGTCTGATCTCCACCGGTCTCACGATCTCATACGTGACGGGAAACCCTTTGAACAAAGCGATCCGGCGCTCGTCCGGCAGGAGGCCCGGCGCCGTCATGCGGACGACAAGCGTATCGCCGTCCGTCGTAGAACGGCGCGCGATGGTCGCGGCACCCAGCGGTATACCGAGGGCGGCCAACAACTCCTGGCGGATTTCAAGGTCTGCCTTCTTGGCAGAACCCACAGGGTCTTCGGGATTGATCATAGCACCCTGCCCCGCCTCCTTTGCGTCGACCCTGTCTAAGCGCTCCACAACCGATCGCATCGCTCCAGAGCCGGAGAGATCATAAGTGTGATCCATCGCTGTGAATTCCATCAGGTCGCAACCTAGCCCAAGGTATTCCTGACGTAGCCGCGTTGCACCTTTGGGCCGGCAACGCCGAGACCATGCCTTCGTAGATTTCCACCCATTCCACAACATTAGCACAAATCATGAACATGTTGATGGCCGGCGTGATCTCGAATCGGTAGCGTCATGGCTTACAAACGAGACCACGATGGCCGCTCAAGCCCAAGCAAGGTGCGACACCGATCAAATTGAAGCGGACGTCACGGCCGTGATCGAGGCTTGTGGCGGCGATCCGAGAACCGCAATCAAAGCCCTTCTTGTTGAACAGCTCATTCAGGAACAGCGGATCGAACGTTTGGCCGCGGCTCTGTCCTTCGGGTACATCCGAGGACGGATCGGTGTGACGCCACACCAGTCCGGCTCGGGTCATCGTGGAACAATCCAATCATGATGCCTTGAGCGCGGCTCGACGACTTTGCCATGCCCGCGCCGGCTGGAGCCAATACAGAACTTTGAGGCCTCAATCCCATGCGACACGGTTCTTCGAGAAAGTCCCGACGCTTTATGACCCGTGAGGTTGCCGACAGGCTGCTGGAGCCCCTGCGGCCGACCCGTCACCTTCTCACACGGACGCTGGCGGACATCCCGATCGGCGGCCCGGAGTATCGACAGGTCGACGGTGTGGTGCACGAGATTGATGGTCTGGCCAAGATCCTCATCGGCGATGGGACCCACTACTATCGGGAGAGCCACCATCTCACGCAGGGAACCGATCCAGAGCGTTGTGACCGGTAGGCGTTCCGCGACGGGGCAGATTGGATCCTTACCCACCCGTGCTTACAATCTTGCATCCCTCTGGCTCAATCCCCACGTCAGTGGAGCCTTAGGGTCCGGGCCCCTCTGGCGAGCGGGTCGCCGCTCGCGATGTCGGACTTCTTCTCTTGCCCTCGCGCCCACGAGCGCGACCGCAACTGGGGATCCACCATGGACTACATTGCTTTTCGGACCACCACCGCCTCCAGTCACACAGACCGCCTGCTGGTGATCGTCATCCGACTGGCAGTTCTGGCAGCCGCCGGCACCGTTCTGCTGGCTCTTGTCCTCGTTGGCCTCTTTGTCGTGCTGCCGCTTATGGTGGTCGGCGGCATCGCATCGTATGTCTACCTTCGCCGTCGCGTGCGTCAGGCACAGCAGCGGGCACGGAGGGGCGTGATCGACGCCGAGTACACGGTCATTGATCGGCGATACAGTCCGGAAGCCTCCGCTCCAACGGCCGAGAACCCCGATGCTCGCCACAGCGTTGACCGAGCGGGCTTCACCCCTCTCTGAAGGCAGCAGGCTCAATGGCGGACAACCCTGCCACGCAATTTGAGGGGAACGATCGGCTGACACCCGAACAGGCGGGACGCATCGTTGCCGATGCCGCGCGCTGTTACTTCGACGGCCGTCGATCCCGGGTCGACGCGTTCGTCAACCGCCACTTCTCGCTCGCCGGATCGGCCGCGATCCACCGCAAGGCGGTGGGATGGGACATGCTGAAAGCGCCCGCCAACATCACGCTTGCAGCGCCCCAGTTGGCTACTCGGCTCGCGGCAGCCGGTGCTCACGCCATCGGCGCCAAGCGAGCCGCAGAGTATCTCGGCTCTCGTAAGCTGTTGTTCGACACGGCCGTCGGTCAGGAGATTGAATGGCTCATCATGACTGAATTCCTGGAACTGCCATCCCGGCAGGGCGAGCGGGAATCCCGCAAGGATGCTTTGGCCGAGACCATCCTGTCCGCGCCCGAGATCCAGGAAATGCTGAGCGAAGCGCTCCTGGCGATCGGCCGGCGCGGGGACGATCCCGCCTTCCGGCAGCGGCTCGAGGCTTCCATGGCGACCTATGCCGAAACACGGGCCGCCGCAGCTGAGATCACGACGGCGCTGATGACGGTTGGAGCAGGAGCCGTTGCCGTGAAGCGGGCCACGCCCGGCGTGATGACACTCGGGCCCGTCCTCGCCGCCGCGCTGGCGCAGCAGGCAGCGATCGCGTCCTTTCCGGTTGGGGCAGGCCTGGGCAGCGTATGGTATGGCTTCTTTCCGGTAGCCGCGGCGCCGGCGCTGATCGGCGGGGTCACGGGTGGGCTCCTGGCGGCCAGCTCCATTGCGGCAGCCTTCGCCGGCATTGTGGCCGATCCGATCCAGCGACGCCTTAGCCTGCATCATCGGCGGCTGCTACGCCTGATCGATGCCCTCGAGCGCCAGTGGCAGACCGAGCACGAAGCATCGGGTTTTACCGCCCGCGATCCGTACGTGACCCGATTGCTCGACCTGTTCGATCTTCTGGGCTGCGCCTATCGGTTCGCAAAGGCATGAAGGCCGGATCAAACGACACGGCCGTGTCCTCTCGTGAGAGCCGATAACGGGCTTGGCAGCCTACTTGGCACGCCATTCCGGCGTGCGCTCGCGGTTGGCCTCTGACAGGGCGCGACGGACACCCTCGGCATCATGGTCTGTCCCGTAGACAGGCTTCCCGCATCGATGCTGTCAAACCCGAGTTCGTCGACCACCCGGAGCACAACAGCCTTGGCCTTTGGATCATCCCCTGCAACCGGCAGGGCAATGCGGCCAGGGGTGCCCCGCGGCTGACCGCGCTCGAGCAGGTGCCGGGCATAGATGTTGTTGAACGCCTTGATTACCGACCGTCCCAGCTGCCGCTCGACCCATCGGCTCTCCGGCATGCCATTCTCGATGTCGTCAATGCGACCATCACGCTGCTGCGGATAGTAGTTGCCGGTGTCGATGACGACAACCTCAGAGCCAACCCCGGCGAACAATCCTGCTGGCAGGTCGCGGATGTTCTTTTCGGGGATCGTGACGACGATGAGATCCTTGTCGCGGACGGCCTCCGCGACCGAAACGGCCTTGGCTCCTGTCTCCTTCGCCAAGGGGGCGAGCGTTTCAGGTCCGCGTGAGTTGGCCACCGAGACCTCGTGCCCGAGTGCAGTGAAGCGACGGGTCAGGTTGCCGCCGATGTTGCCTGCGCCGACAATGCCAATCCTCATCTCTGCCTCCTATGACGGGTTATTTTTGGAGAGGGTACGCTCCATACGGTCCCCCTGCAGGTTTCGAGGTTGCTAACC
Organism: Microvirga sp.; assembly: GCA_050789065.1. Taxonomy (GTDB): domain Bacteria; phylum Pseudomonadota; class Alphaproteobacteria; order Rhizobiales; family Beijerinckiaceae; genus Microvirga. The sequence goes on from JBOZRS010000062.1 coordinate 81,638, forward strand.
CCGCAGCGCTCACCGACAGTCACAACGTAGTGCGCACCTCACTTCCGAAGTCCCACACGATTTCATGCTCACCATCATGGTCGATAGGTATCTAGCCAGCGCGGAGCGGGAGACGTGCGGGATCGCCGGCGTCAGGGGCGGTCGGCTCCGGCGGTCGTGCGCCCGCCGGGGCCGCGCCGATCCCGCTCGATTTCGACAACGGCACCGCTCGGTCGAGCGGCTGGCGGACCAACGAGCTGCTGCAGTTCGGCCTCGTCAAGAGTCTCCTTCTCCAGCAGGCGCCGGGCGGTGCGTTCCAAAACATCTCGACGCTCCCGCAGGAGCGCAACGGTCCGGTCGAAGACCCGGTCCACCGTCGCCCGCACCTCCTCATCGATGGCCGTTGCAGTTTCATCCGAATAGGATCGATCCCGCGCCCCATTACCGAGCGGGTTGGGGCTGAGAAAAGAGCGCTCATCCTTTTCCAGGGCCACGTTTCCGAGCTTCTCGGACATGCCGTAGCGTGTGACCATAGAGCGGGCAATGTCCGTTACCTTGGCGAGGTCATCGGCAGCCCCGGTTGAGAGATGGCCGAACACGATTAACTCAGAAGCCCGTCCACCCAGCAGAACGGCCATTTTGTTTTCCAACTCCTCGCGCGTCATCAGAAAACGGTCTTCGGTTGGCCGCTGAATCGTGTAGCCGAGCGCCCCAACACCACGCGGGATGATCGAGACCTTGTGCACCGGGTCGACGCCGGGCAGCGCCAGCGCCACAAGGGCATGTCCCATCTCGTGGTAGGCCACGATCTCGCGCTCCTTGGGATTGAGCAGGCGATTGCGCTTCTCCAGGCCCGCGACGATGCGCTCGATGGCATTGTTGAAGTCCGCCATCGTCACCGCATCCGCCCCCCGCCGGGTGGCCAGCAGCGCCGCCTCGTTGACGAGGTTGGCGAGGTCTGCCCCGGTGAAGCCAGGGGTTAGCGCAGCGACCTTCTCCGCGTCGGCATCGGGCGCGAGCTTGATTTTGCGGGCATGCACCTGCAGGATCTGCACCCTCCCCTTCTTGTCGGGCCGGTCCACCAGCACCTGCCGGTCGAAGCGCCCGGCGCGCAGCAGGGCCGGATCCAGGATCTCGGGCCGGTTGGTGGCCGCGAGCAGCACCAAACCGGTTCGGGAGTCGAAGCCATCGAGTTCCACGAGAAGCTGGTTGAGCGTCTGCTCCTTCTCATCATTGGTTCCAGCGAGACTGCCGATGCCGCGGGCGCGACCAAGAGCATCAAGCTCGTCGATGAAGATGATCGCCGGCGCCTTCTCGCGGGCTTGGCTGAACAGGTCGCGCACGCGCGCCGCGCCGACGCCAACGAACATCTCCACGAACTCCGAGCCCGAGATAGAGAAGAACGGCACCTTGGCCTCACCAGCCACGGCTTTGGCGAGGAGCGTCTTGCCGGTGCCGGGCGGACCAACGAGCAGCACACCCTTCGGCATCCTACCGCCGAGCCGGCCGTATTCCTGCGGATTTTTCAGAAATTCGACGATCTCCCGCAGCTCATCCTTGGCCTCATCGACGCCTGCCACGTCGTCGAAGCGCACACCCGTGTCGGCCTCGACGTAGATTTTGGCCTTGCTCTTGCCGATCTGCATCAGCCCACCGCCCAATCCACCCGCTCCGGCCATGCGGCGCATCAGAAAGCCCCAAATGCCGAAGAAGACAAGGATCGGCAAGATCCAGGAAAGGAGGTCCCGCAGGAAGGTGCTCTCAATCTCGCCGGTGTAGGTGACGCCGTACTGCTGCAGCTCCTGTGCGAAGGCTGGGTCAACCCGTGTGGTTGCAAAGCGCGTTTGGCCGCTCGGCAGTGGCTCCTTCAGCTTTCCCTGGATGAAGTTCTCGGAAACTCCGATCTCGGCCACCTTGCCGTTCCGGAGCAGATCCTGGAACTGGCTATAGGGAATTGTCGCAATTTCACGCGTAGTTGCGAAGAAGAATTGGATCAACAGGATGCCAATGATGGCCGCGACCCAGTACCAGGTGTTGAAGCGCTTGCTCTTATCCATAGGACCCTCGCAAAAGCCCGACCCAGGCCCGAGTCTCTAAGGCATGCAGATCAACGTAAGGCGATGGATCCGGTTCAACCAAGGCATTTGCCCCTATGGTCGGTGCCTGCCGAGATCTGTGGCTGGGGCAAAGCCCGGCCAGATTCTCACCCTCGCTTCAGGTTTGCGACCGAGCGTTGGCAGATGCTTTTCAAGTGTGGTTGAGTCGGGGAGCATGTTCGAGATCATACCATCGCCTTGTCGGCTATGGTGCCACGACCACGGTGCCCCGTGCCCGTCCGCCCGGAACCCTGCACGAGCAGCCGGTTCCAACGGGAGCCGGGTTGATCAAGGCGCAGGTTCGGGCAGGTGTCGCGCAATAGCCGCCGTCGGCTGCAGGCACCGGCGTTGCGTCAACCGGGTAGGTTGAGGCCGCCGCGGCCCGATGGCGGTGCCGACCACAAGTCCGGCGGCTCCCCAGCCCCAATCGTCGTCATAGGGATAGCCCCAACCGTAGTAGCCGCCGTAATAAGGATAGCGCCAGCGATAATAGCCGCCATAGTACGGGTGGTAGCGCCGGTAGTAGGGATAGCGCCACGCATAGGCGCCACGATAGTAGGGCCGATAGGGGCGCAAGCCAGGCCGGTACACGCCACCCCAGCCGGGCCGGCCGACAGCAGCCGGGCGGTAGCCGGGACCGACCCGCGGCCAAACGCCGGCTGTTGGCCGGTAGGCTCCTAGGCCAGGTCTAAAGGCCGGGCGGATGCCGGACACGCCAAGGGGATAGCCCCCGGGGCGAGCCGCGATCGTTGCCCCACGAAAGCCGCCGATGCGACCGGGACCGGCAATCCCACCACGCAAGCCGCTCACCGGCGGACGGAACATCGGTGCCCGGTATCCACCGCCGACGCCAGCGCCCCGGAAACCGCCCGGGCCGCCAAAGCCGCGGCCGCGCTGGGCCTCGGCATCGCCCGGAATAAGAAGAGTGCTCGCTACAAGAGCACCCAGAGCCAGGAGAAGCCTGTTCATGGCTGTCCGTCCTTTCGCCAGTGAACAAATACCTTCCCATGAGACAGGCATCCGCAGGATGATAAAAATCAACATCGCCGCCGACCTGCCGGCCGATCTCTGCACCGATCTGGACCGAGCTTCTACGAAGGACGCGAGAGTGGATGATGAGTTGTCACGATAACGCCGGCCTGAACAGGCGGCGGACTTGGCTGCCGTTCATGTTCGCCGTGCTCTACCTGCTGGCTGTCCTTATGCCGCTCATGCTGGCGGTATTCGCAGGCATCGAGCCGCTCGACACTGCAACGGAGCTCGCTGCCGCGACCGGGCTTACGGCAGCAGCGATGCTGGTGCTGCAGTTCCTCACGTCAGGCCGCCTCAAGATCATCTCAAGGCAGGTGGGTCTTGATGTCGCGATGAGTTTTCATCGCGCAGCGGCAATGGCTGTCCTCCTGCTGATCGCGGTTCACGTCATCGCTCACGGGTTCATGGACGGCGCATGGCGGCCCAGTCACGTACTGGCGCGGGTCACTCACCTCCTCGTCGCTCCCTCCGCTCGCTCAGGTGTCGTCGCGGCAGCTCTCCTGGCCGTCCTCGTCCTCGTGGCGCGGCGCTTCCGGGGCCGTGGCCTGCGCTATGAGGCCTGGCGCCTCGGTCACGGGATCGGGGCCGTGGCGGCTGTAGGGTTGACGGCCCACCATGCCTGGCAGCTTGGAATGTACGTCCGGGAGCCGGCGGTTGCGTCGACCGTTCTTGCCCTCACCGTATCGGCCGCAACTGTCCTTGCGCTTGTGTATGTTGTGCGGCCGATCTCCACACGGCGTGCCGGCTTCTCGGTCGAGCGCGTCACACGTCTCTCCGCCGACATCGTCGAACTTGTCCTCAAGGCAAGCGCGCCCGGATCCTTTCATTTTAAGGCGGGTCAGTTCGCTTGGCTCACCTTCGGCTGGCGTCACACGGTGACGGACAATCCCTTTTCCATCGCCTCTGCGCCGCATGAGCTGCCGGCCTTGCGTTTCCTCATCCGCGAAGTCGGCGACACGACTTGCTCCGTCGCCAGGCTTCGAGCCGGGATTCCCGTCGCTGTCGATGGCCCTCACGGCAACTTCGTGGAAGAGGGCCGCGAGGCCGGTGCTCTTGTCTTCGTGGCAGGCGGGATCGGTGTGGCGCCCGTGCTGGGCATTCTGCGATCCCTTCACGCCCGGACCGACCGGCGCCCAATCCGGCTCCTTGTCGCTGGCCGATCCCTGAAAGATCTGGTGGCTCTCGAGGAGATTGCCGAGATGCAGCGCCGGCTGGATCTGCAAGTCATCGTCCTTGTTGAAAGTCCTCCCGTTCAGGGCGTGGTGGAGCACGGACGGCCTTCAGAGGCTCATCTGGCCCGTCTCCTCGCCGGGATCGATCCCAAGGGTGCCGCAGCCTTCGTCTGTGGTCCGCCGGCCATGATGGACTTGATCAGCGCTGCCCTATTGAAGCAGGGCCTGCGCGCGGATCAGATCATTATGGAGAGATTCGACTATGACACCGCTCATGATCCTGTCAGCCATGCCGTTGCCCGCCGGCTCTGGCATCTGTTGGCCCTCGTTGGGTTAGGGGTTGCGGCGTTCGCAACCCGAGGCTGGTTCATGGGCGCTTGAGCATGGCAAGGTACTCAACAAGCATCTTCCGCGCCCTCGCTTCGGGTGCGTGGTGATGCGAAAGGAACCGTTCGAGGGACGTTCGGCGGGTTGCATCGTCCAAGCCTGCGGCTCGTCCTCTCAAGCGACTTGGATCAGCGTGGCATCGGGCGCAGAGATCGGCATAAACCCTCGCTCCCGGGTGCTCGCCGCCGCTGTCCTGCGCCATCGCGACTGAAGGGATCCCGGAACCAAGCGCAGCCACGACACCGAGCCTGGCTAGCAATTGCATGAACCTTCTCCTGATGCATTGTCGTGCGCATCAGACTCCCTCATTCCCCAGCCGTTGGCAACTTCACGAAAGGCTTTCACAAGGCAGCGGGCTCCAACCGTACCCTCGTTTCGACCGCCGTCTCCGCAGCCTGATTGAGGCATTTGATCGAGATCTCGAGCTGGGGCAGAGCCTCCGGGTCGGCTATCGGGGCTACCTGGATTGCCGGTCCGAGCCCCGCGGAAGTCGCCGCGGCACTGAGCCGAGCGGTCTACTCGACCCTCTCGGCCGCGTACCCGGCCTCCTCGATGGCGAAGCTGACGATCTGTGGATCGGCGGACTCGCTGACCCGCACCTCGCCCCTGCCGGCATCAGCCTCGACGGCGGTGTCGTCGCCGAGCTCCTTTCGAATGGCACGCGTGACGGCCTTCTCGCAGCCGCCGCAGGTCATACCCGTCACCTTGTAGGTTCGCATCGGATACCTCCTTCAGTTTTCCCATCGTTCATCGCGGTTGGGACGGGGATTGCTCGCCGGACGGAGCCCCCTTCATGGCTAGGCGGGCCAGTTCCGTCGCCGCCCTGCGGACCTCGTCCTCGGCATAGTCCGCCGCGTTGGCCTGGGCGGGCGAAACCGATGGACCGGACAACTGGTCACCGTTCATGTGGAACGTGTAGGACCGGCCGTCGGGCGTGAAGATCACCACGAGCTGGTCGCCCTGGCGTTCGATCCGGAAGTCGTCCGTCTTGGGTGCATCCATCTGAAGCCTCCTTGGCTGATCGCCGTTACATGTCCTTGACGATGAGGATCAAGGGGAGGCCGCCACGGCCTCCCCCAGAATCCTTTAGGCCGCCATCTTGCGGCAGCTCTCGGCGCAGCGGCGGCAGGCGTCGACGCACTCCTGCATGTCACCGACCTGCTCGCAGGACTTGGCGCACTCCTCGCAGATCTCCGAACACTCGCGGCAGGTATGCTTGTGGTGCTCAGTGCCGATCAACATGAAATGGGCCGAGGTCCGGCAGATCTCGGCGCAGGCCATCATGATGCGGAAATGGCCTGGCTCGACGTGCTTGCCGCCCTGCTCCAGGCAGTGGCTCATCGCCATGCCAAGACAGGTCTGGTAGCAGCGCAGGCACTCGTCGATGCAGGACTGCATCTCCTCGGACATCTGGTGCATAGGGTCTCTCCTGAATTCCAGGCGCAGTAAGTTATCGGGCCCGCAAGGGCACGGCGCCTGACGCGCCGACGGGCCAGGTCTCATGGCAAACGGAAGCTCACGCCTGGGCGTGCCTGTCCCGTTCCTGGTTCAGGCGTATTTCGGCGGACGGTCGATCCTCGACGGAGCGGCAGGGGAACCCCGCGGATCGTGCGGGATCGAGACCACGACCCACGGCAGGAGGACGGTCGCGAGGGTGGCGGAGCCGGGAACGACCGCCATGATGCAACCGGGATGGCAGCAGGTCTGGCCCACCGAATGGGGTTTCGCGGGGGAGACGTGGTTGTGGTCGAGAGTGCCTGGAACGATCCGGGCCGTGTGCCCCTCATGGGCTTGCGCCGCCGTCGTTCCGTCCTCCGCCCGTGCGACCGCATACAGCGGGGTGCTCGCGATGCCCAACGCCAGCATCGCGACCGTCAGGCAGTGAAGCACGAAGCGGGTCCAGGCCACGGTACCATCCTTGGGTCATGGCGGAAACGGATGCCCCTGGATCCGGTTCCCCGTGCCGGAAGATGACGCCTGGCAGAATCCGCGCAACAGGCGCTTGACCTTGCCATCATGGGAAGGTGCAGGGTGTACCCATCGTCATCTCGAATTGGAGAGCACATCATGTGCGGATGCAGCACCCACCAGACCCAGGCCACCCAAGCCATCGCCCGTGATCAGTCCGCCCTCACCCTGCGGGTCGAGGACATGACCTGCGGCCACTGCGCGGGCGCGATCAAGAACGCCATCGAGACGGGCCTGCCCGGCACGAGCGTCGAGGCCGACCCCGCCTCCAAACTTGTCTCGGTGCGCGGCAGCACCGAGCTGATCTCGATCAAGGCCGTCGTAACCCAGGCTGGCTACACTCCAACCGCAGCCTGAAGGAGTTTCCCATGCTCGACCGCCGCCGTTTCCTGACCATCCTCGGCACCGCGGGGGCGGTCGCCGCCATGCGGCCTGCCTTCGCCGAGGCGGGTCTGCCGAAGGTGATCGTGAGCAAGGACCCGTCCTGCGGATGCTGCTCCGGCTGGGTCGACCACCTGAAGTCCGCGGGCTTTCCCGTCGAGGTTCGGGAGACGCCCGAGATCAACCGGATCAAGGTCCGGCTTGGCGTGCCGAAGGATCTCGCGTCCTGCCACACGGCGGAAGTCGGCGGCTACGTCGTCGAGGGGCACGTGCCCGCGGATGCCATCAAGCGCCTGCTCACCGAGAAGCCGCAGGCCAAGGGCTTGGCGGTTCCCGGAATGCCCGTCGGCTCACCGGGCATGGAGGTCCAGGGAGCCGACCCGGACACCTACGAGATCGTCCTGTTCGGCCCCTCGGGCCAGTCGACGTTCGCGCGCTACCAGGGCGCTCGCCCCGTCTGATCCCGTTCCGGCCGGTCGAGCCGCCTTGACCTGTCGCAATGCCCACCCGGACACTCCGTGGAAGTCTGAGACGATATTGGAGCGTTTGTTATGATGGTCGCGTTGCGTACATCGCACAGGACCATGCCCAACATCATTCTGGAGCCCAAGGAACTCCGCGACGTGACAACCTACATCACCAGCCTGCGGGAGCGCCGTTGAGACGTCTTCCCGATGATCCCCCCGCCGAAGGTCTTCCCGATTTGTCACTCGGCCACTCATTCGGAATTGTCCAAGACAGCCGGTCCATACGGGTCGATCTGGAATCCGCTCGTGCCTCATCTGGAGAGATGTGTCGTTCCTGTATCTCTGAACAACGGCGCGGATCTTGCCAGGGGATAGTCCCATATGTCCTACTGAGGTTGACCTCATCCGGGGCCAGCCGGGAGGTCTGGTTCGCCGGGGCCGGCATACTGCGTCCTTCCCAAGGAGAGTGCCGCTGGTGGATTTACTCTTCGACCAAGCCGTCGTCGGCCTTGCTGAGTGCGATCTGAACGGCCGCCTCCTGCGCGTCAACGACTATTTCTGCACCATGGTCGGCCGCAGCCGGGACGATCTGGTGGGGCGCCACCTCAGGGAGATCGTGCATCCCGACGATCTTCCTGTGGCGGAGGCCCTGCTGGCCGGATTGGCCTCCGAGGACAAGCTCGAGGTCGAGAAGCGCTATCTTAGGCCGGACGGCTCGGTCGTCTGGACCCGCACCGTAGCCCGCCTGCTCAGGACCGGCTCGCAGGTTCCGACGCGGGCGCTTGCCGTCTCCGTCGACATCACCGCCTACAAGCAGCACGAGAAGGCTCTCAAGGAGAGCGAGGAGCGCTTCCGCCTGCTCGCCGACGCCGTTCCGGGCGTGGTGTGGATCGCCAATCCCGCCGGAGAAGTGACCTATGCCAATGAATACTGGATCGAATACACGGGGCGTCCTGCCTCGGAAGCTCTCGGCGATGCGTGGATAGACGTGCTCCACCCCGACGATGTCCCCGGTGCATTGCGGATCTGGCAGGATGCTTGTTTGAAGGGCGCCCGCTATGAGGCGGAGTTCCGGTATCGCCGCTATGACGGTGCCTATCGCTGGCACGTTGTCCGGGCCAATCCTTCCATCAACCCCGACACAGGCGAGGTCATGGCATGGTTCGGAACCGCAACGGACATTCACGAGCACAAAGTGGCCGAGGCGGCTCTGCGAGAAAGCGAGCAGCGTCTTCGGGCCACATACGAGAATGCCGCCATCGGGATCGGCGAGATGGATGCCGATGGACGCTACCTGAGGGTCAACGAACGGCTGTGTGCCATCCTCGGCTACGACCGGGACGAGATGCGCGGGCGGACCTTCCATGAGATCACCCATCCGGATGACCAGGAGCCCGACCGCGAACAGTACCGCCGCCTGATGGCCGGGGAGCTCGAAACCTACTCGCTCGAGAAGCGCTACCTTCACAAGGACGGACACATCGTCTGGGGCGCCGTCTCCGCCTCGCGGGTGGATGATGCCAGCGGGCGCCCGCTCTACGGCGTTCGGGTGATCCGCGACATCTCGGCGCGAAAGCAGGCGCAGGAAATGCGGACCCTGCTCGTCAACGAGTTGAACCACCGGGTGAAAAACACGCTCGCGACCGTGCAGTCCATCGTCAGCCAGACCTTGCGCAACGCCGGTTCCTCGCCGCAGGTGATCGGGGATATCGAGAGCCGGCTGTTCGCCCTCGCGCGAGGGCATGACGTGCTGATGCGGGAGGCCTGGCAAGGGGCGGCCCTGATGGAGATTGTGGCGCAGGCGATTGCGCCCTACCAGGCCCTCGGGGAAGGACGCTTTCGCGTTCAGGGGCCCGACATCCGTCTCAATCCGCAGCAGACGCTGGCACTTACGATGGCGCTTCAGGAGCTGGCCACCAATGCAGCCAAGTACGGCGCGCTGTCAAATAAGGCGGGGATGGTGGAGATGGTGTGGTCGATCATGGAAACTGGGGCGGGTCGCCGGCTGCGGTTGCGGTGGAAGGAAAGCGGCGGCCCTCCCGTGGAGCCTCCGGCGCACCGTGGCTTCGGCACCCGGCTGATCGAGCGGGGGCTGGCGAGCGAGCTGGGTGGCGAGGTGACGATCACGTTTCCGAGCGATGGGGTCGAGTGCCTGGCCGACATACCGCTGAGAACCTGAGGCGCAAGGCCTAGCGTTCGGACGCGAACAAGGTCTGCTTCGGTGGGGCTAGCTGCGTGCTCTCGCTCGGGATCATCGGCATCGGTCTGTTTGCCGTGCCGTGCTCGCGGGCAACCAACAATCGTCTCATTTCCCTGCTGCCCTTTGTTCTGCACCGGACCGGCTCGAGAGTTATTTCGGAATGTGGGTGATGACGGTTTGAGAAAGGCGACGTATCGAGGCGGGTGTCCAGCCTGCCAGAACCTCTTCAAGAAGAGCGATACG
>JBOZRS010000063.1:0-135968 GCA_050789065.1 Microvirga sp.
CGTCGTCCCTCACGGTCACGCCCGTCCCGGCAAGGCCGCCGAGCACCCCGTGCGCGTCGGCGAACGACACCGTCAGGGTCAGCTCCTTGGCCGGATCATCGTCCCACAGGCTCACCTTCGCAAAGGGATTCACCACCGAGGTCGCGCCGCCGTCCTTGTCCATCGCCGCAACAACCGCAGATCCAACCGTCAACGTCGGGGCGATGCTCGGCACTTTGTTCAGTTGGATGTGCTCGATGCCCCAGGCATGGAGCTGTGCAACATAAGCGTCGATCCTGGCTTGATCCTCGCCGAAGTCCTTGGAGTAGATGTAGGCGGTGTCGTCACCGCCCGCGACGCTGTCGGCGAGTTCGCCTGCGACCACATCGCCCGCATTGTGAATGATATAGATGTCGTCGCCCTTGCCACCGGCCAGCGTATGAGCAACCCCGCTGTTCTCTCCGCTGTCGAGGATGTCGTTGTGGTCTCCCCCCATGAGGGTGTTGGCATAGTTGCTGCCAATCAGCTTGACGCCGAAGCCGAGCCCATCCGCAGCCTTGAGCAGTTCGACGCCTACATTATCGGCGAGTTGGTATTCGCTGAGGAACACCTCCGCGACGTCGTTGCTGCCGGCGTTCGGATTGATACTCTCCGTAATGACGTCCTGCCCGTGTCGGATGCGATAGGTGTCACTGCCGCCGCCACCTGCCATCGAGTCGGCTTCCAGACCACTACCGCCATCCAGGGTATCGCCCCAAGCACCACCGATGATCGTGTTGGCGAACAGGTTGCCTGTCATGCTGATGCCGAAACCGGTATTGTCACCGGCCTCGAGAGTCTCGACGCCGACGGTATCCGACAGCTGATAGGAAGTGATGAAGATGTAGGCCTTGTCGTACCCTCCAGCGGAGGGGTCCGGCACGGCAGTTTCGACGATCACGTCACCGGCATCACGAATGTAGTAGACGTCATCGCCGCTACCACCGTTCATGGTATCATTGCCTGTGCCACCGTCGAGGGTATCATTCCCCGCCCCGCCGTTGAGGCTGTCATCACCACCGCCACCATCAATCGAGTCGGGGCCGCCATCATTGCCGTTCAAGACGTCGGAACCGTCCGTTCCCTTCTGAACGACAATTATGTTCTCGATGTTCTTGAGCTTCGAAACGTCGTAGTTGCTTACGTAGACGATGGCAGTATCAATGCCGCCGATGGTACCGTTCAGCTCGGTCGCCACGTCATCCAGATTGCGGATGTAGAAGACGTCGTCGCCGTCTCCACCAACCATTAGGTCCGCTTCGCCTGTCGTTCCAGAGCCGCTTCCGCCATCAAGCGTATCGTTTCCGGCGCCACCATCGAGGCTATCCTGGCCAACCCCACCTACGAGGCGGTCCGCGCCATTTTCACCATATAGCTTATCATTGCCAGCGCCGCCGTAGAGCGTGTCGTTGTCAGACGACGTTGACGCGAGCGGATCGTTATCGTCGCCGTAGAGGGTATCGTTGCCATCTTCGCCATATAGGACGTCGGCGCCGACCCCGCCATAAAGCTTATCATCACCCGAGGAGATCGCGCCGCTGTTTTCACCACCATAGAGCGTATCTGCGCCCCCATCGCCCCAGACCTCATCGTTGCCGATGCCGCCATAGGCCATATCGTCGTCAGCGCCCCCATGGACCGTATCGTTGCCAGCCTGGCCGCCGACGATATCATAGCCTAGTCCACCGTCGACAAAGTCATCGTCGCCCTCTCCGGCGATCCAGTCGTTACCATTCTCGCCGTAGAGGCGATCGTTGCCCCATCCGCCGTAAATCGTGTCGTCGCCGGTAGCGAGCTGGTTGGGGGAAACGTCGTCACCGCCGTAGAGATAATCAGCGCCGCTCTCACCATAGAGCTTATCATTGCCAGCTCCGCCATAGAGGGTGTCATCGCCGGACCCGACGGTACCGCTGTTTTCGCCGCCATAGAGCGTATCTGCTCCGCCACGGCCCCAAACTTTGTCATCGCCTCCAGAAGCCCAAATCACATTACCCCGATCAGGGTCGTCCGTGCCCCTAATCACGTCGTTGGAGTTGCTGCCGAAGACATTCTCAATGCTGAAAAGCGTGTCATTGCCACGGCCGGTAGCCGTTCCATTTGCAAGATCAACATCAACTCCAGCACCTGCCTCCCCGAACGAAACCGTATCGATCCCATCGCCGCCATCGATGATGTCGTCGCCCGAGCCGCCTTCGAGGGTGTCGTTATCAGTCTCGCCAAAGAGCTGGTCATTGCCATCGCCACCTTGCAGGGTGTCGTTGCCCATTGTGCCATAGAGCGTGTCGTTGCCCGCTCCGCCCAGAATGGAATCGTCGCCCCAGAGGCCGCCGAGAAAGTCATTGTCCGCGCCGCCATCGATTGTGTCGTTGCCGTGGCCGCCGTAGACTGTGTCGTTACCGTCCTCACCGTAAATAATGTCGTCGGTCAAATATTGATGGCCAGTCGCGGGATCTACGTCGACCGTGTCGGGTTCCGACTGCAGATCGCCCCATATCTGGTCGTCGCCGGTCCCGCCAAAGAGAGTATCATTGCCCCAACCGCCAACGAGGGCGTCATTTTCGGTCTGGCCCGCAACGGAATCATTGCCGAGGCCACCATCGAGGAAATCGCTATCCTCCGCCCCCCATAATTCGTCGTTACCAGCCCCTCCATAGAGTTGATCCGTGCCGGATCCGCCGGCTAGGAAATCGTCGTCATTCCCGCCGGCGAGGGTATCGCTACCAAGGCCACCGATAAGCGAATCGTTGCCGTCCCCGCCGAGGAGGCTGTCGTTGCCATCAAATCCATCAAACCTATTGGCCTCATTGGAGCCTTCCATCGTATCGTTGTACTGGCTTCCAACGGCTCCCTCGATCCTGACGAGCCAATCCTGCCCGATCGCGCCTGTCTGCGGATCGCGGATCGTGCCGTCGGTAGCATAGCCACCCGAAAGGTAGACACCTACCCCCGTACCGGCTCCAGTGTACCAGGCCAGATCAAATCCGTCGCCGCCATCGAGAGTATCGTTGCCTGCGCCCCCTTCAAGCATATCGTTGCCGGTACCGCCATAAAGCTTGTCGTTTCCGGCATCGCCTTTGAGAGTATCGCTATCAGCCTCGCCATAAAGCGTGTCGTTACCGTCGCCACCAAGGATGAAATCGTTGTTGGCCCCGCCGTAAAGTGTATCGAGGCCGCCACCGCCGTTGAGCGTATCGTCCCCTTCCTGACCGTCCAGCCAGTTGCCGCTCTCCAGGTCGTCTCCCGTGAGCGTATCGTTCCCAATCGAGCCGACAAGCGCTTCGATATTGAGGATGGTGTCGCCCTGCGCGTAACCTCCCGAGATCACACCGGTGGCAAGATTGACATCGACGCCGCTGATCCAGATTGTGGTGTGGTAAGTCAGCGTATCCCACCCATCGCCGCCGTCGATGATGTCGCCTCCATCGCCACCCCAGATGAGGTCGTTTCCTAGGCCTCCCTCCAAGCGGTCATCATCAGCACCTCCATCGAGGGTGTCGTTACCCGAGCCGCCTATCAGATAGTCGGCCCCAGCATATCCAGTGAGAAGGTCGTCTTCAGAGCCGCCGTCAATCTTATCGCTCCGATCACCGCCGCGGATAACGTCATTCCCTTCGAAGCCGGCCAGGTTGTAGGACTTAGTCATATCGGCGGCGAAGTAGACATCCGGGCCACTCGATCCAGCCCAATACACGTCCCACTGCGAGTTCGATGAGCCGCCGCCGCCTGGCAACGTGTCGGGCGGTTGACTGATCTGGCCTGTGTCAGGCCCCGCACCGCCAGACGAACCACCGACCTGAGTGACCGTCGCGTCGTAGGTGAAGCTGTAGGCATCGGTCCAGCCGGTAGCATCATGATATTCTGCAGAGACAGTAAATCCGCCGCTATCAAGAGCAGTCGCAACGGGATTGGAATAGCTTCCCTGCAAATCCTGGAATGTAACGTCTTGTGAACCGACGAGAGCACCATCCGAAGCAAGGATTTGCATTCGGATGTCCATCCATGAGGCCAAACCATCCGTAGCGGCAGGATCCCCTTGGTGGACATACTCCCAGACAACCGCAAAGCTTCCATCGAGAAGCAAGGCGACGGACGCATATCCGATGCCGTCGGTGTCATTTTCCGGCAATCCAACGACCAAATACGATCCACTTGGAACTCCGGCGCTATCGTAGAACTGGCCCAGGAGGGCTACTTGTCCATTCAGCGATTCCACCCAGATAGCCAGATAACCGCCGTCAGTCTTGAAGGCGATCTCAGCCTGCACGGAACTTCCGCTAATCGGCGAAATAACAGGATTTTGCATGGGCCGGGCTCTTAGGGACAAAAGTTCATGGCAGCTTCATTATCTGTTATATCGTAACGAAAACTATAGCAAGAGAGATCCAGACGCCTGGAGTAGCCCGGCACGCTGTCATTCCCTTGCAGGGGCGCCACAGAGCGCCTCCTTCGCCGCTGAATGCTCCGACCTCGACAACGTCCCCTCCATTCTGAGGGGGCTCTTACGGGTTCCTCTATAGGCGAGCCGATCTGCCAGCCGCCCGTTCTGCGCTCAGAGCATCACATCCCTGACGCAGGCCCATTCTTCTTCCTTTGTCTCCAATGGATGCCTTGCTGTTCCGTGTTTTCTATGCTCGCCCTCAGGGTGCCGATGTCATGGGTGCCACGATAGCGCATGTGGCTGATGCAACTTGGATCGGGGATGGGCGGAAGGAGCTTCAGCAGCCGAGACACGTCGTCCCACCTTTCCGGCGGAGCATTCTTTGGAGCTTCGGGGCAAACGACTGTCCCCATCGACCATGCCGTGATCGTCAACCATGACAGTTACTGCGGCGTAGACCTGCCCTGGCTCGGTATATCCAGCCGCAATACAATGGCGAAGGCCAGGGTGGCGCTGGCCCGCAGCGGCCACCGGTCGATTGCTACCGCACGACCTCGATCACCGGCTCCATGTTCAGGAGTCTGCCAAGCGCGCGGAGGCGGCCCGTGAGGCGCTCGTTCGCCAGCGGCTCCATGCGGGACGGCAGCCGCAGGACGACCCGGCCGTCGCGGGCCTGCAGCGGCGCCTGGGGCAGGATGCCTTCCATGGCGACCGAGACCGGATAGGCGATGCGCATCAGGGCGGCCAGCAGGCGGGCGCGCTCCATGAGCCTTGGCCCGGCGAGCGCCTTGATGCGCGAGCCGACCTTGTCCGGGGAGAGGCCTTCGTGCCGGAAGAAGATCGAGAGGGCCAGATAGGCGCGGCCCGGATGGTCGAGGCCCGCGAAGGCCCCGTAGGCGATAATGTTGAGGCTCTGCTCGCCGCGGTAGTCGGGATGCGCGCGCCAGCCGATATCGGCGAGCAGGCAGGCCGCGCGGCGCAGCCGGCGTTCGGTTTCCGTTTCCGGAAGCCCCAGGCTCTGCATGAACGCCTCGGTCCATTCGCACAGCTCCTCCCCGTGGCGGGGGGAGCGGGAGCGCAGGAGGTTGAGGTCGCTCGCCGCCGCCAGAAGAGGGTCGCGCCGGCGCGTGTCGTCGTCGAGCTTGTCGAAGAGCAGCCCTTCGCGCACGCCGTAGGCCGAGATCGCAACCTCCTTCGGTTGGCCGAGGCGGATGATCTCCTCCAGGACGATGGAACCATAGGCCAGGAGTGGCCGGCGGGCCTCGGAGATGCTCTCGATGTCCTTCAGGGTCTTGGCATCCACCTCCTCGACGAGACGCAGGAAGTCGAGTCCATCGCCCGGATTGATGATGTAGCCGTGCATGACGTGGAGCGGATAATCCCGCGCCGCCTGATGGAGCCGCGCGAGCGCGCGCCACGTGCCGCCCACCGCATAGAAGGTTCGCCCGTGCAGGTTCTCCAGATAGTCAGGCGCGCGCTCCAGGGCGGAGCGCACGATCCTTTGCGCCTTCTTCAGGGAGCCGCCGCTCACGTCCTGCAGGGCGAGGCCGCCGAGAGGCATGGTGACGCCCTCCCCGACCATCGAGCCCTGCACGTCGACGAGTTCGAGGCTGCCGCCGCCCATGTCGCCCACGATGCCGTCGGGATCGTGAAAACCCGCCACCACGCCGAGCGCCGAGAACCGCGCCTCCTGCGCGCCGGACAGAAGGCTGATCGGATGCCCGCAGGCCTCGGCCGCCGCCTGCAGGAAGGCGGGGCCGTTGGACGCATCGCGGGCCGCGGCCGTCGCCAGCACGAAGACGTCGGACACGTTCATCGTGTCGCACAGAACCTTGAATCTCGCGAGCGCCCTCAGCGCCCGGTCGACCGCCTCGTCGTCGAGCTGTCCCGTCGTCGCCACATGCCGTCCGAGGCCGCAGAGGACCTTTTCGTTGTAGATCGGCGTCACGGCCCGGGCCATGCCTTCATAGGCCACGAGGCGGACCGAGTTCGACCCGATGTCGATGATGGCGACGGGACGGCCGATCTTGAGCCGTCCCTGGGCCTCGATCACGGTCTGCATCTCAACGCTGCCCGCGCTTCGCGAGCGCTTTCGGACTGGAGGTCTTGAGGGATTTGCCACGGCCCGACAAACTCGGATTGGTCATGAAATACTTGTGAGCATTGAACGGCTCCTCGCCCTTGGCCGGCGCCACCCGCCGGCTCTTGCCATCGGGCAGGACCGTCCAGCTCTGCTCGTTGTCCAGAAGATTGGCGAGCATGATCTGGTCCAGCACCTGCTGATGGACGGTGGGATTGAGGATCGGCAGCAGCGCCTCGACCCGGCGGTCGAGATTGCGCGTCATCAGGTCGGCGGACGAGATGTAGACATGGGCCTTGGGGTTCGGAAGCCCCTGGCCGTTGCCGAAGGCGTAGATCCGCGTGTGCTCCAGGAAGCGCCCGACGATGGACTTGACCCGGATGTTCTCCGACAGCCCCTTGATACCGGGCCGGAGGCAGCAGATGCCGCGCACGACGAGATCGATCTGAACGCCGGCGGCGCTCGCGTCGTAGAGCGCATCGATGATGCCGGGATCCACGAGGGAGTTGCACTTGCCCCAGATCGCGGCGGGACGCCCCGCCTTGGCATGGGCGATCTCCTCCTCGATGTGCTGGAGAAGGCGCTTCCTCAAATTCAGGGGCGATACGGCCATGCGCTCCAGCTCCGCCGGCTCCGCATAGCCCGTCACGAAATTGAAGATGCGGGAAATGTCCCGCCCAATCACCGGATCGGCGGTGAAGAAGGACAGGTCCGTATAGATGCGCGCCGTGATCGGGTGGTAATTGCCCGTGCCCACATGGCAATAGGTGATGAGCTGGCTGCCTTCGCGCCGGACTACCATGGACAATTTCGCATGGGTCTTGAGCTCGATGAAGCCGAACACCACCTGCGCGCCCGCCCGCTCCAGGTCCCGCGCCCAGCGGATGTTGGCCTCCTCGTCGAAACGGGCCTTGAGCTCGACCAGCGCGGTAACGGATTTGCCGGCCTCCGCGGCTTCCGCAAGGGCAGCCACGATGGGGGAATCCGATGAGGTGCGATAGAGCGTCTGCTTGATCGCGACCACGTTCGGATCGCGTGCCGCCTGGCGCAGAAACTGCACCACGGCGTCGAACGACTCATAAGGGTGATGGACGACGAAGTCCTTTTCGCGGATCGCCGCGAAGCAATCGCCGCTGTGCTCGCGAATGCGCTCGGGAAAGCGCGGGTTGTAGGGCTTGAACTTGAGGTCAGGCCTGTCGAGCGCGACGAGCTGGGCCAAGTCCCGCAGGCCCATCATGCCTTCCACGACGAAGACTTCGTCGTTTGAGACCTCCATCTCCTCCGCCACGAAGAGGCGCAGGTCTTCCGGCATGGCGGCCTCGACCTCGAGACGGATGACACTGCCCCGGCGGCGCTGCTTGAGCGCGGTCTCGAACAGGCGCACCAGATCCTCGGCCTCTTCCTCGACTTCGATATCGGAGTC
Source organism: Microvirga sp. (assembly GCA_050789065.1). Classification (GTDB taxonomy): domain Bacteria; phylum Pseudomonadota; class Alphaproteobacteria; order Rhizobiales; family Beijerinckiaceae; genus Microvirga. Next base: position 7,900 of record JBOZRS010000063.1, read on the forward strand.
GCGGATGACCCGGAAAGCCCCCTGCCCCTGCACCTGGTAACCGGGGAACAGACGGCTCGTGTAGAGCACGATCATCTGCTCCAGGGCGATGAAGCGGGTCGCTCCCGTCTCGGCGAAATCCGGCAGCCGGATGAACCGCTCGCCCCTGGACGGCAGGCGGATGAGAGCGTTGAGCACCTTGCCGTCGCTCTGGCGCACCAGTTTCAGGGCGATGGACGACCCGAGATTGGGAATAAATGGAAAGGGATGTGCCGGATCGATGGCGAGCGGCGTGAGCACGGGGAAGATGTGATTGAGGAAGTAATCCTCGAGCCAGGAGGCCTCCAGCTTCGTCAGGCCAGCTCCCTCGGCGAGGAAGATCCCCTCCTCCTGCAGGATCTCCCGCAGCTCGCGCCAGCGCGTCTGCTGATCGGAGGCCAGACGCGAAACCTCTACCCCGATCTTGGCCAGCTGCTCCTGCGGGGTCAGCCCGTCCTGCGAGGTCGTCGCCACGCCCGACCGCACCTGGCCGCGCAGGCCCGCGACCCGCACCATGAAGAATTCATCGAGATTGTCGGCGGAAATCGACAGGAAGCGCAGTTGCTCCAGGAGGGGGTGGTTGCGGTTCTCCGCCTCTTCGAGCACGCGCCGGTTGAACTGCAGCCAGGACAGCTCCCGGTTGATGAAGCGCTGCGGGAACTGCCGGAGGGCGGCTCCGTCCAGCTCGACATCCGGCGGGGCCTTCGGCAGAGGGGCCTCGCTGACCGTCTCCACCTCCGTCAGTGCGATCGTGCTCTGCACATCGACCTCCGCCGCCTGCTTCTGCGGGGTCCGTTTTGCCCTGGTTTTCGTGACGGTTTCACGACGGTTCGATGACAAGGCGTTCGGGTCAAGCTTCACTCGGTTTCATCCATGTCCTGCGCGGCTCCCAGGATCTCCGCAGCGATCGCCCGCGACACCCGCCGCCCTCGGCTGAGGGCCTCCCTGTCCAGCAGGGCCACGACTTCGGCGGCCTTCGAGAGCGACCGTTCGATCCGTAGAGCAATATAGTCGACAACGGAGGTGTCGACCACGAGTTGCCTATCGACGAAGAGTTTAACCAGGACGGCCTTGAGCAGGGCATCGTCAGGCGCTTCAAGGGCAACGCTCGGCGCCAGGCGCAGGCGCGACAGGAGGTCGGGGGTCCTCAGCCCCCATCGGTCGGGCGGTGTCTCGCAGGTGATGAGGACATAAGCCCTCTTTTCCCGGGCCAGGTTCAGCAGGTGGAACAGGGCAGCCTCGTCCCTGTCGGCGCGATCCATGTCCTCGATGGCGAGGGTGCCGTTGGAGACGAGATGCGGGACCTTGTCCGAGGTGATCTCGGATGCGTCGATGGTCCAGGCGCGGGCGTTCGTCGCCCAGATCGACGCCAGATGGCTCTTGCCGCTGCCCCGCGGCCCGACCAGCAGGAGAATCGTATCCGGCCAGTCCGGCCAGCTCTCGATGAGCCCATAGGCCTGCTCGTTGGACGGGCTGACGAGGAAATCCTCCGCTCCGAAGCGGGGATCGAGAGGCAGATCGAAAGCAAGCTGTTTGGGAGCCTCACGCATCGGCATCGACTCTCGGCTTGTCGGCCTCGATTTCGATCCGGGGCCTCAGGACCATCGGATCGGTGCCACGATAGAGCGGACTTGCAAGATACTGCTTCAGCGCGAAGCGGGCGACCACTCCCATGGCGGCGGCGAGCGGCACGGCGAGGAGCAGACCGACGAAGCCGAAGAGCGACCCGAAGGCGAGAAGCGCGAACATGAGCCAGACCGGATGCAGTCCCACGGAATCGCCCACCAGCTTCGGAGACAGAATGTTGCCCTCGACGAACTGTCCGAACACGAAAATGCCGAGCGTTGCCAGGATCATCGTCCAGTCCGGCCAGAACTGCACGATCGCCACTCCCAGCGAGAGGATCAAGCCCGTAAGCGAGCCCACATAGGGGATGAAGCTCAGGATGCCGGACGTCATGCCGATCAGCGCGCCGAAATTGAGACCGACCACGGACAGGCCAACCGCATAGAAGGTGCCGAGGATGAGGCAGACCATGGCCTGCCCCCGAACAAATCCCGCAATCGCCTGATCGATGTCGCGCGCAATCCCGCGGATCGTCTCGCGATGCCTCGTCGGCATCCATGAATCGACTGTCCGGACCATCCGGTCCCAGTCGACCAGCATGTAGAAGGCGACGACCGGGGTGACCACAAGCAGGGAAAAGATGCCGATCAGAGCCTGTCCGCCGGACCAGAGCGACTGCAGGAACGTGCCGAGCCATGCAATGCCCTGACTGATGAGGTTGCCGACCGACGTCTGCATCTCGGGAAGCGCACTGGCGATGCCGAGCCTCTTGACCAGCGGACCGAGCTGCTCGGCCCCGAGCTGCTGGAGCCTCGCAACGTAACTGGGAAGTCGATCGACGAAGGCGCCGACCTGCTGCGCCGCGAACGGGACCAGGATCACGAGGGTAATGATGAATATCAGGACGAACAGGACGAGGATGAGCAGGCTGGCGCCCAGGCGGCCGATCCCGGTCCGCTGCAGCTTGTCCGCCAGTGGATCGAGGAGATACGCCAGCGCGAAGCCCGCCACAAAAGGCAGGAGGATGCCGCGCAGGGCGAACAGCAGAAGCACTGTCGCCGCCAGCGCAGCAATCCAGAATCCGATCTGCCGTTGGATCGTCATCGGTTCTCCATAAGCCCCAAACGCCGCCGTCAGCCGGTCATGTGCCGCAGCCAGCCCACGAGATAGGCACCGGCGGAAGCCACGGTCAAGGCGGCCACGACTGTCATGGCGATATCCTCGAAGCCCCCGAGCCCCACCCCGAAGGCATTGGCGGCCAGCGCGAAGGCCGCGAAGGCAAGCTGCGCCAGGGTGTTCAGCTTGCTGACGATCAGAGGCTTGATCGCGACCGGGCGGCTCATGACCCAGGACAGGAGCACGGCCGCCACGATCATCACGTCCCGGGACACCACGGTGATTGCAAGCCAGCTTGGGATGGCCCCCACGATGGCGAGCGTCACGTAGATGGACACCAGGAGCGACTTGTCGGCCAGGGGGTCGATATAGGCCCCGAACTCGCTTTTCATGTCGAAGTGGCGGGCGATGAAGCCGTCGATAGCGTCCGAGACGCCCGCGACGACGAACAGCACGAAGGCCGCCACCCACCGCTGCTGCATGATCATGACGATCACGATGGGGACGATGATGAGGCGGCCGATGGTGATGATGTTCGGAATGGTCATCGGGTAAGATGATGGCGGGTCGGCGGGCCAAGTTCAATGTCCAGGGCATTCGGGTGGGGATAAGGACGGGATGGAGAGGGAAGCCCCCACGAGCGGGCCTCCCGAGTTGCCCCGTTCCGGCCCATGGCCGCCATCAGCGGCATTCCCCCGCAAAGACGCCGAATCCCCTTGCCTTTCGCCCCCTACTCGCCTTACTGCCCCCTCAACACGAGGGTGAGCCGATGACCGAGAAGCAGCAGAGCGGCCTGACCTATGCCCAGGCGGGCGTCGATATCGACGCGGGCAACGCCATGGTCGACCAGATCAAACCCTTGGTGCGCGCCACGCGCCGGCCCGGCGCCGATGCGGAGATCGGCGGGTTCGGGGGTCTGTTCGACCTCAAGGCCGCGGGCTTCAAGGATCCGATCCTGGTCGCTGCCAACGACGGCGTGGGCACGAAGGTCAAGATCGCCATCGACACGGGCATTCACGACACGATCGGCATCGATCTCGTGGCCATGTGCGTGAACGACATCATCGTTCAAGGCGCGGAACCGCTGTTCTTCCTCGATTATTTCGCCACCGGCAAGCTCTCCCCCGAGGTCGGCGTCCATATCGTGAAGGGCATCGCCGATGGCTGCCGCCAGGCCGGTTGCGCCCTCATCGGCGGCGAGACGGCTGAAATGCCGGGCCTCTATGCCAAGGGCGATTACGACCTCGCGGGCTTCGCGGTAGGCGCCGCCGAGCGCGGCACGCTGCTGCCGAAGGAGGTCGCCATCGGGGACGTGCTGATCGGCCTGCCCTCCTCCGGGGTTCACTCCAACGGCTTCTCGCTGGTGCGCCGGATCGTCGAGCGCTCGGGCCTCGCCTGGGATGCCGCCGCTCCGTTCGCCGAGGGCAAGAGCCTCGCCCAGGCGCTGCTGGAGCCGACCCGGATCTACGTGAAGACCCTGCTGACGGCCCTGAAGGCCGGCGCGGGCATCAACGCCCTCTGCCACATCACCGGCGGCGGCTTCCCGGACAATATCCCGCGCGTGCTGCCGGACGGCGTCGGCGTGCGGCTCGACCTCGACGCCATTCCCGTGCCGCCCGTCTTCGGCTGGCTCGCCCGGACCGGCGGGGTCGCGGAACCGGAGATGCTGCGCACCTTCAACTGCGGCATCGGCATGATCGTCGTCGCCAGCGCTGGCGAGGCCGATGGCGTCATGGAGCGCCTGCGCCAGGCGGGCGAGAATCCGGTCCGCATCGGCCAGACCGTCGCCCACCAAGATGGCGAGCGCGTCCAGACCACCGGCGCCCTCAAGCTCTGATGCCCCGCCGCCGCATCGCCATCCTGATCTCCGGGCGCGGCTCGAACATGATCTCGTTGATCGAGGCCGCCCGCGTCCCGGATTTTCCGGGCGAGATCGCCCTCGTCCTGTCCAACCGCCCCGATGCGAGCGGATTGGGGCGGGCGCGGGAAGCCGGGATCGAGGCGCTCGCCATCGACCACAAGGCTTATTCCACCCGCGAGAGCTTCGAGCAGGCGCTGGACCGGGCCCTGAAGGAGCGCGGCATCGAGTTCATCTGTCTCGCGGGCTTCATGCGCGTGCTCACCAACTGGTTCGTGGAACGCTGGGAGGGCCGGATGGTGAACATTCACCCCTCCCTCCTGCCCCTGTTCCGTGGCACCCACACGCACCGGCGGGCCCTGGAGGAAGGCGTTCTGATCCACGGCTGCACCGTGCATTTCGTGGTACCGGAGCTCGACGCGGGCCCAATCGTAGCCCAGGCTGCCGTGCCGGTCGTGCCCGGCGACACGGAAGACAGCCTTTCCGCCCGCGTGCTTGCGCAGGAGCACCTGCTCTACCCGAAGGCCCTGCGCATGATCTGCGACGGAACCGCCCGGCTTGAAGCCGGGCGCGTGGTGTTCGCGGGCGGCTGGGACGCCGGCGGGGCACTGCGCTCGCCAGGTTAATTCCCCCGCTCCTTTCATTCCATTCCGTCCCGCCCGGAGACGGGCACCGCCCGCTTGCGTCGGGAAGGTGCTCTCAAGCTTGACCACGTACCCTTTTTGTTCTATGAATTTATTCCATTTCTCAAACGAATGGATTGTGCATGGGTCTTTCTTTCTTCTCCGATTACAAGCCAGTCCCTCGAGATTGGCTGGCCTTACGCCATAGCTTGACCAATCTCCACCTCGATCTGGCAACGCTGCGCCTGTTGCGGGCGCTCAAGCGTTTCAATCCCCAGCAGCCTCGCGTACCTGCGGGCAGCCCGAATGGCGGGCAATGGGCGAGTGGAGGCAACGGTAGCGGAGCCATCAGCTCTTCTGGAGATGCGGCTCTCACGCCGGTCGGCTACCGTGAAGAATCCCGCCGCTTCAAGGTCGACCTGCAAGAGGAGGAAGCGCGCGGCGGTCACGCGATGCGCGAGCATGTCGGGAAGACTGAGGCTGAGTTGACGGGCCGTTTGGAGCGGGAGCATTGGCAGTTTTTGATATTCGAGGGGGGGGCGTCAACGAGCCGGCTCCTTCTTTTCCCTTGGAGAGGCTAACGAGTATGTGAATGCGACCTTGGACGCCAACCGGGCCGTCGTCGAGGAAGTGGCGGCGGGTCGGGAGAAATCAGCTTTTTTCACGCACCGATTAGGGTTTGTCACCGGCCGCGAGGCGGTCGTTCTCCCGGAGCGGCGGACGATCTTTGTCCGCCGGACCTACGGCGTAGGAGTTTTTATTTATCACGACAAGCGGTCTCCGAACGGCTTCAGAGTTCACACGGCCTATCCCAGAAACGATGATCAGTAGGAGCCGCAAATGGATTATTCAGACGAGTTCAAACAGCTGGCATTCGCCACCCTCTGCGCCTATCTCCTCGAAATCCGTTCGGAAGAAGGATTTCGTGATCACATAATAGAGAGTCTCAAGCTTGAGCAACGCCAGCGTCTTGCAGTCTATTTGAACGAACTCCTCGACGGTCGCATGAGCGACGAGGAGATCAACACATTATGGAACAGGACAGGTACCGATTTCATATTCGCCCGTCCCGCTGCAGCGCGCAATTTCTTGCTCAAGGTGAAGGGCTGGTTGGCCGAAAGCAACGGAACTACCTAAGCGCTGTTTCGCGATTGCCGAGCGGAACCTGGAATGCCGACGAGCATGGTGCAGCGATCTTCCCTCCCCGCAAGGGGGAGGGAAAAGTTTCTATCCCCGGCCGTTCGGGATGGGCCGCCGGCTTTACGTCAAATCGTCGGCCGCTGCAGCTTGCAGGAATCGATGGCTTTCAGGGCTTTGGCGCGGGCGCTGTCGTTGAACACGCCCGTATCGCGATAGGCCTGGACCTCGGCCGCCGTCAGCGAGCGCATGGTCCGGCCCGCATAGCAGTCGCACTTCCGGCCGAGCGAGAACTCGCTTACGCTCTGGAGCCTCGCCTGCGTGACCGAGCAGGCCTGGCGCACCCGCCCCTGGAGTTCGGCCATGCTTTCGGTCTGCAGCGCCGGATCGGGCTGGTACATGGTGGGCGTATTGGAGGCAGAGGCGAAGGCGGCAGTCGCAGAGGCCGCGATGGCGCTTGCGGCCAGAACCGCCCGAAGAATCGACGTCATGAATGAGAGCTCCCCAGAGTTCAAAGGAATGATCAAGCTTAAGGATAGGCTTGGCCGTTCAGGATCAAGGGGGAAGCCGCAACTAGCCTTAAGACTTAGCCAATGACGGTCTCCGGGCGTTCATATTCCGTGGAGAGCGGGACTGCGGGAATGAAGTCGGGCGCCGCCTTTTCGAGCGCGACCCTGTTGTCGTGGAAGGCTGCGCCGCCATAGGGCGCCACCTGATCGCCTCCGGTTAGGGTGTTGATCCCGCGTCCGTAGGGATGGGCTGCATTCGGCCAGATGCCCTCGGCGATCAGCACACCTCGCCGCACGCCGTCGAAAAGCCTCGCGCGCAGGAAAACCTCGCCCCGGTGGTTCCTCAGCTTCACCCAGTCGCCGTCGGCAATTCCCTGCGGCTCGGCGTCGAGAGGATGAATCATGACCTCGGGCCGCCCCTCCTTCGCCCGAGAGGTCGGCGTCTCGTTGAAGGTCGAGTTCAGGAAGTTGCGGGCCGGACTCGTGGCGAGACGGAAGGGATGCTCCTCCGTTGCCTCCTCGATAACGGCCCAGTGATCCGGCAGAGAGGGAATTTGTGTCCAGGGCCCCATCGGCCCGTTATTGCCCGAGGGAACCTTGGTCCAGTCAGGCCGGAAACGGAACTTGCCGTCCTCGTAGGCGAAGCCGTTGAGGTAGTGCGCTTCCTCGAACGAGGGCTGCGCATCGACATGGACCTGACGTTCCAGGGCCTCGATGCCGTCCCAACCCGAGTTCCGCAGCGTCCAGTCGATGATCTCCCGGGGCTCCATGTCGAAGGCGCGATGCTCCGCGCCAACGCGCCTGGCGATCCCGCGGAAGACCTCGTGGTTCGAGCGGCACTCGCCCGGCGGGTCGATGAGCTTGGGGCCCAGCTGGAAGTACTGATGGCCGCCGCCCGAATAGAGGTCGTCGTGCTCCATGAACATGGTCGCGGGCAGCACGATATCGGCCATGAGGGCGGTTTCGGTCATAAATTGCTCGTGGACGCAGACGAACAGGTCCTCGCGCAGGAACCCACGCTTCACCAGTTCCTGCTCCGGCGCGACGGAGACCGGGTTGGTGTTCTGGATCAGCATGGCCTTCACAGGCGGGCCTCCGTAGAGCGCCTCCTGGTCACCGGTCAGCACGCGGCCGATCTGGGACTGGTCGAGCCTGCGGATCGTCGGGTCGATGGCGTCGTGCGCCTCGATCAGGGCCTTGTTCCAGCGATAGATCGCGCTGTTGTTGTGGAAGGCTCCGCCGCCCTCGTATTGCCAGGCGCCCGTCACCGCCGCGATGCAGGAGGCGGCATGCATGTTGATCGAGCCGTTGCGCTGGCGTCCGAAGCCGTAGCCGAGCCGGAAGAAGCTGCGCTTCCTCTCGCCGACCAGCTTGGCGAAGGCCTCGATCTCCTCCACCGAGAGGCCCGTGATGGCCGAAGCCCAGGCCGGATCGCGGCTGCGCAGATGCGCTTCGAGTTCGTGCGGGCAATCCGTGTAGCGTTCCAGGTACTCCCAATCCGCATGACCGTCGCGGAAGAGCACGTGCATCACCGCGCAGGCGAGCGCCCCGTCGGTGCCCGGCCGCACGAGCAACGCCATATCGGCCTGCTTCATGGTGGGGTTCATGTAGACGTCGATGGCGACGATCTTCGCCCCGCGCTCCTTCCGGGCGCGGGCCGCATGGGTCATCACGTTGACCTGCGTGTGGACCGCGTTCGTGCCCCAGATCACGATGCAGTCCGAAACGCCCATCTCGCGCGGGTCCGGCCCGGCGAGCTTCCCCGTTCCGGCGACGAAGCCCGTATAGGCGGTCGCGGTGCAGATGGTGGAATACTGACCGGAATATTTCTTCACGTGACGCAGGCGGTTGATCCCGTCGCGCATCACGTAGCCCATGGTGCCCGCGTAGTAATAGGGCCAGACGGCCTGGGAGCCGAAATCCCGCTCGGCTTCCAGGAATTTCCGGGCCACGATGTCGAGGGCTTCGTCCCAGGAGATGCGCTCGAACTGGCCCGATCCCTTGGGGCCGGTCCGCCTCAAGGGGTGAAGCAGCCGGTCGGAGTGATGGATCCGCTCCGCGTAGCGCGCCACCTTGGCGCAGACGACACCGGCCGTGTAGCTGTTGGTCTTGGCTCCATGCACCCGCCCGATGCTCCGCCCGTCGATGACCTCCACGTCGAGGGAGCAGGTCGAGGGGCAATCGTGGGGGCAGACGGACGGGCGGCGCTCGATGCGGGGGGCTTGATTCATGGCACGGGCATCATGCGGGAGGGAGCCGGCAAAGAAAAGGCCGCCCGAAGGCGGCCTTAGAAAATCACTTGTCATGCCCGACCGGAAATGGCGAGGCCATTGCGGGGAAGGGAAACCTTAGCGCGGTGCCACGCTTCCCTGGATCCCCTTCCCGCGCCTGCGGCGCGCCGGGGATGACAGGGCGCGCTTCCCCACTGTCATTCCCGGCCGGAGCGAAGCGGAGGGGAAGGGAATCCACGAACAGGCGCGACGCTTCCCTGGATCCCTTCCCGATTCTTTCGGGTCGCCGGGACGACAAGGCTGGCTTTAGCCGACGATCTCGTTGCCCGAGAAGAACTGGGCGATCTCGATCTTGGCGTTGTCCTGGCTGTCCGAGCCGTGAACCGAGTTCTCGCCGATGGACTTGGCGTAGAGCTTGCGGATCGTGCCCTCGGCGGCGCTCTCCGGGTTCGTGGCGCCCATGATCTCGCGGTAGCGGAGCACGGCGTTCTCGCCCTCGAGGACCTGCACCACGACCGGGCCGGAGATCATGAAATCCACGAGCTCGCCGAAGAAGGGACGCTCCTTGTGGACCGCATAGAAGGTCTCGGCCTCGCGGCGGCTCATGAGAATGCGCTTCTGCGCCACGATGCGCAGGCCGGCCTTCTCGATGACGGCGTTGATGGCGCCGGTCAGGTTACGCTCGGTGGCGTCGGGCTTGATGATGGAGAAAGTACGCTCGATGGCCATGACAGGTCACTCTTTGACAGGGAAAATCGGAAAGTCCGGCGCTTATAGCGGCGAGCCCCCCTGCCCTCAAGCGCCTTTTCGCGACTGCGAAAGCTAAGGTTACTCCGGCAGCTTGGAAAGCTCGGCCGCTTCGCCTAGTCTTCGGCCTGATCGATCCGGTGAAGATCGACCTAGGGGAGCAAACCATGAAGTCTCTAAGCCTTGCCGCTCTTGGCCTTTTCCTGCTGACGGGCATGGCCCAGGCCCAGCCCGCCGACCCGAGCGGCACCTATTTGAGCGAGAGCGGCGAGACCCGCGTGAAGATCGCCAAATGCGGGGCCGTCCATTGCGGCACGATCGTGAGCGTTCAGGGCGAGGGCAAGGACGTGAACAACCCGGACGCGAGCCTGAGGGGGCGCAGCCTCGTCGGCGTCCAGATGATCTCGGATATCAAACCTTCCAGCGAAGGCTTCAGCGGGCAGCTCTATAATTACAAGGACGGCAAGACCTACACCGGCAAGATGAGCTTCGAAGGCAAGGCCATGAAGCTCTCCGGCTGCATCCTGGGCGGGCTGATCTGCCGCTCGCAGACCTGGACGAAGGTGAATTGAGGGTCGGTGGCTTGCCCCCTGGCCTGCCTTCGTGCTCTTTCGCCCCACCCTGAGCAAGCCGAGGTACAATGAGGCGTCGAACCACCGTATTGACCGCTGCCCTTGCGGCATTCCTGGCCTTCGCTCCGGCAAGCGGGGCTTCGCTTGCCGCCACGCAGAAGCGCCAGCCGCAGAGCTGGCCTGAGGTGAAGTGCGCCCGCTACAAGAAGGCGTGGACCGAAGCCATTGCGCGCCGGGGAACCCAGGGTCTGGGGAGGGAATTCCTCGATCGACACGAGGCCTTCCTGGCATCGGGCTGCACGGAAAGGCCCGAGGTATGCCCCCGGTCCGCCGAGGAACTGGACCTCGCCAACATCATGGTCATCGCGGCCATGAATGCCGGCACGGCCAGCACCTTCCCGCCCTTCTCCTGCCACAAGTGATGCGGGAGATCGGCTTGGCCCCCATACGCGCTCACGCTTGGCGTCCGGAGCAGGCTCCGAAATGGGCCCGGCCGTGACGCAGCGACCTTAAAAGGTTCCGAACAAGCCGCTAGCGCGCTTTCTGGCCGAACAGGATGGCCTGAACTGCCGGATCCTTAATATCGTAGGCGCCCCGGTCCTCGGAACTGACCGAAAGACCGCGTTTGACTGCAGGACGCCCCAGAACGGCGGCAAGCCAGCGCTTCACGTGCGGGAAATCCTCGATGTTCTGGCCCTGCCTTTCCCAGAGCTTGGCCCAGGGGGCGATGGCCATGTCGGCGATGGAATATTCGCCCGCCACGAACTCGCGGTCCGCCAGCCGCTTGTTCAGCACGCCGTAGAGGCGGTTCGTCTCGTTGGTATAGCGCTCGATAGCGTAGGGCACCTGTTCGGGTGCGTAGATGCGGAAATGGTGCGTCTGGCCGAGCATGGGACCAAAGCCGCCCATCTGCCAGAAGAGCCACTGGTCCACCTCGACGCGCCCGCGTTCGTCCTGCGGGTAGAACTGGCCGGTCTTGCGGCCGAGATATTGCAGGATCGCGCCGGACTCGAACACGGAGATCGGCTGGCCGTCGGGACCATCGGGATCGACGATCGCCGGCATCTTGTTGTTGGGCGAGATTGCTAGGAACTCGGGCTTGAACTGGTCACCCTTGCCGATATTCACCGGATTGACCGTGTAGGGCAGCCCGCACTCCTCGAGCATGATGGTGATCTTCCACCCGTTCGGGGTCGGCCAGTAAAAGAGATCGATCGGTTCTTGGGCGGAAGCCGCCATGGCATGCCTCTCTTTCCATTGATGAAACAAGTCATTGCAGGGACGTTAAGACATTCGATTGGTTCCGGCACCATCATTCGCCATGAAATCTAGTGGAAAGAACGCATGGCGGTTCCAACGGCCTTGTATGTATTATTGTTTCATATGAAGCTCCCCTATGCGCCTTCGAAGAGCGCCTTGGGGAGATCCGATGATGAACCGACTTCTGAGCGCCGCACTCGCCACCGCTCTGGCCCTGGGCATGGCGGCACCGGTCATGGCCGCCGAGGAGACCAAGGCGAAGAAGGAGCCAACCGCCGGCCAGCTCGCCGCCCGCGAGCGCATGATGAAGTGCAGCGCCGAGTGGAACGAGGCGAAGACCAAGGGCTCGCTCGCCAAGGACGCCAAGTGGCCGAAGTTCTGGAGCGAGTGCAACACCCGGCTGAAAGCCAACAAGGCGTAAGACGCCCTCCCTCGGACGGGCTCGGTCGTCTTCCCTGGTTCGTTCAGGGCAAGACCGTCGTTCTGGAGCGCCCCTGAAAATGGGGAGCGCTCTGGCAGGCCTGCCGTAATGTGGAGCGTTGAGCCACCGTTATCCGAGGGCTCCCGGTGTCTTACGCGGACGTCGAAGCGAGCAGCACCCTTGCGGCTGTGACCCACATCACGAGACCGATCACGCCCTCGAGAATCCGCCACGTCCCCGGCCGGGCGAAGAGGGGGCGCAGCAGGCGCGCGCCATAACCCAGCGAAAAGAAGAAGCTGAAGGATGCGAGCATAGCCCCGAGCGCGAACAGCCCTCGCCCCTCATCGAACTGGGTCGAGATCGACCCGATCAGCACGACGGTGTCGAGGTAGACGTGAGGATTGAGCCAAGTGAGCGCCAGGCAGGTGAGCAGAGCGCCCTGAAGCGTGGTCGTGGCTGTTCCCGACACCTGCAGGCTGGCATCGGCCGCGAAGGCCGATCTGAAGCTGCGGGCACCGTACACGATCAGAAAGGCCGCCCCTGCATACCGCATGATGGGCTCTGCCCAAGGCATGATGGCGCTGACTTGGGCAAACCCGGCGACACCCGCCGCAATCAGCACGGCGTCGGACAGGGCGCAGGTCAGGACCACCGCCAGAACATGCTCGCCTCTCAGGCCCAGGCGCAGCACGAAGGCGTTCTGCGCCCCGATAACGAGGATCAGACTCAGGCCCAGCATGAAGCCTGCGAAGAGGGGGAATGTCATGTCGAACTCCGTCCAAGGCTCGATATGAGCTAGGCGAAGTCTCAGGCTTAGGATAGTTAAAGCTTCTCAACGGACATTAGATTTTCTAATCGATGCTCGATTACGCGCACCTCTCCGCCCTCGCGGCCGTCATTCGGACCGGCAGCTTCGAGCGCGCTGCGCAGCAGCTCAACGTCACGCCCTCAGCCGTTTCCCAGAGGATCAAGCTGCTGGAGGAACGGCTCGGAGTCGTGCTCGTGGTCCGGGGCCAGCCCTGCACGGCAACGGAGGTCGGCCAGCGCCTCTGCCAGCATGTGGAGCAGGTGGCAATGCTCGAAAGCTCTCTGCGCCAGAGCCTTCCGGGCCTCCGGGCCGAGAGCCGGCCCGTGACCCTGCGCATTGCCGTGAACGCCGACAGTCTCGCGACCTGGTTCATCGCCGCCATGGCGAGGGCTGAAGGGTACCTGTTCGATCTGGTGCTCGATGATCAGGATCACAGCGCTGAATGGCTGCGGCGCGGCGAGGTGGTCGCGGCCGTAACGGCGCACAGCACGCCGATCCAGGGCTGCGACTGCCATCCTCTGGGAGCCCTGCGCTATGTTGCGACCGCCAGCCCGGATTATTGCGCCCGGTGGTTTGCCGACGGTTTCAGCAATTCTGCGGCGGCACACGCCCCGTGTCTGGTCTTCAATCAGAAGGATCGGCTCCAGGCAGACTGGCTGCGGCAGGTGCTCGGAGCAGATCCTCGTCCCCCGCTCCACTGGCTGCCCTCCTCGCAGGCCTTCGTGGATGCGGCCATAGCCGGGATCGGCTGGGGCATGAACCCGGAACCGCTCGTGATCGACCACCTTCGCGCCGGGAGGCTGGTTGCGATCAAGCCGGACCAGCCTCTGGATGTCCCGCTGTTCTGGCAGCAGAGCCGCATCGTGAGCCCTGTGCTGACCCATGTGACCCGTGCCGTCGTGCACGAGGCCAGGACAATGCTGGTCCAGAGTGAGCCCAGGTAATTTCGGGGTCTATATCATGTCTGCCGTCTGCGCCAAGCGTCAGCCGGCGCCAGCTCAAAGCTTCTTCTTGAAGCCTTCGTGGCTGCGCGCGAATCCCAACCGTTCGTAAAAGCGGTGGGCATCCTTGCGGTCCTTCTTGGATGTCAGCTCCATGACCGCCGCGCCGCCGGCGTGAGCCTCGGCCTCGGCGAAAGCCATCATCCTGGCCCCGATTCCGCCGGAGCGCCGGGCGGCCCTCACCTTCACGCTTTCGACCTTCACCCTCGTGGCCCCCCGGCCCGTGAGGTTGGGGATGAAGGTGAGCTGGAAGGTGCCGACGACCTCATCACCGTCCACGGCGACGAACAGGCGGTTCTCGGGGCTGCGGGCGATCGCCGCGAAGGCGGCCTCGTAGGCGGGCCTGGCCTCGGGCGACCACGCGTCTCCGTGCGAGCCGAGTTCGTCCTCCTCGTGCAGGCGGATGATCGCTTCGAGATCGCCCGCCTGCGCTTCACGGATCAGGAGATCGCTCATGCGGCCACGCGGGTTTCCATCGGCAGCAGATCCTTCGGCGCCTTGAATCCGGGAAGAGCCTCGAAGCGCGTCATCCAGGCCGTGATGTTGGCATAGGGCGTCAGATCGATAGCGGCCTCTCCCGCATAGGCGACGACGCCGTAGATATCGATATCCGCGATGGTGACGCCCTCCCCGACGATCCAGTTCCGGCCCGCGAGGTGTCGGTCGAGGACCTTGAGAGCCACGTTGGCCTCGTTGGCGCACATCTCGAGGATTTCAGGACCGCCCGGACGGAATCCGAGCCGGATGCTGCGCGAGCGGTAGAGCCCGGCACCGAGCCGGTCAAAGTCCCAATAGAGCCACTCGCGCGCCTGCAGCCGCTCGTCGAGGGAGGCGCCGCCGAATTTGCCCAGCGTGTCGGCCAGATATTCCAGGATCGCGGCCGACTGGCAGAGATGCCGTCCGTTGTTCCTGTCCACCAGAAGAGGCACCTGGCCGTAGCGCTGCTTGGCAACGTAGCCGGGCTGCTTGTGCTCGCCCTCACGCATGTTCACATGCGCGTAATCGAAAGGCTCGCCCGCAAGCGCGAGCATCAGCCCCACCTTGTAGGTAGGCCCCGAAAAAGCGATCCCATGGAGTTCGAAACGCGCCGGCATGAGCCAAGCCCCCTTTGCAAAGAATTCTGTGGCCCGGGAGACTAGTCGATTGCTTCCCTCTTCGGAAGGACCAGAATCTCATTCAGGAGGAGCTATGCCCAGCCCGAGCCGCGAACGCAAACTTCTGCAGCAGAGTGTCGCCATCGTGGCCACCATTCCGGTGGCGACAGGCCTCTACGGCGTCCTGTTCGGGCAGGCCCTCACGGGCGACGCGGTCAGCATCTCGGCGGAAAGCCATTTCCGGTTCATGTCTGGGGTCCTGCTCGGCATCGGGCTCTGTTTCTGGAGCACTCTCCCGGGCATCGAGGAGAAGACCGGCCGGTTCCGACTTCTGACCCTTCTCGTGGCCATCGGCGGCCTCGGGCGGCTGGTGGGTCTGGCCCTCACTGGCCTGCCTTCGCTCTTCATGATCGGTGGCTTGGTTCTCGAATTGATCGTCACGCCGGTCCTGTGCATGTGGCAGACCCGGGTCGCGAACCGCTACGCCGAGCATTACGGGGTGGCTGAAGCTTAGCCCAGCGCGGAAAACCGGGTCCATGTTCGGATCCTACGGCCAAGGCAGCCGCTGAACTCGCCAAGAATTGACCCTGGCGCACCTTCACGGTGCCGGATTGCTGGCCCATTTCCCTGATCTACAAGCCATGGCTGCACTGAAGTGCTATCATGGCCCAGGCCGTTCGACCCGCCCCCGGCACGTTCACAACGTTCGGACTGCGGCGTAACGGTCGCAAGGGCCATCTGCACCTCGAAGGAGGTCGGATCATGAGCGACGATCAAAAACTCCTCGCGCTCCTGCGCCAATCGGCCGATCCGGCGGTCGTGGACTCGATCGAGAGGCTGATCCGCGACGCTCCCGACCGCGATCTCAACCGCGTCAACGCCCTCGCATTCGCCGCGAAGGAGGGGCTGGACGAGGAGCAGGTCATCGCGGCCTTTCTCCACGCGGCCCAGCTTGGGCTTTTCGAACTGTCCTGGAACGTCCTTTGCCCAGGCTGCGGCGGCGTGCTCGATGCGGGCACGAGCCTCAAGTCCGTCAATCAGAGCGAGTACAGCTGCGCCCTCTGCGCGGCCGGATACGAGCCCACCCTCGACGAGATGGTCGAGGTGACTTTCACCATCAGTCCGCGCGTGCGCAGGATCGCGGCCCACGAGCCTGAGACTCTTACCATGCACGAATACATGCGGCAGATCTTCTGGAGCTCGGGCGTTGATGTTCCCGAGAACTTCGAGGACGTCGCGGAGGAGATCGTCCTCGATGCGGTCGAGCTTCCTCCCGGCGAGAGAGCGCTCCTGTCCCTGCAGCTTCCCGCCGCATTCGTCATCGTCTTCGATCCCGTTACCCATGCGGCGCAGTTCATCGAGGTCAAGGGTGAGCCGACGCGGGAACGCCAGAACCTCTCCCTGGTGCTCAACGAGTTGCATATGCAGACCGAGCCTCTCGAACTCCGGCCCGGCCCGCTCAGGCTTTCCGTCGAGAACCGCTCCAGGGGAAGGACGCTCCCCGCCATCTGGATCGCGAACGAGACGCTCCATGACCTGGTGGGCCGGCGCAGGCCCTTCCTGACGGCCAAGCGCCTGCTGACGAACCAGACGTTCCGGGACCTCTACCGAACCGACACCCTCGACATCGACCAGCGGCTGAAGATCACGAGCCTGACCTTCCTGTTTACGGACCTCAAAGGCTCGACCGAGCTCTACGAGCGCGTCGGCGATCTGGTGGCCTACGATCTGGTGCGCGAGCATTTCCACGTCCTGAACGAGATCGCCGCCTCGGAGGCTGGGGCCGTGGTGAAGACCATCGGCGATGCTGTGATGGCGACCTTCCCGACCCCCGATCACGCAATCTCGGCCGCGCTCCGGATGCGCGAGGCGATGCGCCGCCTCAACGAGCAGCGCGGACAGGAGGACCTGCTGCTCAAGATCGGAATCCATGTGGGTCCCTGCCTCGCCGTCGTGCTCAACGACCGGCAGGATTATTTCGGCCAGACAGTGAACATTGCGTCGCGGGTGCAGGGCCTTGCGGTCTCGCGCTCGATCTTCGCCACCGGCTCCGTGATCGAGGATCCGAAAGCCCTCCGGGTCATCGAGACGCAGGGTCTGCGCCCCGTGCCGCAGAAAGCCGCTCTCCGAGGGATCCACGACGAGTTCTCTGTCTACGAAATTCCCTAACGGCTCAGCGTCATCTCGACGACCTTCCGTTCGAGCAGATCGCGCATCAGGCCATAGGCTTCCGCCGACAGGTGGATCCCGTCCGTCGTCATGCCGGCCCTGGCCGTTCCGGTCTCGTCCGAAAGAGCGCCGTGCAAGTCGACCACTCCGGCCCCGTGGGCCTCGGCAATCCCCGCGAAGCGGCGGCTCAAGGAGCGCATGGCCTCGACGGAATAGAAGCTCGTCAGGCGTTTGCCCGTCTCGACGGGCGGCGGGGTCATCACAATGAAGGGCACGCCTGACGCGATGGGGTGCGAGACAAGGGTCTCGAAATGCGCCGCCGCCGCTTCGAGGTCCTCCTCGGAACGGTCCCTCTTGGCGTCGTTCGTGCCGACGAGCAGGACGACGAGGCTGGGTTCTGCTGTCCTCAGGAGGAACGGCAGCTTGGGCTCCAGCGCTTCCGCCCAGATTCCCGAATAGCCGGCATTGAGGACGTCGAGCGAGCCGATCCGATTCCAGTAGAACCCTTCGACGATGGAATCGCCGGCGAAGAGCAGGCCTCCCGGCCCCACGGCGGAGCGGTGGGAGCCGATGACGATGTCACGGATCAGCCAGTGCGGGGCGAAGGGATTGGGCTGAGAGGTCACCGGATCACTTGCCTGCCGGACGTCCCGGCGCGGGGCACGGCCCCTCGCCGGAACCGGCTCGATCGATCACTCGATCCCGAGCTTCGCCTTCAGGATCTCGTTGACGGCCTGCGGGTTGGCCTTGCCGCCGGTCTGCTTCATCACCTGCCCGACGAACCAGCCGAGCAGAGTGGGCTTCGCCTTCGCCTGCTCCACCTTGTCGGGGTTCGCCGCGATGACCGCGTCGATGGCCTTCTCGATGGCGCCCGTGTCGGTCACCTGCTTCATGCCGCGCTTCTCGACGATGTCGCGCGGCTCTCCGCCCTCGGTGAAGACGATCTCGAACAGATCCTTGGCGATCTTGCCGGAGATCACGTTCTCGCCGATCAGATCGATGATGCCGCCGAGCTGGGCAGCCGACACCGGCGAAGTCGTGATGTCCTTGCCCTCCTTGTTGAGGCGGCCGAACAGCTCGTTGATGATCCAGTTCGCCGCGGCCTTGCCGTCCCGGCCCTTGGCGACCTCCTCGAAGAAGTCGGCCGAGGCGCGCTCGGCCACGAGCACGCTCGCGTCATAGGGCGAGAGGCCGTAATCGCCCATGAAACGGGCCTTCTTCTCGTCGGGCAGCTCCGGCAGGTGCTGTGCGAGATCGTCCACATAGGCCTGGTCGAACTCGAGCGGCAGCAGGTCCGGATCGGGGAAGTAGCGGTAGTCGTGGGCCTCTTCCTTGGACCGCATGGAGCGGGTTTCGCCCCGGCCCGGATCGAACAGCCGGGTCTCCTGCTCGATCACGCCGCCGTCCTCCAGAATCCCGATCTGGCGCCGCGCCTCGATCTCGATGGCCTGGCCGATGAAGCGGATCGAGTTGACGTTCTTGATCTCGCAGCGGGTGCCGAGAGGCTCGCCAGGGCGACGGACCGACACGTTCACGTCGGCGCGGAGGTTGCCCTTGTCCATGTCGCCGTCGCAAGTGCCGAGATAGCGCAGGATCGTGCGCAGCTTGGTCACGTAGGCGCGCGCCTCGTCGGCGGAGCGCAGGTCCGGCTTGGACACGATCTCCATGAGCGCGACGCCCGAGCGGTTGAGATCGACGAAGCTCATGGTGGGGTGAAGGTCGTGGATCGACTTGCCGGCGTCCTGCTCCAGGTGCAGGCGCTCGATGCGCACGGTGATCGTCTCGCCCGTCTCGGGAACGTCGACGATGACCTCGCCCTCGCCCACGATGGGGCTCTTGTACTGGCTGATCTGGTAGCCCTGCGGCAGGTCCGGGTAGAAGTAGTTCTTGCGGTCGAAGGTGCTCTTCAGGTTGATCTGGGCCTTCAGGCCCAGGCCCGTGCGGATGGCCTGGCGCACGCATTCCTCGTTGATGACGGGCAGCATGCCGGGCATGGCTGCGTCCACGAGCGAAACGTGGCTATTCGGGTCGCCACCGAAGGCCGTCGAGGCCCCCGAGAACAGCTTGGCCTGGCTCGTCACCTGGGCATGGATCTCCATGCCGACGATGATTTCCCAATCGCCTGTCGCGCCTTTGATGAGCTTCTTGGGGTTGACCGGAGCGTTCATGAGCCTTGCGCCTTTATCTCTCGCCTTCTCCTGCCCGGAGTAAGAGCGAGACATGAGCGGGTCAACCCCTTTCAAGATGAACATCCGTTCAGATTACCGAGGCTCATTGTCAGGATTATTTCTGTTTTATGCACAGATAGTTAAGTCAAAAGCTTGGCCAGGATGAAACCGCAGCCGTCATCAGGCGTTGATCGGGAGGTAAAACGGTCAAGGAGTTTAAAAATGGCTATGGATCCGATCGATCGGGAACCGAACGTCTACAATCGTGAGACGAATGTCTACGAAACCGATAGGCGTGGTTCTAACACTCTTGCCTGGGTGATCGGTGGTCTTGTTGTGGCCCTCGGTCTTCTGGCTTTCCTCTTCTACGATCGTGGCGGCAACGAACCGAGCACGACCGGCAGCACCAATACCCAGACGGAGAGCAGCGCGCCGAGCACCGGCACGACCGCTCCGGCAACAACCCCGTCTGCTCCGGCCAAGCCTTCTACTCCGGCGTCGCCCGCTCCGGCGGCTCCCTCGACCCCGGCTTCTCCGCAGCAGTAATCCCGGTCTCGCGTCAAAACTGCGCATCATGGGTCCGATCCCTCGGGTCGGGCCCATTTTTCATGCCCAGACGCCAAGCCGCGGTGAGGAACAAAGCTGAGCTTTAGGCCATTAGTTTTTCGGCACAGTCCGTGGCCAAGCCGAACATCAGGAGCGTCACGATGGCAAACAAGGCGAGCTTCACCCCTGAGGAATGGTCCCGCGTCGTCGCAAGCCCCATGGTCGCCAGCATGGCGATCACCGCAGCCGATCCGGGCGGGCTATGGAGCCTGCTGAAGGAATCCATGGCGGGCGGCTGGGCGCTTCTCGAAGCCAAGCAGGATGCGCAGGCGGCGCCGCTCGTCAAAGAGGTGGCCGACGACATCTCGAATCCGGGGACCCGGGACGCCATTCGCGATTCCTTCCAGTCGCGGTTCAAGGGAAGCCAGTTCGCCGAGGTGAAGACCAAGGCCGTCGATGAACTTCGCGCCGTCTCCGGCATCCTCGATGCGAAAGCCCCCGAGGATGCGGCGGCGTTCAAGTCCTGGCTGTGGAGCGTCGCTCGACAAGCTGCGGAATCCGGCAAGGAAGGCGGCTTCCTGGGCTTTGGCGGCGTCGCGGTGAGCGATGCCGAGAAGGCGACCCTGGAGGAAATCTCGAGCGCTCTCCACCTCCCGGCAGGTCACGCGGCCGGGATAGCGGAAACCTAACCCCGCCGGGCGCGCCGGGCGGCATAGGCGCCGCCCGCCCAGAGAAGCGCGGCGATGAACCGGACCGGGAAGAGCGTCAGCCGGTCCGGGCGGACAGGCGCGACCCACGGCAGGCCTGTGCTGCTGATCGCCCAGGACACGACGATAGAGAGCCCCAGCGCCGCGATGCCGGCGATCAGGATCTTGCCGAACTGATCGGCTCTCCAGCCGAGCCAGACGGCGGTGAAGACCAGAATCGGATCGAAGGCCGCCGGCAGCCAGTCCCAGAGGTGAACGACGGGAGGCGTCACGCGTTCGCCCACCAGGGCTGGGGCAGCCGGATCCGACCGGCAGCGTCCTCGATCACCTGCCCGGCGGCGAAGAGGGTCTCCTCGTCGAAGGCCCGGCCGATGAGCTGGAGGCCGAGCGGCAGCCCCTGGGAGTCGAGGCCGGCCGGAACCGCGATGCCGGGCAGGCCGGCCATGTTCACGGTCACCGTAAAGATGTCGTTGAGATACATCTCCACCGGATCGCCCGAGCCCTTCTCGCCGATGCCGAAGGCGGCCGACGGCGTGGCGGGGGTGAGGATCGCGTGGACTCCTTCAGCATAGACCTGCTCGAAATCCTGCTTGATGAGAGTGCGGATCTTCTGGGCGCGGACGTAATAGGCGTCGTAATAGCCCGCCGAGAGCACATAGGTGCCGATCATGATGCGGCGCTTGACCTCACGGCCGAAACCGGCGGCGCGGGACCTCTCGTACATCTCGACGATGTCCTTGCCCGGCACGCGAAGGCCATAGCGGACGCCGTCATAGCGGGCGAGGTTCGAGGAAGCTTCTGCGGGCGCCACGATGTAATAGGCTGGAAGCGCGTATTTGGTGTGAGGCAGCGAGACCTCGACGATCTCGGCCCCGGCAGCGCGCAGCCATTCCGTGCCCTGGTGCCAGAGCTTCTCGATCTCAGGCGACATGCCGTCGACCCGGTACTCCTTGGGGATCCCGATCTTGAGACCCTTCACGCCGCGCGAAACCGCCGCCTCGAAATCCGGCACCGGCAGATCGGCGCAGGTCGTATCCTTGGCATCGGGGCCGGACATGGAGCGCAGCATGATGGCCGCATCCCGCACCGTGCGGGTGATGGGGCCGGCCTGATCGAGCGACGAGGCGAAGGCCACCGTGCCCCAGCGCGAGCAGCGCCCATAGGTCGGCTTGATGCCGACCGTGCCGGTGAAAGCCGCCGGCTGGCGGATCGAGCCGCCCGTATCGGTCGCGGTGGCGCCCAGGCACAGATGCGCGGCGACGGCCGCCGCCGATCCTCCCGACGAGCCGCCGGGGACGAGATGCGTGCCCTCGATGGCCCCGGACGCGCCCGCGCTCACGTTCGAGCCCTCGCGCCGCCAGGGCGACACCACGGGCCCGAAGGCGCTGGTCTCGTTGGAGGAGCCCATGGCGAACTCGTCCATGTTGAGCTTGCCGAGCATCACCGCGCCGTCGTTCCAGAGATTCCGGGTCACGGTGGACTCATAGGGCGGGTTGAAGTTGCCGAGGATCTTGGAGCCGGCGGTCGAGACCACGTCCTCGGTGCAGAACAGGTCCTTGATGCCGAGCGGAATGCCCTCGAGCGCCCGGGCCTCGCCCGTGGCGATCTTCTCGTCGGAGGCCTTGGCCATGGCGAGCGCCTTGTCCGGCGTCTCCAGCACATAGGCGTTGAGCGCCCTCGCCTTCTCGATGGCACCAATATGGGCCTTAGCAAGCTCCGTTGCGGAGAAGGTCTTGGCCTTCAGGCCGTCGCGGGCCTCGGCAATCGTGAGATGGGTCAGTTCGGTCACGGGACTTGATCTCTTCATGGACGTCATGGCCGGGCTTGTCCGGCCATTCACGCCTCGTTCCTCAGGGACGGTGGGCAGGCGTTGTGCCTATTCGACCACCTTGGGCACCAGGAAGAAGTTGTCTTCCGTGGCGGGGGCGTTCCGGACGATCTTGTCGGCATAGCCGCCATCGGTCACGCCGTCCTGGCGCTTCTTCATGGTCATGGGCGTGACGGAGGTCATAGGCTCGACGCCGTCCACGTTCACCTCGTTGAGCTGCTCGACAAAGGAGAGAATCGCGTTGAGCTCGCCCTGGAGGTGCGGCACCTCCTCGTCCGTCACGGCAATGCGCGCCAGATGCGCGATGCGGCGGACCGTTTTCTCATCGACCGACATGGATGGCCTAACCCCTTGGATACCTGCTGGGCGGGCTATAACACCCGCCCGCCCAGGGCCGCAATGTCAGATCCGCACGGCGACCGTCTTATGCGGCACCACGACCTGAATACCCTTGCCCTCCAGGGCGGCCACGAAGCGGTCCGCGTTGGGCACGAGCGGCGGGAAGGAGGCGTAATGGCAGGGAATGGCCGCCTTCGCGCCCTTGAAATAGCGCTCCACGGCGAGCGCTGCGGTCTCCGGCCCCATGGTGAAGCGGTCGCCGATGGGCGCGATCACGACATCCGGCCTATGGATCTCGGCAATCAGCCCCATGTCCCCGAAGATATCCGTGTCGCCCATATGATAGAGGGTGGGCTCTCCCGGCGCCTTGACGATGACGCCGTTGGCGCTCCCCAAGGGGAAGTTCACGCCCATTTCCACGAGCCCCGCCGAATGGTCGGCCCGGACGAGGGTCACGGTGAAGCCACCCTGGTCGGTGGTGCCCCCGGTGTTCATGGGGTCGAAATTCTGGAGGCCCTGGGACGCCAGATACATGCACAGATCGAAATTCGTGACGACCTTCGCGCCCGTCGCCTTCGAGATATCGACGGCATCGCCCACGTGGTCCGCGTGGCCATGGGTGATGAGGATGTGGGTGGCACCCTCGCACGCCTTGGCCCGGTCGCCGTCGAAGGCGGGATTGCCGGTGAAGAACGGGTCGATGAGCACGACCTTGTCGGCAAAGTCGAGACGGAAGGCGGAATGGCCGAACCAGGTGATTTTCATGGGAGCATCCTCGCATGTGGCAGCATGAAGATGGGGCAGGACCGGCCACCGGCCATGTTCCAGAGGAACAAATGGCAGGGCCGGGACTTATGAAGCTAAGCAATAAAGTCGAACCATGCTGGAGGAAAGCCATGTCCCGTTACCTGGTGAGCCTCGCCGCCGCGGCCGGAATGCTCGCTTCGACCGGCGCCTCGGCCGTCGAAATCTCCATCTCGTGCAGCGCCCTGGGCAAGGAATACGAGATCTGCAAACAGGGCGTGGACGCCTGGGCGGCCAAGACCGGCAACACGGTCAAGATCGTCTCGACGCCCAACTCCGCCACCGAGCGGCTCGCCCTTTATCAGCAGCTCCTTGCGGTTGGCGCGGGCGACATCGACGTGTTCCAGATCGACGTGGTCTGGACGGGCATCCTGGCCGATCACCTGCGGGACCTGACCTCCAAGGCGCAGCGCGTGATCGACGACCACCTGCCGGCGATGGTCGAGACGAGCCGCGTCGACGGCAAGCTGATGGCCATGCCGTGGTTCGCGGATGCGGGCCTGCTCTATTACCGCAAGGACCTCCTGGACAAATACAAGCGCCCCGTGCCCCAGACCTGGGCGGATCTCACGGAAACCGCCCGCATCGTCCAGGAGGGCGAGCGCAAGGAGGGTCATGGCGATTTCTGGGGCTATGTCTGGCAAGGGCGCGCCTATGAGGGCCTCACCACCAACGCGCTGGAGTGGATCGCCTCCCACAACGGCGGCACCATCGTGGACGAGAAGGGAGAGATCACCATCGAGAATCCGAAAGCCGCGGACGCCCTGAAGATGGCCGCCGGATGGGTCGGCACCGTCACGCCCGAAGGCGTCCTCAACTACACGGAAGAGGAGTCGCGCGGCGTCTTCCAGGCGGGCAATGCGCTCTTCATGCGGAACTGGCCCTATGCCTGGGCGCTGGCGCAGGGAGCCGACAGCACCATCAAGGACAAGGTCGGCATCGCGCCGCTTCCGAAGGGCGGCCCCGACGGGCGGCATGCGGGAACGCTCGGCGGCCAGCTCTTGGCGGTTTCCAAGTATTCGAAGAATCCCGACGCCGCGACCGATCTGGTCATGCACCTGACGGCGCAGCCGGAGCAGAAGCGCCGGGCCGTGCAGGGCTCCTTTAATCCCACCATCGTGTCTCTCTACAGCGACAGCGAAATCGCGAAGGCCAATCCCTTCATCGGCGATCTGGTCGACGTCTTCACCAATGCCGTCGCGCGGCCCGCCACCGTGACGGGACAGAACTACAACAAGGTCTCGACCGAGTTCTTCAACACGGTGCATGAGGTTCTGTCGAAACGCGCCGAGCCTGCGCAGGCCCTCAACCGGCTCGACCGCGACCTGAAACGCATCAAGCGCAGCGGCTGGAAGTGACATGAGCCGGGCGCTCGCACCGGACATGGCCTCCGCGCGTTCCGAGGCGCCGAGGCGCCCCTCCTCGCTGACGCGCTCGCGCGTCCGGGCGGCCTGGACATTCATCGCGCCGACCCTGTTCGTGCTCGCGCTGATCGCGGGCTGGCCGCTCGCGCGCACCGTCTGGTTCAGCTTCACGGACGCCAACCTGAACAATCTGGGCGATTACCAGTTCATCGGCTTCGAGAACTATCTCGCCAATTACGACGGCGAGTGGCTGGGCCTCCTGACCGATCCGGACTGGTGGCACTCCGTCTGGAACACGGTCTGGTTCACCCTCGTGTCGGTTTCCATCGAGACGGGTCTCGGCACCGTCGTGGCGCTGATCCTCAATGCCGCCTTTCCGGGCCGGGGGATCATGCGCGCCATCATCCTGATCCCCTGGGCCATCCCGACGGTGGTCTCGGCCAAGATGTGGAACTGGATGCTGCACGACCAGTTCGGCGTCATCAACGACCTGCTCCTGCGCCTGGGTCTGATCGCAGCGCCTATCAGCTGGACCGCCAATCCCGATACGGCCCTCTGGACCGTGGTGATGGTCGATGTGTGGAAGACGACGCCCTTCATGGCGCTCCTCATCCTCGCAGCCTTGCAGATGCTGCCGCAGGACATCTACGAGGCGGCGCGCGTCGACGGCGTCCATCCGGTGCGGGTCTTCTTCCGGATCACCCTGCCGCTCATCAGGCCGGCCCTGCTCGTCGCGGTCATCTTCCGCGCCCTCGATGCCCTCAGAGTCTTCGATCTCATTTACGTGCTGACCGCCAATTCCCGGGACACCATGTCGATGTCCGTCTATGCGCGCCAGCAACTCGTCGACTTTCAGGAGGTCGGCTTAGGGTCGGCGGCCTCGACCCTGATCTTCCTCATCATCGCCCTTCTGGTCCTCATCACCATGGCGGCCGGACGGGTCCGGTTCAGCGAGGATGCACTATGACAAGGCTCTGGCGCACCGGCTTCTGGCTGCTCGTCCTGGCCATCGGTCTCTTCTCGCTGTTCCCGTTCTATTACGCGGTAATCTCGTCCTTCCGGTCGGGCGCGGCTCTCTTCTCCGTGGCCTATCTGCCTGAGACGTTCGATCCCTCCAACTACCTCGCCGTCTTCCAGCGCCAGCCCTTCGGGCGCAACATCCTGAACTCCATCATCGTCGCCGGGTCCGTGGTGGCCCTGTCGCTCGGCTTGGGCATCACCGCGGCCTATGCCTTCGGGCGTATTGCGTTCCGGGGCCGCGCGCTTCTGCTCATGACGATCCTCGCCGTGTCGATGTTCCCGCAGGTTGCGGTGCTCTCCGGCATGTTCGAGCTGATCCGCTCGCTTGGCCTCTACAACACCCTGCCGGGCCTGATCCTCGCCAACCTGATGCTCACCCTGCCCTTCACGGTCTGGGTTTTGACCACCTTCATGCGCGAGCTCCCGAAGGAGATCGAGGAAGCGGCCTTCGTGGACGGCGCGACGCCCTGGATCGTGGTCCGGCGCGTGTTCCTGCCCCTGATGGCGCCGGCTGCCGTCACCACGGGCCTTCTCGCCTTCATCGTGTCCTGGAATGAGTTTCTCTTCGCCCTCACCTTCACCCTGACGAACGAGCAGCGCACCGTTCCGCCCGCGATCGCGCTCATGAGCGGCAGCAGCGCCTATGAATTGCCCTGGGGCACGATCATGGCGGCATCCGTCATCGTGACGCTGCCGATCGTCGCCCTGGTCCTGATCTTCCAGCGCCGAATCGTGGCGGGCCTGACGGCCGGCGCGGTGAAGGGCTGATCCCGGGGATGAGTCGATGGCCGATGTCGTTTTGAAAAACGTCCAGAAATCCTTCGGCAAGGCCAGGGTGATTCATGGCGTCGACCTCGAGATCCGCGACGGCGAATTCATCGTCTTCGTCGGCCCCTCGGGCTGCGGAAAATCCACGCTGCTGCGCCTCATCGCCGGGCTCGAGGACATCACGGCGGGCGATCTCTTCATCGGTGGGGAGCGGGTGAACGATCTGGTCCCGGCCAAGCGCGGCATCGCGATGGTGTTCCAGTCCTATGCACTCTATCCGCACATGAACGTCTACGACAACATGGCCTTCGGCCTGGAACTGGCCAAATCGTCGAAAGCCGACATCGACCGGAAAGTGCGCGAGGCGGCGCGCATGCTGCAGATCGAGGATCTCCTCGACCGCAAACCGAAGCAGCTTTCGGGCGGTCAGCGTCAGCGGGTCGCCATCGGCCGCGCCATCGTGCGCGACCCGAAGGTCTTTCTCTTCGACGAGCCGCTCTCCAACCTCGATGCCGCGTTGCGCGTGCAGACCCGCATCGAGATCGCCAAGCTCCATGCCGACACCCGCGCGACCATGATCTACGTCACGCACGACCAGGTGGAGGCGATGACGCTCGCCGACCGGATCGTCGTGCTCAACGCGGGCAGGGTCGAGCAGATCGGCACCCCGCTCGACCTCTACCATCGGCCCGCCAATCTGTTCGTCGCCGGGTTCATCGGCTCGCCGCAGATGAACTTCATCGAGGCCGAGGTCGCCGGGACCGGGCCGGACGGGGTGACGGTGCGCCTTCACGGCGGGAGCACGCTATCCGTCCCCGCCTCTCCGGAAAGTGTCGCGTCGGGCGAGCCGGTCATCCTCGGCGTCAGGCCCGATCACCTCCGGGCGAGCCCCCAGGGCCTCCTCTCCGGCCGGGTGGAACTGGTGGAGGAGCTGGGGGAGAATCACCTTCTTTATGTCGAAGCGGGCCAGGGCCGGCGCCTCACCGTTCGCGAACCGGGCGACGCGCGCCACGAGGTGGGCAGCACGGTGACGCTGGATCCCGTGCGCGCGTTCTGCCACCTCTTCAGACGCTCCGGGGAGGCGCTGCTTCCGCTCGCCGGCGCAGGTCATCCGGCCGTACCATCCTCCGGCCTCGCCCAGATCGGGCGGCCCTGATC
This sequence comes from Microvirga sp., assembly GCA_050789065.1. GTDB lineage: Bacteria > Pseudomonadota > Alphaproteobacteria > Rhizobiales > Beijerinckiaceae > Microvirga. Next base: position 35,732 of record JBOZRS010000063.1, read on the forward strand.
TCGACGCCGCGCGACTTCCCCTATACTGGCTGTCATCTCACATCATGGAATGAGGAGCCCGCGCCATGATCTCCAGGGACGACGAACTGGTCGCCTTCATCGAGGGCCTGAGCCCCCGCGCCCGCCTCATGGGGGTCGATCTCGGCACCAAGACCGTCGGGCTCGCCCTGTCGGACGTGGAGCGGCGGATCGCGACGCCGCTCGAGACAATCAAGCGGGTGAAGTTCACGCCGGATGCTGAGCGGATCAAGGCGCTGGTCGAGCGTTACGAGGTAGGCGGCCTCGTGGTCGGACTGCCCCTCAACATGGACGGCACAGAAGGCCCCCGCTCACAGGCGACGCGGGCCTTCGTGCGCAATCTCAAACCGATTCTGCCCCTGCCGATCCTGTTCTGGGACGAGCGGCTCTCCACGGTCGTGGTGACCCGGACGCTGCTCGATGCGGATGCATCCCGCGCCAAGCGCGCGGACGCGGTGGACAAGATGGCCGCCGCCTACATCCTGCAGGGAGCCCTGGACAGGTATGAGAGAATGGCGGCCGATGCGGAAGCCGCGCAGGACGAAGCCGAGTACAGGGCAAGCGTCGGCCTGGATACACCGCCAGAGGACGGAGCGCTCGACGATTAGGCCCGATCGGGATCGGGACCCGTTCACGTGCCGGCGCGCGGGCGCCATTCCTGCTCCACCTTCGCCTGAGCGAGCGAGAACGTGTTCGAGGTGACGTGGGTCTCGAACAGGTGGTGGCCCGGATGCTCCGCGGATTTCAGGAGAATGCAGGCCAGACAGTTCTCCCGCGCCACGGCGAACCGATCCGTCAGCCACTTCGGCTCTGGAGACCGGCGGTGAACGCGCGCAGGAGCCGCCTGAAGGATTCATCCAGATCCAACGGCAGGCCGAAGGCGGCTGCAGACTCCAAGGAAACGAACCCGTGGATGATCGCCCGCAGGCCCCGCGTCGCATGCAGGGCATCGTTACCCTCCAGGCCATAGCCCGAGAGCACGGCCCCGACGACGGTGACGATCTCGTTGCCCGCCGTGACGAGTTCGTCGTCGTCCAAGCCCGGAGCCCGCAGGGAGGCGGCGTAGAGGCCAGGATGCTCTCGGGCGAAGTCCCGGAACGCAGCGGCGATGGCGATGAGAGCATCATCCCGGGCTTGCCCGACAGCCGCTCGGGTAATGCGTGAGCCGATCTCCCTCAGCGCCTTCAGGGCCAGCGCGCGGCGGACTCCCTCCAACCCGTCGAGATGATTGTAGAGCGATGGCGGCTTCACATTCAGGCGCTTCGCCAGGCTCGCCAGGGTGACGGCCTCCAGCCCCTCGCTGTCGGCCAGTTCCGCCGCCGCGTCGACGACAGCTTGGGCATCCAATCCGGCCCGGGGCATCTCAGGCGTTCCCCTGCGCGCCGAAGAACCGCCGGAGGGCCGGCGTCACATCATCGGGAGCCTCGACATGCGGGTAATGGCCGGCACCCGGAACCATGTGCACGCGACCACGCAACAGGCGCGCGACCGTCTCGGCCTCGGCTCGCGGATCCGCGAAGTCCGGATCGGCCTCGCCCATGATCACCAGTGTCGGTGCCTGCACCTCCGCCAGCCGAGCCTCGACGTCGGATTTGCTCGCGAGGATCATGCCTCTCACCGCGTCCAGGCGACCGGGCTCCCTCAGGTTGGCGACCAGCGCATCCCGATAGGCGTCGAAGTCGGCCGGCTTCCTGGCATGGAACGACGCATACGCTAGGCCCCAGGCACGCGGAGCCCAAGGGCCGGCAAAGCCGATCCGCATCATCACCCGCTGGACCGCCGCCTTGAAGGCCGAAGCGGGCGGAACGTCACGGACGAAGGGGCCTATCAGGGTGAGGCTGCGGACGCAGCCCTTCGCCTCTGCCGCTGCCCAAGCCACGGCTGCGGCCCCCATCGAGGTGCCGACCAGATGAGCAGGGCCGGCACCGAGGTGCCGCACCAGCGCGACCACGTCGCTGCCCAGGGCCGCCGAGGTGTAATCCGGCCAGCCCGTGCTGGACTGCCCGTGCCCGCGAAGGTCCAGCGCCACGACCCGATAGCCCGCCTGGACAAGCCTTGGCGCCAGATAGCGGTACTCGGCGCGGAGATCCCCGAGCCCAGGCACCATCACCACCAATGGGCCGTGGCCGACATCGTCGTAGGCCAACCGGCCATCGGGGCGCTCCAGGAAATGCGGGCTTGCTCCGAGCCCGGCATGGATATTCTGGACCGCGCCCCCAGGCCATCCAGGGGCGGTGATGTCCTCGGGGGCAGAGACACTTGCCACAGTGGCAGGCGCCGCTGTCCCGGTGCGAGCTGGACGAATGTGCATGGCGAGATTAAACCTAATTCAATTAGTTTTAAAACTAATATCATTAGTTCAAACCCAGGACAATAGCTATCGGATGCGAGCCTCTCCATCCTGAGCGACGACACGTCCTGCCTTCAGGACGAGCCTCCGCTTGCGTCGGCTCACCACCGCCTCCGCCAAGGCCTCCCCGTCGAGCAAGACGAGGTCGGCCTTGCACCCAGGCTCAAGGCCGTAACCCTCCAAGGCCATCATCCGTGCGCCGCCATGGGTGCACACGTCCAGAGCCAGTGCGACCTCATCATCGCGTCTGAAGTTGTTGCGCAGGCCGACGAAGACGGCGCGCTCCAGCATGTCGGCATTGCCATAGGGTCCCCATGTGTCGCGCACACCATCCGACCCTGCCCCGACCACCACGCCGGCCTCGACCAAACGCTTGACAGGCGGGACAGGCCTTGAAGCCGGGGCGGTCGTGAGAATATGCACCCGCGCTTCGGCCAGAGCCTCGATAAGGCTTGCCACATAATCCTGGTCGGTCATGCCCAGGCAGAAGGCATGGCTGATGGTTACCCTCCCCTGCATGCCGAGAGCCTTCGTTCGTTCGATGATCAACTCCATCGAGAAGGCGCCGAGTTCTGCCGGTTCGTGGAGATGGATGTCGACCGGGCGGCCGTAACGCTCGGCCAATCCGAAGATCACGTCGAGATGGCCCTTCGGATCGCGATCGATGGCCGAGGGGTCGAGGCCGCCCACCACCTGGGCGCCGAGCCTAAGAGCTTCTTCCATCAGCTCCACTGTTCCCGGACGGATCAGCATCCCGCTCTGCGGGAAGGCAACGACTTCGATGTCTACAGCGTCGCGATACCGCTCCCGTGTCTCCAGAACGCCCTCAACGGCTTTCAGGCCGATTTCGGTGTCCACATCGACGTGGGAACGGATATGCGTCGACCCGAGCGCGACCGACAGGACGGCCTGCCGAGCCGATTGACGTGCCGGGTCAATGCCGAGAAGGCGCTTTTGGGCACGCTCGTTATCAATCTTGTCGATCAATCGGGGACCGACATCATTATGGTACCAAGGCATGCCGAGCAGCGTCTTGTCGAGATGAGTGTGCGCCTCGACCAGGCCGGGAACCAGCACGGCGCCCCCACCGTCGATGACGGTCATGGCGGGAGGTGCGTCCTCGCCATAGAGGGCAATGCGCCCATCGCGAATTGTCAGGCTTGTTGCGGGCCCGCCCATGGGCCGGATGTTGGTGACGTGCAGATTGCCGCTCATTGCGCCGGTCTCACTCGTTTGATCGCCATGCATGCCTGTGCATCGTGGCCCTGTAAGCGACCGCAATGCCCATCTGTCAGCAGTCTTTCGACGCGGCAGAGATTGGCCCCTTCCTGCGGAGCGGCGAGGATGTCCGACCCCGGCGCCAACCTCAAAGGTCAAGGACCTCTCCTCGATAGTCAGCTCACTTCCGCAGACCCTACCGATCGAAAACCATGTTGCGGAAACAGGTTATTAGTATACAATTTTGAATACAATGATTTTTTCACCAGCCCCTTCCTACAGGAGATGAACGGATACAAAATAGTGACAATTCACACTCCGACCTCCTCCCCAGCAAACATGCCCAATCACATATCAAAAGCAGCTGCCGGATCGCGCAGCGAAGCCGTCTATGCCGGCCTGCGCCGTGCCATCATCGAGCAAGCTCTCCTGCCGGGCGACAAGCTGACCGAGGATGTGATCGGCGAGCGCTTTGGGGTCAGCCGGACCATCGTGCGGTCTGTTCTGGCTCGCCTGAACGTCGAGGGCCTAGTGGATCTGCAACCGAACAAGGGGGCGGCCATTGCCCAGCCGAGCCTGTCCGAGGCCCACGACATCTTTGAAGCCCGGATGTGCCTCGAGCGTCAGGTCCTGGCCCGTCTGGCGGCAAAGATAACGGATCAGGATCTTCAGCGACTGGAGCAACACGTGGCTCTCGAAGCGAAGGCCGGCGCACAGCATGGGCCAGCCTCGATCCGCCTGTCCGGCGAGTTCCACATCCTGCTGGCGGAGCTGTCCGGCAATCAGGTCTTGGCCCGGTATGTGAACGAGGTCGTGTCGCGCTGCTCTCTAATCCTGGCACTCTACAGTCGCCCCCATTCGGCGGATTGCTCCATCAACGAACACCGCCAGATCATAGACGCGTTGCGTGCCCGCAACGCCCGCCTCGCGACAGAGGCCATGGACCATCACCTCGAAGCCGTAACCGAGCGCGCACTCCTCTCCTCTGACACCAGCAAGCCACGGGACATCCGGTCTATCCTTGACCGTTACGCAAGCTAAAGCATCGTTCGGGGCGGAAAACCGGATCCACTTTTCGCTGACGCGGACCTCCGGTTCCGCACGATGCGCCAGGACCCTGCTCGATATTTGAATGCCTCCCTCCGCGATGCCCGGAGCGCATTTGCCAATGGAAGCGTAGCCGCCACAGGGCGCGCCTGGATAGCACCTGGGATACCCAGCCTCGTGCATCGAACCTCCCGTTGACGCAACTGGAATCGTATGCAATCCTTCCTTGAAAATGTATCCAATAAAACATCTTTCCAGAGGACATTGGAGGCTCACAATGAAAGCACGGCACGTTGCCTGCCTGTCGATCGCCATAGGAGCCCTGTTGGGCTTCTCCGCAGAGGCGAAAACCCTGCGGTGGTCATCGCCGACCGACCTCACCACGCTCGATCCGTACGCACATACGGAGAGCTTCACGACCAGCATGCTGCACCACGTCTTCGATCCGCTGGTGCGCCGTGGCCGCAATCTCGAGCTTGAGCCGGCTCTTGCCGTCAGCTGGAAGAACGTGAAGCCCGACACGTGGCGCTTCGAGTTGCGCAAGGGCGTCAAGTTCCATAACGGCAACCCGTTCACCGCCGATGACGTGGTCGCTTCGATCACACGCCTCCTCGATCCTGGCGCCCGCGCCCGCGGCAATATCGCGACAGTCCTCAGAGCCGAGAAGGTCGACGACTACACGGTTGATATCGTGACCAACGGCCCCTACCCGCTCCTGCTGAACGACCTTGCTGGCGTCTACATCATGGACAAGGAATGGATGGAGGCGAACGACGCCCTCAAGCCCGGCAACATCGCGACCGGTGTCACCACGGCCGCCTCGACCACGGCCGTCGGCACTGGCCCGTTCAAGGTCGAGTCCTACAAGCCCGATGCCGGAACCACCTTCGTGGTGAATCCAGATTGGTGGGACAAGCCCCAGCACAATCTCGACCGCATCGAGTTCAAGCCCGTGAAGTCCGACGCAACCCGCGTGGCGGCCCTTCTATCGGGCGAGCTCGACCTGATCGCGCCCGCGCCCCTGCAGGATCTGCAGCGCATCGGCGCGTCGTCCGGCTTCAAGGTGATCGAGGAGCCGTCGCTGCGACTGATCATGCTCTCGCTCAACTTCAGGCCCGAACTCAAGGCCATGCCGGGGCAGAAAAACCCGATGCTCGACCTGAAAGTGCGTCAGGCCATGTGGCACGCCATCGATTTCGAGGCGATCAAGAAGCGTGTCATGCGCGACAAGTCCCGCAACACCGGCACCCTCGTGGCACCGCCCGTGCCCGGCTATTCCAAGGACAACGATCAACTCTTCGGCTACGACCCCGAAAAGGCGAAGAAACTCCTCGCCGAAGCCGGTTATCCGAATGGGTTCAAGACCAAGCTGAACTGCCCGAACGATCGGTATATCAACGACGAGCAGACCTGCGTCGCCATCGCGTCGATGTGGACCAAGGTCGGCATTCAGACCGATCTGCAGACCGAGTCCCGCGCCACCTATTTCCCGCGGCAGGACCGGGGTGAGTTCGACGTCTCCATGGTCGGCTGGGCGACGCTGCCGCCCATGGACGGCTTCAGCGTTCTGGCCTCCCTGCTGACCGACAAGAAGGAGGGCTACGGCGGCTCCAACGCCAGCGGCTACACGAATCCGCAGATCGAGGAGTTGACGCGCAAGGCCGCCGTGGAACTCGATGAGGAGAAGCGCCGGGCTATGCTGGTCGAGGCCCTCAAGGTGGCCCGCGACACGGTCGCCTACATTCCGATCCACCAGCAGCCTGTCGCCTGGGCCGTGCGCGACGGCGTGGAGGTTCCGCAGTTTCCGGACGAGTACGTCCGCCTGTGGTTCGCCAACGTCAAGTAAGCCCTCCCACAAAGGACACGCGGCCTGCCTCTGGGAGGCGGGCCGCCCGAGACGCTCATGGTGAAAGTCCTTCTGTCCCGGCTCGGTCAAGCGGCTCTGGTGATGCTCGTCGTCTCGGCGGTGTCGTTCGTCATGTTCCGCTTTGTCGGCGACCCGGTTGCGACGATGTCGCGCGAGAACGCCACGGTCGGGGAGAAAGCCGAGTTGCGGCGCTCGCTCGGCCTCGATCAGCCTGTTGTCGTCCAGTACGGACGCTTCCTGTCGCGGACCTTGGCGGGCGACCTGGGCATCAGCTACCGCAACCAGCGGCCGGTCACGCAGCTCATTGCGGAGCGGCTGCCGGCAACGCTTGAGCTCGTCATCGTCGCCACGATCCTGTCCCTGTCGCTCGGGATTCCCCTCGGGGTCCTTTGCGCTCTGAAGCCGACCGGAATAGCCGCCCGTGCGGTGCAGGCCCTGTCCCTGATCGGCATCTCCACCCCGACGTTTGTGACCGGGATCGTGCTGATCCTGGTCTTTGCCGTGACGTTGGGCTGGCTGCCCTCGTTCGGGCGTGGGCAGGTGGTGGATCTGGGCTGGTGGACGACGGGTTTTCTCACGACAAGCGGCTTGAAGTCCCTGCTGCTGCCCGGCACGACCCTCGCTCTGTACCAACTCACCCTGATCATGCGTCTCGTGCGGGCCGAAATGATCGATGTTCTGTCTAGCGACTACATCCGCTTCGCAAGGGCGCGCGGCCTCCCGAGCCGCTACATTCATTTCCGGCTCGCCCTGCGGAACGCATTGATGCCGGTCATCACCGTGACGGGCCTTCAGATCGGCTCATTGATCGCCTTCGCCATCGTAACGGAAACCGTCTTCCAGTGGCCGGGCATGGGACTGCTGTTCATTCAGGCCGTGAGCTTCGCCGACATTCCCGTGATGGCGGCTTACCTGCTCTTTGTGGGCCTTCTGTTCGTCCTCATCAACACCGTGGTCGACATCCTCTACGCGGTCGTCGATCCGCGTCTGCGTGCGAGGTCCGCATGAAAACGCTCGCCTCCTTTCCAAGCCTGGTTGTTCGCATGGGGGCACCGATCTCGGTCATGATCGCGGCCGCGCTGGCTCTTGTGATCGTCGCCAGCGCCCTGCTCGCCTCGTGGATAGCTCCGTATGATCCGACGGATCTCGCATCGTTCGATCTCATCAACGCCGAACTGCCGCCAGCCTTCATGGCGGATGGGGATGCCCGCTTCCTCCTCGGTACCGACAATCAGGGGCGGGATCTTCTGTCCGCCATGCTCTATGGCGCACGCGTCTCGATCATAATCGGCGGCGGCGCGGTTCTCGTCGCCGCAAGTCTGGGTGTCGTCCTGGGACTGCTCGCAGGCTATTTTGGCGGCAAGGTCGACGCGGTGATCATGCGGATTGCCGACATCATCCTGAGCTTTCCGACCATTCTGCTGGCCCTGCTGGTGAGCGGCATCGCCCGCGCACTCTTCCCTGGGGCTGCGGCGGCCGAATGGGCACCGGTCATTCTCATCTGCGCCATCGCGATCCATGAATGGGTGCAATATGCCCGGACCGTGCGCGCCGCGACCATGGTCGAGACCGCCAAGGACTACGTGCGAGCGGCCAAGGTCACGGGCCTGCCCGCCCGTCGCATCATGCTGCGGCATATCCTGCCCAACGTCATGAGCCCGGTGCTGGTGATCTCCACCATCAATCTCGCGGCCGCCGTGCTGACCGAGGCCACGCTCTCCTTCCTGGGCGTCGGGATGCCGCCGACCTACCCCTCTCTCGGCACGCTGATCCGCATCGGCAACGAGTTCGTCTTTTCCGGAATCTGGTGGATTGCCCTGTTCCCGGCCCTGGGCCTCGTGATCCTCGTCCTGGCCGTCAACGTGGTCGGCGACTGGCTGCGCGACCGCTTCAATCCCAAGCTGCGGGTGAAACGATGAAGGCGATTTCCACTCCCGTCCTCGCCATCGACGGCCTGCGGGTCGAATACCCGCTTGCGAACGGCACCGTCTTCACCGCCGTGGAGAAGGCGTCCCTTGTCATCCACCCCGGCGAAATCCACGCGCTGGTCGGCGAGTCGGGCGCGGGCAAGACCACTATCGGCAACACGGTCATGGGCCTTCTCGAGAAGCCGGGACGCATCGCGGCGGGCAGCATCCACATCGGCGGCCGGCGGTTCGACCCGGCCAAGGGCTCCGCCGAGGGCGTCGTGCTCGGCCGCGATGTGGGAGCTGTGTTCCAGGATCCGATGACAAGCCTCAATCCGCTCTTCACCATCGAGAGCCAGCTTACGGAGGCCATGCGGTTTCACCTGAACCTGAACAAGGCCAGTGCCCGAGCCCGCGCGCTCGACCTGCTCCGGGCCGTCGGGATCCCGGAGCCGGAGCGGCGGCTCAAGGCTTATCCTCACCAGCTGTCCGGAGGCCAGCGCCAGCGGGTCGTGATTGCGGCCGCGCTGTCCTGCGACCCCAGGCTCGTCGTTGCGGACGAGCCCACAACGGCTCTCGACGTGTCCGTGCAGGCGCAGATCCTGACGCTCCTGCGGGACTTGGCGGACGAGCGCGGCATCGGCATCCTACTCGTCACCCATAACATGGGCGTCGTGGCGCAGATTGCCGATCGCGTGACGATCATGCACCGCGGCAAGGTGGTCGAGACCGGAACAACGGAAGAGGTTCTGCGTCGGCCGAAAGCGGACTACGCCAAGGCCCTGATCGGTGCTGTGCCGCGCGTTGACCAGCGGCTCGACCGCTTCCCGGTTCTAGGCGACGAAGGCAAGGGCCGGGCCGAGCAGGCGCGCGCGGAGTTGCGGGCGAGGGCCGAACGCGCGGACGAGAATTTGGGCGATGCGCCCATCCTGTCGGTCGAAAACCTCTGTGTCGACTACACGACCAGCGGATGGCTGCCGGGCTCGCGCGGCCATCGCTTCCGTGCGGTGGACAGCGTCTCCTTTTCCGTGCGCAGCGGCGAAGTGTTCGGCCTGGTAGGCGAATCCGGCTGCGGCAAGACGACGATCGCCAACGTCGTGTCGGGTCTGGTGCGGCCAAGCGCAGGGCGCGTGCTCTACCGCGGCCAGAGCATCGCCGGCGACGGCGCGATCCGCCGGGTGGGCGCGCTGCGCCAGGCGGTCCAGATGATCTTTCAGGATCCCTATTCCTCGCTCAACGGACGCATGCGCATTGGCGCGATCCTGTCTGAACCGATCCTGTTCTACCGCCTTGCGAACAGCCGCGCCGAAGCAGAGAACGACGTGGTGCGCCTCATCGAAGCTGTTGGGCTCGAGGCGGAGGCCGCGCAGCGCTTCCCCCATGCCTTCTCGGGTGGACAGAGGCAGCGCCTCTCCATTGCGCGGGCGCTGGGCGCCAGGCCCAGGCTCATCGTCTGCGATGAGCCGACCTCCTCCCTCGATGTGTCGGTGCAGGCGCAGATCCTGAACCTGCTGAAGGATCTGCGCGATGCCACCGGGCTGACCCTTCTTCTCATCAGCCACGACCTCGCCGTGGTCAGGCAGATGTGCGACCGAGTGGCCGTGATGCGCCAGGGCAAGCTCCTGGAACAGGCCGATTCCGAGACTCTCTTCGATGCGCCACAGCACCCCTATACGCAGGAACTGCTGGCGCTCGTTCCCACCCTCGACCGCATCCGCGGCGAAACCAAAGCCGCCTGACCGACCGGAGTTCCATGCATGGCAGACATCATCATCACCAACGGCATCGTTGTCACGATGGACCCGCAGCGGCGGGTGATCGAGAACGGCGCAGTCGCCATCGAGAAAGACCGGATCGTCGCCGTAGGCACCACGGACGAGGTGCTGGCGGCTCACAAGGCCAAGACAATCATCGACGCGAGCCGCAAGATCGTCATGCCGGGCCTCATCGACGGACACGCCCATGCGGGACACGGTCTCATCAAGACCATGGGCGGCGGCGACAGCAATGCGTGGTACGAGGCCTGCCACAAGGCCTACACGGTGGCCTCGACGCCCGAGTTCTGGCGCGCGGAGGCACGTCTCGCGGCGCTTGAACGACTGCGGTTCGGTGTGACGACAGGGGTCTCTCTCCTGGGCGGCGGCGACACGATCCTGCGCACCGACGAACCCGTTTACGCTGACGCCCATTGCGAAGGTGTGCGCGAGGTCGGCACCCGCTCCGTGGTAGCGGTCGGTCCGACACGCCCACCGCACCCACGCACCTATGCCCGCATTGTCGACGGCGAGGCGGTCGAGCGTCCGGTGAGCTTCGAGGAGCAATTCGAGACCTGCAAGACGCTCATCGACACTTGGCATGGCAAGCATGGTGGGCGCCTTAACATCGCACTGATTACGCCGACTTTGCGCGCCGAGCACCTCGCGGAGCTTGGATCGGAGAACCTGGAGGAGGCCAAGCGGCAGGCCCGGTTGACGGCGGCCCTCGCGCGGGAGGCCGGCCTCGTCTTCACGCAGGACGGGCACACGAAAGGCAGTGTGGCATACGCCAACGAACTCGGGATCCTAGGGCCCAACGCCCTGCTTTCGCACTCCACCGATCTCACCCAGGACGAGATCCGGATCGTGGCCGACACGGGGACCAGTATCGCCCATAACCCGAGCGCCATCGCGTCGATTCTCGGGCGCTGCCCGGTGCCGGAACTGCTGGAGGCGGGAGCGAATGTCTGCCTCGGCTCCGATGCCACGGCGCCGGACCGGTCCGGCGACATGTTCCGGCACATGCAGCAATGCATGCATTACCACCGGACCTACTTCAAGGATCCCACCTGGCTGCCGCCGGGCCGCGTGCTGGAAATGTGCACCATCGACAGCGCCAAGGCGCTTGGGATGGATAAGGACATCGGATCCCTCGAAGTCGGCAAGAAGGCGGACGTGGTGCTGGTCGATCTGCGCCGTCCGCACCTCTACCCGCTCAACATGCCGGTCTTCCGGCTCATCTACTTCGCCAACGGCAACGACGTGGATACCGTGATCGTCGACGGCCGCATCGCCCTGCAGAACCGCAAGGCCATGTTCGTCGACGAGGACGAAGTGCTCGACGACGCGCAGCGCGAGACCGAGGCGATGCTCAACCGAACCGGCTTCCGGTCCATGCTGGAGACGCCGAAGATGTTCTGGGGCCACGTAAGGGCAACCGACCAGATCGAAGCCTGACGGATGGAAGGCGGGCCGGTCTGTTCCGGCCGCCTCCGAGCGTCACAACCAACCGAGCCGGCCGCCATCGCGCGCTGGAAGGACAGGGCATGCTGACTGTACGCGACCGGGAGACGAAGGAGGCGCAGGCGCCGCGCGGAAGCACGCGCGCCGGATCCCTCCTGGCCGGCTTCATCGTGGCCTGTGTCGTGGTGGCCGGGCTCAACCTCCGCCCCGCTCTCACCTCCATCGCCACCATGGTGGCCGAAATCCAGACGAGCCTGGACCTCGGCGGGATGTGGATCGGCGTCCTGACCACCATGCCCGTGCTCTGTTTCGGCGCCTTCGGGCCGGTTGCTCCCTTCCTGTCTGCACGGCTCGGCCTCGAGCGCGCCGTTGCGGTGCTTCTCATGGGCCTTGCGGTGGGGCTCGCCCTGCGCGCAGTACCGCTGAGCGCCGCGCTGTTTGCGGGCACCCTCGTGGCCGGGGCGGCCATCGGTATGGCAGGCGTGCTCCTGCCGGTGGTGATCCGCCGCCGCTTTCCCACGCGGCTCGGTCCCATGACGGGGCTCTACACGATGGTGTTGAGCATCGGCGGGGCCAGCGCCGCCGGACTGACGCCCATTCTCGAAGGGGCTTGGCGCTCCTGGACCATGGCCCTGGCGAGCTGGAGCGCCCTCGCCTTCGCCGGCGGTCTCATGTGGGCCGCCCTCGCCTCGGTCGAGCCGCCTTCCGCCGGCACGGCCCGCCTGCCGCGCTTCTCGCTGTTGATGCGTGACCGCCTTGCCTGGTCGGTCACCGCTTTCATGGGGCTCCAGGCGGGGCTTGCCTTCATCGTTCTCGGATGGCTGCCGACGCTGCTGCGCGACCGTGGGCTCGATGTGCTGGATGCGGGCGTCGTCACCTCCGTCTCGATCCTGTCGCAGACTGCAACCGCCCTGCTGGTGCCCTCCCTCGCGACCCGGAGGGTATCGCCGCGACTGCTGATCCTGCTGGTTCTCCTTGGAACCTGCGCGGGATTCCTCGGCCTGCTCTATGCGCCGCTCGTCATGCGTCTCCTTTGGGCGCTCGTCCTTGGCCTCGGCCAGGGCGGCTTGTTCGGCCTTGCCCTCTTGTTCGTTTCGCTGCGCTCTCCCACCGCGGAGGTTACGGCGATGCTCTCGGGAATGTCGCAGAGCTTCGGCTATCTCGGCGCGTCCCTTTGCCCCTTCGCCGTGAGCATGCTGCGCAGCGGAAGCGATCCCTTCCTCGGCCCTGCCGTGATGGTTGTGGCAATCACGGCGGGCTGCATCTGGTGCGGCCTCCAGGCGGCGGCGCCTGCGTATGTGCTGCCCCATCTCAAGGAAGGCTGACGCAAGCGCCGCCCTTCACGCATCAGCGGGCGCCGCATAGGCCGAAACCTCCCGGGCGAGAATGCGACCGGCTCCCTTGGCGCCGACGATGCGCCCGCCTTCGGCCACGACCTGTCCACGCAGCAGCGTCGTCACCGGCCAGCCGGTGACCTCGAATCCCTCCCAGGGCGTGTAATCGGCCCCGTGGTGAAGGATCTCCTGGCGGATGACCTCGCGGCGGTTCGGGTCCCAGAGCACGATATCCGCATCGAAGCCGACGCCGATGGAGCCTTTGCGCGGATAGAGGCCGTAGATCTTGGCGTGGTTGGTCGAGGTCAGCTCCACGAAGCGGTTGAGGGAGATACGTCCCTTGGAGACACCCTCGGAGAAAAGAATGGGCAGGCGTGTCTCGACGCCAGGGATGCCGTTCGGCACCCAGCGGAAGGAAGACTTGCCGTTCGGATGAAGCTTGCCCGATGGGCTGTCATAGCGGAACGGGCAGTGGTCCGACGAAAAGGTCTGGAACACGCCGCTGCGCAGCCCCTCCCAGATGGCCGCCTGGCTCTCGACATCCCGCGGTGGGGGCGAGCAGACGTATTTCGCGCCGCTCATGTCCATCTCGGGCCCCTGCAGGTCCTCGGCCGTGAGGGTGATGTATTGCGGACAGGTCTCGGCATAGACCTTGAGGCCCCGGGTCTGCGCCCAGCGGATCTGCTCCATCGCCTCGCGACCCGACACATGCACGATCATGATCGGCACGTCGACGAGTTCCGCATGGCTGATCGCCCGGTGCGTCGCCTCGCGTTCCACGCTCTCGGGACGGGAGACGGCGTGATAATAGGGAGCGGTCCGGCCCTCGCGCTCAAGGCGCTCGGTCATGTAGCGGATCGCATCGTATCCTTCCGCATGAACCATCACCAGGGCGCGCTCCCGGCGCGCCACCTCGAACACGTCGAGGAGTTCGCGGTCCTTCAGCACGAGATCGTCGTAGGTCATGAAGACCTTGAACGACGTGTAGCCGTCCTTGAGCAGCGCAGGGAGCTCCTGCCCCAGAACCTCGGGCGTCGGATCCGAGACGATCAGGTGAAAAGCCGTGTCGACATAGCACTCGTTCTCGGCTTTCCGCCGGTATTCCTCCACGCAGGCGCGCAGCGACGTGCCCCGCTGTTGGAGCGCAAAGGGAAGAACCGTCGTGTTGCCGCCGGCTGCCGCAGAGGCGGTGGCAGAGGCGAAGTCATCCGCCATCACCACGCCGGGACCGGAGGGCTGAGCAATGTGAACATGGCTGTCGATGCCCCCGGGGAGCACGAGCAGCCCGGCGGCATCGATCTCGCGCGGGGCGCGAAGACTCTCGCCCAGGGCAACGATGCGCCCGTCCTTGATCCCCACGTCGCAGCGGATCGTATCCGCTGCGGTGACCACAGTGCCGCCCCGGATCGCGAGATCGAGCTCCATCGGCGTCCTCCTCAGGCAAGCGCGCGGTCGAGGCTTCCGATCAGCCGGTCGACCTCCTCTGGCGTATTGTAGTGCACCATGGAAACGCGCACCACGCCATTGCCATCGGCAAGGCCCAGATGCTCGATCAGACGGCGGGAGTGGAAGTCGCCGAAGCGGATGCCGATCCGGTCGGCTTCGGTAGAGCGTACGATCTCGGCCGAGTCACGCCCGTCGACCTTGAAGGAGATGGTCGGCACGCGGCGATCCTTTGCGCTGTCGCGGCGCCCGACGATGTGCACGTCGTTGCGGTCCCTCAGATAGGCGAGGAGCTTTTCTCCCAAAAGCGCCTCGTGCGCCGCGATCCTGTCGAAGGCGAGGTCGATGGCGGCGCGGTCGCCCGTGCCGCCGCCAAGGGCGTCGATGTAGTCCACGATGCCGGCAGAGCCCCAGGCAAGCTCATAGTTGGTGTTGCCAGGCTCAAGCTTCATCGGCACCTTCTCGCGACCGTAGAAGTAGTGATAGAGCCCGTCGAGCTCGAGCAGCTTCTCGTATTTACCGTACATCACGGCGAAGTGGGGACCATAGGTCTTGTAGAAGCTGAAAATGTAGTAGTCGACGTCGAGATCGCTCACGTTCACCGCCCGGTGGGGGGCATAGGCAACGGCGTCGACGACGATTTCGGCGCCCCGCTCATGCACGCGGCGCGCGATCTCCTTGACCGGGGTGATGGTGCCCAGGATGTTCGAGGCGTGCGTCACTGCCACGAGCCGGGTCCGCTCGGTCATCAGGCGGTCGAGCTCATCCAGGTCGATCTCGTAGCTGTCACGGTCGATGGACCATTCCTTGATGACGATGCCTCGCTTCTCCAGGGAGCGCCACGGGCCGATATTCGATTCATGGTCGAAGTTCGTGACGACGATCTCGTCACCCGGCTTGAGCCGGCCTTCCATGGCGCGGGACAGGAATTGCGCAAGAACTGTGGTCGAGGGTCCCAGCACGATCTCCTCCTGTCGCGCAGCGCCGAGCAGCCGCGCGATCTTGGCGCGGGCCTCCGCCAGTCGGCTCGTGGCCCGCTGCGAATGCTCGTAGCTGGCGCCGGTCTGCACGCTGGTGGTCAGGAGATAGTCCGAGATACGCTCGGCGACGTTCCGCAGGACGAGGGAGCCACCCGCATTGTCGAAATAGGCGAAGCCATCCGCCAAGGCGGGAAACTGTGAGCGAACGAAGGCGAGATCGAGTGACATGGGTTGCACCTATTCTGCGGAAGGTTGAGACGGACCGATGGCGAGCGGCTCGTGAAGGTGGTGGAGAATGCAATTTTCGGACGAACCGCTTTCCCACATGAACATGAGAAAGTCGCCGTCCGAGCCAATCGCGGCGATCGGAGCGTGCCAGAGGTTGCGCGCGTAGTTGACGCCCTCGCCCCGGTGGCCGACGAACGCTTCGGCCCGGTCGAGATCGGGCAATCCGGCCCGGCCTGGCGGCGCGACGACGATCAGGAACCGCTCGGCCGAAAGAGCCACGAAGGCCTGGGAAGACAAAGGATGCCGCTCGAAAGTCGCAAGCGGCATCGGCAGCGGCTCGCCTCGGGCCCGGTACACCGCCAGCACGGGCTCGCCGTCGGGGGATGCGTTGTCGAAGCGAGTGTCGGTGTCGAAGCGCAGCGCCCGGCCGTCATTGACGAGGCGACTGCGATCCGGATCGAAGAACAGCACCTCGCCGAACGGGCTGAAGGCTGACGGCGTCAGGCGTTTGGGGGACAGGGTTTGCACGGATGAGTATGCCTAGTGGGACAGGACGGCTTGAAGGAAACTTCTGAGGCGCGGATCACGCGGCGCGTTGAATATGGCCTCGGGCGGACCCTCCTCGACGATGCGTCCCCCGTCCATGAACACCACGCGGTCGGCGACCTTGCGGGCGAACCCCATCTCGTGCGTGACCACGACCATGGTGACGCCGGTCTTGGCGAGTTGCTGCATCACATCCAGGACCTCGCCCACCATCTCGGGATCCAGAGCGGAGGTCGGCTCGTCGAAGAGCAGCACCTTGGGCTCCATGGCGAGCGCCCTCGCGATGCCGACGCGCTGCTGCTGCCCGCCGGAGAGTTGCGCCGGGTACTTCGTCACGTGGTCCGCCAGCCCGACGCGGGTCAGAAGGCGTTGGGCGCGCTCCTCCGCCGACGCCCAAGACAAGCCGCGCACGCGGACCGGCCCGAGCGCGACGTTGCGGAGCACGGTCATGTGCGGAAAGAGGTTGAAGCTCTGGAACACCATGCCCACTTCGGCGAGCGCCGCGCGCTTGCGGCTGCGGCCCACTTCCGCGCCATCGACGACGATGGCGCCGCTGTTGTGTTCCTCGAGCTGGTTGATGCAGCGGATCAGGGTGGATTTGCCCGAGCCGGATGGGCCGATGATGACGACAATCTCACCCTCCTTCACGCTGAGGTCGATCCCGTGTAGCGCTTGGAAGGCGCCGAACGACTTGACGACGTTCCTCATCTCGATAATCGGGCGCATCATCGTCCCCTCACCGCGAGTCGCTTTTCGAAAACCCCGACGAGGCGCACGAGCGGCATCAGGATCAGGATGTAGATGATGGCTGCGCTAATCAGAGGCGTCGGGTTCGCCGCCAGCGCCTGCGCCTGCGTCGCCTGCTTGAGCAGGTCCGGCATCGCGACCACGGATGCGAGAGCCGTGTCCTTCATCACATTGATGGAGTTGGACGTGATCGGCGGGATCACGATCCGCAGTGCCTGCGGCAGCACGACATCACTCATGAGCCGCAAGGGGCTTAGCCCTATGGCGTGGGCAGCCTCGAACTGGCCCTTGGGCACAGCCTCGATGCCCGCCCGGAAGATCTCCGCGGAATAGGCGGCGGAAACGAGACTCAGGGCGGAGGCGGCCGCCCCGAAGGGGGAAAGCCGCAGCCCGACGAAAGGCAGCGCATAGTAGATGACAACGAGGAGAACCAGGATCGGGATGGAGCGGAAAACGTCGATATAGGCGACGGCGACCTGTCGCAGGGGTGCGCTGGCATAGAGCCGAAGCAGCGCGAGAACCAGCCCACCGATGAAGCCCAGGGCGATGGCCGTCACTCCCAGGGTCAGCGTGGTCGTCAGGCCAGACAAGAGGAGGGGAAGAGTTTGGACGAAAACCTTCCAGTTCAGGAAGGTGTCGAAGATGGACATGACGGGCAACGCCTCCGCATTCGTGGTCGTGCCGAGCGCCCGGCTCAGGATCCGGGCGCTCGGGGAGAGCCGCTCGTCAGAGCTTAGGCATCTCCATCACCTTGACGGTCGTCGAGTTCGGCTCCGCCTTGGCGCCGAACCACTTCTCGTGGATCTTCGCCAGGGTCCCGTCCTGCTTCATCTTCGTGATCTCGGCGTTGACCTTCTCCGCCAGCGGGCTGTTCTTCGCAAACATCATCGAATACTGCTCGCCGGTTGGGATGCGCTCCACCACCTGGTACATCGGCTTGTCCTTGATGTAGTACTGGACGGCCGGAATGTCGCTGATGTAGCCGTCGATGCGTCCCGCCGCGAGGTCGAGCATCGCGGGTGCAAGACCCTCGTAGCGGCGGATGTCGGAGAACTTGTACTTCTGCTGGTTCTGCGTCGACCACATGTCGCCCGTCGAGCCGGTGTCGACTGCGGCCACCTTGCCCGCCATGCTCTCCAGGTTCTTGAGGCCCGAATTGGCCCGCACTGCCAGCGACTGGTCGCTGTCGTAGTAAGGCTGGGCGAATGACACAGATTCCAGGCGTTTCTTGGTGATGGTGATCGACGACACAGCCGCATCGACCTGACCCGACTGGACCGCCGCGAACAGCCCGTTGAAGGGGATGTTCACGAAGGACACGTTCATGTTCAGGCGCTTGCCGATTTCCTTGGCGAGGTCGACCTCAAAGCCGACGATCTCGCCTTTCTCATCCTGGAACTCCCACGGAACGTTGCCCACGTTCGCCCCGACCTTCATGTCGGCGGCGGAGGCCGTGGCTCCGGCCGACATGATCATCAGAGCGGTAAGGGTTGCGGCGAGTGCGGCGCGTCGATTGAACTTCGCTGACATATGGTCCTCCATTTTGCGCCGGTCTCTTGGCCGGCGCTCAATTCTCTGCTGCCCTCTGATGGTCGGCCTCATGCAACTTGCGCTGGCCGCCGATATTGGCCAAACTGGTCTTACCAATCTGACCAGTTGATCGTGCAGCCTTCCTTACGCATGGTCAAGGCAAATCGTGCAGCCTGGGTCATTTCGGGAACGGGGTTGCAAAGCCGCGACCGGACAGGACAAGAGCTTTGGGCGAGCGAAAGGGTGAGGCAGCAGATGACGGGTGATCCAGTGAACCTACCGGGATTGGAACTCGCCGACCGCACCCCGGTGCCGCGCGGGATCGTGGAGCATATCCAGCGCTTGATCCTGAAAGGAGGCCTGAAGGCCGGGCAGCGCCTTCCCTCCCAGCGGGAACTGGCGGAGCAACTCGGGGTGAGCCGACCGTCAGTGCGGGAGGCGCTGACCGTGCTCGAAACCATGGGACTTCTGACAGTACGGGCGGGCAGCGGAGTGTTCGTCGCGAAGACCGATGCGCGCCGGCCGCTCTGGCGCTACTCGGATCGTTGCACGCCCGCCGACGTCTATGAGGCGCGATTGGGGCTGGAGGGCTACGCCGCCCGGCTCGCCGCGGCTCGCATCGACAAGCTGGCCGAGGAGCGCCTGAGGCGCTGCACCGACGCCATGCGTGAGGCCTTTGAGGCCGGCGATGTGATCGGCCTCGCGGTCAAGGACACGGAGTTCCACGACCTCATCTTCGAAATGTCAGGCAATCCGGTTCTCGCCGCCATGTACCGGCCCGTGCGCGAGCTGCTGGTCGAGAGCCAGCGCCTCCCCATGGCGCAATTCGATCGCCTGAGCGAAACGGTTCGCGAGCATGAGGCTATCCTGGAAGGCATCGCCAGCGAGAATCCCGACACGGCCGAAGCGGCCATGCAAGGCCACATCCGCTCGGCCGCCGGTCGGTACGGCATCTCGCTTTGATAAGTTTAAAGCTGATTGGCTTCCGACGCAGCCGTTATCGTCTTGGCCGAGCGTTTGACCACTGACTGCTCAATGGCCGTGTCGTTCGGCGAGACTGACCCGGTGCCTGATACCTGCCAGGGTCGCGCTAGTACCCATTCACCTGGCTCCAGGGCCGGCGGCGTTCCCTGGGCGCATCTTCCCCGGGCTCTCTCCGGGGAGCACGGTTCGCCCATTCGTCGGTCTGCCCCCTGTAACCGCGCCGTGGACCGCTGGCCTGGGGAGGAGGCGGCGGGCGGTAGCCGCGCGGAGGGCCGTAATAGCGGGGCGGCGGCGGGCCTTCGAACCTGCGGGGCGGAGGATAGTAATACCGGGGCGGAGGCGGATCGTCATAGACCGGCGGGGGCTCGTCATAGTCATAATAGAACTGAACCGACTGAACTGGCGACGGAGCCTCGACGGCGGCACGGGACAACATCGGCGCGGCCTTTGCCTCCACGGCTCCGAACGCCAGCCCAGCCGCAACCGCACCGAGAACCCACCGGGCGACATTCATGGCATCGTCTCCTGCA
This sequence comes from Microvirga sp., assembly GCA_050789065.1. Classification (GTDB taxonomy): domain Bacteria; phylum Pseudomonadota; class Alphaproteobacteria; order Rhizobiales; family Beijerinckiaceae; genus Microvirga. The sequence goes on from JBOZRS010000063.1 coordinate 55,679, forward strand.
TCCCGCCGCACAGCCATGGGACGATCCTGCAACGGCCAAGTTAAACAAGGTATGAACCGGCAAGTTCCACCGCCGGCAACCACCTCGCTCCGCTTGGCTGTCGGGAGCATCCTGCCGCCCTGAGAAGCCCCTCTCCCGTCAGCATTCCGCCCATGGGCGCCCCGCGTGCGGAAAAGGTTCAGGTGGGGTTGACGCACCCGAAAAAGCAGCCTATCTGACCACCACTCACGGAGTTCGCCGCACGGCCTCGGATGATCAAAATTCCGAAACGGCTGACGGTTCATGAACTTACGGTGGGGGATAGTTTAATGGTAGAACAGCGGACTCTGACTCCGTTAGTCTTGGTTCGAATCCAGGTCCCCCAGCCATTCCGTTCCACCCGTTAGGCCACTGGCTTAGCGGGTTTTTCAATGGACAAATCGAAGCTTTTCGATGCTGCGTGCGAAGCGCCCGCGAGCACTCCGCCCCATGGTTGGCACGCTCTGCCGCCGAATAGCCACTCTGCTTTGGCATCGCTCATGCTAACCTCGCACGCTGAGCCCTCACCGGAGCCTACCTATGCGCATCGTCACAGCCGTTTCGATCCTCGCCCTGTCCATGACCTGCGTCGCCGCACAGGCCCAGGACAAGGTGGTGGGCAGAGCCGCAAGCCATCCGCTGGCATCGAAAACGCCGAGCCCGGAGGAAAGCGCCGCATTGGCCGAAGAGAATCGTCAGAAGGCCGAAGCGCTGGAGCGGGCTCGAGAGGTCAAGCTGAGAAGAGCCACGAGCAGCATCTGCTCCGGCTGCTGACCGCACCATCACTCCCTCCCCTGTCCGGCCCGTGCATTCGCATCGAGCCTTGGCCGGCCCTCCTGCCGGAGGCCGGCAGGAGGGCCGGCAATGACCTAAAGGGATGGATCAGCGAGGCGTGAAGTCGGTGTCAGGCGTCACCCGGCGGCAATAGGCGGCCATGAGCCGGGCGCAATCCTCGACGTCCTTGAGGCTCAGGAGTTCGCAGGGCGTGTGCATATAGCGCAGCGGCACGCCCAGAAGCCCGGTGGCCATGCCGCCCCTGTTGAGCTGCATCGCGTTCGCGTCGGTGCCGGTGCCTGCCGGGTTTACGCTCACCTGATACGGGATGCCTTCGTCCCGGGCAGCCTGCGTGATCAGCTCGAATGTGACATGGTTCGTATTCGGGCCGCGGGAGACGCTCGGCCCCTTGCCGATATCGAGCTGACCATGCTGGGACTTGCTCACGCCGGGGTAGTCCACCGCGTGGTTGACGTCGACCGCAAGCCCAGTCTGCGCCCCGATGCTGAAGCTCGCAGTACGCGCGCCGCGCAGCCCGATCTCCTCCTGGACCGTGGCAACCGCATAGACGCCCACATCGGGATGGAGCCCGCCATCCTCCTTCAGGAGCCGCAGGGCCTCCGCAACGATGAAGGACCCCATCTTGTTGTCGAAGCCGCGGGCGGTGGCGCGGTCTCCCATCAGGAACTGGAACTCGTACTGGAAGGTCGCGACGTCGCCCAGCCGGACGACGGTCTCCGCTTCCGCCCGGGAGGTGGCCCCGATGTCGATCCACAGGTCCTTGAGTTGCGGCTTCTTCTTGCGATCGTCCTCTTCCTGCAGATGGATGGCCTTGCGTCCGATGATTCCCGGCACCCGTTCCTTGCCATGGACCCACACCCGCTGGCCGACCGGAATGGCGCTGTCGTGCCCTCCGATGCCCTTGAAGTACAGCAGGCCCTCGTCGCTGATGTAATGGACGATGAAGCCGATCTCGTCCATGTGCCCGGCCAGCATCACCCGCGTCGAAGCGTCGGGATTCAGAACGGCCGCCACGTTACCGTGGATGTCCGTTGTGACGCGGTCCGCAAAGGGCTGCGTGTATTCCCGATACAGCTTTGCGGCTGGCTGCTCGTAGCCGCTGGGCGAGGGAGCGTTGACGATGGCTTTCAGGAATTCGAGGGATTCTGTTCTCATGCCTTACCTATTGCCCGGACGGCCGCCGATCGCAAGAACCGGCTCTCCGGCGATCCTATGTGATGGATCGGCGAAGGTCACTCCGGTCTGTCAGATGGAAGAGCATCATTGCGGTCCTTCGCGATCTGCGGCCGCGCCTGGACAGCACGGCGTCGATTCTCTGCCGGACATTGCGTGCTCAAAGCCCCCCGGCGCGATCACTCCTCGCCCTCGTGCTTGAGCGCCCGAATGGCAGCCGCGAGTTCTCGCGAGACGATCGCCTTGATCATGAAATAGTCGGGACCGATCAGCTTGCTGCGCGTCATCAGGCTCTCCTCGGATGTCGCGAGGCACAGTTCCGCGGCTCTCTCCAGCGCGTCGTTCTCGGCCTCCTGAATGGCCGCCGCAATCTTCGCGAAACCCTTGGCCGTCAGCATCCAATAATGTCCGGCCCTCTCGCTCTCGACCGGCTCGATGTGCATCTGCACGGCCTGACGCAGGCTCTCCGCGCGTTCTTCTGGGGTCATGGACGCCATTCCAAACTCCACCGGGTCTCGGCCAGGATCGGAAGATACCAGCCGGAGCCGGCACCGTCCTTGCATCGCTTACTCCCGCCATGCCGATCTGCCCTGTGTCCAGCGGCAATAAAGAATAGGCCCATCCTGCTTCGGGGAAGGGCCTATGGTGACTCGTGGTCACACGTCATCGACGTTGTTCCGGATAGCCCGGCGATTCAGTGCAGATTGTCGAGCGGAAGCATGCCTCCAACGCTCAACCAGAGGACGGGGAGGCGTGCTTCGGCTCAGGCGATATGTCTATCTCAGCCTCCATTCCGTTGGAGCCGGGGCGGGTCCTCGGCTCGAAACGGCGCGACCGGCCGCTATGGGAAACCCGCTGAAGAGATCGGGCCGGTCCGCCAACGAGAGACGGGCAATCCAGGAGTGAGGCCTTTGCCCGTCGCCACTACAAAGCGCCTGCGGTTCATCGGTTTCAGCGTGGCGGAAAAGAAAAAATCCGGCTGTGGCTGGCTTGGCATTCTCGATCCGTCCGGGCCAGGGGGCACTCGACACGAACACCGCCCCGACCTGTGTCTTCGCCGATACAGACAAAGCCCCGTGAATCTGAGAGATAGCGACCGCCGAGACCACTGACGGCACATTGAGTTTATTTCCTTATATTCAGAATAGATTGAAGGTATCTGTCATGAAGCAGACAGAAATCGTGGCGCCTGCTTTTCCACCTCTTCTGGCATCGGAACTGAAGCGCGCGGCGTTCAAGTTCGTGGCGTCCGTCGGTGCATTGATCGGCCTCAGCCTTCTGCTGGCCAGCATCTGACAGGACGTATTGGCCAGGCTCCTTTGCGGAATCGGCGTCTCGAAGGCCGGACGTCTCGTCTTGATCGAAAGCTATTGAGACCGAGAGTCTGTTCCGTCTCCGGCTATAACGAGAAGGGAGCCCGCCGGCTCATCGCCGGGGGCTCCCTGATCGACCTGAATTGCCGGTCTGGCCTTAGATGTGCAGATCCAGGCTGGTGGCAATCGTCGCGTGAACCGCATCGACGAACTTCTGCGCGTCCGCCGCCGTCAGGTGGTGATCGGCCACGTAAGCCTGCAGTTCTTGAGCAAAGCCGCTGATATCGTCGCCCAAGCCCTGCAAGCTGTCCGTGCCACCAGCCTGTGAGATCTGGTGGGACACGGCGTCGAGCGTAGACGCATTCGCGGAGGTGCCCTGAGCAGGAAACGCGAACGCGTTGTCGCACAGATGCTGCCCGCTGTCGGCAGCGGTCGAGCTGTGACCCACCGAACCATCCGACGACGAAACCGTCGTCGTGGTGTCCGCCGCAGTTTTTCCGGCGTCCGTGGCATCCGGGGTCGTCCCGGTTGCGCTCACATGCGTGGCCTCATTCTGTTGGGTCGTGGCAGCCGCATCCGTGCTGCCAGAGGCGGAGGCGGTCGTCGTGCCTGCATCCGTGGCATGGCTCGGGGTCTCCGCGCCTGCCGCAGGAGCGATGACTGACGTGCCCGATGCCGGCGTCGTCGTGCCTGCATCCGTGGTGTCACCGGCAGAGGCCGAAGCGGTCGTGGTCGTCCCCCCGGGAACGGCATCCGTGGTGCCGGAATTCGCCGTGGCCGAGGCGTCAACCGCTGTGTCGCCAGCGGGAGCAGTGGTGGTAGTCGTGGTCGTCGTGGCGTCCGTCACCGTAGCAGCATCCGTCGTGTGGCAGCCGCTACCGGACGTCAGAGAGTGGTTTGCCTCTACGCCACTCTGGGTTTCAACCGACGCGTGATGTTGATGGTTGTGTGAATGTTCAGCACGATTGTCTGAGCCAATAGCGCGCGCCAATTCGCTGAAAAGAGATTTCAAATCAGAATTTTTGAAAGACGATGCACTGAAGTCAAAAGCTTCTTTATTGTTGCTAATAGCCATTAAATCCTCTTTTGCTTTCCGTGGAAAATCATCTCAGACAGAACATCTGAGGCCCGCGAGCAAAAAGCCTCAATATGGCGACAACTCGACCTTCATGGGGAAATGTCTTGCCTATTCCGGGAAGGCCCTCTTTGGGCAGCGTGTCGTCCTCGCCGGAGCGCCTGCAAGGCCACAGGACGCCCGCGTGCCGGGAGGGGTGGTCCCTTCCCGCATTGACAGCCGCAGTCGTTGAGGCTTGTTCCGATAAAACAGCTTTGGACACGGTGGCTGCTCATCTGCGCTTCATTGGCAGGCAGCCCCAGTGTCCGGGGGAAGGCGTTTGTTCAGCCCTTCTTCGCCGCATCCATTTGCGACGCGAACATCTGCTGCATCTGCTCAAATCCCTTGAGGGTTGCGGGCAGCCAGGTTCTGAGCATCGCGTCCGGGTCCAGGGCCTTGAGATTGGCGCTGAGCCGCTCCTGCACCTCCTTCATCAACTGCTCCTGCATGGGCTTCACGTCAGGCAAGCCGAAGAAGGTCCGGGCCTCTTCGGGCGTGCAGTCGATGTTTACCGTGATCTTCATCAGAGGCTCTCTCCACGCGACGTTCTCACTCATGACGGCGACGCATATCGCGGGCCGCCGGACCGGATGAGTGTGCGCGACCGAGCCGCGCGACACAAGACATCGGGCACCCGCGTCCCGGCACCGCCGAATGCCCTGGCGGATTGGCATCTCTTGCGCGCCGCCGCTCTTGCGGCCGCTCCTGATGATCATCCCGGATTGTACTGGCGGGTTGCTTCCGGATCATCGGTCGAGAACGGAAGCGACGCCAACTCCTCCCAGACCTGCTCGGGAATCGGCCAGCGTGCCCATTCGAGCGTCTGCGCCACCCGCTCGGGCTTGCTCACGCCGCAGATCGTGGAGGCGATCCGCTCGTCGCGCATGGAGAACTGCAGGGCGGCCGCACCGGGCGGGATGCCATGTCTGGCGCAGACGGCTTCGATCCGACGGATCGGATCCAGCATCTCTCCGGAGGCCTCCTGATAGACATAGCGCGGATACGCACCCGTGCCCTTGGCCAGGACGCCGCCGGCGTAGGGAGCCGCATTCAGCACTGCGATCCCCTTGGAGCATGCGAAGTCGATCATCGCTTCCGCATTGCGGTTGGCCAGCGTGAAGCGGTTGTGCGTGATCAGGACGTCGAAGTCCCAGTCGCGCAGGAGCGGCATCATGATCTCCACGGGACCTGCGGCGAGCCCCACGGCCATTGCCAATCCCTCTTCCTTCATCCTGAACAGTTCGGGAAGTGCTCCTCCCGGCCCGGTCGTCTCCGCCAGCGAACCCGCATGTTCCGGGTCGTGGAGATGCAGGACATGGACGCGGTCGAGGCTCAGCGCCTTGAGGCTCTCCTCCAGGGATCGCCTTGCCTGGGATGCATCGAAGCGGTTCGTCTGCGGGTCGCGATCCAGCTTGGTCGAGATCACGAAGCCATCCGGGAGCCCACCGCGCTCGCGGATGACGTCACCAATCCGCTCCTCGCTGCGGCCGAACCCGTAGATACGGGACGTATCGAGAAAATTCACCGGACCCGAGAAGATGGCCCGGACGGTCTCCCGCGCCCGCTCCTCGTCGACGCCGTAGCCGTAGGTGCCGGGCATATCGCCCAAGGAGGAAGTGCCGAAGCAGACTTTGGAGACGGCGAGTTTCATGCGTCCCAGCGTGACCTTCTGGATCGGGTCGGTCGACATATGATCGCTCCGTTCGTGGTCCCTCGATCGTGTCTGTCTGCAGGATCCTGCGAGGGGGAAGCCGAGCCTATGGCGATGCCCGCAGGCGGACAAGGCAGGAGATTACACAGGACCGTACTTTGAGGTCGTAACCCGAACGGACGTGTTTCACGGGCTCTCGTCGTCCGAAGGCGTTGCCCGACGTGTGATCCCCTTCACCGGTTCGACGGTATCGCCGCCCTCATTGCGAGGCGTACCCTTCCGTCCCAGCCATTTGTAAAGCGCCCAGGCCAGGCCGGAGCTCACGGCTCCGAGGACCACCAGGGTCGTGCTCGGATAGTCGCGAAAGTTGATACCCGCCGCCTTCTTGAAGTCGTCCTGTCCGGACTTCTCCTCTTCATCTTCACCATTCATCCGAAGACCTTTGCCGAGAATTCCCCTGGTTCATATCGAGAGCGCCGCCTGCGCCGAAGCCACCGTCGGAACAGCGGCAGCCCTGCCGCCGGGAGTTCAGACCGAGTATCGCACTCGTTCATGGCAGCATCATAGCGGGTCCCATGCAAGCCTGGCTGCTGACGAAGGGACATCGAATGGGCTATAGGCCCCTGTCGTTCGCGCTGGCCCAAGTCCTCGAGGACCCCGGGCCGGATCTTTCGCCCTCTGGGCGCGGAGTGAGGTTCAAGGACTGTCATGGTGTCGCAACACGCTGGAGCCGAGGCGCAAAGAACGAAAACCGGCGTGCTCTACGCCCTGGCGGCCTTCTTCATGTGGGGCGTCGCGGTTCCGCTGCATTTCAAGCTCCTGTCCGCCGTTCCGGCCCTTCAGATCCTGGCTCACCGAATCGTGTGGGCGAGTCTTTTCGCTGTCGGTCTCGTGGCCGCCAGCCGCCAGGGACCCAAGCTCATGGCGGCCCTGGTTCCCGGCAGGCGGCTCATGCTTCTGTGCCTCTCGGCGGGACTGATCGGCATCAATTGGCTCGTCTACATCTGGGCCGTGAATGCAGGTCACCTCGTCCAGACGAGCCTCGGCTATTTCATCAACCCGCTCGTGAACGTCGCGCTCGGCGTTCTGTTTCTCCGGGAAAGGCTCCATCCGGCCCAGATCGCGGCATGCCTTTTGGCCGGAGCGGGCGTCCTCATCCTGGCGATTTCATCGGGCGAGATGCCCTGGGTGGCTCTGGCGCTTGCCGTTAGCTTCGGCTTCTATGGCCTGGTGCGGAAGATCGTGCCTGTCGCCCCGCTGGTCGGGTTCTGCGTCGAGTCGCTGCTGCTCACCCCTCTGGCGCTGATTTACCTTGCCGCAAGCATAGTTCAGGGCAGTTCCGCGGCTTTCCATGGCGATTGGAAGCTCGACGCTCTTCTCGTCCTGACGGGCCTGAGTACGGCCGCGCCACTAATCTGGTTCGCGGCAGCGGCCCAGAGGCTGAAGCTTTCCACCATCGGCCTGCTGCAATATCTGGCCCCGTCCGGCCAGCTTGTGCTCGGCGTCGTGGTTTATGGCGAGGCCTTCGGGCGGGTCGATGCGGTTGCCTTCGCGATCATCTGGACCGCTCTTGCGGTCTACACCGTCGCTGCGCTGAGATCCGCCCCCCGGACTCCTCGGCAGCCACGCAATCAGATGCCGAAGGATATGCGGCGCCTATCCTGACAAGCGGACCGTGCCAGGCTTGTCGGCAAGCCCTTCCGTTGGATAAGCGCCGCGAGCCGGCCGGCGCTCCGGCCGCCGCCATGCTGCGGATCGATGCTCCTTGTCCTGAACGTGACCCGCACGTTGCCGAAACGGCGATCGCATCAGCTGCATCTCTGCTCCGCGGCGAGACGCAAGTTTTCCGGTCTCTCCTTGCGTCACCTGCCCCTTGGATTTCCAACGCCTTGCAGAACCTCCCCTGAAGTGGATATATGATATGTGATATCAATTCATTTACTCCGGAATGCAATGAGCCCTCGATTGTCGCAACGGGTCTGGACGCTGGCCCTGCTTTTCCTGCTCTCCACGGCTCCTGCACTGGCGGAAGACTGGGTGATCTCCAAGATCTCGGGCGAGGCTTGGATCACGGACTCGAATGCGCCGGCCGTCGCGGCCACGAGCGGCATGACAATTCCGGATGGAGCCACCTTCTCCACGGGCCGGAACGCCAGGGCTAAGCTCGAGCGCGGCGCCGAGACGATCCTCGTCAGCCCGAACTCCGTCATCACGCCACGACAATCGTCGTTCTCAGGCACGACGACCATCCTGCACCAGGTAGGCCGGATCGAACTCGATGTCGAGAAACGCAACGTCAAGCATTTCGCGGTGGAGACGCCCTTCCTCGCAGCCGTCGTCAAGGGAACCCACTTTACCGTAACGGTATCGAGTCGCGCCGCGGAAGTGCAGGTCGAGCGCGGACTGGTCGAGGTTTCGGCCCTGACGAGCGGAGAAGTCACTGACGTCGCCCCAGGCCAGAAGGCTTCCGTCAGTATCTCCACCAGCAAAGGCCTTCAGGTCGGCGGCAAGGGCAAGCTCCCTGAAGTCCGCCGTGGGCCCGTGCGTTCGCCGCAGGTGGAATCGATCACTCCGCAGCCGGCCAAGGACCGTCCGCTGATCAATTACGGCAACAAGAACGGGAGCGTCGACAAGGACGGTACCGAGAATGGAGGCGGCAAGGGCGCCGGCGCCGGAGGTAGCGCCAACGGCAGCAATGCCGGCGGCCATGGCGGTGGAAGCGGCAAGGGCACCAAAGGGAATGAGGGTCCCGCGAGCAGCGGTGGCGGCGGCAAAACGAACAAGGGCGGCAGCGGAGACGGCGGCAACGACGGCAGCGGCAAAGGCAGCAGCAGCAATAATGACGGGGGCAGCGCCAACAATGGCGGCCCAAGCAATAGCGGTGGGAATGGCGGCAATGCCGGTGGCAGCGGAAGCGGCTCCGGCGGAGGGAGTATCGGTGGGGGCAGTGGCGGGGCTGGTAACGGCAATTCCGGTAACGGCGGAAGCAATGTAGGCGGCAGCGGAGGCGGCAACGGGAATGCCGGCGGGAACGGCGGCAACAACGGCAATGCGGGTGGCAGCGGCGGAAACGGCAATGCTGGCGGGAACGGGGGCGGCCCCGGCGCGGGCGGCTCCGGCGGGAGCAATGGCGGCGGAAGCAATAAAGGCGGTGGCGGCAATGCTGGAGGCAAAGGCAATGGAAGAAACAGGTAGGATCGGAGCAGCCCGACATTCTGTGCAGACGTGATCCTTCGCAGTCACCGCCATTCGGGAATGCCCCCTCACTTCGAGAAAAGCCTGTGCCCCGCCGCGCGCTCGCCATCTGTCTCATTGCCGCTTTTGCCGGACTATCCCATGGCGTGGGCATTCTCAGGCCTCTGAATGACCTGCTGACGGAGCTCCGGTTCGATGCCTTTCCTCGCGCCCCCACTCGCGAAATCGTCGTGGTGGACATCGATGCCAAAAGCATCGCGACGCTCGGTGCATGGCCGTGGCCCAGACGTGTTCACGCGGATCTGATCAGGGCTCTCGGCCGTCTTGGCTCATCCGAGATCGCGCTCGACGTGGATTTCAGCACAAGGTCGAACGATGCCGATGATGGCGCACTGGAAACTGCGCTGCGGGATGCCAAGGGATCGGTGATCCTGGCGGCGTTCAATCAACGTTCGACAGCCAGCGCCCGGGACGAGGGCGTCGTGGCAAACCGCCCCCTCGACCGGTTCCTCAAGTTCTCGTGGCCCGCCAGCGTCAATGTCCAGGCGGATCCAGACGGGCGGGTACGGCGCTATCCCTTCGGCAATCTCATCGAAGGAGAGCTCCTGCCTTCTCTCGCCTCGCTATATGGCAATGTCCCGCCCGCAGACACATCCTTCGTGATCGATTTCAGCATCGCGCCTACCGAAATTGACCGCATCTCCGCAATAGACCTTCTGCAGGCGCGCGTGGACGCTCAGCGACTGAACGGGAAAAAGGTCATTGTCGGAGCCAGCGCGATCGAACTGCGCGATTTCTTCCAGGTGCCGAAGCATGGCCTCATTACCGGGGCGCTCCTGCAGGCCATCGGGGCGGAGACGATCCTGCAGGGGCGGATGCTCGAAGAGACGGGACAGGGCATCGCGATTGCGGGCCTCGCCCTCATCGGGCTTTTCGTCCTGCTCATGGGGCGGCTCGAGTGGCGGATCGTCCTCCTGGGCCTTGCCGTCATGGCCGCCATGATCGAGGCAGCCGCGTTCGTCCTGCAGGCCTGGCGACCGGTCGTCCTCGACACCTCCGCATGGCACGTCGCCTGTCTGGGCTACATGGCGCTGACGACCGGGCGGGAAATCGACCTGCGGCGCATTCTGATCGCCATCGTGAGGACGGAGAAGCAGAACGTCCAGACCGTGCTCGATCAGGTCATTGCGGACAGTTTCGACGGGATCGTCGTCGCGGACGACCGCGGGATCATCCAATCGGCGAGCCGGTCGGCTGGCGCGATCCTGCTAGGACGCGGCAGCGGCGACTGGAAAGGACGCTCCCTGACGGACCTCGTGCCGGCGGATCTGGCGGCCGCGATGATGGAAGCCGCTTCAGCTTGCGCCGCGGGAGCCTGCCAGGAGGCCGCGCCGCGTGAACTCTCCCTGAACAACCATGCGGCAGGCGAGCGGATCCTCGAATACACCATGACCCCCTCGCGGCTCGAGGGCGGCCTGACCGATGGCGGAACCGCACGGCGAGACCGGTTCGTCGTATGCCTCCGCTTCAGGGACATCACGGACCGGAGGCTTGCCGAGAGACGCCTGGAATACCTCGCTCGTTTCGACACGCTGACCGGTCTTCCCAACCGCAACGACTTCATGGAGCGCCTCGAAAGGTTTCTGGAAGCGGACGATGCGGCGCGCTCCTCCGGCGCGGTGCTCTACTTCGACCTCGATCGCTTCAAGAATATCAACGACACCTTCGGGCACGGCACGGGCGATCTGCTTCTTCACGCGGTGGCTCATCGAAGCCTCGAGCTTCTTCCCCCGCCGCATGTCGTATCGCGCTTCGGCGGCGACGAGTTTGCCGCCCTCTGGACGGGACCGACCGGCACGGACGAACTCGGTTTCGTGGCGCAGCGCCTCATCGATCATCTCAGTGAACCCTACGAGATCAACGGAAACCGCCTGTCGGTCGGAGCGAGCGTCGGCATCATGGCTCTCGAGGGGGCCGGCCGGGACGCCCCACTCATCATGAAGAATGCCGACACGGCGCTCTACCGCGCCAAGAAGGATGGCGGCGGCTCCTATTGCTTCTACGATGCCGCGATGGAGATCGCCCTGCGCGCTCGCCAGAGGCTGGAGATGGACCTGCGGGATGCTCTGTCCCGGCAGGAACTCACGGTGTTCTATCAACCTCAGTTCGAGCTGAGCAGCGGGTGCCTGATCGGCGTGGAAGCCCTCCTGCGCTGGCGTCACCCCGAGCGCGGCTTCGTGTCGCCTGCAGAGTTCATCCCTGTGGCCGAGGAGATCGGCCTCATGGAAACCTTGGGCGAGTGGGTCCTGCACGAGGCCTGCCGGCAGGCGGCGCAGTGGCCCGGAGCCATCAAGGTGGCGGTCAATGTCTCGCCGCTGCAATTCTCCCGCGGCGACATGGTCAAGACCGTCGCAAGCGCCCTCGCCCGCTCGGGACTTCCCGCGCGCCAACTCGAACTCGAGATCACCGAGTCCCTCTTCATTCAGGAGAATGCCTCGATCCGGTCCTGCATGGATGAGATCAAGGCATGCGGGGTCGATTTCGCGCTCGACGACTTCGGAACGGGTTACTCGTCGCTGAGGTACCTGCGGGCATTCCCGATCGACAAGATCAAGATCGATCGCTCGTTCGTGCTCGGCGTTCCTCATGACCGGGAAGCAATGGCAATCGTTCAGGCGGTCGTTGCCCTTGCCGGCAATCTCGGGATCCGGGTCAACGCCGAGGGGCTTGAAACGACCGAGCAGATCGAAGCGCTCCAACGTCTGGGATGCAACGAGGGCCAAGGCTTCGGTCTTGGCCGTCCCCAGCCTGCGGACATGCTGGTCGGGTTGCTCGACCAGGGCTCATGCGAACGAACCCGGCCTTGCATTCGCGGGTGAATGTCGAGCCTGCCCTCCCCTCGCCTAAGGCCGGGTTCGCATTGCACAGGTCAGCTTGGCATTCTTAAAATCACCTAAAATGAATGCTCCTAAAGCTTGCCTTATGGGAGAACGTGAGCCGAAGCGTCACACGGAAACTGGAGAACCGTCTCCTCGCGTTGCCTCTGGCAAGGGGCAAGACGGGAAGGATCGAACGGCACGAGCTCTTATCGCCAATCAGGCAGGGCGGGCCGAAGTGACCTTGGCAATTCGAGCGCCCGCCTTTACCGCAGCCACGACCTTGGAGGCGCAGATGCAGAACGCATTCCATGTCGGACAACTGGTCCGGATCGTCAGGTCTTCCTCGGGCTGCGCGGACAGCCGTATCTATTGCATCATCAGCCTGCTCCCAACCTCCGATGACGGGGAACAACCCATTTACCGCGTCAAGAACACAGCGGGCGCCGAGCGTATGGTGAATCAGGACGAGATCCGCCCGGCGGCACTGACATCCGTTCCCTAGAGCATCGGGCACCACCCTCGGACCGGCGGCCTCTCCTGCGGGACTGTTCTGTGATCGGCGGCCGCGCGGACACGCCGCTGGTCGCCTTGGGTTCAGGCATGCCGGGAACATGCGACACGCGGAGTTAGCGAGCGCGGCCACCGAGAACCGCCTATCTCGATGTCTCCGGCATGCTCTCCCGCTGGCGCATTCCCGCATGAAAAATCCCCACCCGTATTCACAGGCGGGGATCCTGAAGGGTTATCGAATAGGCTGCCTATTTGTGGCCGCCGCAGCCACAGTGGCCACCGCCGCCGCCACCACCGGGGCCGCCCGGACCTCCGCCAGGACCGCCAGGTCCACCACCAGGACCGCCGGGTCCACCGCCAGGTCCTCCTGGGCCGCCGCCGGGCCCGCCCGGTCCGCCGGGACCACCACCCGTGTTACCTCCGGTGTTCCCGCCTGTGCCGCCGCCGGTATTCCCGCCAGTATTGCCGCCGGTGTTTCCGCCTGTACCTCCCCCGGTGTTCCCTCCGGTATTGCCACCGGTATTACCTCCCGTATTGCCGCCGGTGTTGTCCCCTGTACCTCCGCCTGTGTTTCCACCGGTGCCGCCCGAACCGCCAGTTCCACCGGTACCGCCACCAGTTCCACCGGTGCCGCCGCCGGTGCTACCTCCGCCGGAATGACCGCTCGAGCCGCTCCCGCCGGAGCTGCCCGTTCCCGAGCCGCTTCCACCAGAACCGCTGCCGCCCTTCCCTCCGCCGGCGCTACTCCCGCCGCCCGTGTTGCCGCCGGAGCCGCCGCCAGTGTTACCTCCTGAGTTGCTGCCTCCACCGCCATTGCTGGCCGTGGCGGTACCACCGCTACCGTCCCGGCCGTCGGCGCAGACGGGAGCGCCTGTCACGGGATCGATCCAGCCGCTATGGGCGCTGCAGTAGCGCGGAAGGTTCGGGATCACTGGAGCGAGGGCGCCGACGAAGCCTCTCGTTTCGACCGGCCGAACCGGCATTCCGGCGGATCCGGTCGAGACGACATCCCGGTCGAGCCTTTGATTCAACCCGCGCCGGGCCTGCGGGAGAATGGCGCAGCGGCACGTTTCCTGCCCTCGAACGACCCGGAGGCGACAATTCGTATACATGGACGGGTCAGCCACATCGGGAACGCACTGCATACCTGACCCACGTTCCTGAGTATAACGGCCAGCAGCCTGCGTAGATGTCGACGCAGCAATTAATAGAACGGCACCAGACAAGGAGACGACGTGCGATATCTTCATTCTTCACCTGTTAATACTAGGCTTTACGCATATAGCTGATCACTAACGCGCAGTATTAAGATATCGATCCTATAACTCGATCACCCTTCCGGACTATTAGACGTCTCTTTTTTGCTCGATCAAAAGGATATATTCTTATTTATATTCGCAAAATGGATTACTACCTCTTTCAGGGCGAACATTTCGGATATCGCTAGGAACCCAAGGACAGAGGCAGAGAAAATCCCTCGTCGAAACGACCTGCGGCTCTCTTCCGTCGCGGCCCTTCTGACGCTCAGGGCCGTAGCGGAATCGGCCTGCACGGGAGGCCATTGCGACGATGAACCCTGCCGCAGTTTTGCGGCCCAGGGTCCCCAACGCGGATGGGCAACGGCATCCGCCCCTGTTCGATTCAGGCAGATGCCGCGAAAAACAACAGGCCCACAGGGACTTGAGAGTGAGTGCGGTGCCGGAGCGACATTAGTCCATGGTAGTGGTGGCGGGAGCCCTGTCGGCCCTTGTCGTTATCGGAGGCGCAAGACAGAATGCCCTAACCAAGCTTGAAACGAGCAAGCCGGCATAGATCGGCAGGTTGCGCGGAAAACCGCGCACCAGAGGAAACGAAGCCATACCGGATGCTGCTGGCGTCCGGACTCCAGGGAGGTGCCGTCGGTGACGACGAACGCGGACTCGCGCGAAGACACATTCCCCAAGCTGCTCGCGCGCAATGCGAGCATCCGCCCGAACCGGACTGCGTTCCGGCACAAGGATCTTGGGATCTGGCAATCCTGGACCTGGGAACAGGTGCACGACATCGTCCGCGCCTATGCGTCAGGGCTGCAGGCTCTTGGGCTGCAGCGTGGCGGTAAGATCGCGGTGATCGGCTATAACCGGCCTTATCTCTACTGGACCATCGCGGCCGCCCAATGGCTCGGCGCCATTCCGATTCCGGTCTATGCGGATTCGGTTGCGGAGGAGATGGCTTATGTGCTGGCTCATGCGGAAGTGACGCATGCGGCGGTGCAGGATCAGGAGCAGGTCGACAAGCTCCTCGCCGTCTCTGAGCAACTGCCCCAGCTCGAACATGTGCTCTATGACGAGGAAAAAGGCCTGCGGGATTACGAACGCAGCCGACTGCACTCGATCGTTTCCGTCGTCGAGGAAGGGCGCGCGCGACTTGCCGACCGGAAGGAAGCCGAGAGGATCGAGCACGAGCTGCAGACTGGGCGTGGATTGGACCTCGCCATTATCCTTTACACTTCGGGAACCACGGGCCGTCCCAAGGGCGTGATGCTGACCTCGGATGCGGTGATCGCGGCCGCCCGGATCGGCTGCGATTTCGACAGGCTCGACGAGACCGACGAGATCATGGCCTACCTGCCGATCGCCTGGGTCGGCGACCACATCTTCTCCTATGCGCAGGCGTTCCTCGCGGGATTGTGCGTCAACTGCCCCGAGAGCCCGGAGACGGTCGCCGAGGATCGCCGGGAGATCGGCGCCACCTACGTGTTCGCCCCGCCGCGCATCTTCGAGAGCATGCTCACTCTGACGATGGTGCGCATCGAGGATGCGGGAGCCCTGAAGCGGCGGATGTTCCATTTCTTCATCGCCCATGCCAACAAGGTGGGCGAGAGGATCCTGAACCGGGAACCCGGCGTCGGCCCATGGGACCGCTTCCTCTGGCACGTGGGCAACGCACTGGTCTATGCCCCGCTTCGCAATCGCTTCGGCATGACGAGGGTCAAGGTCGGCTATACGGCAGGCGAAGCCATCGGGCCGGAGATCTTCCGGTTCTACCGCTCCATCGGCGTGAACCTGAAGCAGCTCTACGGACAGACCGAAGCCTCCGTCTACATCACCATGCAGCCTGACGGCGAGATCCGCGCCGACACGGTCGGCCGCCCTGCCCCGCAGGTGGAGATCCGGATCGCCGAGAACGGCGAGGTTCTCTACCGTTCGCCGGGCGTGTTCGTGGGCTATTACAAGGATGACGAGAAGACGGCGGAGACCAAGACGCCCGATGGCTTCGTGCATTCGGGTGATGCGGGTTTCTTCGACCAGACGGGCCATCTCCGGATCATCGACCGGGCGAAGGACGTAGGCCGGATGCGGGACGGCTCGCTCTTCCCGCCGAAATACGTCGAGAACAAGCTGAAGTTCTACCCCAACATCAAGGAAGCGGTCTGCTTCGGCGACGGGCGGGACTATGTCGGCTGTTTCATCAACATCGACCTCGTGGCGGTGAGCAACTGGGCCGAGCGCAACGGCGTGACCTACGCCTCCTATCAGGAGCTCGCCGCCCACCCCCTGGTCTACGACATGATCGAGAAACACGTGGACGAGGTGAACCGCTCCCTCGCGTCGGAGCCCCGGATGGGCGGCGCGCAGATCAAACGCTTCCTCATCCTGCACAAGGAGCTGGATGCCGACGACGGCGAGTTGACCCGCACACAGAAAGTGCGCCGCGGCTTCATCGCCGAGCGCTACGCTCCGCTCATCCAGGCGCTCTACGACGGTTCGTCCGAGGCCGACATTTCCACGGAAGTCACCTTCGAGGACGGACGCAAGGGCGTGATCTCGGCACGGGTGAAGATCAGGGACATGAAGCTCTACCCGGTCGAGCAAGCCACTTCCTTCCCGGAGGCCGCCGAATGAGAGCGCCCGATCATCCTGTCCTGTCCAAGGGCGACGTGCTTCTCGCGGTAGAGAACGTGTCGCTTGGCTTCGGCGGTGTCAAAGCCCTGTCGGATGTCTCGTTCGACATCCGGAAGAGCGAGATCCGCGCCATCATCGGGCCCAACGGCGCAGGCAAGACCTCGATGCTCAACTGCATCAACGGCTTTTATTATCCGACCGAGGGCCGCATCACCTTCAAGGGCGTGAAGCGCCCCAAGATGCGCCCCTATGTGGCGGCGCGGGGCGGCATCGCCCGCACATTCCAGAACGTCGCTCTGTTCAAGAGCATGTCGACGCTGGACAACATCATGGCGGGCCGCTCGATCAAGATGAATTCGAGCTTCTTCTGGCAGCTTTTCCGCCACGGCCCTGCCATGAAGGAGGAAATCGCACACCGGCGCTTCGTGGAGGAGATCATCGACTTCCTCGAAATCCAGCACATCCGGAAGGTTCCGGTGGGGCGCCTTCCTTATGGCTTGCAGAAGCGGGTCGAGCTGGGGCGCGCGCTCGCCATGGAACCGGACCTCCTGCTTCTCGACGAGCCCATGGCCGGCATGAACCTCGAAGAGAAGGAGGACATGTCGCGCTTCATCCTGGAGGTGAACCAGCAATATGGCACCACCATCGCGCTCATCGAGCACGACATGGGCGTGGTGATGGATCTCTCGGACCGGGTCGTCGTGCTGGAATACGGCCGCAAGATCGCGGACGGCACTCCCGACGAGGTGAAGCATAACCAGCGAGTCATCGACGCCTATCTCGGCGTCGCGCATTGAGGACGGGCGATGGACATTCTCTATAAGGTCTTCATCGAACCCTTCGTCTTCATGGGCGAAGCGCCGGATCTCCTGCTTCAAACCCTCTGGGAAGGGCTCGTCTCGGGCGTTCTCTACGCCCTGATCGCGCTCGGCTTCGTTCTCATCTTCAAGGCCTCGGGCGTGTTCAATTTCGCGCAAGGGATCATGGTGGTCTTCGCGGCCCTGATCCTGGTGGGGCTCTATGAAAAGGGCGTTCCGGCCTTCCTCGCGCTGATCCTCGCAGCGGCCGCGATGCTCGTCCTCGCCATGGTGGTCGAGCGGGTGGTGCTGCGGCCCCTCGTCAATCAGCCCGACATCATCCTCTTCATGGCGACCTTCGGGCTGACCTATCTCCTGATCGGCACCGGAGAGCTGATCTTCGGCGGCAGCCCGAGGGAAATGATCACCGGTCCGCTGTTCCTGCCGCAGGGCACGACGGAACTGGAGGTCCTGGGGGGCTCCGTGCGCCTTCAGCATCTCGACATCGCCGCGGCCGTCATCGCCTCCATCATGATCGGCTTGCTCGCGGTGTTCTTCTCGAAGACCCGCATCGGGCGCGCGCTCCGCGCCGTGGCGGACAGCCACAAGGCGGCGCTGTCGGTCGGCATCTCGCTCAACCAGATCTGGGTGATCGTCTGGTTCGCCGCAGGCATCGTGGCGCTGGTCGCCGGCATCATGTGGGGGGCGCGTTCGGGGGTGTCCTTCGCGCTCCAGATCGTCGCCCTGAAGGCCCTGCCGGTCCTCATCCTCGGCGGCTTCACGTCCATCCCGGGCGCCATCATCGGCGGGCTCATCATCGGGGTCGGCGAGAAGCTCGGCGAGTTCTACTGGGGGCCCCTGGTCGGCGGCGGCATCGAAACCTGGCTCGCCTACGTCATCGCCCTTCTGTTCCTGCTCTACAGGCCGCAGGGACTGTTCGGCGAGAAGATCATCGAACGAATTTGAGGGAGTTCCTGCGTGTTCTACCGCGAGGCAGGCCAATTCAAGACGAACTACGTCAGCGACTCCGCGATCTTTCCCCTGCGCGAGGACAGGATCGGCTTGGGCGTGATCGTCCTGGCGGCCTATGCCCTCGCGTTCCTGGGCAACGACTTCCTGCTCCAGGCGGTGATGATCCCGTTCCTGGTGTTCTCGCTCGCCGCCATCGGCCTCAACATCCTCACCGGCTATACGGGCCTCCTGTCCCTCGGCACGGGCGCCTTCATGGGCGTCGGGGCCTATGCCTGCTACAAGCTGATGACGGCATTTCCCGGGGTGAACGTCATCGTCTGGATCTTCGTCTCCGGCTTCTTCTCGGCCGCCGTCGGAGCCCTCTTCGGCCTGCCGTCGCTGCGCATCAAGGGGTTTTATCTGGCCGTGGCGACGCTCGCCGCCCAGTTCTTCCTGCAATGGTGCTTCATCCGCATCCCGTGGCTCGTGAACTACAACGTTTCGGGCGCGCTCGATGCGCCGCTTCGCACGCTCTTCGGGGTTCCGATCGTCGGCGCGACAGCCACGTCTCAGACGCGCTACCTCGTGGTGCTGACCATCGTGATCGTGCTCACCTGGCTCGCCTCGAACCTCGTCCATGGCCGCATCGGTCGCATGTGGATCGCGGTGCGCGACATGGACCTGGCGGCGGAGCTCATGGGCATCCGCCTGCTGCACACCAAGCTCCTCGCCTTCGCGGTCTCATCCTATTACTGCGGCGTCGCGGGCGCTCTGCTCGTGTTCCTCTGGTACGGCGGCGCGGAATACGATGTCTTCAACATCAACCAGTCCTTCTTCATCCTGTTCATGGTGATCATCGGAGGTCTGGGCAGCCTGATCGGCTCGTTCTTCGGCGCGGCGCTCATCTTCATCATGCCCATCGTGCTCGGGATCGTGCTGCCGGCAGCGCTCTCGCCCTTCGGCATTTCGATCGGCGCCGACACGATCGAACATCTGCGCTTCATGATCACGGGCGCGCTGATCATCTTTTTCCTGATCGTCGAACCGCACGGCCTCGCGCGGCTCTGGCAGATCGGCAAGCAGAAGCTCCTGGTCTGGCCGTTCCCCTACTGACGGCAAGGCCCACGCAAGGAGACGGGAACTGAACGATTCCGGCCTGAAGCCGGACAACAACGGGAGGAAACGAAGAATGTCGTTTCGCAAACTGAGCCTTGGACTAGCCCTGGCGACGACCTTGATGGGCGGAGCCGCCCTGCCGGCTGCCGCGCAGGATTCCATCTACGTGCCGCTCTTCACCTATCGCACCGGCCCCTTCGCGGGATCCGGCACCTTCATCGCCGACGGGATGCACGATTATCTCGAAATGCTGAACCAACGCGACGGCGGGATCGGCGGCGTGAAGCTCGTTCTCGAGGAATGCGAGACTGGCTACGACACCAAGAAGGGGGTCGAGTGCTACGAGGCTGTGAAGGGCAAGAACCCGGTCATCGTCAATCCGTGGTCGACCGGCATCACGCTGCCGTTGATCCCGCGCGCTTCCGTGGACAAGATTCCGATCCTCTCCATGGCCTATGGTCTCTCGGCCTCGGCACGCGGCGACATCTTCCCCTGGGTGTTCAACCCGCCGGCCACCTACTGGGACGGCATGTCGATGATCATCAAGTACATTGGGGAGAAGGAAGGCGGCCTCGACAAGCTCAAAGGAAAGAAGATCGGCTTCATCCATCTCGACGCCGCCTTTGGCAAGGAGCCGATCCCGCTGCTGCAGGAAATGGCGAAGGATATCGGCTTCGAGGTTGCACTCTATCCCGTCGCCGCGCAGGACATGCAGAACCAGTCCTCGCAATGGCTCAGCGCCCGCCGCGACCGCCCCGATTACATGATCCTGTGGGGCTGGGGCTCCATGAACGGCGCGGCCGTGAAGGAAGCGGTGCGCTCCGGCTATCCGATGGACAAGTTCTACTCCGTGTGGTGGCCGAGCGAGGATGACGCCCGCAGCGGCGGCGCAGGCGCAAAGGGCTTC
Source organism: Microvirga sp. (assembly GCA_050789065.1). Lineage (GTDB taxonomy): Bacteria > Pseudomonadota > Alphaproteobacteria > Rhizobiales > Beijerinckiaceae > Microvirga. The sequence goes on from JBOZRS010000063.1 coordinate 75,982, forward strand.
AAGATGCTCAACTGGCATGCGGTCGGCACCAACTTCCCCGCGCTCCAGGACATCCAGAAGCACGTGATCGACAAGGGCCTGTCCAAGGCGGCCAAGGACAAGGTGGGCGAGGTTCTCTACAACCGCGGCGTCTACAATTCGCTGCTGATCGCCGAGGCCATCGCGACCGCCCAGAAGCTCACGGGCAAGAAGGCTGTGACGGGCGAGGATGTTCGCCGCGGCATGGAGAATATCAAGCTCGATCCGGCCCGCCTGAAGGAGCTCGGGCTCGAAGGTTTCACGGATCAGCTCGTCCTCTCCTGCTCGGATCACAACGGCCACCGTCCCGCCTTCATGCAGGAATGGGACGGCTCCAAATGGGTGAAGATCTCCAATCCCATCGAGCCGATGACGGATCGCGTGAAGGCCCAGCTCGACGCGGCCGCGAAGGACTATGCCGAGAAGAACGCCGGCTGGCCCAAGCGCACGGAGGCTTGCGACAAGGCAAGCTGATTTCACTTACGCTATGCGGGCTCTTGCCCGCATAGCTTGTTATTCCCGGAGGGACGCGCAGCGGAGGGGAAGGGAATCCCTACCGATGTATCTGTGAGTGGATCCCCTTCCCGGTCCTGACGGGCCGCCGGGGATGACACGGAGGGCTTCCCCACTGTCATTCCCGGCCGGAGGTGACGCAGTCACCGCAGGGGAAGGGAATCCATCCGCAGGCGTCACACCCCATGGATCCCCTTCCCTCGCTTCGCTCGCCGGGGATGACGACAGGTCCCTGACCAATGAGGACATCATGCAATGAGCAGCCCCGCTCGCGTTGAATCACCAGGCCAGCCGTCAGCAGCCGAGACCGTGCTTGCCGTCAACAACATCGAGGTCGTCTACGATCACGTGATCCTCGTCCTCAAGGGCGTCTCGCTCACGGTGCCCAAAGGCGGCATCGTGGCTCTGCTGGGCGCCAACGGGGCGGGCAAGACGACGACGCTCAAGGCGATCTCCAACCTCCTGCATGCCGAACGCGGCGAGGTGACCAAGGGCACCATCGAATTCAAGGGCGAGCGGGTGGACCGGCTGTCGCCCAACGAACTCGTCCGCCGCGGCTGCATCCAGGTCCTCGAGGGTCGTCATTGCTTCGGCCATCTGACCATCGAGGAGAATTTGCTGACCGGCGCCTTCACGCGACGGGACGGCAATGCCGCTATCCGGCGCGATCTCGACGCCATCTACGAGTATTTCCCTCGTCTCAAGCAGCGCCGCGCCTCCATGGCGGGCTACACCTCAGGCGGCGAGCAGCAGATGTGCGCCATCGGTCGGGCCATGATGTCGCGTCCCTCCATGATCCTGCTCGACGAACCGTCCATGGGCCTCGCGCCGCAGATCGTGGAGGAGATCTTCGAGATCGTCCGCATCCTCAACAGCTCCGAAGGCGTGTCCTTCCTGCTCGCGGAGCAGAACACCAACATGGCGCTGAAATACGCCACCTACGGCTACATTCTGGAAACCGGCCGCGTCGTCATGGACGGTCCTGCGCAGATGCTGCGGGAGAACGAGGACGTGAAGGAATTCTACCTCGGAGTCTCCGAGGGGGACCGCAAGTCCTTCCGGGCCGTGAAGAGCTACAAGCGCCGCAAGCGCTGGCTGGCCTAAAGGCGCCGCGTGGGAGACCCCAGCTACCGTTCCCAAGACAGGAAGAAAGACGCTTTGACGATTTTTGACAATCTTGAAACCCGGGATCCGGCAGAACGCGAAGCATCGCTCTTCGCTCGCCTGCCCGACATCCTTGCGCGCGCCGCCACGGCGCCTGCCTACGCGGAGAGGTTGCAGAGCATCGATCCGACGAAGGTCACGAGCCGCGAGTCGCTCGCCAGCCTGCCGGTGCTGCGCAAGGCCGAGCTGCCCGGGCTGCAGAAGGCCGCCCCGCCCTTCGGCGGCCTCGTTCCGGACCGGCCGGGCGCCTTCGGGCGCCTTTTCACGTCGCCGGGGCCGATCTTCGAGGCCGAGCCGGCGCGGGCCGATCCCTGGCGGGCGGCACGGGGATTGTTTGCGGCGGGCTTCCGCCCGGGCGACATCGTCCTCAACACCTTCAGTTATCACCTGACGCCGGGCGGCTTCATCATGGATTCCGGCGCACGGGCGCTGGGCTGCGCCGTCATTCCGGCGGGGCCGGGCAATGTGGAGCAGCAATTCGAATTGATCGAAGCCTACCGGCCCGTCGCCTATTGCGGCACTCCGGACTTTCTCAAGATCCTTCTCGACGGCGCGGCTGAGGCCGGGCGCGACTTGTCATCCATCAGACGCGCCCTGGTCTCGGGCGCCGCATTCCCGAAAACCCTGCAGGAGGAGTTTTCTGGCCGCGGGATCGATGGCTTCCAGGCTTACGCGACGGCGGATCTTGGCTTCATCGCCTACGAGACCCCTGCCCGAGAAGGACTTGTGGTCAACGAGGACATCATCGTCGAGGTCGTGCGGCCAGGAACCGGGGATCCGGTGCCCGAGGGCGAAGTCGGCGAGATCGTGGTCACGACGCTTGACCCTCACCATCCCTTCATCCGCCTGGCGCTGGGCGATCTCACCGCCGTCATGCCGGGCCTCAGCTCCTGCGGACGCACCAACATGCGCATCCGAGGCTGGATGGGACGAGCGGATCAGGCCGCCAAGGTCAAAGGCATGTTCGTGCGCCCCGAGCAGGTGGCCGAGATTGGTCGCCGCCATCCGGACATCGGCCGCCTGCGCTTGGTCGTCACCCGCGAGGGCGAAACGGATGTCATGACCCTGCATGCCGAAACCGCCGAGCCGGGAGAGGGCCTTGCAGGTGCGATCGGCGCCACGCTTCAGAGCGTGACGAAGCTCAAGGGGCTGGTCATCTTTGCCGCACCCGGGAGCCTTCCGAATGACGGCAAGGTGATCGCCGACGAACGAAAGTATGACTGAGTTGGAGGCGCGTTTTGGCAGCCCGTCCTGAAACGGGGATTGACCGCCCGAGCCGAGCAATGGACCTTAAGGCACTGAGATCAGGGAGAATCAAAAAGAAAGAGCACCTCGAAAGGTGCTCTGAAGTGTCCGGCCGTAGGGGCAAAAATGTGGACCGGAGATGCCTTTAACGCGCCCTTGAGTTTTTGGTTCCGCGAAATTCAGAAAATTTTTATGGCCAAGGCTGCGCCTCATTGAGGTCACGTTTTCCCAGTCTAGGGCTGTACTTCCCGTGGGGGCAACTACGGGCCGGAGGCCGCGACCGACGATCCAACTTAAGGACCGGTCGCGGCCATTTCTTTCATACCTCCTATCGTGCCTGACGGCAGGCTATGAAAAAGGCCCGGGAAACCCGGGCCTTTGTCTGTCACGGATAACAGATCTCAGTAGGTGCCGAACTTGAAGTTCAGCTTGGCGCGCACGACGCCGAACTCCATGTTATTGTTATTGTTGTCGAAAGCGACGCCGTTGAAGAAGTTGTTGTTGTTGTTGTTCTGGTCGAGGTTCACGTAGAGGCCTTCGACACCGAACGTCACAGCACTCGAGCCGAGCCAGTTGACTGGCAGCGCCCATTCGACACCGCCACCGACAGTCCAGCCGGTATTGGTGTCGTTGTTGTTGCAGGCGACGATGGTGGTGCCGACGAAGCAGGTGCCGTTGCTGCCGCCACTGCCATAGGCAAAACCGCCGGTGGCGTAGATCAGCACCCGGTCGAACGCCACACCGGCGCGGGCGCGCACCGTACCGAACCAATCCAGGCTGTTGCCGTTGCCCGACACGAACCCGACGCCGGGAACGAAGATGTCATTGTTGCCGCCGCCGAGATCGGCCCACTGGATATCAGTTTCCACACCGATGACGAAGGAGCCGATCTGGTAGTTGTAGCCGAGCTGGCCGCCGCCCGCGAAACCGGCATCGTTACCGCCGCCATTGTCCACGAATCCGACGCCGGGCACGAAGACGGTGTTGTTGCTGTTGGTATTCCAGGCCGCACCGGCATTCACGCCTGCATAGAAGCCTGTCCAGGTGAAGATCGGAACAGCCGGAACGAACGGAGCCGGGGGCGCCGCGCGGGCCGGAAGATCAGCCGCCGACGCGGCCGACGCGACGAGCGCAGCAGCCGCCGTACCGGCGAGTAAACTCAGAATATATGTCCTCATGACCGCCATCCTTTGTGCGAGGGTCCACCGGGGCAATTTATGGTTTTTTCGCGCCCGGCATCTATGGCAGATCTGCAACACACGACAGTAGAGCGTCAATTCCGAAAGGCAAATAAGTATTACCACCTTAGAATTTACTGCTATCTTTAGTCCTAGCGGGGAATAATTCGACCATTAACCCTCGTTTAATACATGGCCGATTTGACATCTATTGTCTGGTGTGCCCTACTGATCGCGTTTTCGGAGTGAAACCCGAAGGCGAGGAGATCACTCAACCCTGCCCTCCACGGGCAGGGTTTTTTATGGCGCCTCATATGACCGAAACAGGTCTGGGAGGCGCGAGCCCTGAAATGCTCGCGAGCAGGGCGCGTCAGGCAATCGTGCCCGGACCTGACGGATTGACCGTCGCCAGTTTGGGCGCTCCCGCCTCCTCGGACCGGCGCCGCACCAGCGCCATCATCGGCCGCTCGAACCAGCGGAACACGAAGACCGATGCGACAAGCGTCACGGACAGGACCAGCACGAGATAGCCCCAGGGGCCGATCACGGAGCCGAGGCCGCTACGCACGACGACCTCACGCCCTGCCCGCATGACGAAGGGGTGGAGGAGATAAATCGCATAGGACGCATCGCCCAGAACCCCTCCCAGGCGCGCCGGCCAAGCGTGTGCCCCTGCCCGGTCGACCCCGAGCGCGGCCGCCGCCACGAGGAGGGACGCCGGCAGACCATATGCGAGGGGACGGGCCAGGTCCGCATGGGCCCAGAACACCAGCAAGCCCAGCCCGGCGGCCAGGAGCAGAGCGCGGACGGTCCGGGACAGGGCGAGCCCCTCCGTCTTCAGCAGGCCCAGACCCATGCCGAACGCGAATTCGAGGATGAGAGGGCTGGTCCAGAAGGCAAGGGGCTCGGGCAGCCTCAAGGCCCGTCCCAAGGCGACGAAAACGGCCAGGACCCCGATCAGGCTCAGCACGGCTCCCCGACGGGGCAAGACCAGGGCCACGGTGAAGAGGACGTAGAAATACATTTCGAAGTTGAGCGTCCATCCCAGCGAATAAAGCGGCTGGACCAGACCGTCAGGCCGCGCGACCGGAATGAACAGGTAGGAGGCTATCACCGGCCAGGGCTCGAGAATTTCGCTGTTGAGCAGCTCGGGCCGGATCAGCGCGATCACCAGGTAGAGCGTCGTCACCGCCCAATAGAGCGGCACGATTCGCCCAATCCGGCGCACCAGAAAAACCTTCCTGGCCCCGGGCGAGGCGAACATTCCCCGCGACGCATAGACCATGACGAAGCCGGAAATGACGAAGAACACGTCCACCCCGGCCTCCCATGGAATGCGGTCGACCCTCTCGAAGAGCCAGCCGAGCCGGGCGGAGGCGGCCTCCGCATCGGATTGCGCGTGCAGGATCGCCACGGACAATGCCGCGCAGGCCCTGAGGATCTGGATGTAAAGCAGCTTCGACATGGTCCCGGCTTGGCAGCTTTCCCGCAGTCAGGAAGGCATAGTCGCCACGGACCATCCCATCAACCCGCCCTGTGCGCGACCTGTTGCGCCGCAGCACGCTGGAAAGGCTACGGGAGCCCGGCGGTCTACAGGTCGCCGAGGATCAATTGCGCCTGCTCGCCCGCGCGGCCCTTTCTCTTCCTGTCCGGAGTAGAGGCCGCGGGGCTGCCGCCCTGCCCGTCGGATCCCGCCCGGCTTTTCCGCTTGACCATTCTGGCCTTCGCGCGGTCGCGCGCCACGGCCTCGGGCGCCGAAGGATTGTCATCGAGCCATTTGCCGCGCTTGATGACTTCGTTGACCCGGCCCTGATTGACCCCGAGTTCGAACGCGATCTCCTGCTGCGTCATGTCGGTCGTCGCATGCAGCTCCAGGATCCTCTTGGCAAGATCCGGGGTCATTTTGCGGCCCGCGATCCGGCGAGCGGGCGCGATGGACCGTTTGGCCCTGTCCCTCTCCCGAAGCTTCTGCAGGATTGCGAGGGCCATGTGCATTCCCTGCTCGCGCAGGGCATCCTCGAATTCCTTGAGCGTGGTCAAGCAGACGAACTCCCGCAAAGCGTTGCACGGCCTGAAGCGTCCCAGAAGAAAACGCCTCAATGAAGACAACGGCCAAGCTGGAGCTTGGTTTCAGGAGCGCTCAGTCCGCCTCTTCCGTGCAGGGCCATCCCTGCGGCTGGGTCAGGCCGGTCGGCAGCCTGGTTTCCGGAGTTCCGCAGGCGATGTCGATCTGCGACTGGGTGAGGCCGACCGTGTTGCTCAGATCCGCGCCGCGCAGCTGGGTCAGGTAGAGATAGGTCCCGGTCAGGTTCGCACCGCGCAAATCCACCCCATTCAGGCTCGCCCGCGAGAGATTCGAGTAGCTGAAATCGACACTTTGCATTTTCGTGCTCTGGAACAGAACCCGTGCCAGTTCCGCCTTCGACATGTCCGCGCCCGAGAGGTCGGCTCCGCTGAAATCGGAACGGTTCAGTTCGGATTTTCTGAAATTCGCCTTCGCGGCCCTGACCTGCGCGAAGTTCGATCGATTCATGTCCGCCGACACGAAGACGGCGCCCGCGAGATTGGCTTGGCCGAAATTCGCCCGCCATCCCAGCGACCTGGTGAAATCGGCCTGGGCCAGATCGGCGCCTTCGAAGCGGGTGCGGCTGACCTCCGTTTCGTCGAGCTTCGCTCCTGTCATCTTGGATCCGGCGAAATCGCTCAGCGTCAGGAGGGAGCGGCTGAAGACCGCGCCGCTCAAATCCTCGTTCGTCAGGACCAGGCGCGCTTTGGAGCAGCCCGCCCAATCCACCTGGGGGTCCGGGGCATCCTGGCATTTGGCCTGTGCCGATCCCACGAAGACGATGCAGGCGACAAGGGCTCCTGCGAGGCCGCCCATACGGTCTGCAAGCTCCCTTCGTATCAGCGCGCGACGATGACGCTCCATGGGTCCTCTCGAGACGTTCGGATTCAATCTTCTATCTTAGCTGGGCACCCCGCGCCCGTGGAGGAGTCCCGCCCAACAGAATTCCTGCACCATAAGGGCAAATTCCGGCAAGCCGTCCACACTTGGCGGGCCCGCATGTGCCGCAAGGACTCGACACGTGGGATCAATGGCCTAGCTTTGCCGACATAACGGGTGAGTTGCGGAGTTCAACATGCGTCCACAGATGGCTATCCCCACCCTGCTTCTGATCGCGGCCGGTCTCGGCGGCTGCAATACGGCGGCTCCTGGTGTTCTGCCCCGCGATCCCGTCCCTCCCCCGCCCTCGGTCAGCAGCGGCGTTTCGAACCGACAGGCCGGCGCCGAGCGGGTGAACCCGTCGGTTCAGCGCCGCGCCCTGAGCGTGCCGGACCGAATCGAGACCCCGCGCCCCTCTGCGCCCCAGGTCCAGCCGATCATGACCCCGAGTGGCGCCGGAGCAGGTTTCCGCTTCTGAACGGCTAGCCTTTTCGACCCACCTGGACCTGCGGCTCCTCGGCTTCGGGGGTAGCCCGCGCGCATCTGTCGAATCTGCCGGTTTTGATGGTATATGCCGTTACGGCACATACAGGACGGATAAATTCCCATGACGTGGGTAGAAGCACTGGGCTGGCTGGGGGCGGCCCTCTCCATCACCGGCAGCGCGATGAGGACGATCATTCCGCTGCGCTGCATCGGCATCGCCACGAACATGGTGTCGCTGACCTATGCGTCGATCATGGGTCTTTATCCCAGTATGACGGTCAATCTGATCCTGCTCCCGCTCAACGGCGTGCGCCTCTACCAGATGCTGCGCCTGATCAAGAAAGTGAAGCAGGCCTCCCAGAGCGATCTCTCCATGGAGTGGCTCAAGCCCTTCATGACGCGCCGCAAGGTGAAAACCGGCGAGATCCTGTTCGCCAAGGGCGACGAAGCGACCTGCATGTTCTACACGCTCTCCGGACGCTACCGCCTGAAGGAAATCGACATTCTTCTCGTGCAGGGACAGGTCGTGGGCGAGATGGGCTTCATGTCGCCGGAGAACAAGCGCACTCAGACCCTCGAATGCCTGGAGGGCGGAGAGGTGCTGAGCATCTCCTACGACGAGGTCCGGCAACTCTACTTCCAGAACCCGGAATTCGGCTTTTATTTCCTGCGCCTTACGAGCGAGCGGCTCTTCCACAACATGGGCAGGATGGAGGCTGAAATCGCGCGCCTGCGCACTGCCACCGCGGAGCAACCGGCCATCAGGACGGCCCTGTCAGCTTAGAAATCCTACAATCAAGGTGCAGTTTAGAACTTATCTAACATATTGAAATAACTGCATTTTTCCTTGACGCAGAGTCCCCCATCGTGGTTCTTGCGGCGCAACGGGCGGGCTTGTTCGCCTGTCCGAAACCGCTGCTGAAGGATTTCACGATGTTGGATAGGAAGTTTGCGCGTGGCCTGCTGTTCGGCGCCGCTGCCCTGGGATCTCTGGTGGGATCCGGGTTCTCCGCCTCGGCGCAGGGCGTGGTGAACGTCTATACGAACCGCGAACCCGGGCTCTACTCCGCGACGCTCGACGAGTTCACCAAGGCGACCGGCATCAAGGTCAACGCCATCTTCTCCGAGCAGGGCTTGGCCGAGCGCATCAAGGCGGAGGGTGAGAACAGCCCCGCGGACGTGCTCATCACCGTCGATATCGGCCGTATCCAGGAGGCCATCGACCTCGGCATCGCGCAGCCGGTCAAGTCCGAGGCGCTGACATCCGCCATCCCGGAGCATCTGCGCGACCCCGAGGGACGCTGGTTCGCCCTCTCGATGCGCGCCCGCTCGATCTATGCCTCCAAGGATCGGGTGAAGGATACGGCGATGACGTACGAGGACCTCGCCGATCCGAAGTGGAAGGGCAAGATCTGCACCCGCTCGTTTCAGCATCAGTACAACATCGCCCTCGTGGCGGCGATGATCGTGAAGCATGGCGAGGCGCAGACCGAGGAATGGCTGAAGGGCGTGAAGGCGAACCTCGCCAAGAAGCCTTCCGGCGGCGATCGGGACGTCGCCAAGGACATCATGGCGGGCGTCTGCGACATCGGCCTCGGCAATACGTATTACGTGGGCCTGATGACCAACGGCACCAATCCGGACCAGAAGAAATGGGCCGAAGCCATCCACGTCATCCTGCCGACGTTCAAGAACGGCGGCACGCAGGTGAACGTGTCGGGCATCGTCATGGCCAAGAACGCGCCGAACCGCGAGAACGCCTTGAAGCTGATGGAGTACATGGTCACACCGGAGGCGCAGCGCGTCTTCGCCGATGTGAATTACGAATATCCGGTTCGCCAGGGCATCGAGATCAACCCGCTCGTGAAGTCGTTCGGCGACCTGAAGATGGACACGATGAGCCTGTCCGACGTGGCGAAGAACCGCGCCAAGGCGAGCGCCCTCGTCGACAAGGTCGGCTTCGACCGCTAAAGACCTCGCGCTCCCGGAGGACATCCGGGAGCGTTCCATTTTCAGGCATCGGTTTCATGAGCGCCATCGCCTTATCGTCACGGTTTTCCGCAACGGCCCTGCGGCGCGCCTTCAACGGAGCGCCGCTTTGGTCCGTGGTGGTGGTGCTGGGCGTGGCCATCCTCGTGCTCGCGCCCCTGGTCAGCCTCCTGCGCATCGCCGTCCAGGGCGAAGCGACCCTGTGGGCACAGCTCATTGCCGACGTGCTGCCGGCCGCTCTCCTGGACACGGGGCTGCTGCTCGGAGGCGTCGCCCTGCTTACCGGCACGGCCGGGATCGGGGCCGCCTGGCTCGTGACGGCTCATCGCTTCCCCGGGCGCGACGTGCTGACATGGCTTCTGCCCCTGCCGCTCGCCGTTCCGGCCTACATCACGGCCTATATCTACGTCGAAGTCTTCGATGCGGCGGGGCCGGTCCAGATGAGCCTGCGCGGCCTCATGGGCTGGACGAGCCGGGCCGATTACTGGTTTCCCGAGATCCGTTCGGTGCCCGGCTGCATCCTGGTGATGTCGGCCGTGCTCTACCCTTATGTCTATATCGCCTCGCGGGCGATGTTCCTGACCCAGAGCGCCAGCATGATCGAAGTGGCGCGGACATTGGGAGCAAGCCGGTTCAAGCTCTTTCGCGTCATTGCGATCCCGCTTGCGCGCCCAGCCCTCGCGGTCGGCCTGTCGCTCGCACTCCTCGAAGCCCTGAACGACATCGGCGCCAGCGAGTATCTCGGCGTGCGCACGCTCACGGTCTCGGTCTTCACCACGTGGCTCAACCGGGGCAGTCTCGCGGGCGCGGCGCAGATCGCCTGCGTGATGCTCGCCATCGTGATCCTGCTGATCATGATCGAGCGCCGCGGGCGGCGCGACCGGCGCTACTCCCTCTCCACGAGACGGCCCCGCACGACGCAGCCGGTGAGGCTCTCGACCGGCGCGGGGCTTTTCGCGACGGTGTTCTGCGCCCTGCCCGTTCTCATGGGCTTCGTGCTTCCGGTTGGTTTCCTGATCAGGGAGGTGATCCGCCGCGGGCTCGTGGAGCAGATCGATGCGACTTTCCTGGCGCATCTTTTCACGACCCTCAGCCTTTCCGCCGTTGCAACGGTCACGACCCTTGCCCTCGGTATCGTCCTGGTGACAGCCTCCCGCCTCGCTCGGATGCGCCTTACGAAAGCAGCCCTCGGCATTTCCGGCATCGGTTACGCGATTCCCGGCACCGTCCTGGCGCTCGGGTTGCTGACGCCCCTCGTGGCCCTCGACACGGGCCTGGGCTCCCTCTGGCGGGCCCTGACGGGCGAACGCGTCGGGCTGATCCTCATGGGATCGGCCGCCGGGATCATCATCGCCTATGTGATCCGCTTCCTGCCGATCGCAACGGGCTCACTCTCGGCCGGCCTCGACCGGGTGTCGCCGGGCCTCGAGGATGCGGGCCGCATCCTGGGCGCGCGCCCCCGCGAACTCGTCCTGCGGATTCAGATCCCGCTCCTGCGTCCGGCTCTCGCCAGCGCGGCGCTGCTCGTCTTCGTGGACTGCATCAAGGAATTGTCGGCGACGCTGCTGCTGCGCCCCCTCAATACGGAAACCCTCGCGACGCTGGTCTATGGCCACGCCTCGCGCGGCGCCTTCGAAGACGGCTCGCTGGCCGCCCTCGTCATCGTCCTGGTCGGGCTGTTGCCGGTGATCCAGCTGGTCCGAAGCGCCGAGGCCCGGCCGCAAGTCGCGCCCGGCAGTCCTGGTTCATCGCCCTCATGAAAAAAGCGGCCCGATCGGGCCGCTTCTTCGTTCTGCCGGTTCTCTCAAGCCGCGTTCGGCTGCTTCCCATCCAGGGCGACCTTGAAGCCGGCCTGGGTCTTGGCCTTGATCTCGTCCACTGTGACGCCGTCGGCCAGCTCGATCAGGGTCATGCCGGTGCCGCCCTTCTTGTCAATGGCGAAGACGCCCAGATCCGTGATCACCAGATCGACCACGCCCGCGCCGGTCAGCGGCAGGGAGCAGGCATCGAGAAGCTTCGGATCCTCCGAGCCGTCCTTGCCCTTGGCGACATGCTCCATGACCACGACGACGCGCTTGACGCCCGCCACGAGATCCATGGCGCCGCCCATGCCCTTCACCATCTTGCCGGGGATCATCCAGTTGGCGAGGTCCCCGTTCTTGGCCACCTGCATGGCGCCGAGGATCGACAGGTCGATGTGGCCGCCGCGGATCATCCCGAAGGAATCGGCCGAGGAGAAGTAGCTGGTCGTCGGCAGCTCGGTGATCGTCTGCTTGCCCGCATTGATGAGGTCGGCATCCTCCTCGCCCTCGTACGGGAAAGGCCCCATGCCGAGCATGCCGTTCTCCGACTGCAGCTGCACGCGCATGCCCTTGGGGATGAAGTTCGACACGAGCGTCGGGATGCCGATGCCGAGGTTCACGTAATAGCCGTCGCGCAGCTCCTTCGCCGCGCGGGCGGCCATCTGCTCACGGGTCCAGGCCATCAGACTGTCTCCTCACGCTTGCGGGTCGTCCGCTGTTCGATGTGCTTGACCGGGTTCGCCACGTGCACGATGCGCTTGACGAAGATGCCCGGCGTGTGGATGCAATCGGGGTCGATCTCGCCGGCCGGCACCAGATGCTCGACCTCGGCGATGGTGACCTTGGCGGCGGTCGCCATCACCGGGTTAAAGTTGCGGGCGGTCTTGCGGTAGACGAGGTTGCCTTCCGTGTCGCCCTTGAAGGCGTGGACCACGGCGATATCCGCGAAGAGGCCGCGCTCCATGACGTATGTCTCGCCGTCGAACTCGCGCACCTCCTTGCCCTCGGCGATGAGGGTGCCGACGCCGGTCTTGGTGAAGAAGGCCGGAATGCCCGCGCCGCCGGCGCGGATGCGCTCGGCCAGGGTCCCCTGCGGATTGAATTCGAGTTCGAGCTCGCCCGACAGGAATTGCTGGGCGAACAGCTTGTTCTCGCCCACATACGAGGAGATCATTTTCCTGATCTGGCGGGTCTCCAGCAGACGGCCGAGGCCGACGCCGTCCACGCCCGCATTGTTGGAGATGAAGGTCAGGTCCTTCGCCCCCGAATCACGGATGGCCTCGATCAGCGTCTCGGGGATGCCGCACAGGCCAAATCCCCCGGCCATGATGGTCATGCCATCCTTCACCAGACCAGCCAGCGCCGATCGCGCATCGCTGTAAACCTTATCCATTCAATCCTCTCCCGAGCATTTCCCTGCCCTTTAGAAGCGCCTTGGAGTGCTTCGCATCACCCTCGAAGCGAAACCGCCCCTTACCATGACGGAGGCATTTGTCTATTGGTGACCCTGCGTTCACCATGTTCGCAAGCGCCTCGGTGCGATCGAGGGTCACCCTGCAACTTGGCCTCAATTTAGACAATCCCTTCGTATGGATATATGAAAACAAACCACGGCCACGGTCTCGCCCGACAGGCCGCCCTCCACCACCGCTTGTGATGCGGGACACAAGGTTTCGTAGTTTCTGCTCATGTCTCGCCGCGTCGTTTTGTTCATCGCGTTGCTGGCGCTTGCCGTACTCGGAGCGGCGGCGGCGCCCTGGACCCTTACGGGCAACAGCATCTCGACCGCAGTGACCGAGCATATGAAGCAGCGCTACGGGGTCGACTTCAGGATCGAAGGCCGCAGCACCTTCGCGCTCCTGCCGGTCCCCCGCGTCAAATTCGAGGACGTGACGCTCCAGCTCCCGGGCCAGACTCTCAGGGCGGAGGATGCGACCCTTCGGGGGGAACTGCGCCTCCTGCCGCTGCTCTTCGGACGCATCGATCTTTCCGAAATTGCCTTGAGCGGAGCGCGCATCACGGGCTCCCTGCAGGCTCTGAAATCGCTCGACTGGGCCGAAATCCTCAAAGGCAGGCCCGACATTGCCTATGCGGACCGCGTGATCGTGACCGGGTCCTCCCTCGGCTGGACCGATCTGAAGGACGCGGACCTTGGCCAGATCGATCTCGTGGCCGCATGGTCGGGGCGGGACAAGCCGCTGCACCTGACCGGCTCCTTCCGCTGGCGCGACGAGACCGTTTCCATCGAGCACGCTTCCGCATACCCTGACCTGCTGGCGGCTGACCGCCTCAGCCCGTTCTCCCTGGCCATCTCGGTCCCGTCCGGCCGCATCGGCATGTCGGGAGAAGCCCTGATCGGCGACGATCCCCAGATTACGGGCGAGAGCACGGTCGAGGCGACATCCCTCCGTGATTTCGTCCGCTGGAGCGGGATGGAGCTGCCCTTGGGGCCATTGGTGCAGGCGCTGTCGATCAAGGGCGAGTTCTCGATGAACCGCCGCCGCCTGACCTGGCCCTCCGTCGCCCTGTCTCTCGGAGCGGACAAGCTCGAAGGCACGATGGTGGTCCGCCTCGACATGGATCGCCCCCTGATCACGGGCACCCTCGCGGCCGACAAGCTGGACCTGTCCGATCTGTTCAGTCCCTTCCTCCAGGCGCGCACCTCGTCCGGCGCCTGGAGCGAGGAAGCCATCGACCTTGCCCATGCGACCAGCGGCAATCTCGATCTGCGGCTCTCGGCTTCGACGGCCCAGATCGAGCACCTGCGCCTCGAAGACATGGCCGCGAGCGTGCTCGTCAGGCCCGGTCAGATCGAGGCGTCCATCGGACGGGCGGAGTTTCATGGCGGCACGTTGAAGGGCCGCCTGTCCGTAGCCGAGGGCGGCGATGCGGTCGAATTCAAGAGCCAGGGAACCTTCGCCAAAGTGGACGTGGCTCCCCTTCTGGCTGCGATCGGCGAGCCGCGATGGATCACCGGGCGGGCTCAGGGCCAGTTCCTGTTCGAGGGCCTGGGCCAGACACCGGCCGAGATCGTCCGCCGGGGACAAGGCCGCTCCTCGATATCCGTGCAGAAGGGCGAGCTCGTCGGGATCGCCCTCGACGACGCGCTGCAACGCGTCGAGAAGCGTCCGCTGCTCGCCTCCCTCAATTGGAAGGGCGGACGCACGCCGTTCTCGGAGGCGCAGACCCAGCTTGTCGTGAAGGACGGCGTCGGCGAGGTCGTCGAAGGCCGCCTCACGAGCCCCACCCTCCAGGCCACCCTTCAGGGTCAGGTCCTGCTGGTCGATCGCGCACTCAAGCTGAACGCGGGCCTCTCTTCGACCAGCGCGTCCGCCGACAAGCCACCCGTCATCAGCTTCGACATCGACGGCGGGTGGGATAACGTCGTGGTGACGCCGAATGCCCGCGCGCTGATCGAGCGCTCCGGAGCCGCGAAGCCTCTCTTCGGCAGCGATCGCGTTTCAGCCGATGCGCCGGTACCGCAGGCCTCCGCTCACTGAATGCTGCGGCGAGACCGAAGCGCCGAGCGCTTGCTCACGAATGTGGCCGCCATCACGCCCAGCGCGACGATGCCGATGAGAATGGTCGAGGCGGCGTTGATCTCGGGCGACAGGCCGAGACGCACCTGACTGTAGATCCGGATCGGCAGCGTGGTGGCGCCCGGTCCCGTGTTGAAGCTCGCAACCACGAGATCGTCCAGCGACAGGGTGAACGCGAGCAGAAAACCCGCCACGATGGACGGAGCGATCAGGGGCAGCGTCACGGTGAAGAACGTCCGCAGGGGCGGAGCTCCAAGGTCCATCGCCGCCTCTTCCAGGGAGCGGTCGAAGGTCATGAGGCGCGACTGGACCACGACGGTCACGAAGCACATGGTGAGCGTGGTGTGGGCCAGCGTGATGGTCCAGAAGCCGCGATCAAGGCCGATCGCCACGAAGAACAGGAGCAGCGAGAGGCCGGTAATGACCTCCGGCATGACCATGGGGGCATAGACCATGCCGGTGAACAGCGTACGGCCGGGAAAGCGCCCGTAGCGGGTCAGCGCCAAGGCCGCGAGGGTGCCGAGGACCGTCGCGACGCTGGCCGAGAGCAGCGCGATCCGCAGCGTCACCCAGGCCGCCTCCATGAGGGGCTCGTTGCGGAAGAGCGCGCCGTACCACTGGGTCGAGAAGCCGCCCCACACCGTGACGAGGCGCGAGGCGTTGAAGGAATAGACCATCAGCAGCAGGATCGGCAGGTACAGGAACGCGAAGCCGAGGACGAGCGACGTCACATTGAAGAGGCTCAGACGCCGCGTCATGATCCCGCCTCCACGCGCCGCGCCTCGACATCGCGATAGATCACGATCGGCACCACGAGAATGATGAGCAGGAGGATCGCGACCGCCGAAGCCAGGGGCCAGTCGCGGTTCGAGAAGAACTCGCTCCACAGCTGTCGCCCGATCATCAGGGTCTCGGAGCCGCCGAGGAGATCCGGAATCACGAACTCGCCCACAGCCGGGATGAAGCACAGGAGCGACCCCGCGATGATGCCCGGCATGGCCAGCGGCACCGTGATGGTCCAGAAGGAGCGCCATGGCGGCGAGCCGAGATCGAGCGCCGCCTCGAGAAGCGTGTCGTCCATCTTCTCGAGGGTCGCGTAGAGCGGCAGCACCATGAAGGGCAGATAGGCATAGACGATGCCGATATAGACCGCCGCTTCCGTATTGAGGATGGACAGGGGCTCGGAGATCAGGCCGAGGCTCATGAGCCCTTGGGTCAGCAGCCCCTCGGGCTTGAGGATGGCGATCCAGGCGTAGATGCGGATGAGGAAGCTCGTCCAGAACGGCAGGATGACGAGGGCCACCAGCAGGCCGCGGTGACGCTCGGGCGCACGGGCCATCGCATAGGCTATGGGAAAGCCGACGAGGAGCAGCAGAAGGGTCGACAGGGCGGCGATCCGCACGGAGGAGAGCGTTGCCCTGAAATAAAGATCGTCGCCGACGAGGGTCTCGAAGTTCTCCAGGTCGAGCTGGCTGAAGAAGCCGATGATGTCGCTCCAGTCGAAGACCGGCTTGTACGGCGGCTGCGCGACGGCCGGATCCGACAGGCTGATCTTGAGGACGATGAGGAACGGCACGAGGAAGAACACGCCGAGCCACAGATAAGGCACGGCAGGCACGAGCCCCGCAGCCAGTCGTCTCGTGAAGGAGCGTTCGCGCATGGCTATTCCGCCAGGATTACGGCCGCGTTCGGCGCGAAGGTGACATAGACCTGCTCGTCCCAGTCGATCGGGTTTTCGACGAACCGCGACGCATTGGCACGGGTGATCCGCAGGATCTCGCCCGTCGAGAGCTTCACCCGGTAGACCGTCCAATCGCCGAGATAGCCGATATCCCACACCTCGCCGGTGAGCACGTTGATGGCGCCGGGACCGGGCTCGTCGCGCTGGATCACCATCTTCTCGGGGCGAACGGCAATCGCGACCGCCTGGCCAGAATGCAGAACCTCATCGGGATCGTCGATGGTCAGCGGCACGTCGGCGGATGGCGACTTGACGCGCCAGAGGCCGTTCTCCTGGCCCAGCACATGGCCTTCCAGGATATTCACGTCGCCGACGAATTCCGCGATGAAGCGGGTCTTCGGCTGCTCGTAGATCTCGCCCGGGGTCGCGACCTGGACGATCCGGCCATGGTCCATGACCGCGATGCGGTCGGCCATGGTCATCGCCTCCTCCTGGTCGTGGGTGACGACCACGAAGGTCATGCCGAGTTCGTGCTGGATGTCCATCAGCTCGAACTGGGTCTCCTCCCTGAGCTTCTTGTCGAGGGCCCCGAGGGGCTCGTCGAGCAGCAGCACTTTCGGTTTCTTGGCGAGCGCGCGGGCGAGCGCCACGCGCTGGCGCTGGCCGCCGGAGAGCTGGCTGGGATACCGCTTGGCCAGCTTCTCCAGCTGCACGAGACGCAGCATCTCGCCGACACGGGCGGCGATCTCGTCCTTCGGCAGGCCATCCTGCTTCAGGCCGAAGGCGATGTTCTTCTCCACGCTCATATGCGGGAAGAGCGCGTAGGACTGGAACATCATGTTCACGGGCCGCCGGTAGGGCGGAACGCCGGCGAGATCCTGCCCGGCCAGGGTGATGCGCCCCTCGGTCGGCATCTCGAATCCCGCCAGCATGCGCATGAGGGTGGTCTTGCCGCAGCCGGAGGGGCCGAGAAGGCAGAAAAACTCGCCCTGGAAGATGTCGAGCGTCAGATCGTCGACGGCAACCGCCTCACCGAAGCGCTTCCTGACGTTCTCGAAGCGGATGAGCGGTTTGGCGTCCGGATCGGCCCAGGGGGCAAAGGTCCGGCGCACGGCGCCGACGGAAGCGGATTGACGGGGCGGAGGAGGCAAGATGCTGGCACTTCGACCTGAATGGAAAAACCTGCGCGCAAGCTATGATGTTCGGGCCTGGAGAACAACCATTTAAAACCGCAGTTTCAACGGCTTTAACCGAGGCCGGGATCGACCGTGCCGGCTGTGAAATCGGCCCGAAAGGATCTTGAAAGCAGGGTCGAAGCAGAGTATGAAGCGGTCAAATAATTAGATCCCTATCAATACGCCCGCTAAGGTATCCCGAGTCATGACTGCGAAGGCGACGTTCTTCGACGAGATGTGGAAGGTCAGCCGCAGGCTGCGCACCCTGTTCGACGCCCGCGTCCGCGCGGAGGGCATGACCCTGGCCCGTGCACGCACGTTGATCCATCTCGGCAAGAAGGACTGCATGACCCAGACGGAGCTCGCCGAGGCGCTGGACATCGAAGGACCCTCGCTGGTTCCCCTTCTCGACGGCCTGGAGAAGCAGGGCCTGACCGAGCGCAGGCCTGTTGATGGAGACAGGCGCGCCAAGCAGATCGCCCTGACGGAGGCGGGGCAGGAACAGGCCGCTCATGTCGACATGCTGGTCAGGGAATTCCGTAAAGGCGCGATGAGAAATGTCAGCGAGGCCGACCTGGAGGCGGCCATTCGCGTCTTCCAGGCGATCTCGCTGAACATCGAAGCCGCAAGCTGATTCCGGTGCGCCTTCCGTGAGCGAACAGCCAAGCCCTGTCCTGACAGACGCCACGCGTCCCGCATCCGGCGGCTCCGAGGTCGAGACCCCTTCGGAACCGCCGGAGCGCCGGGAGCCGCAGGCGCCGCCCAGCCCTCCGGCGGCGCCTGCCCCCATGCCCCTGCGCCGCGCCGCGCTTTACGTGATGACTTCGGTCCTCCTCGCCCTGACGCAGGGGCTCGGGATGAACCTGATCTCCGCGAACCTGCCGCAGATCCAGGGCTCTCTCGGGGCGACGACGAATGAATCGATGTGGCTGGTGGCCGCCTATCTGGCGCCGAACGTCAGCCTGTCGCTGATCCTGGTCAAGGTCCGGACGCAGTACGGCCTGCGCAGCTTCGCGGAGCTGGGCATCCTGGCCTTCGTGCTCGTTTCGGCGCTGCATCTCCTGGTGAGCGACATGCAGTCGGCGCTGATCGTCCGCTTCTTCAGCGGAATCGTTGCGGCGCCCATGTCGACGCTCGGCTTCTTCTACATGCTCGAGCCTTTCCCCCAGGCGAAGAAGATGACCGTCGGCCTCAGCCTCGCGATGACGAACACGGCTCTCGGGGCTCCGGTGGCCCGGCTGATCGCCCCCTATCTCCTGCAGATCGGGCAATGGCACGGCCTGTACCTGTTCGAGATCGCCATCGCCATGATGGCGTTTCCGGGCGTCTACCTGCTGCCGCTCACGGCCCCTCCCCGGGCCAAGGTCATCCACTGGCTTGATGTCGTCAGCTATCTCTTCATCGCGGTCGGGTTCGGACTGGCCGCCATGGGCCTGACCGTCGGACGGTTCTACTGGTGGTTCGAAGTTCCGTGGCTCGGGATCATGTTCGCCTGTGCGGTCGCCGCGCAGACCGTTGCCGTCGTGATCGAGCTCAACCGCGAGAGTCCGTTTCTCGACTTCCGGTGGCTCGCCAGCAAGCACATCCTGCACATGGCGGGCGTACTGCTGCTGTTCCGCATCGCGCTGACGGAGCAGATGAGCGGCGCCTTCGCATTCTTTCAGGCCCTTGGTCTTCAGAACGACCAGATGAGCACGCTGGCCTGGGTCATTCTCGCCGGAAGCCTGGCCGGCGGATGGGCCTGCGCGGCTGTCATCAAGCCCGGCCGCGAGCCGGCGATCCATATGGTCGCCCTCGCCTTCCTCACGGTCGGCGCCTACATGGACAGCCAGGCGACCAATCTGACACGCCCGGCAGAGATGTATGTCAGCCAGGCCCTGATCGCGGCGGCCGGCACGCTGTTCCTGCCGCCTTCGCTGGCGGCGGGCATGCTGTCGGCTCTGAAGAAGGGGCCGAACTACATCCTGAGCTTCTTCATCGTGTTCCTGGCGACGCAAAGCCTCGGCGGAACGCTCGGCTCCGCCCTGATCGGCACGTTCGTCACGTGGCGCGAGAAGTTCCACTCGCATGCGCTGGTGGAGCACATCGCCCTGACGGATCCGATCGTCGCCCAGCGCGTGAGCCAGCTCGCCGGCGCCTATGGCCGCGTGCTGACGGACAAGACCATCCTGAATGCCGAAGGGCTGGCGCTGCTCAGCCAGCAGGCGACGCGGGAGGCCTATGTCCTGGCCTATAACGACGCCTTTCTGATCATCGCTCTCCTGTCCGCCGCGGCGCTCGCGGCGCTCCTCATCCATGTTGCGGTCGCGGCCATCGGGCAGCGGTTCGCACCTGTCCCTCAACCTGCCATCGGCTAACATCCGTATTGCCTCATCGCCATGCTCAAGTTTCTCCGTTCCACCGCCACTGCCGCCGCCATCGTGGTCGGCATCGCCGGAATCATTCTGGTTCTGTACGCGTGGCGCCTGCCGCCGTTCACCTCGTCGGTGGAAACCACCGAAAACGCCTATGTGCGCGGGCAGGTCACGGTCATCAGCCCGCAGCTGGCGGGCTATATCGCCGAGGTCGCCGTGCAGGACTTCCAGAAGGTCAAGGCCGGGCAGCTGCTGGCGAAGATCGACGACCGAATCTACGAGCAGAAGCTGGAACAGGCCAAGGCGACCCTGGCCAGCCAGAAGGCAGCGCTCGCCAATTCCGAGCAGAAGCGCCGCTCGGACGAGGCCCGGATCAAGGCGAGTCAGGCCCAGGTCGACAGCGCCACGGCGGTTCTGAAGGCCGCGGAGGCCAACTGGGAGCGGATCGCGCCGCTGCTGGAGCGCGGCGTGACGACCCAGAAGGAGGCGGATCAGAGCCGCGCCGCCCATGATCAGGCCAAGGCGGCCCTGAGCCAGGCGCAGGCCGCCCTGGAAGTCTCGCGCCAGGACCTTGCGTCCACGATGGTGACCCGCCAGTCGCTCGAGGCTGCCGTCGAGGGCGCGGAAGCGCTCGTTCACCTCGCCGAAATCGACCTGCAGAACACCCGGATCGTTGCCCCGCAGGACGGGCGCCTCGGAGAGATCGGAGCTCGGGTCGGGCAATACGTCTCTGCAGGCACGCAGCTCCTGGCCCTCGTGCCCGAGAAGATCTGGGTCACGGCGAATTTCAAGGAAACCCAGCTCGCCGGCATGAAAGTCGGTCAGACCGTCACCTTCACGGTCGATGCGCTCGAGCACGCCACCCTGACGGGGCGTATCGAACGGTTCTCGCCGGCGGCCGGCTCGGAATTCAGCGTGCTCAAGGCGGACAATGCCACCGGCAACTTCACGAAGGTGGCGCAACGCCTTCCCGTGCGCATCTCCATCGATCCCGGGCAGGACCTCGCGGAGCGGCTCGCCCCCGGCATGTCGGTGGTGGTGAGCGTCGAAACCCATACCGACCGTTCCTGATAAAACCGGTTCAGCGTGATCAGGAACACCCCTCGAACGGCACGCCGCAATGGACGAGGCGAAGAGACCTCCAGCCCCGCTCCACGGGCGTGCCGTTCACCCACACGACGCGGCTTCTTCTGACACGAAAGGACGGAACAACGGCCGGACTTCGCCGTTCCGGGAGCATCGGCAGAGGGAGTTTCCAGATGCCCGACAAACCCGACGCCAAGCACGCCGCAGTCAAGCACGCCCCGGCCGCCAGCGGCATTCCGAAGGTCCACTCGCCGAGCCATATGGGCGGCAGCTCCGTTCAGAACGCGGAAGGATGGGGCGGCTCGAAAGGCCCGAAGGGCCAGACGCTCGCCCATAGGCGGAACCCCAATTCCAGTGCCAAGCCTTAGGCAGTGGGGTCATCCGCGGCCTAAACTCGTACGGGGGCGACACCAGCGAAGACCAGGAGGTGCGCTATGAGTGCAACCGGCCTCGATGTCTTTGACAAGACCCTGCAGACCACCCACAGCTGGCTCAAGGATATCATGGAGACGCTCGGCACCGACAGGCAGGTCGCCTGGCATGTGCTGGGCGCGGTCCTGCGGACGGTGCGGGATCGGATCCCAATGGAGCTTGGGGCCCATCTCGGTGCGGAACTGCCACTCCTCGTGCGCGGGCTCTATTACGACCAGTGGAGCCCCGGGCGCGAACCGGAGCGGTATCGCTCCCTCGACGACTTCCTCGAGCAGATTGCCGCAAGCCTCAGCGGAACCCGCCCCATCGATCCGGGCGAGGCCGCCCAGGCCGTTTTCGGGGTTCTGACCCGTCACATCCCCGAGGGTCAGCTCAGGAAGGTACGCCACGCCCTGCCGGACAGCATCCGGGCGCTCTGGCCGGAACCTGCCTCTCCGGAGGAGCAGCATCGCGTGGAAATCGACGTCGACCGAGGCCGGGTTTCGCGCGAGGCTTAAGGCCGCCCAACCGCTGGAACAGCCGGCATCCCGGCAACGGCCACTTCCCGGGATTCGGGACGATTTCGACAGCCGGTTGTTCTGCCCATGGAAGGCCCGGCCGTCAGCCGGGCCTCAACCGCTTTTCGGCTTCAGTGACCGCCGCCACCGGCCGCAGGGGCCTCACGGGGCTTCTTGATGAACGGCAGGGCCAGGATCAGCCCCAGGAACAGGACCGTCAGGAGCAGGAAGACGTCCGAGAAGGACATCACCGTCGCCTCCCGCCGGACGATGTTCGACATGGTCTTGATCGCGGCCCGAGACGCATCGGAGCCGAGATCGTGGAACCTCATCGTCATGTTGTTGAGGGTCTCGACGGCGGTCGAGCGGCTCCAGGTCACGCTCTCCCGCAACCGCTGGAGATGGAGGTCCATGCGGTCGTTGAGGATGGTGTTGATCAGCGCCAGCCCCACCGCCCCGCCGAGGTTGCGGGTCAGGTTGTAGAGGCCTGACGCATTCTTGATCCGCTCGGGCGGCAGCGTGCCGAGGGCGATGTTGTTGATCGGCACCATGCAGATCATCAGGCCGACGCCGCGGAAGATCTGGGGCACGAACAACTCCCAGAAGTCCCAGTCCTTGGTCAGGCTGCTCATCATCAACGTGCCGAACGCGAAGGCGGCGAAGCCGATGCCCATCATGACGCGCGGATCCATCTTGCGCGACAGGAAGCCCGCCACCGGTGCCATCAGGAACATGGTCGCGCCGGACACGAACATGGTCTCGCCGATCTGGAGCGAGGAATATCCCCTCACCCGTGCGAGATAGACCGGGTAGATATAGGTCAGGCCATAGAGGCCGATGCCCATGACGAAGCTGAAGGACGAGCCCGCGAGGAAGTTGCGGTCGGCAAAAGCCCGCAGGTCGACGATGGGATGCTCCGCCGTGAACGCCCGGTAGAAGAAGCCCACAGCCCCGACAACGCAGACGATTGTCAGGATCAGCACTGCCTTGTCCTGGAACCAGTCGTTGTTCGGCCCCTCCTCCAGCACGTATTCCAGGCTGCCGAGGAAGGCCGCCATGAAGCCGAGGCCAGCCCAGTCGAAGCTCTTGAACAGGTCAAGGTTCGGCTCGTCGAAATCGACCAGGATATAGGTGGAAACAGTCACGAGGATACCGGGCACGATGTTCACGAGGAAGAGCCAGTGCCAGGAGAACAGGTCCGTGAGATAGCCGCCGAGCGTCGGGCCGATGGTGGGCGCGAGCGTCGCCACCAGACCGATGATCGGCGAGATCACCGGCCGCTTCTCCGGCGGAAAGACCGTGAAGGCGGACGCGAACACGGTCGGGATCATGCCGCCGCCGATGAAGCCCTGCAGCGCGCGGTAGATGATCATCTGGTCGATATTGGTCGCTGTCGCGCACATGAAGCTCATGAGCGTGAATCCGCCCGCGGAGATGACGAACATCCAGCGGGTGGAGAGCACGCGCGAGAGCATGCCTGAGAGCGGAATCATGATCACTTCCGCGATCAGATAGCTCGTCTGAACCCAGGAGATTTCATCCGAGGACGCGGAGAGACCCGCCTGAATTTCGGCAAGCGAGGCCGAGACGATCTGGATGTCCAGAATCGCCATGAACATGCCGAAGACCATGCAGAAGAACGCGAAGGTCCTGCGCGGGCTGACCTGCGCAGGCTTTGCGGCCGGCATGGCGCCGGAAGGCCTGTTCGCGATGGCGGCTGTGGCAGCCATGGTTCCTTACTCTTTGATGCTGGCCGTCTTCGAGGGCTCGGCCTCGGTGCGCGTATCGACCTTGGCCACGACCGACAGGCCGGGACGCAGGATTCCCTGCAGCGCGATCTCCGGGCTGACCGCGACACGCACGGGCACGCGCTGGACGATCTTCGTGAAGTTGCCCGTGGCATTCTCGGGCGGCAGCAGGCTGAACACGGACCCGGACGCGGGCGACACGCTCTCGACGGTTCCGACGATGGCGGTATCCGGATAGGCATCGACCTCGATATGCACCTTCTGCCCGGGCTTCACGGAGGCGAGCTGCGTCTCCTTGAAGTTGGCATCCACATGGACGCTGCCCAGCGGAACGAGAGCCGCCAGACGGGCGCCGGGCTGCACGAAGGTCCCGACCTCGATGGCCTTGTTGCCGATGACGCCGTCCGCCGGCGCGCGAATCTCCGTGAAGGACAGGTCGCGCTCCGCCTTCTCGACGGCTGTCTGCAGCTCGGCCGCGACGCGCTGCCCTTCGTGCTGCTGAGCCGTCAGGACATCCACGTTCGCCTGGGCGGCCGCAAGGGCCGCCTGGGCGCTCTGCACATTCGCCACCGCCCGGTCGCGGGCTGCCTTGGCGTTCTCCAGCGCGGCACGGCTGGTGAAGTCGGAGCGGGCGAGTTGCTGCTGGCGGGCATAGTCGCTCTCGGCGCGCTCGGCCTCCGCCTTGACGCCGGCGACCTGCGCCTCGGCCTGGACCGCGGAGGCGCGACCCGCCTCGATCTGGCGCCCGATGCGCGTGATGGTGCTCTGCTGGGTGGCGAGCTTGTCCTTGGCCGATTGCAGGGCCAGCTTGTAGTCGCCCTCGTCGATCTTGGCGATCAGGTCGCCGGCCTTGACGCTCTGATTGTTCGAGACGGCGACGGAACCCACGTAGCCCGAGATCTTGGCCGACAGGATGGTGATGTCGGCCTGCACATAGGCGTCGTCGGTCGAGACCATGAACCGCCCGTCGGTCCACCAATGGTACCCCTCGTAGCCGCCGAACCCGAGCGCAGCCAGGAGGATGGCCAGGATCACGGGCCGCTTGCGTGACTTTGCCTTCTTCTGAGGCGCAGGCTCGCCCGCCCCGTTATGTGCGCTGTCGGGGACGTCGTGCGTCGCAGGCGCCTGCCTTGCCTCGGCCGGCTTGCTCTCCATGGCAGGTGCGCCTTCGGCCGTTCCGCCTTGAGCAAATTCTTCCCGATAAGCCATTTCAAACCTCTGCAAGCCGACTTAACCCGTTCAAACCCGATGGGTTCGATCTATTTGTACGGCCTTGATCTATAATGATTGCTTGCCATATATGATTTGACCGAACGGTTCGGTCAATAGCCGCGAGGTGACAAAACGCACATGAGCGACCTGAAGCATATCGCTCGCCCAGCCGCAGAGAGCTTCCCCTGCCCGACGGACGAGGGACCGGAGAGCGCCAAGCGCCGCCAGATCCTGGAAGGAGCCCGTCATGTCTTCCTGGCGCGTGGCTTCGACGGCGCGAGCATGGGCGAGATCGCCAAGGTTGCGGGCGTCTCCAAGGGCACTCTCTATGTCTATTTCGACAGCAAGGAGAGCCTGTTCGAGGCTCTGACGACCGAGGAAAAGCGGGGCTTGGCCGAAGTCCTGTTCAAGCTCGACCCCAATGAGCCCGATGTGCGGGCGGTCCTGACCGAACTCGGCCAGAGCTTCCTGCGCCGCCTCGGGCGCCCGGAACACATTTCCTCCATCCGCATGGTGATCGGCGCGGCCGAAAAGTTTCCGCGCCTGGGTCAGGCCTTCTTCGAGGCGGGCCCCTGCCGCGGCATCGAGCGGCTCAAGGCCTATCTGGACAGCCAGGTCGAGGCCGGCCGCCTTTCCATCCCGGACACGAAGGTCGCGGCCCAGCACTTCCTCGATCTCTGCGGGTCGGACCTGATGAAGCGCATGCTCTTCGCCGTGGGCGGCGCCCCGACCGAGGACGAGATCAAGACGAATGTGGAGAACGCCATGCGGGTGTTCTTCGCGGCCTACGGGCCAGGCGCCGACAAGCGCTAAACCATCGGACGTGAATCCGAACACACGTCCGATACTTCAAGGTTTCGATTCAGCGCATCTTTTCACGCAAAACCGGTTCCCACTTTTGCGTTCGATGCCCTAGCTGTCCGTCTGCAGGGCCTCGGCCACGCGGGCCTTCAGCACGTCGGGCTGGCGAAGGATCAGGGCGCCTCTCGTGCGCTCGATCAGCCCCTCCTGGGTCATCATCGTGAATTCCCGCGTTACCTGTTCGCGGCGGCACCCGATGCGGGCCGCCATGATGTGGTGGAAGGGAGGCGGCGTGATCACCCTCTCGCCGACCCGCTCGCCGCGCGGCGTCGAAAGACGCAGCAACTCCGAATAGAGCCTGTGCCTGAGGTCCAGGACGGTCTGCTCCATGAAGCGGGCATTCAGCTCGCGGATGCGGGACGACATGAGACAGAAGAGGCGCTCCGCGACCTCCTTCTGGGAAAAGACGATCTCGCGGAAAACGGACGACGGCATGACGCAGGCCTCTCCCCGCGTGAGCGCCGTGACGTTGGCGGATCGCTTGATGCCGTCCATGGCGGCCAGTTCGCCGAAGAGTTCGCCGGACTTCAGTTCGTCGAGAATGACCTCCTTTCCGGAGGCCGTGCGCATGAGGACGCGCACCTCGCCCGACAGGAGGAAATAGACGTCCGTGGAGAGCTCGTCGAAGTCGACGAGCACCTCTTCCGGATCGAAACGACGCCAATTGGCCCGCGCCTCAAAAGGTGCAAGATCGATATTCAGCCCTTTGAACAGCAGAACCCCGGCGAGACGAGCCATTTGCTCCCCCTTTTACTGGGCAATTCTTTATCTCATTCATAGCACAGGTCCAGCATCGGGCAGAATCCCGTGTGGACACAAGGGAAGTCGGCTGTCCGCACGGAGCGGGCGGGTCGGGCGGAGCTGATCCCAAACACCTTGCCAGAGCTGTTTCCACAGGCCAAAAGGCGGCATGATCCACGCGAACGACCTGACCTACCGCATCGGCGACCGGCTGATTCTCGACCATGCCTCCTTCAACCTGCCCACCGGCAGCAAGGTCGGGCTCGTCGGGCGCAACGGCGCGGGCAAGACCACCCTCTTCCGGATCGTTCAGGGCGAGCTGTCCCTGGAAAGCGGCAGCGTCTCCCTGCCCCGGGGCGTACGCATCGGCGCGGTCGCCCAGGAAGCGCCCGGCGGTCCCGAGACCCTGCTGGAGGTGGTGCTGGCCGCCGACAAGGAGCGCACGGCGCTCCTGGCCGAAGCCGAGACGGCGGAGGGCTATCGCCGGGCCGAAATCGAGATGCGGCTGACGGATATCGGCGCCCACTCGGCCCCGGCTCGGGCGGCCTCGATCCTTCACGGCCTCGGCTTCGACGCCGAGGCGCAGAACCGGCCCTGCTCCGATTTCTCCGGCGGCTGGCGGATGCGCGTCGCGCTCGCCTCCGTGCTGTTCACCGAGCCCGACCTGCTGCTCCTCGACGAGCCGACCAACTATCTCGACCTCGAAGGCACGCTCTGGCTTTACGACTACCTGTCGCGCTACCCGCACACGGTCCTCATCATCAGCCACGACCGCGACCTGCTCGACACCTGCGTCAATCACATCCTGCATCTCGACCGGGCGAAGCTGACGATCTATCGCGGCGGCTACACGTCCTTCGCGAAGCAATATGCCGAGAAGCGCGAGCTGACCGCCAAGATGCAGGCCAAGCAGGAAGCCGAGCGCAAGCATCTCCAGGCCTTCGTCGACCGCTTCAAGGCCAAGGCCTCGAAGGCCCGCCAGGCCCAGTCCCGCGTCAAGCGGCTGGCGAAGCTCGAACCCATCGCCACCATCGTCGAGGACGATGTGATGCCCTTCAACCTGCCGGGACCCGAGCGCCCGGCTGCGCCGCCCCTGGTGACCGTCGAGAGCGCCGCCGCCGGCTACGGCGAGCGGATCATCCTCGACAGGCTCAACCTGACGATCTCGCCGGACGACCGAATCGCGCTCCTGGGCTCCAACGGCAACGGCAAATCGACCTTCTGCAAGCTCATCGGCGGGCGGCTCGATCCGGTCATGGGCGAGGTGCGCCACCCGACCAAGATGGACGTGGCCTATTTCGCGCAGCACCAGCTCGACGAGCTGAACCCGAAGGCCACCGCCTACGATCACGTGGCGGAGCGCATGCCCGATGCGCCCGTTGCGAAGATCCGCGCCCGCGCGGCCCAGATCGGGTTTCCGGGGGCGAAGGCGGATACGCCCGTCTCGGCGCTCTCGGGCGGCGAGAAGGCGCGCCTGCTGATGGGGCTCGCCGCCTTCGAAGGCCCTCACCTGCTCATCCTCGACGAGCCGACCAACCATCTCGACATCGACAGCCGCACGGCCCTGATGGAGGCGATCAACGACTATACCGGCGCCGTGGTTCTGGTGAGCCACGACCGCTTCCTCATCGAGGCCTGCGCCGATCGGCTCTGGCTGGTGAACAATGGGACCGTGAAGCCCTTCGACGGCGACATGGACGATTACCGTCAACTCGTGCTGTCGGGAGACCTCGACCCGGGCAAGCGGCAGGAGAAGCCGCAGGCCACGGGCTCGTCCAAGGTCGACGAGCGCCGCGCCGCCGCCGAACGGCGGGTCGCGCTTGCTCCCTTGCGCAAGAAGCTGGAGGCTCTCGAGGCCCGCATCGAGAAGCTCACGGAGGTGATCGGCAAGGTGGACGCGGCGCTCGCCGACGGCACCGCCTTCCAGAAGGATCCGGCGAAAGCGAGCGAATTGGCGAAGATGCGCGCGGAAGCCGCCTCCACGCTCGCGTCCGTCGAAGAGGAATGGCTGACGGTCAGCGGCGAGATCGAAGCCGCAGGAGCCTGAAAACGATGTCCGATGACGCCGGAAAGAAGCCGAAGCCTCCGGTGTCCTGGCGCGACATACCCTCCAGCGTCTGGGCACTCGGCTTCGTGTCACTCCTGATGGACGTCTCGTCCGAGATGATCCATGCGCTGCTGCCCATCTATCTCGTGACGGCGCTCGGCACATCGGCGCTCACCGTCGGCATCATCGAAGGCGTCGCGGAGGCGACGGCCTCCATCACCAAGGTCTTTTCCGGCGCGCTGAGCGACTGGCTCGGCAAGCGCAAGCTCCTCGCGGCCCTGGGTTATGGCCTCGCGGCCTTCACGAAGCCGGTCTTTCCGCTCGCTCCCGATGTCGGCTGGCTCGTGGCCGCGCGTTTCGTCGACCGCATCGGCAAGGGCATCCGGGGCGCGCCGCGGGATGGGCTGGTGGCCGATATCAGCCCGGCGCACCTGCGCGGCGCGAGCTTCGGGCTGCGCCAATCGCTCGATACGGTCGGGGCTTTCCTCGGCCCGTTCCTCGCCATCGGCCTCATGTGGCTGACGGGCAACCATTTCACGGCTGTGTTCTGGGTCGCCGTGATTCCAGCCTTCCTGTCCTTCGCGCTGATCCTCTTCGCCGTGAGGGAGCCCGAACGGCCGGAGCACCTGCGCCGGGTCCGCATGCCGCTGAGCAGGGTCGAACTCGCACGGCTCGGCGGTACCTACTGGTGGGTCGTGGCCGTTGCGACGGTGTTCACACTGGCGCGGTTCAGCGAGGCCTTCCTGATCCTGCGCGCGCAATCGGCCGGCGTTCCTGTGGCGCTGGTTCCCATCGTGCTGGTGATCATGAACGTGGTCTATGCCCTCTCGGCCTATCCGGCGGGCGTGCTGTCCGACCGGGTCGACCGGGTGACGATCCTCACCCTGGGCTTAGGCCTGCTCCTTGCCGCCGATCTCGCCCTCGCCTTCGCGCCCGGCCTTCCGGGAATCGCGCTCGGTGTGGTTCTCTGGGGGGCGCATATGGGCTTCACGCAGGGATTGCTGGCGACCCTGGTGGCCGACACGGCTCCGCCCGAGCTGCGGGGGACCGCCTTCGGGATGTTCAACCTCGTCACCGGAATCGCGCTGCTGCTCGCCAGCGTCATCGCGGGCGCGCTCTGGGATGCCGTGGGGCCGCAAGGCACGTTCATGGCGGGCGCAGGCTTCGCCCTGCTGACCCTGATTGGATTGCTGCCGGTCCGCGGCCGGCTGAAAGGACAGGCGCCCTCCCGCGGGAGCGCCTGACGCTTACTTCACGACCCGGTCGAGCTTGTTGTTGACGAAGAAATACAGCTCCCGGCCGCCGGGCTCGGAATAGAGCACCTGCACCTCCCGCTGCCCCTTGCCGCTCTCGCCGACGAGAACGTCCGTGGCGGGCTTGCCCTTGAGGCGGACGAGATCGCATTCCGTGATTCCGGGCTCGATAGCCGTGGCGCCCGCCGGTGCGGGTCCGGTGCAGCGCCCATCGGGACCGAGGACGGGCCCATCGATGGAAGGTCCCATCGGGGCCATCGCCATGGCGGCCGGAGCCGGAGCGGCGGCGACTGGCGGCGGCGCGGACCGGGTGCTGTTGCAGGCGGCCAGCCCCAGCGCCGCGAGAGCCAGGGTCGAGAGAACCTTAACACGCATGAACATCAATCCCCGTTATCGGCGGCCCTCGCCTGCAGGGCTTCCTCGTAAAGCCTCTGCGCATCGTTTCTGAGAGCCTGCCGCGACGCTTGCCGCGAATAGAACATGTGGCCGCCCTCGTAAACCTTGAGAGCCACACGCGGCTGGGGACCAAGAGCCGGAATCTGGTTCAGGAGGAGCTGCGAGGCGTAATAGGGCGTCACAAGGTCGGTGAAGCCGTGGGCGACGAGCACCCGCAGCTTGCCGTCGAGCGCCAGCGCCTGCCGCAGTTCCTCGAGGTTCTCGGGGCCGCTGCGGCTGTTTCCCCAACGCCAGCCCCCGCTCACGGACCCGTTGAGAAGGTTGTAACGCCCCTCGGCCTTGTAGTTCAGGGTGCGGGTCAGGTGATCGATGATGGCGCTCGACAGGGGCGCCGTAACGGCATCGAGAACCGGATCCTCGAAACGGGACACATAGGCGCTCGGATTGGGATCGGCGGCCGCCACATTCGTGTCGTAGGCGCTGACGACCTCGGACGAACCGCGCCTCAGTTCCCGTTGGATCATACGCATGTCGATGCGCCCGGAGAGGCGCCGGACGAGTTCGGGATCCAACCCTCCCAACTCGGCCACCCGGCTGCTGATGCGCTCCACCGCCTCCTTGTCCTGGAGGCCCCGCATCAGATCGGTCAGGTACTCGCCCGAGGCATAGCGCTCGACGTCCTGGAGCCGTTCGCGCGAGACGGGACCCGTTCGCGACAGGGATGTCGCCGCGAGAGAGGGGAGCAGGGCCGCATGGGCCCAGGGCGCGCCAGCCCCCCGGTCGAGCCAGTCGAAATCGAGGACGGGCGAGATGAGAACCATGCCCCTGAAGCCGACGCCCTGGTCGCTCTGGAGCTTCTGCGCCAGCAGCGGACCGCGGAAGCCGCCATAGCTTTCGCCCGTGAAGAATTTCGGCGACTGGAGCCGGTTCTTCTCCTTCAGCCAGCGCATGACGAAGGCGGCGAGCCCCTCGATGTCGCCCTGGACCGAGTAGAAGCGCTCCCGCACCTGATCTCCGCCGATCACGCGGCTGTAGCCGGTCCCCGGGGGATCGATGAACACGAGGTCGGTGAAATCGAGCCACGTGTCCGCATTGGGCGCCACCACCGGCGGAGCCGAGGGGCTGATGGCGGGGCCGTCGAGGGGCAGGAGCCAGGGGCCGATGGCGAGAAGATGCAGATAGGCCGAGGAAGCCCCCGGCCCTCCGTTCACTGCGAAGGTCACCGGCCGGCTCGCCGGGTCGGCATCGTCGCGGGTATAGGCCACGAATCCGATTTCCGCCTGCGGCGTACCCTGCTGATCGGTGAGGGTCAGGCTTCCGGCGGTGGCGGTGAACTGAAGGGTTCGCCCGGGCAGTTGCAGGGTGTGCCGCGTCACCGATTCCGGCGGCAGGCGCTGCTGGCTCTCGGAACGGGGCCGGGATGCCTCCTGCCGCTCGGCGGGCTGCTCCCGGTTTCCGTGCTGTTCCTGCGCCCCGGCCGCCAAGGGCGCGGCGAGCGACAGGCAAAGGGCGGCATAGAGCGGAAGGCGCAAGGCGCGGGTCATCGGGACATCCTTTATGGCCCTCCTGAAACTGGAGCGCTGGGTCTCTGTTCCAAGTTTCATGCCTTGCGCTGCCAGCGCCCGCGCTCGTCCTGCTGCCAATAGGTCGCGTCGTGGCCGCCCGCCTTCACGACGCGCCACTGGTCGCGCGCGATGGCCAGGGCCTGCACGTCGGTGCCGTCGAACAGGATCGCCAGCCGCTCATAGGCGGAGATGTCCTCCGGCAGATCGGCCCCTTCCACCAGGAAGCGGATCGAGGCGCCGTTGGGATTGTCGGCGCTCAGGGTGATGAGGACCGGCTGATCCGCCGCATGGGCCTCGCGGTCTGTGCCGTGCGGCAGGAAGCTTTCGTCGGTGAAGGTCCAGAGATGGTCGTCGAGAGCGGCCATGCGCTCTTCCGTCGTCACCTGGACGACCGCGCGCCAGCCCCTCTCCAGCGTCTTCTGAAGGAGCGTGGGCAGCACGGCCTCGAGGGGCTGCTGCTGGAGATGGTAGAAAAGGATCTCGGTCATCGGCACCTACATAGGGCTCCGGCGGGCAATGCCTGCTGGCGCCGCGAGATCCTTTTCGTCCTCATCCTCAACCCTCGTAGTGGTCGCGCACGAGGCGGTCGAGGAGGCGCACGCCCCAGCCCGAGCTCCAACCCTTGTTGATCTCGTTCTGCGGCGAGCCCATGGCGGTGCCCGCGATGTCGAGATGGGCCCAGGGCACGTCGTTGACGAAGCGCTGGAGCAGCGCCGCCGCCGTGCTCGAACCGCCGTAGCGGCCCGCCGAGTTCTTCATGTCGGCGAACTTGGATTCGATCATCTTGTCGAATTCCGGCCCGAGCGGCATGCGCCAGACCCGTTCGCCCGTCGCCTTGCCGGCGGCCGTGATGCGCTCGGCCAGTTCATCGTTGTTCGAGAAGAGACCCGCATATTCCTGCGCCAGCGCCACCAGGATCGCGCCTGTAAGGGTCGCGAGATCGATCATGAACTTGGGCTTGAACCGATCCTGCACGTACCAGAGCACATCGGCGAGCACGAGGCGGCCTTCGGCATCGGTGTTGATGATCTCGATGGTCTGGCCCGACATGGTGGTGACGATGTCGCCGGGGCGCTGGGCGTTGCCGTCCGGCATGTTCTCGACGAGTCCGATGGCGCCGACCACGTTGGCCTTCGCCTTGCGGCTGGCGAGGGCATGCATGAGGCCGACCACGCAGGCGGCGCCCGCCATGTCGCCCTTCATGTCCTCCATGCCGGCTCCCGGCTTGATCGAGATGCCGCCCGAGTCGAACACGACGCCCTTGCCGATGAAGGCGACGGGCTTGTCCGAGGCCTTGCCGCCGTTCCAGCGCATGATGGCCACGCGCCCGCCGCGCGTGGACCCCTGCGCCACGCCGAGAAGTGCCCGCATGCCGAGCTTGCGCATGGCCTTGTCGTCGAGGATCTCGACCTCCACCCCCAGCTTGGCCAGGGCTTCGGCCTTGGCGGCGAATTCCTGCGGCCCGAGCACGTTCGGCGGCTCGTTGACGAGGTCCCGGGCGATGACGACGCCCTGCAGGACGCCTTCATGGGCCTTGTAGATCTTCTTGACGGCGGCCGGGTCCGCGACGCTGAGGGTCAGGCGGCCGCCCGCCTTGGCCTCGTCATTGTCCTTCTTGGTCTTGTAGCGGTCGAAGCTGTAGCGGCGCAGCTGGACGCCGAGCGCGATATCGGCGACGGCCTCCGGCGTGACGTCGATTCCCGGCAGGTCCAGCACCGCGGTCGTCGACTTTCCGTTGACCTTCCCGGCGATCAGGCCACCCGTCTGGACCCAGTCCGGGGCAACCCGGTCCTTCTCGCCTCCGACCCCGATCACGATGAGCCTGTCGACGGCAAGGCCCGAGGGCACCACGATGGACATGGACGACTTGGCCTTGCCCTTGAAATTCTCGGCAGCCGCAGCCCTGGCGATGAGATCGACCGCCTTCGCGCCGATCTGCCTGGCGACGGTCGGGGTCGGCTTGAGGTCCTCTCCAACGAAGACGATGAGATCACCACCCTCGGCCTTGCCATGGGCCTGAAAGTCGATCTTGAAGCTGTCGGCCATGAAACCCTCTAATTCTGAATGCACAGAAGCCGGCCCCGGCCGGCTGCCACGTCTGGTGACATACAGCATATCGGGCGCGGTGGCACCCGAACCGTGCCGTGAAATGGACGCAATCTCAAGCTGTTGAAAACGGCCGTCTTGCCTGGGCCCCCGTGACAAGGTACCCAGATCGGAAGCGCCCCGGGGGCGAAGGGCTTCATGACACTTCTCGAACGCTACATCCTCAAAATCGCATTCTCGGCCTTCGGCGCGTGCCTGGTCGCCCTGACGGGTGTCATCTGGATCACGCAGGCCCTGCGCGAGCTCGACCTCCTGACCGGCAAGGGCCAGACGATCCTCATCTTTCTGACCGTCACCGGCCTGTCTCTGCCCGCGCTCATCAACGTCATCTCGCCGGTCGCCCTGTTCCTGGCGACGATCTACACGCTCAACAAGCTGAACGGCGACTCGGAGCTGATCGTCATGAGCGCCGCCGGGATGCCGCCGAGGCGGCTCCTGCGGCCCTTTATCGCCCTCGCGACCTTCATCTGCCTCGTGGTGGGGATGATCTCGGTTTACATCATGCCGGCGAGCTTCCAGGAGCTGCGCAACCTTTTCACGAAGATCAGGGCCGATTTCGTGGCCACCATGGCCAAGGAAGGCCAGTTCATCACCCTGGATAACGGCATCACCTTCCACTACCGCGAGCGCTCGGGAGACGCCCTCCTCGGCATCTTCATGGAAGACCAGCGGGAGAAGGACAAAACCATCGTCTACCTGGCCGAGCGGGGCCGGACCGTCGAGACGAACGGGCAGGCCTATCTGGTGCTCGAAAAGGGCAGCGTTCAGCGCAAGGAGCCGAACAGCCGCGACTCCTCCATCGTGGCCTTCGAGCGCTATGCGGTCGATCTTTCGGCCTTCAACCGGGACGAGGGCGATGTCGTCTTCAAGCCGCGTGAGCGCAGCACCACTCAGCTCCTCTTCCCGGACAAAAAGGAGCCTCTCTACCAATTCCAGGAAGGCCGCTTCCGGGCCGAGCTGCATGACCGGCTCTCATCCTGGCTCTATCCGCTGGCCATGATGATGATCGCCTTCGCGGCCCTTGGGGATGCCCGCACGACCCGCCAAGGGCGCGGCCTCGCCATCGCGGCCGCGACCGTGGGCGTGGTCGTGCTGAGAATCCTCGGCTTTGCCGCCTCCAGCGCCGTAGTGCGGTCTCACGCCGCCATCATCCTGGTCTATGGCGCTCCCCTGGCGACGATCGCCCTGTGCCTGGTGCTGATCCTGCAGGGCTCCGCGGCCAGGGCCATGCAGGCGAAAATCCATTCCCTTGTCCGGGCCATGCTCCCGTCCCGCGGTCCCGCAACCCAGAAGGCTTGAGCATGCTGATCGGCGCCACGCTCGGAACCTATTTCTCGCGGCAATTCATCAAGACGATCCTGATGGTCTTCGTGACCGTCTTCGCCCTCGTCTATACCCTCGATTTCGTGGAACTCATGCGCCGCGCCGGCGACACGGAAGGCGCGACGCCCGGACTGATGGCGCAGCTGGCCCTGTTCCGGACCCCGGCCATCGCCGAGCAGGTGATGCCGTTCGCGGTGCTGTTCGGCAGCATGGCGGCGCTTCTGCAGCTCAGCCGCAAGCTCGAACTCGTGGTCGCCCGCGCGGCCGGAATCGCCGCGTGGCAGTTCCTGCAGCCGGGGCTGTTCGTCGCGCTGGCGCTGGGGCTCGTCTCGGTGATGGTCTACAACCCCGTTTCGGCCATCCTGAAGCAACGCGGCTCCGCCCTGGAGACGAAGATCTTTTCCCGCGCGGCCCAGACCCGGGGCAAGGTCATCTGGCTACGCCAGAGCAGCCGGGACGGACAGGCCATCTTCCGGGCGAACGGCTCCATGACCGACTCGGCGACCCTGTCCGGAGTGACGGTCTATACCTTCGAACCTTCGGGAGCCTTCGCGCAGCGAATCGAGGCCAAGGAAGCCACCCTCCACGAGGGCTATTGGGAGCTGAAGGAGGCCCGCGTCCTGTCGGCGACCGAGGAGCCGCAGTCCCATGACCGCTACCTGATCGCCTCCGAGCTGCAGCCCAGACAGGTCAGGCAGAGCTTCATCGAGCCGGAGGCGGTTCCGTTCTGGGACCTCAAGGACACCATCGACCGCATGGAGCGGTCGAACCTCAACACCACGAACTATCGCCTCCACTACGACATGCTCCTGGCCCGCCCTCTCCTCTTCAGTGCCATGGTTTTCGTAGCGGCATCCGTATCGTTAAGATTCTTTCGATTTGGTGGTGTAGCGATGATGGTTCTGGGTGGCGTCGCTGCCGGGTTCGTGCTTTATGTCGCCACGGAGCTTATGGCGGAGCTTGGAGCCTCCGGAATCATCAGCTCCGTTGCGGCCGCCTGGCTCCCTGCTGTAGTAGGCAGTCTATTAGGAACCCTGGCATTATTGTACCAAGAGGACGGCTGACCGTTCTCGATAAAAAGGATTGCGAAGGAGTGGGGATGGAACGGCTCAAGACATCGATCGCAATGTCTGCGGTCGCGGCAGCGCTCCTTTGCGCCGCCGGGTCTGTGCCCGCGCTTGCTCAGAAATCCCTGAACGACACCATCAGCTCCCGCGTCCAGCCGAAGTCGGACCAGGACCGGCTGCTCGTCGACGCCAAGGAAATCGTCTACGACAACGACAAGAACACCATTTCGGCCTCCGGCGACGTCCAGATGAACTATCAGGGCCGCACGCTCCAGGCCGACCGGGTCACCTATGACCGCAATACGGGCCGCGTCTACGCCGAAGGCAATGCCCGGCTGACGGACGCCAACGGCACCGTCGCGACGGGCGATCGCTTCGAGCTGACGGACGACTTCAAGAGCGGCTTCATCGATTCGCTCCGGGTCGTCCAGACCTCCGTCGAGAAGGGCAGACCCCTCACGACTCGTTTCTCGTCGCCGCGTGCCGAACGCGCCGAAGGGGAAACCACGATTTTCGAGCGCGGCACCTATACGGCCTGCGAACCCTGTAAGGAACATCCGGAGAAGCCGCCCCTGTGGCAGGTGAAGGCGGCCCGGATCATTCACAACAACAGCGAGCAGACGATCTACTACGAGGACGCGACTCTTGAGATCCTCGGGCTTCCAGTCGCGTACATGCCGTACTTCTGGACGCCGGACCCGACGGTCAAGCGCAAGACCGGCTTCCTGGCGCCGCATTACGTCTACTCGAACACCCTCGGCTTCGGACTGGGCGTCCCGTTCTTCTGGGCGATCGCTCCGAACTACGACCTGACGGTCACCCCGACGGGCTTGACCCGGCAGGGCGTTCTCGGCCAGGCCGAGTGGCGGCACCGCCTCGACAACGGCGCATACAACATTCGCGCGGCGGGCATCGACCAGCTGGATCCGACCGCCTTCCTTCGCAGCCCCTACGGACCGGGCAACAAGGAGTTCCGCGGCTCCCTCGAGTCGGCGGGCCTGTTCTACATCAACGAAAACTGGAAATGGGGCTGGGACGTCGCCCTGCTGTCGGACAAGTGGTTCCTGCAGAACTATCACATCCGAAGCGAGAGCATTAACACGCTCTATCTCAAGGAGTCGATCTCGACCCTCTACCTGCAGGGGCAGGGAGACCGCTCCTTCTTCGACCTGCGCGGCTATTACTTCCAGGGCCTGTCCACCCGGGATTGGCAGAAGCAGCAGGCGGTGGTCCATCCGGTTCTCGATTACGACAAGCGCATCACTCCGGCGGGAATCGGCGGCGAGTTCACCATCAACGCGAACGTGACCAGCCTCTCCCGGGAGGCCGCCGAGTTCGAACCTCTGACCCAGCAGAACAAGGCGCTCTACTACGGGATCTATCAGACCTGCGCGGTCTTCCAGCGCGGGGAATGCCTGGTGCGCGGCATCAGCGGCTCGACCTCCCGCGCCTCGATCAATGCATCCTGGCGGCGTGAGTTCATCGATCCCGTGGGGCAGGTCTGGACGCCCTTCGCCTATCTCCGCGCCGACAATTTCTGGATCGCCCCGGATTTCAACGGCTATCAGAACAACCAGCTGAGCAACTTCATCGACGACGAGGACGATTATCTCTTCCGCGCCATGCCGGCGGTCGGCGTCGAGTACCGGTTCCCGTTCGTGGCCGATCTGGGCACCTCTGGCAAGCAGGTCCTCGAACCCATCGCGCAGGTGATTGCCCGTCCGAACGAAACCAGGATCGGCCATCTTCCTAACGAGGATGCGCAGAGCCTCATCTTCGACGACACCTCTCTGTTCGACTGGGACAAGTTCTCCGGCTACGACCGGGCCGAAGGCGGCGTCCGCGCCAATGTGGGCCTGCAATACACCGTGACGGGCGCTGACGACTTCTATGCCAATGTCCTGTTCGGCCAATCCTATCAGCTCGCAGGCCGTAACTCGTTCCGACAGGGCGATCTCGCCAATGTCGGCTTGGATTCGGGCCTCGACTCCCGCGCCTCCGACTATGTGGGCCGCCTGAAGGTCGCGCCGAACCAGAACTTCTCGTTCGTGACGCGTGCCCGCCTGGATCAGGAAGATTGGGGCCTCAACCGTTTCGAAGCGGGCGTCACCGCCAACTTCAATCCGTACGTGCCCCTCACGACCGCGGTGACCTACGCGCGTTACGCGGCGCAGCCCGAGATCGGCTTTACGAACCGCCGCGAGGGCATTCTCGCCTCGGCCCGCTGGGACCTGACCCCGAACTGGTACATCTCGGGCTCAGTGCTGCTCGATCTGGACCGTTATCTGCAGGCTCGGGATACCTACCTGGCCCAGCTCGCCGTCAACCCGAACGCGATCAAGACCAGCCACCCGGATGTCGCCTATCTCAGCTCGATGTCCCTCGGCGCCGGCTACATGGACGAGTGCACGACCTTCTCGATCAACTACACCATGGCCCCGCGCGATGTCGCCTTCAACTCGGGCGAAAAGCGTCAAACCCAGACCGTGATGTTCCGGCTCGAGCTGCGGACCCTCGGCGAGGCTTCGCTCACGCAGAACATCAGTGGCACAAGCTCCGAGGAAGGTGTATCGACCAAGTGACCGGCCCGGGACGCCTCCCTCTCATTCTGACGCAGGGCGACCCGGCCGGGATCGGGCCCGAACTCACCCTGAGGGCCTGGCTTGGGCGCAATGAAGCCCCTCTTCCACCCTTCGCCATTCTGGCCGATCCGGACCATCTGAGCCGGGTCGCGCTGGGCTACGGGTGGGATGTCCCGGTCACTGCGGTCGAGCCCTCTGCCACCCAGAGCGTTTTTCCGGACGCGCTCCCGGTCGTCCCCCTGACCTCCCCCGTCTCCGCGAAACCGGGCAAGCCCGATGCGGCCAATGCTCCATCGGTGATCGAGTCGATCGAGACGGCCGTCCGCCTCGTGCGCGAAGGCAAAGCCGCCGCGGTCGTGACCAATCCGATCGCGAAGCACGTGCTCTACGAGGCCGGCTTCAGACACCCGGGTCATACGGAGTTCCTGGCGGCTCTCGCCTCGCAGGCTGACGGCAGGGCCCATCATCCGGTCATGATGCTGTGGAGCGAAGAACTCGCCGTCGTGCCCGTCACGGTCCACATTCCCCTGTCGGCGGTTCCCTCGGCTCTCACGACGGATCTCATCGTTCTTACCGGGCGGATCGTGGCGCGGGAATTGAAGGAACGGTTCGGCCTCGCCCATCCCCGCCTGGCGCTCGCGGGCCTCAACCCCCATGCGGGGGAGAACGGCGCGATGGGGCAGGAGGACAGGACGGTTATCGGTCCGGCGGTCGACATCCTGCGGGCGGACGGCATCGACGTTGCGGGCCCTCTCCCGGCCGACACCATGTTCCATGCCCGCGCCCGGAGCCGCTATGACGCGGCGCTGGCCATGTACCACGATCAGGCTCTCATCCCGATCAAGACCATCGCTTTCGACGATGCCGTCAACGTGACGCTGGGGCTGCCGTTCGTGCGCACCTCGCCCGACCACGGCACGGCCTTCGACATCGCGGGCAAGGGCATCGCCCGGCCCGACAGCCTGATGGCGGCGATCCGCCTCGCGGCCCGTCTCGGCGCCGGATCCACCCCATGAGCCAGATCGACGACCTGCCTCCCCTGCGCGAGGTGGTCCGCGCGCACGGGCTCATGGCCAAGAAGTCCCTCGGCCAGAACTTCCTGTTCGACCTCAACCTGACGAGCCGGATCGCCCGCTCGGCGGGCCCCCTGGAGGAGGCGACCGTCATCGAGGTCGGCCCCGGTCCGGGTGGCCTCACCCGCGCCATCCTGGCGGCGGGGGCGAAGAAGGTGATCGCCATCGAGCGCGACAGCCGCTGCCTGCCGGCGCTCGCCGAGATCGCGGCCCGCTATCCGGGCAGGCTGGAGGTGGTCGAGGCCGACGCGCTGGAATTCGATCCCCGCCCCATGGTCGGCGACGGTCTCGTGCGGATCATCGCCAACCTGCCCTACAACGTCGGCACCGCCCTTCTGACGGGCTGGCTCACGGGGGAAGCATGGCCGCCCTGGTGGGCGTCGCTCACCCTCATGTTCCAGCGCGAGGTGGCCGAACGCATCGTGGCCGATGAGAGCGATCCGAAGAATTACGGCCGTCTCGGCGTTCTCTGTGGCTGGCGCTCCCAGGCCCGCATCCTCTTCGACGTGCCACCTTCCGCCTTCGTGCCGCCGCCGAAGATCACATCGAGCATCGTGCATCTGACGCCGAATGCCTCGCCCCTGCCCTGCCGCATCGGTGCACTCGAGGCCGTGACCCGCGCGGCCTTCGGGCAGCGCCGCAAGATGCTGCGCCAGAGCCTGAAATCCATCGCGCCGGATCCTTCCGGCATCATCGCAGCTGCAGGGCTCGAAGAGACGATCCGGGCCGAGAACGTTCCCGTGGAAGGCTATGTGGCGCTGGCCAATGCCTATGATCGA
Organism: Microvirga sp.; assembly: GCA_050789065.1. Taxonomy (GTDB): domain Bacteria; phylum Pseudomonadota; class Alphaproteobacteria; order Rhizobiales; family Beijerinckiaceae; genus Microvirga. Next base: position 116,838 of record JBOZRS010000063.1, read on the forward strand.
ATGAAGGCAGGTTCCTAGAGCCTCGTGCGGTATTCCCAGCGCGGGATTGTATCGGCCACGTTCGTGAAGGTCAGGACCTATTTGAAATAAGCAAGAGCCCCGTCGTGAACCTGCACGAGGAACATGACTGCGCCGATGCATCGCGGCACCGGCAATCGTCATTGCTCAATCGATCTTTTCTGCAAGCAATCGCTCGACAAATTCGGAGAGCCCGACGAGCCGGTCGCGCTTGAGGCGCTCCGCCGCCTGGATGGCCTTGAGCTTCTCGAAAGAGTCGCCCAGATCCTCGTTGACGATCACGTAATCGTATTCGACCCAGCGCTCCATCTCGATGCGGGCATTGGCAAGACGCTTGGCAATGACGTCCGGGGAATCCTCCGCCCGCCGCTCCAGGCGTGCCTTCAGCTCCTTAAAGCTCGGCGGCAGGATGAACACGGTTACCACATCCTCGGGCAGCTTTTGACGCACCTGCCGGGTGCCCTGGTAATCGATGTCGAAAACCATGTCCTGGCCGGAAGCGAGGGTCTTCTCCACGGGCTTGCGAGGCGTGCCGTAGAAATTGCCGTGCACCTCGGCCCATTCCAGAAGCTCATCGCGATCACGCATCGCCATGAACTCTTCCACATCGATGAAGTAATAGTGCTTTCCCTCGATCTCGGACGGGCGCTTGGGACGCGTGGTGACGGAGACGGAAAGCACGCCCGCGCGCTCCTCGACGAGACTGCGCGTGAGCGTCGTCTTGCCTGCCCCGGAGGGAGAGGACAGGATCAGGATGAGGCCGCGCCGACCGACCAGGGGTTTGGAATCAACACTCACCGTCCTTACTCCACGTTCTGAACCTGTTCGCGGAATTGCTCGATCACGGCTTTCAGATCAAGGCCGATCCGCGAAAGAGAGACATCGTTGGCCTTCGCGCACAGGGTATTCGCCTCGCGTCCGAATTCCTGGGCCAGGAAGTCGAGGCGGCGTCCGACCGGACCGCCGTCGCGCAGCAATCCGCGGGCGGCGTCCACATGGGCACGCAGCCGGTCGAGCTCCTCGCGGATATCCGCGCGGGCGGCGATGAGCACCGCCTCCTGATGGAGGCGAGCGGGATCGAGAGAGGCCTTGCCTTCGGTCAACTCGGCGATCTGGGCCTCCAGGCGGGCCCGGATGGCCTCGGGCTGGCGGGCCGGGCAGGCCTCGGCGTCGTCCACGAGGCGGGCGATGAGATCGAGATGCTGGGCCAGGATGCCGGCCAGGGCCTGCCCCTCCTTCAGCCGCGCGGCCTTGATGGACGCGATGAGAGCGCCGACGCCCGCCTTGAGCGCGGCGGCGAGGGCCTCGTCCTGGCTCGGGTCGCCCCCGTCCTCGTCGAGCTCGACGACGCCGCGGACGCCCAGGAGACCATCCAGAGAGGCGGGCTTCACGTTGTCCGGGAGCGACAGGGTGCCGATGGCGGACAGCAGCGACTGGAGGACGTCCTGGTTCACGCGCAGCTTGGGCGCGGAGGAGGCACGGGTCAGGGTCAGGTTCAGCTGGCCTTGACCGCGGGTGAGAGCCTTGAGGATCTGGCTGCGCGCCTCTTCGCCGACCGCATCGAGACCCATCGGCGTCCGCACGCGGACTTCGAGCCCGCGCCCGTTCACGGTCTTGAGCTCCCAGGCCCATTGATAGGAACCGGTGACACCGGCTTCGCGGGCGAAGCCGGTCATGCTCGCAATGGACATGCGCTGAACCTCGGGTGTTCTGAATGAAAAATCGGCGCGACCATAATGCGCGCCGACGGGTAAGTCGATTGCCATTGCCTGACGGCCGCCCGTCAGGGCTGTCGAAGAGCCGGGACGTTCTTCGGATTGGTCAGGTCGAACGTCTTGTTCTTGAGCGGATCCTTGTCGGTCCCCTCGCTGGCGTCGAAGCCGCGGGCGCGGCCCGCCTTGCCGTTCGGGCGAACCGCCGTCGCGGGCGCTGGCAGGGCGCTGGCCGTGCCCCGCAGCTCCGACAGCCCGTCGTCGGCGGCGCCGGATTGACCGGACGCGTCAGGCTCGATCCGGTCCACGTTGTCGGTATCGGGCGTGGCGCGGGCCTTCTCCATCTGCCGCCAGCGGGTCACGTTGCGCTGGTGCTGCTCGTAGGTTTCGGCGAAGACGTGTCCGCCGGATCCGTCAGCCACGAAATACAGGTCCTTGGTCCGCGACGGATTGGCCACGGCCTCGAGGGCCGCCCGGCCCGGATTGGCGATGGGACCGGGAGGCAGGCCCTCGATCACATAGGTGTTGTAGGGCGTGGCCGTCTCGATCTCGTTGCGCATGATCCCGCGCCCCAGGGTGCCCTTGCCCCCCACCAGACCGTAAACGATGGTGGGATCCGACTGGAGCTTCATGCGCTTCATCAGGCGGTTGATGAAGACGCCCGCCACACGGGTACGCTCGTCGGCGCGGCCGGTCTCCTTCTCGACGATGGAGGCCAGGATGACGAGCTCCTGAGGCGACTTGATCGGCAGTTCGGGCGAGCGGCGCTGCCAGATCTGATTGAGGGCCTGACGCTGGGCCGCCTGCATGGTGCTGACGATCTGCTGGCGGGTGGTGCCACGCTCGAACTTGTAGGTATCGGGCAGCAGCGTCCCTTCCCTCGGCGTCTCGGCAAGGTCGCCGCTCAGGATCTCGTTCTCATAGAGACGCGCCACGATCTGGTCGCTCGTGAGCCCCTCGGGAATGGTGACGGCGTGCAGGATCGCCTTGCCCTGGACGAGTGTGTCGATGGCCTCCTCGATGCTCGTTCCGGCCTTGAACTGGAACTCGCCGGCCTTGAGCTGGCCGCGCTGGCGGTTGATGAGCGCATACGCCTCGAACAGCAGAGGCTGGTTGATGACGCCTTCCTGCTTCAGGATGCCGGCGATCTCGCCCGTGCCGGTGTTGCGCGGGATCAGGACGACCTTGTCGCTCTGCAGCGGCCCCTTGGCCGTGACTTCCTGATGCAGCATCGTAAAGCCGAAGATCGCCGCGATCGCGAGCGCCACGACGAGCGTCAGGAGACCGCTGAACAGGGAGAGCATGCCGCCCCGCCGGCGGGGAAGCTTGGGCGGAGGCGGAGGCGCGACCATCGGCTTGATCGCCTCGCTCGGGGAGCGCGGCGCAAGGCGGGGCTGCTGCGGATCCTGACCTGTCTCGTCTGCAGAAACCAGATAGATTTTCTTTTTTCGTCCGAACATCACGACGCTTTTCTGGTGCCCGCCGGCGATGCTGCCGACCCATTCGACACCCTAGTGGGGATTATGGCGAAAAGCCGTAGGGTGTCGACGCTATCCTCAGGATACGCGGCGGAAGATCAGCGACGCGTTGGTCCCTCCGAAGCCGAACGAGTTCGACAAGGCCACATCGATGTCCTTGCGCTTCGCCTTCTTGGGAACGAGGTCGATCGCGGTCTCGACCGACGGATTGTCGAGGTTGATGGTCGGCGGCACGATCCCGTCCCGCATGGCCAGGACCGAGAAGATCGCCTCGACGGCGCCCGCGGCGCCCAGGAGATGGCCGACCGCCGACTTGGTCGAGGACATGGTGAGCTTCGCCGCGGCATCGCCCATCAGGCGCTCGACGGCCTTCAGCTCGATCTCGTCGCCGAGCGGCGTCGAGGTGCCGTGGGCGTTGACGTAGTCGATATCGGAGACCGAGATCCTGGCGCGCTTGATGGCGGCGGACATGCAGCGATAGGCCCCGTCGCCGTCCTCGGACGGCGAGGTGATGTGGTAGGCATCGCCCGACAGGCCATAGCCGATGACCTCGGCATAGATCTTGGCCCCGCGCGCCTTGGCGTGCTCGTATTCCTCCAGCACGACGATGCCCGCGCCCTCGCCCATGACGAAGCCGTCGCGGTCCTTGTCGTAGGGACGGGACCCCCGGGTCGGGTCGTCGTTGAAATTCGTCGAAAGAGCGCGGCAGGCGGCGAAACCCGCGAGGGAGAGCCGGTTGATCGGCGATTCCGTGCCGCCGGCCACCATGACGTCCGCATCGCCGAGGGCGATGAGACGGGCCGCATCGCCGATGGCATGGGCGCCGGTGGAGCAGGCGGTCACGACCGCGTGGTTGGGGCCCTTCAGGCCGTGCTCGATGGAAACGTAGCCGCCCGCCAGGTTGATGAGGCGGCCGGGGATGAAGAAGGGCGAGATCCGGCGCGGGCCGCGCTCGATCAGGGTCACGGAGGCGTCATAGATGCCGCCGATGCCGCCGATGCCGGAGCCGATCAGGACGCCGGTCGCGCACTGGTCCTCGTAGGTCGTGGGCTGCCAGCCCGCATCCCGCAGGGCCATGGTGGAGGCCGCCATCGCATAGACGATGAAGGGGTCGACCTTGCGCTGTTCCTTGGGCTCCATCCATTCGTCGGCGTTGAAGGTGCCGCCGGAGCCGTCGCCGCGCGGAATCTGGCAGGCAATCTGGCAGGCCAGGTCATCGACCTGGAAATCCGTGATCCTGTTGGCGCCACTCTGACCCTCGACGAGTCGGGACCACGTGGCATCGACCCCGCTGCCCAGCGGAGTGACCATGCCAAGACCAGTAACAACAACCCGACGCATGACTATCTGCCCTAGTATTCAAATAAAATTAGGGCGTCGGATGAGTCATCCGACGCCCCGACGGCTCTTTAGGCCGCGTTTTTCTCGAGGAAGCGGATGGCATCGCCGACCGTCACGATGGTTTCGGCCGCATCGTCCGGGATCTCGACGTTGAACTCTTCTTCGAACGCCATGACAAGCTCGACCGTGTCAAGGCTGTCGGCGCCCAGGTCGTCGATGAAGTTGGCGTTGTCGGTCACCTTGTCGGCTTCGACGCCGAGGTGCTCGACAACAATCTTCTTCACGCGATCAGCGACGTCACTCATCGTTTCTTTCCTCAGTGGCTGCCGCCTCAGGAATTGGGCGGAACAAGAATTGAATTTAGATCAGCTGTTCAGCTGACAACGCTGAAACGGCTACCCTGCGCCGTGCAAAGCCGCATTTTTAAGCGCCGGTCAACCCCTTTGACCTGATCGGGCTCATGCTTAACACAAGCTTATCGGGTCTGGCGAGGGGTGAGCGGCACTCGCAAACAGATTCTCCAGGGCGCCCAAGCGCCTTCAGAACATGGCCATTCCGCCGTTCACGTGCAGGGTGTGGCCCGTTACGTAAGCGGCTTCGTTGGAGGCGAGATACACCACGGAGGACGCGATCTCGTCCCCCTGCCCGAGCCGCCCCATGGGGATCGTGCCCAGGATTCCCTCGCGCTGCTTCTCGTTGAGCACGTCCGTCATGGGCGACTCGATGAAGCCGGGGGCGACGCAGTTCACGGTGATGTTGCGGCTCGCCACCTCGGCGGCGAGCGCCTTGGTCATGCCGATCAGCCCGGCCTTGGAGGCGGCATAATTGCCCTGGCCCGGGTTGCCGGTGGAGCCCACCACGGAGCCGATATTGACGATCCGGCCGAAGCGGCGGCGCATCATGCCCTTCACGGCGGCGCGGGACAGGCGGAAGGAGGCGGTCAGGTTCACGGCGATGACCGTATCCCATTCCTCGTCCTTCATGCGCATGAAGAGGTTGTCCTTGGTGACGCCGGCGTTGTTGACCAGGATATCGAGCCCTTCCATGGCCGTTTCCGCAGCCGGAACAAGGGCTTCGACCGAATCCTTGTCGGACAGGTTCGCCTCCACCACGTGGACCCGCTCCCCAAGCGAGGAGGCCAGCTCGTCGAGGGCGCTGCGCCGGGTGCCGGACAGGGTGACGGTCGCCCCCTGGGCATGAAGGGCGCGGGCGATGGCGCCGCCGATGCCACCCGTGGCGCCGGTGACAAGAGCCTTCCGGCCGGTCAGATCAAACATGCGAGGCTCTCCTTATCCTTGCAGGGAAGCTTTGAAGGTAGCGACGTCTTCGGGCGTGCCGATGGCAGCGGTCGATGCGCCCGCCGCGATGCGCTTCACGAGACCCGTCAGGACCTTGCCGGCGCCGACCTCATAGAAGGCTTCGACCCCCTGGGACGCCATATAGGCCACGCTCTCGCGCCAGCGCACGGTCCCGGTGACCTGGCGGACGAGGGCGTCGCGGATCGCCGCCGGATCCGTAATGGGAGCGGCCTCCACGTTGGCCACGACCGGCACGACGGGCACGTTCACGGTGACGCCGCTCAGGGCTTCGCGCATGGCGTCGGCCGCGGGCTGCATCAGGGCGCAATGGAAGGGGGCGGACACGGCCAGCATCACGGCGCGCTTGGCGCCCTTGCCCTGGGCGATGGCGACCGCCCGCTCGACCGCCGCCTTATGGCCGGACACCACGACCTGCCCGCCGCCATTGTCGTTGGCGGCATCGCAGACCTCTCCTTGGGCCGCCTCGCGGGCGACCTCCAGGGCAACGTCATACTCGAGGCCGAGCAGCGCCGCCATGGCGCCCTGCCCTACCGGAACCGCGCTCTGCATGGCGTTGCCACGAATGCGCAGGAGCCGGGCCGTATCGGCGACCGAGAGGCTGCCGGCGACCGCCAGGGCGGAATACTCGCCGAGGGAGTGCCCCGCCACGAAGGCGGCGTGCCGCTTCAGGTCGAGTCCGGCCTCGGCTTCGAGGACCCGCATCGCCGCCACGCTCACGGCCATGAGGGCTGGCTGGGTGTTGGCGGTCAGGGTCAGGTCCTCCGCAGGCCCGTCCCACATGATGGTGGAGAGCTTCTGCGAGAGGGCGTCGTCCACCTCGTCGAAGACGGCCTTGGCTTGCGGGAAGGCTTCGGCGAGGGCCTTGCCCATCCCGACCGACTGGCTTCCCTGGCCCGGGAAAATGAATGCGCGCTTCATCAGGAGCGGAACCTTTGTTGCGTGAATCCGCGCGGGACTCGCACTCAAAGGCCGAGGAGTCAAGGCGAAGAGCGCTGTCCCCGCATTTGAATTGTTCACAGAAAGGAACGGCGCCACCCCATCGGCAGAGCACGATCGGCCTCTCTCCTGACCAGCCGCCACCCGAGCAGGCAAACAGTCAAAAATGACAGCCCTGCCAAAAGAAGGATCGTCTTCAACGTTTCCAAGCTCGCCTCCGATGATGAACTCAGACTACATTATAATATATAAATTATATCAGACGTGTGGGACCGCACCCGACCGTAAGCCTCTGGACGAGCACGCTTCCTCTTGTTTTCCTGAGCCGGAGGCTGTATCTAGCCCATCTTCCGACATTTTTACGAACCTCAAGAAGGAGCCTCTGCATGGCTCGTGTGACCGTCGAAGACTGCATCGACAAGGTCGACAACCGGTTTGAGCTTGTGCTGCTGGCCAGCCACCGGGCGCGCCTGATCTCCTCGGGCTCGCCGCTCACCGTCGATCGTGACCGCGACAAGAACCCCGTCGTGGCTCTCCGCGAGATCGCGGACGAGACAATCGCTCCCGACGACCTGAAGGAGCAGCTCATCCACTCGATGCAGAAATACGTCGAGGTGGACGAGCCGGAGGCGGAAGCCGTCCCGATGCTCAGCAACACCGCCGCGGCTGCCGCCGCCGGCAGCGACAACGACACGGACGTCCAGTTCGACCGCATGAGCGAGGAAGACCTCCTCCGCGGCCTGGAAGGCCTCGTGCCCCCGAGCAGCAGCGCGGACGACGACGAGCGCGAGTAAGCGTTCCCGAGAGACTACGTTCTGAAAAGCCCGGCCCTGAAGCCGGGCTTTTTGCATTGCGGCCCCTTAACTAAGACATAGCTCGGCGGCCCTGCGGCAAGGTATTCAGCTTGCGGTATGAAGATGTTGTACAATATCCTTTAAACCTTTCCGATTTCAGCCAGATACACCGGGCCAAAAGGAGACGACGGCCGCATGATGCGCCAGTACGAACTTGTCGAGCGGGTCAAACGCTACAACCCCTCGGCCGACGAGGCGCTGCTCAATCGTGCCTACGTCTACGCCATGATGGCGCATGGCAACCAGAAGCGCGCCTCCGGCGACCTGTTCTTCGGCCATCCTCTCGAAGTCGCGGCGATCCTGACCGACCTGAAGCTCGATGACGCCACCATCGCGGCGGCGGTGCTCCACGACACGGTGGAGGACACGAAGGCGACGCTGGAGGAGATCAACAAGACCTTCGGGCCCCAGATCGGGTCCCTCGTGGACGGCCTGACCAAGATCAAGCGGCTCGACCTCGTGTCGAAACGGGCGGCTCAGGGAGAGAACTTCCGGAAGCTGCTGCTCGCCATCGCGGACGACGTGCGGGTGCTGCTGGTCAAGCTCGCCGACCGCCTGCACAACATGCGCACCCTCCAGTTCATGCCGCCGGAGAAGCGCAAGCGCATCGCCGAGGAGACTCTGGAGATCTACGCGCCGCTCGCCGGCCGCATGGGTATCCAGGAGATGCGCGAGGAGCTGGAGGATCTGTCCTTCCAGAACCTGGATCCGGAGGCCTACGAGGCCATCAACCGGCACCTCCACGAACTCACGGTCAAGAGCGAGAAGCTGGTCGAGGAGATCGAGCGCGACCTGACGGCCAAGCTGCGCGCGAAAGGCATCGGGGCGACGGTGTCGGGGCGCCAGAAGCGCCCCTACTCGATCTGGCGCAAGATGGAGCGGAAATCCGTTTCCTTCGAGCAGCTGTCGGACATCTTCGGCTTCCGGGTCATCGTCGACACCATCGACGAGTGCTACCGGGCGCTCGGCGTCGTCCATACCAGCTGGCCGATGGTGCCCGGGCGGTACAAGGACTATATCTCGACCCCGAAGCAGAACGACTACCGCTCCATCCACACCACGGTGATCGGTCCGGGCAGCCAGCGCGTGGAACTGCAGATCCGCACCGTCGACATGGACGAGGTGGCGGAATACGGCATCGCGGCGCATGCCCTCTACAAGGAAGGCATCAACGACAATTCGCGCCTCGCCACCGAGAGCCGCGCCTATCAATGGCTGCGGCGCACCATCGACCTCCTGGCCGAAGGCGACAATCCGGAGGAGTTCCTCGAACATACCAAGCTCGAACTCTTCCACGATCAGGTGTTCTGCTTCACCCCGAAAGGCCGCCTCATCGCCCTGCCCCGCGGCGCGACGCCCATCGACTTCGCCTATGCGGTCCACACGGATGTCGGCAACACCGCGGTGGGCTGCAAGATCAACGGCCGCATGTCGCCTCTCCTGACAGAGCTTCAGAACGGCGACGAGGTGGAGATCGTCCGCGCCGAGGGCCAGACGCCTCCGGCAGCCTGGGAATCCCTCGTGGTGACCGGCAAGGCCCGCGCCTCGATCCGGCGGGCGACCCGCGCCGCCGTGCGGCGGCAATATACGGGCCTCGGGCGCCAGATCCTCGAACGGGCGTTCGAGCGGGCCCATCGCCCGTTCTCCGACGAGAAGCTCAAGGGCGCCCTGCCGCGTCTGGCGCGGGTCTCCATCGAGGACGTGCTGGCGGCCGTCGGGCGCGGCGAGATGTTCTCGGGCGACGTGGTCCGGGCCGTCTATCCCGACTACAAGGAAGAGCGGCGCGCGGGCAGCGAACCCAAGCCGGACGGTCAGGCGGGCAAGCCCGATGGGGCTGCCCGGAAAGCGAATGGCGACCAGCCCAGAGGCATCCCGATCCGCGGCCTCAACGGGGATGTGCCGATCCGTTTCGCCCCGGAGGGCGGAGCCGTGCCGGGCGATCGCATCGTCGGCATCCTAACGCCGGGCGAAGGCGTCACGATCTATCCCATCCAGTCTCCGTCGCTCGCGGCCTTCGACAACGAGCCGGACCGCTGGATCGACGTACGCTGGGATCTGGAAGCCGACGATACGCAGCGCTTCCCGGCCCGCATCAAGCTCCAGTCGATCAACGAGCCCGGATCCCTCGCGCAGATCGCCCAGGTCATCGCCGACCACGACGGCAACATCGACAACGTCAACATGAAGCGGCGCACGCACGACTTCACGGACGTGACCATCGACCTGACCGTCTGGGACCTCAAGCACCTCAACGCCATCATCGCGGAACTGAGGGCCAAGCGCGTCGTGAGCCGCGTGGATCGCGTGACCGGCTAGAGGGACCGTTCCATGGGGGCCGAGACCTGAATGCGCCTTCTCTGCCAGGATCATCCTGAGATCTTCGAATGGGACGCCCGTGTGCTCGATTCGCGTCCGGGATCCGTTCTCCTGGAGCAATCCCCGGTCTTTCCGGGCGGCGGCGGGCAACTCCCGGATCGGGCCTCCATCGCCTGGACGCATAGCGAGGCGACTGTCCGGGCCGTCCGGCCCGACGAACGCGGGTTCTGGCATGACATCGACGACGAGCGCGAGATCGACGGAACCGTGCGCGTCACGATCGATCCCGCGTTCCGGCGTCTCATGTGTGAGCTGCACACCCTTGCCCATGTGGCGAACAGCATCGTGTTCCAGGAATTCGGCGGGGCGCTGCTGACCGGAGCCCAGATCTCGGCCGACGGCACGTTCCGGGTCGATTTCGATCTTCCGGGCGCGGATTCCGACCGCCTGCGGGCGCTCGACGGCCCGATCAACGACGTCATCCGGCAGGACCTCCCCGTCGGGGCGTTCCACATGCCCTGGGACGAGGCGGCGGCGATTCCGGGGCTCTTCCGCAGCAAGGCGGTTTCCCCTCCCCGCCAGCCCGACGGCACTGTCCGCATCGTCGAGATCGCCGGGCTCGACCGCCAGGGATGCGGCGGAACTCATCTGGCCTCGACCGGCCGGTCGAGGCCTGTCAGGATCCTCAAGGTCGACAACAAGGGGCGGCAGAACCGCCGCGTCAAAATCGGCTTCGCCGACCAGTTCTGAACGCCACGAAACCTTCAGGAAGCCTCAATGCAACGCAAGCCCCGCATCGCCGTCATCATGGACGAGAACACCAGCGTCGACGGCACGCGCTACGACATGACCAAGGACTACTTCGTCGCCGTCCAGCGGGCGGGCGGACTGCCCTTCGGCATTCCATATTGCGAGGATCTCGTCGGACCGGTGATCGACGAGTTCGACGGTTTCCTGAGCGTCGGCGGCCGATTCGCGTTTCCGGATTCCTGGTATCTGGGAGGACAGGTCTCCCGCTCCCCGGCCTCCGAGCGCCTCGGAATCGAGGTGGCGCTGATGCGGGGATTTCTGGAGCGGAACAAGCCGGTTCTCGGCATTTGCAACGGCATGCACGTTCTCGCAGCCCTCCACGGCTGCCGCCTTTCGCCAGACATACGCTCGCTCGGCCCCCACGTGATGGAGCATGACAGGCGCGGATATCTGCACCCCGTCTCGATCCGCCAGGGCACCGCCCTCTCCCGAATCGTGGGGCAGTCCGAGATCACCGTGAACACGTTCCACCGCGAGGCGGTCGTCGCGCTGTCCGATCAGGTCGTGGCGAGCGCCCATGCGGAGGATGGAATCGTCGAGGCCGTCGAAATTCCGGCCAAGCGTTTCGCCATCGGCGTGCAATGGCATCAGGAACTCTTCTCGTCCGGGGAGCATCCGGGCAACAGGATCTTCACGGCCTTCGTGCAGGCGGCGGAACAGCCATAGAGCCGGCTGGGTTCTTCCGGCCTCCGCCGCGTCCGACAGGCAGCTCCCGCGCGGGCGGGACGAAACTCAGAGGCAACCGGGAACCGATCCCTGAGGCCTCCGGCTTCCCTGCCGCAGTGCCCAAGACCCAGTCCTGAGCCATAAAAAGTGTTTATTTCCCCAGAAATGCCTTGACTGCCCCGGTTCTGACAACTTGACTCTTTGAATTTACACGTCATTTAGTATTTTTAGTTGTCATTTTTACTCGTCTGATGGGTTCATAACAGCCTGTTCTCGGGCACGTCGCAGTTCTACGATGCAATTCGATTGCAAGCATGAATACTAGATGTCGCTTTGATTAATCAGGTTGTTGTGCTGCTCAGGCAGACCCGAAAAGAGAATACTTATGTCAGGCCAGCAGCGGATCGCGCTCTTCATTGATGGCGCCAACCTCTACGCTACAACAAAAACGCTTGGTTTCGACATCGACTACAAGCGCCTCCTGAAAGAATTTCAGAGCCGCGGTATTCTGGTGAGAGCCTTCTACTACACGGCTCTCGTCGAAGATCAGGAATATTCGTCCATTCGCCCGCTGATCGACTGGCTCGATTACAACGGCTACCGGGTGGTGACGAAGCCCACGAAGGAATTCGTCGACTCCGCCGGCCGCCGCAAGGTGAAGGGCAACATGGACATCGAGCTCGCGATCGACGCGCTGGAGCTCTCTCCCTACATCGACCACATGGTCCTGTTCTCCGGCGACGGGGATTTCCGCTCCCTGGTCGAGGCGATGCAGCGCCGCGGCGTCCGGGTGTCGGTCGTGTCCACCATCACGACGCAGCCCCCCATGGTGGCCGACGAGCTGCGCCGCCAGGCCGACGAGTTCATCGACCTGACGCAGCTGGCCTCCCGGATCGGCCGCGACCCCTCGGACCGGCCCCAGCGCGGCACGGGCGAGGGCCAGGAGCGGCCCGAGCGCCAGCGCGTGGCTCCGCCAAGGAACGGCGCCCTGGAAAGCCGCTACGGCATCCGCCAGCCGCAGGACGACGAGTTCGACATCTGACGCGTCGGATGTGATCGACACTTTGCATGATGGCCGGGCTTGTCCTGGCCATCGGCGTTTCAGGCCTCCCCCTGTTAGGCGGGATCCACCGCCCACACGGTGCTTTACAGGGAACCCTCTTCGACCTCGCAGCTCAGCCCGAGCGTTCCCGCCGTATTGCTGACAGTCGCAAGACAGAGATTCGCCTGCTCGGGCGGGATGAACACGGCGAAACGGGTGACGTAGAGACCGCCCTCGGCATCCGGGAGCTTGCGCGCCTCGAGCCGCACGATGTTGGCCTCATACTGCTTGAAGACTTCGGCGAGCCGGGCCACGAGACCGAGCTGGTCGCCGCCGCTGATGGCGATACGGTGCGTGATGCTTCCCGCAGGGCCGGGGCTCGGGTCGAACGCATAGGGCACCGCCCGGACCTCGGCGCCTTCAAGTTCCGGAAGCTGTCTCAGGCCGGTTTCGATCTCTCCCGCCGTGACTCCCTCGGGGAGTTCGCACAGGGCAACGAATTCGGCTCCTGCCCCCAGCGCCGCAAAGGTCGTGTCCCGCAGGTTCACCCCGGCATCGAACAGATGGTCCGCGATGGCGGCGACGAGCCCGACACGGTCGGGACCGAGGACAGAGACCAGAGCAACGGACGCCATGTCTTCTCTCCAGAGCAGGAAAGGAAGATCTAGAGCGGTCTGGCCTTCCGTCAGCCCTTGTCGCGCATAAGGCGAGCCTTCTCCCGGTTCCAGGAGCGCTCCTTCTCCGTCTCGCGCTTGTCGTGCAGCTTCTTGCCGCGCCCGAGACCGAGTTCCACCTTCGCCCGCCCGCGATCGTTGAAATAGATCTTGAGCGGGATCACCGTGAATCCCTCGCGCTGGGTCGCGCCGAGCAGCTTATCGATCTGCCGCTTGTGCAGCAGCAGGCGCCGCGGGCGCCGCGTCTCGTGGTTGAAGCGGTTCGCCTGGAGGTATTCCGGGATATAGGCGTTGAAGAGGAACAGCTCCTCTCCCGACGGTCCGGCATAGGCCTCGCCGATGGTCGCTTTCCCCTGACGCAGGGATTTGACCTCCGTGCCGGTCAGCGCGATGCCGGCCTCGTAGGTATCGAGGATCTCATAGTTGAACCTCGCCTTCCTGTTGTCGGCGACGACGCGGTTGGGACTCTTCGGATCTTTTGACATGAGGATCAGGCGTTGGTCAGGCCCGCATGGGCCATGGCCGAGCGCACGGCCTGCTTCGTGCCCTCGGACACGGGGATCAGGGGCAGGCGCACGGTCTCCTCCATGAGGCCCAGCAGGGATGCGGCGTATTTCACGGGCGACGGATTGGTCTCGAGGAAGAGGCTCGTGTGCAGGGGCATGAGACGGTCCTGCACCTTCAGGGCGGAAGCGTAATCGCCGTTCAGGCAGGCCTTCTGCATTTCGGCGCAGAGCCGGGGCGCCACGTTGGACGTGACGGAGATGCAGCCATGGCCACCATGGGCCATGAAGCCCAGGGCCGTCGCATCCTCGCCGGAAAGCTGGATGAAGTCCGGCCCCATCATCTGACGCTGCAGGCTCACCCGCGCGAGATTGGCGGTGGCGTCCTTCACGCCGACAATGTTCTTCAGCTCGTAGAGCCGGGCCATCGTCTCCACCGACATGTCGATGACGGAGCGGGCCGGGATGTTGTAGATGACGATCGGAATGCCGATGGCGTCGTTGATCGCCTTGTAGTGCTGATAGAGGCCTTCCTGCGTCGGCTTGTTGTAATAGGGCGTCACGATCAGCACCGCGTCCGCACCGACCTTCTCGGCATGCTTCGAGAAGGCGACGGCCTCCGCCGTGCTGTTGGAGCCGGCGCCGGCGATCACCGGAACCCGGCCCTTCACCTCGTCGACGCAGATCTCGATGACCCGGTCGTGCTCCTTGTGGCTGAGCGTCGGGCTCTCGCCGGTCGTGCCGACGGGGACGAAGCCGTGGGTGCCGTGCTCGATCTGCCAGTTGATGAAGGCCCGGAACGCCGCCTCATCCACGGCGCCGTCCTTGAAGGGAGTGACCAGAGCCGTGATGGAGCCTTTGAACTGAGTCATGGATAATCCTCGAAAAATGCGCCGGGTCAGGGGGCCCACGCGACTAGACATAAGAGGTGCCGTTGATGGGCGCAAAGAACTTTGGGTGTTGTCCTAGCCCGGCTCTTGGTGTTTCCTCAAGAGAAACGTCGCCGTGAGAAGCGACTCAACGATAGCATCGGGGGTTGCGGGATGAACCTCGACATGCGTCCTCTCATGCGTCTTCTGGCGTCGGTCGCCTTCGTCCATTTGTCCACCCTCGCGCCTTGGGCCGGCGAAGCCCCGGTTCCGCCGGAAGCCCCGGCCCGGCCCGATTCAGGCCAGCCCGCCCCGTCTCCGGCCGCCTCCCGGGATATAGAGACGCCAAGCTCCTTGGAAAGTTTCGTGCCCGTCAAGCCTCTGGGAGACCTCGATTACCTGCCCCAGATCCTCAAGGCCTATCGGGAGAACGACCCGACCGAGGCGCAGATCCTGAAGACGAAGCTGTCGCAACCGGCCGCGCAAGCCCTGACGGAATGGTACGCGATCCGAAGCGGAAGTCCGGTCGGCTTCGACCGCATCGTGGCCTTCCGGCAGGACTACCCGGACTGGCCCGTCACGAGCCAGATCCGCAGGCGGACCGAGGACGCGCTGCTCATGGAGCGCCGGCCACCTCCCCAGATCCGGGCCTTCTTCGCCAAGCAGCCACCCCTCACGGCCGCGGGGCGGATCGCCCTCGCCTTCGCCCTGAAGGCCGACGGGCTGGAGCAGGAGGCGAACGACCGGATCAGGACCGTCTGGCGCGAGGACACGTTCGGCAGCGAGATGGAAAGCCGGATCCTCGACCGCTTTCCGGGGCTGCTGACCGAGGCGGACCACCGCTTCCGCATGGAGCGCCTCCTGTTGAAGGAAAACTGGGGCGGCGCCCAACGGGCGGCTCGCCTCGCGGGCAAGGATTACGAACTCCTCGTCAAGGCCCGCATGGGCCTGTTCCAGGGCAAGAAGAAGGCCGAGAAGGCCTTCGCGGCCGTGCCGGAAGCCATGCGGAAGGACCCGTCCTATCTGTTCTCCCGGGCCCTTTACCTGCGCCGGAGCAACAAGCTCGCCGAGGCGGCCGCCGTCATCGTCCAGGCGCCCCGGGATCACGAGCTGCGCGTCGATGGCGACGCATGGTGGGCGGAGCAGCGCCTGATCGCCCGCGCCCTCCTGGACAAGGGCGATGCCAAGACCGCCTACGAAGTGGCGAGCCACCATGCGGCCGAGTCGCCTACGCAGCAGATCGAGGCCGAATTCCATGCGGGCTGGATCGCGCTTCGCTTCCTGAATGATCCGGCGGCGGCCTCCAGCCACTTCGCGACGGTCGCGAAGACGGCCTCGACCCCGATTTCCATTGCCCGCATCGCCTATTGGCAGGCCCGCGCCGCGGAAGCCGCCGGGGCTGTGGAAGATGCCAAGCGCCTCTATGAGCGCGCGGCCGACAAGCCGACGACCTATTACGGACAGCTCGCCCAATCCAAGCTCGGCAGAACCACCCCCCTCCGGGCGGTTGAGCCTCTCGCGGACGAGGCCCGCAAGGCTTTCGAGACCCTCGTTCCCGTCCAGGCCATCGCGCTGCTGCAGCAGATCGGCGAGACGGAACTCGCGATCGGCCTCTATGCCGACCTGGCGCAGAGCCTCAACGATCCGGGCCAGCTCGATGCTCTGGCGGCCCTGGCCACCTCGCAGCAGAATCCGCGTGCCGTCCTGACAGTCGGGAAAATCGCCTCCCAGAGGGGCTTCCCGCTCGACCAGCATGCCTACCCGCTCGCCGCCATTCCGAATTTCGAGCCGGTCGGCGAGGAGGTGGAGCCCGCGATGGTCTACGCCATCGCCCGCCAGGAAAGCGCCTTCAACCCGCGCGCGGTTTCGAGCGCGGGGGCCCGCGGCCTCATGCAGCTCATGCCCGCCACCGCGAAAATGACGGCCCAGCGTTTCGGCCTCGGCTTCGATCTCAACCGGCTCGTCGAGGACCCTTCCTATAACGCCAAGCTCGGCGCAGCCCATTTGGGCGAGCTGCTGGAGAACTGGAAGGGCTCGCACGTCCTGGCCTTCGCGTCCTACAATGCGGGCGGCGGCAACGTGAAGAAGTGGATCAACGCCTACGGCGATCCCCGCAAGCCCCAGGTGGACGTGGTGGACTGGATCGAGCGTATCCCCTTCCAGGAGACCCGGAACTACGTCCAGCGCGTGCTGGAAAACCTCACCGTCTACCGGCTGCGCCTGAAAGGGCCGTCGGCTCCCGGCCCGGCGACCGCGGATGCCGTGAAGGTTGACTACTGAAGGCGGATGGCTGCTCATGCGGCCTCTCAGGCGGGACTTCGAATGAGCAGCATGTATTATCGGGACCTTTTCGTCTCGGCGGCCGACGGGCTGTGCCTCTATGCGCGTGATTATGGCCCGGAGACGAGCGACGCCCTGCCGGTCGTGTGCCTGCCCGGCCTCGCCCGGACCTCCGAGGATTTTCACGACCTCGCCGCAGCCTTGAGCACCGACACGGACCGCCCCCGCAGGGTTCTGGCCCTGGACTACCGGGGCCGGGGCCGCTCGGAACGGGACCGGGACTGGCGCAATTACGACGTCAAGATCGAGCTGAACGACACGCTGCAGGTCCTGACCGTCGCGGGCATCGAGAAGGCCGTCTTCGTCGGGACGTCCCGGGGCGGGCTGATCACGATGGCGTTGAGCGCGACCCGCCCGACCCTTCTGGCGGGGGCGGTCCTCAACGATGTGGGCCCGGTCATCGAGGCCAAGGGTCTGATCCGGATCCGAAGCTATGTGGGCAAGCTGCCGACCCCGCAAGACATGAAGGAAGCCGGGCGGATCCTGCGGCAGCTGTCCGGCCCGCAATTTCCCCGCTACACCGACGAGCAGTGGGAGAAGCAGGCGCGGGGCACCTGGCGCGAAAGCGAGGGCCGCCTCGTTCTCGACTACGACCCCATGCTGACGAAGACCCTCGAGGCCCTCGATCTTGAGACGCCGCTGCTCGATCTCTGGCCTCTCTTCGAAGGATTGGCAGCCATTCCGGTCCTCGCCATCAGGGGGGCCTTTTCGGACCTGCTCACGCAAGAGACCCTGCAGGCCATGGAACAGCGCCTTCCGCGCCTCTCCGCGATCACGGTGCCGGACCAGGGACATGCGCCGGCCCTGGAGGGCGACCTGATCGCGACGATCAGGCAGTTCATCCGAGACGTCGAGGCCGGGCCGGATCCTGAAGCGGCTGCCTCTCACCGATCCGCAGCGATCGTCTGACCCGAGGGGACCTGCCGGAGACGAGCGCGAATCCGTTCTCCGGTGCCTTGCCTCTTCGAGAGGAAGCAGGACACTCCCCGCCCGGCCCAGGGCCTCCCGGTCCTTCAATAAGGGAAAGCCCCGGTGTTTCCACCGGGGCTTCCTCTAACCAATCGGATTGGGCCGATTAGAAGTCGCGCTGGACGCGCAGACGGCCTTCCCAGGAGCTGTCCGAGCCGACCGGCAGGCCGCCGACCAGAACGCTGCCACGGGGATTGAGGTGGGCGTAGATGACCTCGACGCCGAGATCCAGGCCGGCGACCGGCTGCCAGATCACGTTCGAGCCGACGCGCCACTCGTTGAAGTCCGGAAGACCGGCGGCGGCCGAGTAGTCGAAGCGGGCATACGAACCGAACACCGACTGGCGAACCTGCGGCATCCAGTAGTGGGTCAGACCGCCGGCCAGCGACCAGGCGCGGCCCTTGCTGAGATCGCCCGTGACCGGGTTCACCACCGCATCGGCCGTCACCAGGGAGAGGACGCCCGTATCGAGGCTGTCGTTCCGGCCGCCGTTGATGTAGCCGAGAGCGCCGTCAGCATAGGTGGCGGCGAACCACATGGCGTCGCCGGCGCCGAGCATCGGCAGGTTGATGCCGACCTGGCCCGACACGGCGAAGCCGTACTCGGTGTCCGGAATGGTGCCCGCCAGGACGCCATAGTCGGCGCCGAGAACCGCGCTGCGGATCTGGTGAGCCGCGCCGGAGAGCTGAGCCGTGCCCCAGGTGCCGGTGTACTTCACGTTGCCGACGAGGTCGGGAGCGCGCTGGCCGGCATAGGCCACGGCGTTCGGCACAACGGCCGGCGAGAGCACGCCGTTGCGGCGGTCGATGCCGTTCTCGAGCGACAGGGTGGCCGAGAAGCCGTTGCCGAACGAGAAGGTGTAGGCGAGCAGGTCGACGTCGGGAGCATCCGAGAAGCGGAGCGTGCCCATGTGCTCGGTCGGCAGGTCGCCGTTGTCGAAGAACGACGTGACGCGACCGGCGGTCAGACCGCCGAACTGGATGAAGGCCTCGGCCACGTCGGGGGTGACGCCGACAGAGCCTTGACGGCCGAAGGGCGTGCCCGAGTTGCGGGTGAGCTCGAAGCGGACGAACGAGCGCAGCAGGCCGTAAGCGGTCGCCGTGCGAGCGTCGGCCTGGAGACGGCCGCGGACGCGGAAGCCGAGGGCGTCCTGATCGCGAGAGAGCGGCTCGTTGTAGTAGTAGTCGGCGCGGACGCGGCCACCGATGCGCAGGCAGGTTTCCGTGCCCGGGATGTAGAAGAAGCCTGCACCGTAGGTCGAGCAGACGCGAACGTATTCAACAG
>JBOZRS010000064.1:0-58934 GCA_050789065.1 Microvirga sp.
GGAGAGAACCATGACCCGACAGGTGATATTAGCCGAACTGACGGAAAGGGCCGCTCAAAGGGCTTGACCAGAATCACCGGAATAAGAGAACAAAGCCGGTCACGCACCGTGCCGGTTCATAGTCATAAGCTTACGGCTGAATGATCTGCATCCTGACAGCGTACCGCACCAGGTCTGGCAGGGACTTCAGGTCCAATTTCCGCATTGCAGCTGTCCGGTGGGTCTCAACCGTCTTGACGCTGAGGTCTAGGAGGTGCGCGATCTGCTTGTTGCTCTTGCCTTCGGCCAGAAGTTGCACGATCTCACGCTCGCGTGAGGTCAGTCGCTCCGGCACTGGGCCAGCAGGTATTGTCTGGCCGCCTTTGAGAAAGCCATCCAGGAGAACCTCCGACACCCGCCCGGCGAAGAACAGTCTCTTCTGCGACAAGCTTTCCACAGCCGGGACGAGCTGACGAACCGCATCGGACTTGAGCAGGTAGCCGCGAGCGCCGGCCGCAAGTACCTCGCGGATCAGCTCCTCGCTCTCATGCATCGTGAAGATCAAGACCTCGGTCTCCGGCAGGTTCTGGCGGATTCGGCGTGTCGCTTCCAATCCGTTGAGCTCGGGCATGGACAGGTCGACCACCGCCACATGGGGCCGATGCTGCAAGGCGAGATCAACGGCGTCTCTGCCATTGGAAGCCTCAGCGCAGACCTGCCAGCCCACGTGCTGTTCCAGGAGGTCCTTGAGTCCGCGCCGGACGATGTCGTGATCATCAGCGAGCAGAATGCGAAGCATGGCACGTCCTCAGGGCTCATCGGGAGGCATTTTCGGGAGCTCGCCCGGAGAGCGCTCATCCTTGGCGCATGCCTCGACTGGCACGCTGGCGCTGACGCGGGTGCCCAAGGGGCTCGAGTGGATCTCAAGCCGGCCACCGAGCTGCTCCAGACGCAAGCGCATCCCCGAGATCCCGACACCTATCAACTGAGCCTCCTCTCCGCTTGCTCGCGCGGGCGCTTTGAACCCGGCGCCGCGATCCACGATCTCGAGCTGGACGATGTCGTCTGTTCGAGATAACGCGAGCCGCGCCCGCTGGCTGCCGGAATGACGATGGACGTTCGACAGGGCCTCCTGGGCGACCCGATAAAGGGCCGTCGCGATGGGTCGTGAGAGGGGCTCGCCGCCATCATCGATGCTGATATCGACATGGATGCCGCTTCTCTCGGAGAACCCTCTGGCCAGCCAGCTCAAGGCGGCAACAAGCCCGACATCGTCGAGGAGCGGAGGATGGAGCAGATAGGACAACGTGCGAACCTCCTGAAGGCTCTGCTCCGCCAGGTCGAGGGTCTCCTCGAGAATCCGGTGAACTGGGTCTCCCGCACGGCGGAGGTCCGCATGCAGGCGCGTCGCATTCAACGTGATCGCCAGGAGGTTCTGGGCCGTGGTGTCGTGCAGCTCCCGCGCGATGGCGCGCCGCTCCTCGTCCTGCAGATGCATGAGGCGGCCGCTCAACCGGGCCAGCTCCTGCTGCGTGCGTTTGACCTCGGTGATGTCTTCGTGCGCGATCACGATCCGGCGTGTCGGTGCTTGGTCCGGCCGGGTGACCCGGAGCTGGAACCACCGCGGCCCCTGTGGACTGCGGCAGGGATATTCCATCCGGAACTCGGAGCGGACGCCTGCCATGATCTCTCGCAGGGCTTGCGCCGTCTTGGCGGCCTCCTGTGATAGGGGCGCGGCCCGCTCGCAGACCGCCAGATAATTCATCCCGACCCCATGGTTCTCATCGGCATAGCCGGAGGCGTGCGCGAAGAGACGCCAGGCCTGGTTTACCGCGAGGATCGTCCCAGCCTCGTCGAGCACGGCAATATGGGCCGATAGGGCATCCAGGGTCGAGCGCAGCAAGGCCTCCGCCTCTACCCCTGGCGCAATCAAGGTTGGCAACCGGTGCGCCTGCAGCCCTCCAGTCGTGGCGCTCCCCCTTCTGCGGGATCGCCGATGCTCTGCGGATGAGACAGGGCTGGGTCTGGGGCGGTCCATTCTGGCCTCGAGCTTGGCTTTTTGGCAGTGCCGGATGGGAGCGATCCCTCATCCTCGTCATCTTCACCGGACAGCACAAGGGAAAGCACGCCTCTACGGTGATTTTCCGGGGCCTCTCGGGAAGTTCCCGATGAA
Organism: Microvirga sp.; assembly: GCA_050789065.1. Classification (GTDB taxonomy): domain Bacteria; phylum Pseudomonadota; class Alphaproteobacteria; order Rhizobiales; family Beijerinckiaceae; genus Microvirga. The sequence continues at coordinate 2,153 of JBOZRS010000064.1, forward strand.
CAACTGGCCAGGACCCGGGCATATCAAGCAAGGCTGATGCCAGTGAACAAGGCGCAGCGATCAGGATGAGGAGAGAGCAATGAAAGCGAAATATAAGGCTTATGCCGTGCTCGTCATGCTTGCCATGGCGTCTCCGGCTGCGGCGGCGGACATCGTCGAAACCGCTATGACGAACGGCAACTTCAAGACCCTCACGGCAGCGCTGCAGGCTGCCGGGCTCGTCGATACGCTCAAGGGCCCGGGACCCTACACGGTCTTTGCACCCACCGATGAAGCGTTCAAGAAGCTTCCAGCCGGCACGGTTGAGAACCTCCTGAAGCCGGAAAATAAGGCTCAGCTTCAGAAGGTGCTGACCTATCACGTCATTGCCGGGAACGTTAAGTCCGGCGACCTCAAGGGGAAGACCACCAGTGCCCCGACTGTCGAAGGCAGCCCCGTGCGGATCGATGCCAGCGGCAATGCCGTCAAGGTGAACAATGCGGTCGTGACGAAAGCTGACGTGAACGCTTCGAACGGCGTCATTCACGTGATCGACAGCGTGATCATGCCGAAATCCTGAGGCTTGTAGCCCCCCTGGATGGCGGCACACCGCCGCAGAACCAGCCATCCTCTGCATGAGGAGTTCAGCTATGTCCTATCATTATGACTTGGGATTGGATTATTGGCCGTTCGGGTCCTTCGGAAACGACAGACTCACTGTCGATGAGGATGGCAGCGTTGTGTTTACAGGCTTCGGCCGCGATACTGTCCAGGTGCGTGCCGATGATGTTACGGTCGATCTTGGCTTCGGTCGCGATACTGTCCGGGCCTATGGCGACAACACTGTCGTGAATGGCGGCTTCGGACGTGATCTCCTCCTGGGTGGTGACGGCACCGATTCGCTCTGGGGGAATTTCGGCGATGACGTGATACGCACCGGCAAGGGCGCGGACTACGCGCTCGGCAATTGGGGCGACGACCTGACCGATACGGGGGAGGGGCTCGGCATCCACTTCGGTGGGACCGGAAGCGACACCTTCTTCATCGGTCGGGAGATCGTCGGCAACCATGCCCAGGATACCGTGATTGCGCTCGACTTCGGGAATGGTCAGGACAAACTCGATATTGCCCCGGAGATCCTCGCCAACATCGCAAGCGTCAAGGAGGGGCAAGTTGACCTCGTGCCGGTGCTCGCCGCCTTTGCGGCGGATGGACTTGGCGTTTCCGAGGTCGGGCAGCGTCTGTCCCAGACTTTCCTGGGCGATCAGGCATTCGACGAGGTCGCTCGGTTCCTCGAGCAGTTCCCGCCAAACGAGCAGGGTCAGATCCTGGCCGGTGCCACCACCGTCACGACAACTGAAGGCGATACTATCATTGCCCTCGGCGTGACGAAGGATCAACTCCTCGCCGCTGTCGCCTGATGTCGATGCTTACTGTCGGATGCGGGTCCACCACCCGCGTCCATTCGATGGGGCTCGCATCTGGCCGGAAGAACGGCAGGCGGTCTTGCCTGATCTGAGATTGGGCATGTCCTCGATGTGCGAGGGACCGCCCGCTTCCGCTCAAGGCTTGACGAGGACTGTGTAGCCCATGAGCCGCGCAATGGGTGCGAGCGTTGCGAAGAGCACCTTCTGCACCCAGACCGGTGGGCCGGCCACATAGAAGTGGTCCTTGAAGGTGTGGAGAGTAAGCGCCATCAGCAGAAAGCTGGGCTCTCCCTTGGAGCCGAACCATTCAGGGCGGTTCTGTGCGATGGTGGCGAAATTCAGGAAGAAACGCAGCTGATGTTGCGCCGGTGTGAAGCGGATGATCGCCACCGTGTCACCTTCATGGGCGTTGCGGAAGAAATGCGGCTTCCCGGCGGGAACAGTGATCGTCTCACCGGGCTGGAGTTGATGTATCTGGCCATCGATGGAGACGGTCAGCCGGCCCGACTGAACTGTGAAGGTTTCGTCCGTCTTGGGATGAATGTGGGCCATCGCATTGCCGCCACCGGAGCCTCCCGGCCCCAGGCGGACCTCGAATTCGGCCGCCTCGGTACTCTCGGGCGTGGTGAAGACAAACGTCTCCTCATTGAAGGCATTGACCAGGGTCAGTCCCGGTGTAAACGACAGCGAATCCATGGCCCCTCAAACAACAGGTGACAGATTTCTGAATACTGCAAAGGTAGTCATATCAACCGGTAGCCTACAAGCTCAAAAGCGGAATTTTAGATACATCAGGGAGATCCAGGTGGGGCCCGACTTCGGGCATCTATCGGCGGTCCTGTGATGATGCTTCCGGCGAATGGCGGGTCATGGCACAATGCGGAAGTAGAGCGAATGTCTGCATTTGCGCAGTCGGCGAACCTTTACAGGATGTTGCTCTTGGATCGCCTTCGGCCTCATTCGATCACACATTTTTTAAAGCCGTCAGCTCCCATCCGCTCAATGGAGCTCCGGAACGGCTTCCACGGTGCCCGAGAGCGTGATTTCGCAGCAGGATCAGCCCTGCTGGAAAGGGGCCAGCGCTGCTCGAATAAACTCGACCAGCTGTTGCGCGGCCAACGAGAGCGGACGGCGGCTTGATGTCAGAAGCCAAATATCCATCGATGTCTTCGGCTGCAGCGGGCGGCGAACGAGCCGGTCCGGCGGATAATCGACACCGATGAAGGGTGGCAAGATCGAGACGCCGATGCCGTTGGCCACGAAGCTGCAGGCCGTTTCGGACATAGGGACCTCGATCCGGTTGCGCTTCTGGACGCCACGCATCTGGAATGCCCGGTCGATCGTCATTAGGGAGCAATCATCCCTCTCCAGAGAGATGAAGGACTCGTTGCGCAGATCCTCCACACCGATGTGGTCCTTTTCGGTCAGCGGGTGCCGGGCCGGCAGGAAGCACACGAGATCAAACCGGACGAGCGCCTCTGCTTTGACGTCTGGATGATCGAAAGGAAGCACGCTGAGGCCGATATCCACTTGCTGCCCCATGACGAGTTCTGCGACGCGTGGAGATGACTTGCTTTGCAGTGTGAGGCGCAGATCGGGCTGCTCGGCAAGAAAAGGGGACAAGGCCTGCGGCAGATAACGCGTCGCCAGGGCCGGCAGCGCGGCAATGGACACCTGTCCCCACTCGCGGTTGCGCACGGCCGCTGCAACGCGCTCAATTCGTTCCGTTCCTGCGATCAACCGCTCGACCTCGGCCGCAACGAGCCGGGCCTCCAGGGTTGGGATAAGGCGTCCGTTGCTGCGTACGAAAAGCTTGAAGCCGCAGCTCTCGGCAAAACCTTTCAGCAACTTGCTGACGGCGGGTTGCGAGATGTGCAGCCGCTCGCCGGCATGCGTGACCGAGCCGGTTTCCATGAACGCATGAAAGGCTTCGATCTGTCTGATGTTCACGCGGCTCTCCCCTCGGCTTTCGCGGACCGTATGATCCGAGGAATATGAATTCTGGTTATAATGCTTGGCTGAAAAGCAATTTGACAATCATGATACCGGAACCTCTAATCGGTTCAAAAGCCGCAGCCAAGCGATGAACCGACAAGAAACAAAGTAACTTTTGAGGCGGCTGCAATCCGTGGCTGATCTCGCCAGAGAAACAGTGCGCCATGCTCGCCAAGTCTGTAACTCGGCGAGCGTGCCAACATCATCGGCAATCAAAGGGAACCGAGTGTGATGAAATCAGTGATTTCGGTGGGAACGTTGGCCATCCTCGTGGCGGCGGCCTCGCCTGCCTTCAGCAAGAACCTTGTCGTGTGCATCGAGGGTAGCCCGGAGACCTTCAATCCGCAGATGACGAGTAACGCGACCACGAGCATCGTCACGAGCCAGATCTACGATGAACTCGTATCGGTCAAGGCGGGCGGTTCCGAGATCGAGCCGAGCCTCGCCGAGAGCTGGTCCGTCTCCGGGGACGGGAAGACCTATACGTTCAAGCTGCGACGCGGGGTGCAGTGGCAATCGAACAAGACGTTCAAACCGTCGCGGGAATTCAACGCAGATGACGTGGTGTTCAGCTTCGAGCGGATGATGAACCCGAGTCATCCGTACAACAAGGTGAATGGGGGCAACTACATCACGTTCAATACAAAGCTCGCGGATGTGCTGGCCTCCGTCAGGAAGGTCGACGACCATACGGTCGAATTCACCCTGAAAGAGCCGCTCGCGCCTTTCATCGGCATCTTGTCCCATCAGTCGCTGGTCATACTCTCCGCCGAGTATGCCGACCAGTTGCTCAAAGCTGGGACGCCGGAACTCCTCGACCGGCAGCCCATCGGCACCGGACCGTTCCAGTTCGCGGCCTATCAGACGAATGCGACCGTGCGGTTCAAGGCCTTTCACGACACCTGGGGTGAGAAGGTCAAGGACACCTCCCGGACTCCGATGGTCGATGATCTCATCATGCCGATCGCAACGGATGCCTCCGTTCGCCTTCAACAGGCACAGGCGGGCGAGTGCCATATCGCCAATGGGCCCAATCCCGCCGATCGGGATGTCATCAAGAACAGTGAGAAGCTCAACCTCGTCGAGGTGCCGGTGGCATCATCCGGTTTCCTGGCCTTCAATTTCAAAGAGAAGCCATTTCAGGACAAGCGTGTCCGCCAGGCTCTTGCCGATGCCATTGATATGAAGAGCCTGATCGGTTCTGTCTTCGAGGGCACGGGTGCCGTGACGGGTGCGCTCATCCCGGCTTCACTTTGGGGGCACAATCCCGATCTGAAGGGACATCCCCACGACATCGAGAAGGCAAAGGCCCTCTTGGCCGAAGCGGGATACCCGAACGGGTTCGAGACGCAGGTCTGGGCTCTGCCCGTCACACGTCCCTACATGCCTAATGGCCGACGCGCCGCGGAGCTGATCCAAGCCGACTGGGCGAAGATCGGCGTCAAGGCCGAAATCGTGACCTATGAGTGGGGCGAATACATCAAGCGGGCGCGGAATGGTGAGGCCAAGTCGGCCATGTTTGGCGGAATCTGGGACTTCCCGGATCCGAGCCAAATCCCGAACAACTATTTCACCTGCAATTCAAAGGGCCAGCCGAGCCCGTCGAACATCGGTTCCTGGTGCAATGCCTCGTTCAACGACCTGATCTCCCGTGCCGGTCAGATCACTGATCAGGCGAAGCGCGCCGAACTCTACAAGCAGGCCCAGGTCGTCTTCAATGAGGAGGTGCCCGCCGTCCTGTTCGGAAGTTCGTCGGCGATGCTGGCCGTGAACAAATCGGTTTCCGGTTTCGTGCCGTCGGTCTTTGGAAGCAGTCGTTTCTCGGGCGTGATGGTTCCATAGCCGCACGCTCGTTCCCGAACATTGACGAGGCGGGCGGAAGCGCTCTCCTCGTCCGGTGCTTATGGCTGCGCGTGGAAATGGTTGCGCGGCCTCTTTACCAAGGCGGAGCTTGAATATGCGTATTGCCGTGATCGGCGCAGGAATCCTTGGATCCAGCGTTGCCTATCACCTTGCCATGAAGGGAATCGAAGTCGAAATCATCGACGAGGCTCATCAGGGCAAAGCCACTCTCGCGGGTGCGGGGATCGTCTGCCCCTGGGCCACGAAGGCAACCGACCCGGAATGGTATACGCTCTACGCGGCCGGTGCACGTTATTATACGGATCTGATCGACGGCTTGATGCGCTGTGGCGAAACGGAGCTCGGATACGGCCGCGTCGGCGCACTCGTCGTGGCGGAGAACCGCAGCGAGCTGGACGCAGCGGACCAGCGAATCCGCAGCCGCATCACCACGGCGCCGGAAGCCGGCGACGTGCGCCGCGTGTCGGCCGCTGAAGCGAAAGCCTTGTTCCCACCACTCCGTGATGATCTCGACGGCATTCATATTCCGGGCGGCGCTCGCGTTAACGGCAGGCTCCTGGCCGCCGCCATGACGCGGGCTGCGGTCGCCATGGGGGCCGCTCTGCGCAACGACCACGTGACGCTCGACATCCAGGAGGGACGCGTTCGCTGTCTCGACAGCAATGGCCGCCGCATTAAGGCGGACGAGATCGTTGTGACCGCAGGGGCCTGGGCCTCACAGATCCTGCGCCCCATCGGAATCGAGCATCCCGTCCAGCCACAGAAGGGGCAAATCATCCACGTACGGCTGCCCGGCGTCGAGACACGCTCCTGGCCCGTCCTCCTTCCTATGACGAGCCATTACATGCTGGCTTTCGACGATTCCCGCGTCGTGATCGGCGCGACCCGGGAGGACAATTCCGGCTTCGACTACCGGGTTACGGCGGGTGGGCAGGCCGAGGTGCTGAATGCGGGGCTTGCCTTTGCGCCCGGGCTTGCGGCAGGAACGATCATCGAGACCCGCGTCGGCTTCCGCCCGGCGGGCCCAAGCATCAAGCCCATCCTCGGGCGGGTCGCCGGGGTGGAGGGGCTGATCATCGGCAATGCGCTTGGTGCCTCCGGCTTGTCGATAGGTCCCTATGCGGGGCTCCTGCTCTCTCAGGTCTGCACTGGCGAACCGTCCGACACTGACCTGTCGCCCTACGCTCCATCCGCTGTGTGAGCGGCCCCATTTCCCCATTAACAGCCAACAGGATATTCCATGACCGAGATCGTTCGCCACCGGAAGCACAAGATCATGCATGGCGCCGTGGAGCATAACGGCGTGCTCTATTTCGGCGGCCACGCCGCCAACGACCTGTCCAAGGGCATGGCGGATCAGACCCGGGAGGTCTGCGCGAAGCTAGACGCATTTCTGCACGAACTCGGATCCGACAAAACCAAGATCGTCGCTGCACGCATTTACCTCAGCGACATGTCGCAGAAGGAGGAGATGAACAAGGCGTGGCTCGAATGGATTCCGGAGGACCATCTTCCGTCTCGAGCGACCATCGGGATTGCGAGCCTCGGAGATCCCAATCGTCTGATCGAGGTGGTCATCACGGCTGTCCGGTGACGTGAAACCGGCAGCTGTCCCAGGGCTGCCGGAAACATCAAAGACCATTCGGGAAGAGTGACATGACGGACAAGGATCCCCGGATCGACGATCGCTATACGACTAGCGAAAAATATACGACCCTCCGGGGCATTTACCGCGACGCGCAGCGTCATCTGTCGAAGGCCGAGTGGAATTACCTCTGGTGCGGCACCGGCGACGAGGTGACGCTGAGGGACAATACAGCGGCATTCGATCGTCATCGGTTCGTCGCACCGCTGTTTGCCGGAATCGACAATCCCGACACGCGGACAACCGTTTTGGGGTTTGAGCTGAGTTTCCCGGCCTTCATCGCTCCCTTCGGGGGAGAGGCAGTGTTTCATCCCGCAGGGCACCGGGCCATCGGACGCGCCGCGGAGAAGGTGGGCATTCAGCAGATGGTACCGGTCGCGGCATCCTACTCGCTGGAGGACATTGCAGCCGCCTCGTCCGTGGCGTCCGTTTTCCAGATGACCTTTGTGGGCGACGAGGGAGCGGTGCTCGACCTCATGGAGCGAGCGAAAGCGGCAGGGTACAAATATATCTGCGTCACCTATTCGCCGATCAGGCAGTGGCGCGAGCGCATGATGGAGGATCGCTTCTCGATCCGGGGGGAGAGTGGTTCCGCCAATTTCGGACCGGGCAGGTCCGATCCTGCCGCTCTCGTCGAACTCCTCGATTTCACGAAGCCGCGCTGGAACTGGCGGCAGGCAGCGCACGCCATCTCTCGCGCGCCTCTGCCGTGCATCGTTAAGGGTGTCACGAGCGCTCAGGATGCCAAGGCTGCGCTCGATGCGGGCGCTGCTGGGCTCTACGTCTCCAACTATGGCGGCCGCACGATCGACCGAACGCCTGCGGCCTTGGACGTCCTGCCTCTGGTTCGCGAGGCTGCCGGACCTGATGTTCCGATCATCTTCGATTCAGGCGTGCGGCGGGGCAGCGATATTGCTACGGCCATCGCTCTTGGGGCGAATGCGGTCGCGCTCGGGCGCCTCATCGCACTTGGGCTGGCCGCGGATGGCGAACATGGCGTGCTTCGTACCCTTGAGCTTCTGAAGCGCGAGTTCTGGACCACCTTGGGCCACCTGGGCTGCTCAAAGGTCGAGGATCTTACCGAAGCGGCTCTCGTCCAGTCCAAGTAATGTAGGGTCATATCTCCCCGCTGCCCCTTCGCCTCGGTCAATCACGTCCTAAGCTGACACGTTGGGCGATCGGCGTTGATGTTCAGGCGTAGGAATGGGAATCGGAACTCCCGAACATCTGCTCTCATGGGCTCTCCGCGGCTGGTCTTCCTCCTGAAAAGTAATTCTCCCTGAAGTATGGCATTTAAGCCGATTAAGGGATTGTAGGGCGAACACGAGGTTCTTGCGGTGGATGTCGACCGCGCGACCAGACATAAGGAAAACGATGACTTCCAGGATACACATCCCCGGAAACGTTCAAAGACCATAAGGATATATAGTATCAACAGACGGCCCAACAGGGCCGAGACACGGCACAGGCCGAGATGCGGTCTCTGGACTAATGATTACACGGAGCGAATTCGACTTTCCCGAGCAGCAGCATAATCATGTCGAGGTATTCCTTTTCACCCAATGCGTGCCTTGCCCGCCACGATCAATGCAATACGCTGATCGAGCACGTTTCTCAGTTCAGTTTGAAGCAAAGCTTTCATTTTTAGACGGGGCCCATGCACGAGATCGGCGGCCCCAGATCAGGTGCCAAGCCTGCGCGGCTTTTAAGGAATTTGCCATGGTCAGACGACGCATTCGGCCTCGTCGCAGGCGTCATTGCACGCAAATCCTCGCGAGTTTCAGAGCAGGACAATGGCGCCTGAACATTCTGTTCCCTGCAATGGCTGCGTGCCTCACGATATGTGCTTGGCCGAGCATCGCGGAAGAAGGCCCCGCCCATATGGCTGACCCATCCTCGATGACTGCCCCTGCAGAGCAGAAGGCCCCAAAGCTGTCTGCGGCTGAGGAGCCCCTAAAGCCCTCTCTCGATGAAATTCAGATGCTTCTCACCTCAGACGAACGGAAGGAACTCATCGGGAAGCTCGGGGGCCTGATCCGACAGGGGGACACCAAGGGCGCCAGGGAGTTCATTTCAGGCGCGATATCGGCAGGCGCACTTGCCTATCTGTTGAACGATCAAATTGACGATCCGGCGCTACAAGCCTGGCTGCGGACGATGGCCATAGAACGGCCCGGTGCGGGTGTTTCCATACCCGCGCAGACGTCCGGGAGTGGCGCGGGGACCGCTGAAAAGGCGAGCCACGTGGAAACCGAGGAGGCGCTCCAGCGGCAGAGAGGCCGTTCCGATGCTCTGCAACAGCAGCTGAAGGCTGCACAGGAACAAGTGGAAGCGCTCAAGGCAACCGGGACCAGAGCGGCCAGCCTGCAAAATATGCTGGAGCGCGAGAAGGAGCAAACTGCCTCGCTTACTCAAGAGCTTGAGATGGTGCGTAGGCAGCTTTCGGATGCTCAGAAGGGTGAGGTCAATGTCTCCGAGCTCAGAGATGCAGTTGCGCATGAAAAGAGCCGAGCCGACGCTGCAATGCTGGAGCTGACCGCCGCCCAAAAGCAGATGTCCGCGTCAAAAGCCAATGCAGCGGAAACCGCTGAGGTCCGGACAATACTTGAGCGGGAAAAGGAGCATTCCATCTCCATGGGTGCCGAGCTGGAGAGGCTAAGACAACAGCTCTCTGTTCTTGAGGCAGGTGCAGCCAAGTCAGACGATATCGAGAAGACTGCCGCACGAGAGAAGCAGAGAGCAGACCGAGCGCTTCAGCAGTTGGGATCTCTGCAGGAGCAGCTGTCCACGCTGAAGGAGAGTGAGGCAAAAGCGCGGGACAGCTTCAGGCAGGAGAAGGAGCGGGGTGTCTTGATCGGTCAGCAGCTGGAGACTGCTACGAGGGAAATAGCCGCTCTGGCGGCCGAGGCCAAACAAGCCAGCGAAGTGAAGAAGGCTCTGCAGCAAGAGAAGGAGAAAACCGCTGTCGCGCTCCGCGAGCTGCATGCCGTGAAAGGACAACTCGTGGCGTTCGAAAGCCATGTGCCATTCATCCCTGCTGCGCTGACATTTCAGACCCACCTTACCTTGCCGCCAATGGACGCGCGAGAGACGGGTACCGAGAAACAGCCTCAAAACACTGTGGGCGACAGAGAAGGACACAAGGTTCGGCAGAAGCCCCAGCCTCCGGATCGGGGAGGGACCCAAGAGCCTGCCAACAACGCGGGGAAAACACGATCTGGCAACCCAACGCCGTTGGCGCAGGCCGAAGGACCAAGAGGGGCTAAACCATCACCGGGACATCAGGGCCCGGGCGCAACGCCGAACAAGAGCGTTTCCATGAAGAATAGCCGTCCCCAACGCAGGTTGCCCCGAGAGGCCCAAGACGCAGTTGATGCTCCGGATCTTCCCGCCGCCCTGCAGCCTGATAACAGGCTCTGGCAGTTCTATTAATCTTGGCGGTTCCAGGAGACCGCCGCGCATAACGGAGTTAGTCCCGTGCCCCTTGTAACGAGTGCGAGTTAAAACGAAGCCTTTGACCACATGCCGTGCTGCATCCGGTACCAACATCTGGAGGAGCCATGCTTCGACAACTCTTAGCATCCACCCTGACTGTTGCACTGCTCTCCGCTCAGCCCCTTTGGGCCAAAGGAGGAGATGACGGAGGCCATGGCGGGGAAAATGCCGGGGATGGCAATCAGGGTAGCGGAAACGGCGGAGGAAAGTCCGACGGGGGCGGCTCTGGGAACGGAAATAGCGATGGCGGAAAGGGTGGTCGAGGCGGCGAGAAAGGCGATGGCGGAAAAGCCGGAAACGACGGCCGGGGTAGCGGGAACAATGGCGATCAAGGCAACGGAGGCGGTCGTAGCAACGGCCAGGGCGGAGGAGGTGGGGGCGGCAACCAGGGTCGTGGAGGGAGCGATAGCCGGGGCAAAGGCGATGGCGGGGCTGGCCTCGGTGCAGGAAGCATCGGCAGCTCAGCAGGTCATGCCGCTGGGAGTCTTGGGATCGGCGGAAGTATCAGCGGAACTGCCGGACGGACGCAGGCCTCATCCTCAACGCCGACCGCCACGGGAGCGAAAGGAGTCTCCCCTACAGGAATCGCCACCCGCGCAGTTCCGACGTCATCCGTGCCGTTTCTCAGAGGAAACGATTTCGAGCTAGCTCTCCCTTCCTCTCTCATTCCGCGTCGTGAGGGATCAGACGCAGCCAAGACTGGCGTCAGAGAGCCTCTCGTGCCGCGCGCCGGCCTTCCCAGCCATGTTGTTCAGATGTGCCGCGCCTCGGTGGTTCAGGCTGCACGTCCCTATGGCGCGGTGCGGGTGGATGCTGCCAGCGCAGGCATTCTGACCCGCACATACGACGGCGGCTTTTCAGCACCTCTTGAGGTGAGGGTCGAATATGCCAGGGGGGGTGCACGACAGGTCCGTCAGTCTCGTATTTCATGCCGGTTCAATGTGGCAGGCGTGGTGACATCCTTGCGCTGATGATCGTTCTGGATCTGCCTCTCTGGAGCAGCAGCCCGACGAACGTGTGGGAATAGCAGGAGTGCGGTGCTATGGCCGCAGATAATACCAACGCGGCCCGGGGATCAGTCCACAGAGAGATGCTCCGAACGCTAGGAGACCGCCGAGGCCGTTACCTTTGCGACAAACATGCTCTTTCGGCATCGCTCCGCCGCATCAGACAGATGCGTCGATTTCAGTTTCGAGATCAGCGATCTGCTGGTGGAGTTCAGTCATCCGAGCATGTCACGAATCAGCGGGCTGCGAGTAGAAGCCTAACCCTGCTCCCGATCAGCAGGGATGTAGGGGATCATACCCTTCTGAAAGGCAATATCCTGGACTCCTCGCAGCATGCCGCGGAGGTCCACCAGCAGGCCGTTAGCCTCGGCCATCCAGATCAGCGCGTTCTGCGCCAGCAGGCTCGGTAGCGACGATTTCGGATTTAGCCGATGAGCGTCTAGAGCATCGGACCCAAAAGTGGACTTGCACTTTGGGGGTCAACTCCGATGCTCCTTCTCTGGACTGCGCATCGTTTGGGCGGGAAAACCGGATCCACTTTTCCGCACGATGCGCTAGTGCCCGCGAGATCACCTGCGCCTTCGCGTTCGCGGCGCTTTGGCCGACCCCGAACCTGACGCAGACATCCGCCATGGCCATGGAAGGCCCGAATGACTTGTCCGACGGAAAGTTGATTTGGCCGAGTACGTAAATGGTGCCACAGGTCCACGTACGTGGCTGGCCGGAGGCGACTGGGCTCGGACGCTTCCGGCACAGTGCTACTGCCATATCCTGCGCCAGTTCGAGATACTCCTCATTCAGGTGTTCTCGGCAGCAGGTATCGGTCAGTGCAGTGATGGCATAATAGGTCGCCTGCATGACTTTCGGCACGGACCTGGAGCGGGTAAGTTTCGCCATACCAAACCATAGAGGTTTTGGTTGCTTGGCCGATGTTGGCCCGCATGTCGGACGACGCCTCACGGATCGCTGATTATGGCACGAATGGCTTCCCTGTGCAGGGGTGTTGCGCCGAGCCCACAACTGGATAAGCTCACCCTGACAGGAACATTGCGCTCAGGAAATAGAGGCTGTCCGGCATGAAAACCTTCGACACTGTTGTGATTGGCGTCGGCGGCATGGGCTCTGCCGCCTTGTGGCACTTGGCCCGGCGCGGTCAGAAGGTACTCGGGATCGAGCGGTTCGATCTCGGCCACAGCATGGGCTCGTCGCACGGGCTGAACCGGATCATTCGCCTCGCTTATTTCGAACACCCCAACTACGTGCCTCTTCTGCGCCGAGCCTACGAACTCTGGCGTGAAACCGAACAACTTACCAAGGAACAACTTCTCTTCGTGACAGGCGGGATCGACGCCGGAGCAGAAGATGGGCGGATCGTTCAGGGTGCATTAGCGGCCTGCCGCGAGCACGACCTCCCGCACGAGGTGCTGACGGCCCGTGAAACAACGCGGCGTTTCCCCGGCTACAAGCTTCCTGACCACTATGCCGTCGTCTACCAGCCGGATGCAGGCTTTGTGGCCTCGGAGCGCGCTATCCTGGCTCACGCCTCTCTGGCTATCTCTGCTGGCGCAGAAATCCATGGGCGTGAAAAGGTGCTTGCCATAGAGCCCGCCAACGGGCGGGTGGCGGTCGTGACGGATCAGGATCGCTATGAGGCCGGACGGGTCGTGGTGTCGGCAGGAGGCTGGATTTCCGATCTCGTTCCCGATCTCACGGCGAAGGCAGTGCCAGAGCGACAGGTCCTGGGCTGGTTCCTGCCGCAGAAGCCGGACCATTTTCGGCCAGAAGTCTTTCCCGTCTCGAACATCCTGTCGGAGGTGGGTCACTTCTACCAATTTCCGATGTGGGGCATTCCAGGGTTCAAGATCGGGCTCTACCACCACTTTCATGAGACCGGGCATGCGGATGAGCTTTCCCGCGAGCCCACGGCAGCGGACGAGGAGGCTCTCCGCAGGGGTATCCGGCACATGTTCCCGGAGGCCGACGGCCCCACGCTTCGGCTCGCGGCCTGCCTGTTCACCAACACTCCCGACGAGCACTTCGTGATTGACACTCTTCCTGGAGCGCCGGAGGTTGTGGTCGCCTCTCCCTGCTCAGGACATGGCTTCAAGTTCGCCAGCGTGGTTGGCGAGGCATTGGCCGACCTTGTCACAAAAGGAACCAGCGAACTCGACCTTTCGCTGTTCGACATCAGGCGATTTGAGGGTTCTGTCGCAATTTCTGCCTGACGCTGGAAATATCCTGGGGCGATTCGTGTGTGCCTCATGCGGCGAGCCGCTCGAACTGCTCTGCGAGCGATAGATTGGAATTGCAGGCGTACTGGGCCTGTCCTTTGCGCATCATGTGGACCATCTCGATCCCACTCAGAATGACACGAGCGCTGTTCGAAGATTTGTATCCGAGCATCGGTCGGACCCGCCGTTTGTTCGTCCGATGATCCTGCTCAATCTGATTGTTCAGGTAGGCACCGTGCCGGATGTGGATGGGCTTCAGACGACGTCTTGATCGATCCTGGAGCCCGTCTGCGGTGTCGTAGGACAGAGTGGCTATCTGGTTCGTCTGGCTACCGTCGATGACGATCCGCTAGGGCCCGCTGTGCCGCTTCAGCGCTCGGGAAAGGAAACGCTTTGCGGCAGCCAGATTGCGCCGCTCGCTGAACAAGAACTCGACGGTGTCACCAATACTGTCAATGGCTCAATAGAGATATGTCCATTGACATGGGACTTCGATTTAAGTCTCATCCACGTGCCATTTGCCAGTGACGGCTCGCTTGTCTGAATTGAAGCGTTCCAGCAACTCGGATGCGGAGTGGGTCAACCACCGATGGATCGTGACGTGATCGACAGAGATGCCTCGCTTGGCCATCATCTCCTCGAGATTTCGGAGGCTGAGATTGTAGGCCAGCTACTACCGCACGCACAGCAGGATTACGGATCGATCAAAATGCAGCCGCAAAGTCAGCAAGCCCGACAATTGAACGCGGCTCGAAGCCCCGTTATTACCTTGTCGATCTACTTGCGTCGGATGCATGGGGCCGTTGCCGAAATAGAAGGCCATCTCCGGCCACGATGAGGCTAATTTTGTAGCCCGGCTGCTTGCTTCCAGGTTCAGCCTGGTCTCTGCCGGGGCTAGCTGCCTTGGACTGAGGCTGCCGGGAGCATCAGCCTTCCTTGGCCGGAGTTTCCGGCGCCCACGATAGAGAGGCCCCGTGAAACACGACAAAGACCTGTTCGCGTCAGACAACCTCAACGGGAGCAGCCCGGTCCGCACCGCCGGACCGGCCGACAATCTGGAGCGAGCGGTTCTGTTTGTGGTGCTGGCGATCCTGGTTCTCCCGGTTATCAACGCCTGTGCGAAGTTTCTCAACAGCTACTCCGTTATTCAGATTACCTGGGCCAGATACGCCGGGCATTTCCTGTTCATGCTGCTGGTCTTCGCCCCGCGCAGCGGTCTTGCTCTGCTCCGATCGACCAGGCTCCCGCTGCAGCTCACTCGATCCAGCCTGCATTGCCTGTCGGCCATCCTGACCTTCTACGCGCTCGGGTTTGTGGCCCTGCCGACCGCAACGGCAATCAGCTTCTCTGCACCGCTCATGGTTACAGTGCTGGCTCCGCTGGTGCTCGGCGAACGGGTCGGGGTCACCCGCTGGCTTGCGGTTGCGGCAGGCTTCATCGGCGCCCTCGTGGTGGTGCGCCCGGGAGCGAGCGGTCAGGATTGGGCCGTTGCCCTGCTGCTTGCCAACGCGGCGGCGTCTGCCGTGATTCAGCTGATGTCGCGCAAACTGGCCCAGCACGATGGGGCCGCCATCTCGAACACCTACATGGTTCTCGTCGGCTTTGTGCTGATGAGCCTGCCCCTGCCGTTTGTCTGGCGGATGCCTTCGGACCTTTTGGACGCGCTCGTGTTCGTCGGGATCGGAATCTCCGGCGGAGTCGGTCATTATCTTCTGGTTCGCGCCTTCGAGCTGGCTCCGGCGGCCTTCGTGTCGCCGTTCACCTACGGGCAGATCCTGGGCGCTACTTTGATCAGCTACTTGGTCTTTGGCCAGCTTCCTGATGCTTGGACCTGGGTCGGAGCGGCCATCATCGTGGCCAGCGGGTTGTTTATTCTCTACTGGGAGCGCCGCTCGAAAGCGGCAAGCTTCGAGTGATCCAGCGACTCCTGACTTCGAACAAGCGGCGGCCCTAAACCGGATCTACCTCGGCGGCGCATTGATTGCGCGAACCTGTCAATCTGCATTCACCGAACTCACGGCGCTTCCATTCGGGGCATAATAGGCTGGCCAGCAGTATATTTCCCAGAGCAAGTCCGCCTGGAACATAGGCTCCAACTACAGCCTGTGATCTTATCCGGTTGCCTGATCCCGAACCTTTGGAAGAGTGGGTGAGGGTGCTGGAGTCTGAGGCGACAGTCCCCAACCGGCACGTGCTCTTTCCTCAAGTCTTCGAACGAACAACGCTGCCGGATAGCTAACTGCAAAATAAAGGATTCCTGTTATCGTATAGATGGTGAAATATTGATAGCTCCTCGCCGATATGATTTGCCCTGTAAACATAAGCTCTTGAACCGTGACAACAGATGCAAGCGCGGTATCCTTGAAGAGCGCGATGAGGTAGTTCCCCAACGCCGGCAAAACTATCCTAAAAGCTTGTGGCAGCACGACCAGTCTAAACGCGAGGAGCGGAGATAAAGCGAGGGAGCTCGCAGCTTCAATCTGACCACGCGGGACGGCCTGGATCCCGCTACGGTAGACCTCACTCATGTATGCGGTATAATTCGCCGTCAGGCCGATGACTGCAGCTGTAAATGGTTCAAGACGAATTCCGACGCTCGGGAGAACGTAATAAATGTAGACGAGCTGAAGGATCAGCGGCGTGCCCCGGATGAACTCCACGTAAAGATCCGACGGCAAACGGATCCAGCGTGTTCGTGCCAGTCTCGCAAGGGCAACCGGAATACCGAGGATTCCGGCAAGAATGATTACAATGAGGGTAAGAAGGACCGTGGTCAGCAATCCCCTGAAAAGGACGTCTCCATATTCCCGAACCACTGAAAAATCTAGAAGGTTCATACTCGCTTCTCGGTTCTGCCTGCCCCAGGGGGGCAGGCAGATCTGCGCTGGGTCAGAGCGGGAAGAAGAACAGGTTTCGGTTGGACAAACCGTATTTCTTGAGAATGGCCGAAACGGTGCCGTTGCCGCGAATTTCGGCGAGTCCTTGCGTGAACGCCGCACGCAGGGTGCAGTCTTCCTTCCGAAGGGCGTAGCGTGCGTAGCCGTAGCCGTATTTGAAGATCAGTTCATCCGGAACCTTGACGTTGTTGACGATTTCGATCGGCGTCGACCCGTTGGCCTTGAGAAATTCCAGAACCTTGACATCGTCCTCGACGATAGCGGGAACGCGCCCGGTCGAGATGCCGGCAAACTCTTCGGCATCCGTCTGGAAAGCGACGACATCCGCGCCGATTTTCCGCAGGTACTCGTCGGCGGCTGAACCAGCGATAGCGCCGATCTTTTTGCCTTTCAGCATGTCGAAAGACGTCAGGTTCTCGGGATTTCCTTTCTGAGTGACAATTGCTGGCCCGTACCACCACGCTGGTCCAGTGAAAGAAACGACCTTCAGCCGATCCGGCGTGATGTGGATGTTGGAGGATACCACGTCGACCCGTTTCGCCAGCATAGCAGGGATGAGTTGCCCGAAAGGCGCGACCTCATATTGGATCTTCGTGACCCCCATCCACTTGAGAGCGGCCTCATTGATCTCAACATCAAGGCCACTTGCTTTGCCGGTCGCGGGATCAAGGGAGGTATAGGGAGGGGAAGGCGAGATTCCCAATGTTATGCCGTCTTTGACGGCCTTCTGGTATGAGCCGTCCCCGCAAGAGTCGAATAATGGCGATGCCTCATGCCGAAACTCCTCCGCACCCGCAGTCGTGATGAAGAGGCTCAAAGCAAGACCGATGGCTGTCCTTAACATGGTTTGGTTCCTCCGAGGTTGTCGAGTGGCCGTTTTCCGGCTTCTTGTGATGATGCATGGCCGCTGTGCTCTTAGGTGAGACATTCACATCAAAACACACCTCCCGACGAGGCCTGAGGGATCGTCTTTCTTCAGCGCATTCGGCCTAACTCTTTCGAAGCAGCTCTCGCTGTCTCAGCATCCCTCTCCGCATTTTCACTGAAACAGCGGCGACGGATCCGGAACGAACTTCCTGATCTTATCGCGGTCGATCTCCACGCCCAGGCCAGGCCGGTCAGGAATGGCCAGGTAGCCTTCGTGATCAAGCTCGAAGGGCTTCACGAGAATGCCGTCGACATAGGGACTTCCGCCAATGAATTCCACGAGGTCAACATCCGGGAAGGCCGATGCAATCTGCAGATCGGCGGCGACGCCAAGCGCGGTGTTCCAGCCGTGGCCGATATACTTGACACCGAATTCTGCCGCCATCCAAGCAATCCGTCGCTGCTCGCTGATGCCGCCGACCTTGGTGACGTCCGGCTGAACGATGTCGAACGCGCCTCGGGTCAGCCAGGGAGTGAAAGCTTGGCGCCGGGTCAAAACTTCGCCCCCGGCGATCGGGACCGGACTGACGCGCCGGAGGTGACAGAAGTCATCGAGCGCATCAGGCTTGAGAGCCTCTTCGAACCAGCCAACACCGTAGTCCTTCAGCATCTCGGCAGTTCGTATGGCCCACTTGAGCCCATGTGGCCAGTAGGCATCGCTCGCGCCCGCATCCACGAGCAGCTTGTTGTCGTGTCCGGCCGCTTCGCGCGCGGCCCGAACGATGGCTTCATCGAGCTTCGTATCCAGCGCCCGCCCGAACGGCCCCCAGCCGATCTTAAACGCGCGGAAGCCCTTTTCGCGGTATTCGGCGATGACATCGCCCATCTGGGCCGGCTCCTCCATGAGAAGAGAGCAGTAGGGCTGAACCCGGCGCCGATAGGTACCACCAAGCAAGCGTCCGACCGGCATTCCGGTGGCCTTGCCCAAAATGTCCCAGAGAGCGATATCGATGCCGCTGATGGCATGGGTGAGCGTTCCACCCCTGCCCATCCAGAACGTGTTCTGGTGCAGTTTCTCGGTGACGCGCTCGGGTTCGAGCGCATTTTCCCCGGCGTAGAGCGGCTCGAGGACTTTCAGCCCGGCCTGAACGAGGCGGCCGTCGGTGAACGCGCTGCCGTAGCCCGTGATGCCTGCATCCGTATGCACGGCGATGATCGCATGAATCGAGTCCTCCGGTTTGATCTCCGCCGACCATCCGCCCTTCGGACTCTCACCGAAGAGGGGACCCGCCTCGATCGACCGAATCCTGATCGGCGGAATCGCCGTCGCATGTCGGGTGTGGCGGGGCGCTGTCTCTGCCATATGGGGTACCTTGCTTTGGAGGGTGAGGGGACAACCAGAAGAGAGATCAGCTGTTATCGTCCGATTCCCGCTCTGCCCGGCGTCGGGCGATGAGGCCGATGAAATCGACAGCGTGGGTCTGAATGTTGATGTGGTCGTCGAGAGCCTTGGTCATCGCCTTCAGGTCACCGGTCTCGAACACGCGCACGAGGGCTCGGTGTTCTTGGACGATATCGGCCATGTTCTTCCCGAGGG
Organism: Microvirga sp.; assembly: GCA_050789065.1. Taxonomy (GTDB): domain Bacteria; phylum Pseudomonadota; class Alphaproteobacteria; order Rhizobiales; family Beijerinckiaceae; genus Microvirga. Next base: position 21,156 of record JBOZRS010000064.1, read on the forward strand.
TTGATAGTCCGACAATAATGGTGAGCTGCCGAGACAGCATCTCCCAGAGATCGCAGATCACTTCGTTCCCGCTGAACTGGCACAATGCCCGATGAAAGGCGGTATCGGCGTTTGCGAGCCCGTAGGCATCCCCACGCGTCCCCATCAGCTCGAGTTCGTCGATGTGGTGATGCAGGAGCCGCACCTCCTGCTTGCCGTTGCGTCCGGCCATGATGGCCCGCGTCGCGGCAGCCGTCTCCAAAGCGACCCGCGCTTCGATCAGGTGGTCGATCCTCTCCTGCGTAACTGTACGCAGGCGGATCCCCTTATAAGGCTCGTTGACGACAAGACCCTGGCTCTCGAGGATCCGCAGCGCTTCCCGCACCGGAACCCGGCTGATGCCGAGACCCTGCGCGAGCTCTGCTTCGACGATCCTATCTCCGGGAAGGATGCGGCTCGATGCAGCTGCCGCGACGATCTCATCGATGACCATGTCGACCAGCGTCCGAGGTTTCAATGGTCGCCATCCATTTTGTGGGGCGGCTTCGGCGCGCTGCAGACTCGGCGCTTCTCTTAAACTGGGTTTCGTCTTGGTCATCATTCAGTCGCTCAAGATTTCTGGCTGGTCACAGAGCCCCTACTGAACGCACCGGACCAGTTGGCCGCCGATCTCGTATGCTCTTGCCTCGAAGAGCCGTTCCCGGATCAGGATGGCCATTGACATATCGTAAGATCGTATACCAACATACGATTTGCAAAACAAGGTCGCTTGGGGAATGAGACAGTGGCCAGTGACGAGTCCAAAAGCCGAATCCAGTACGAGGTGGATTTCGACAGGGCCGGGCGTCAGGCCGGCTATTTGCGGGCGCCGCTGTCTCGCAACACGTCGGGATGGGGCACGGTGGAGATCCCCATCGTTTGCGTGAAAAACGGTTCCGGGCCGACGGTATTGCTGACCGGCGGCGTCCACGGGGATGAATACGAGGGGCAGATCGCAGTCTCGGACCTCGCCCGCACCCTGGATCCCATGGCCATTCAGGGACGTGTCATCATGCTTCCCGCGGTTAATGTGCCGGCCGTCCTGAACGACACGCGCCTGTCGCCTGTCGACCACCGCGACCTGAACCGCTGCTTCCCAGGGGATCCCCGCGGCACGTTCTCGGAGATGCTGGCCCACTTCATCGACACGGTCGTGCTGCCGCTGGTGGACGTCTCGGTCGACGTTCATACCGCCGGGCATTCCATGGAGTCGGCCCTTTCGACCAATATGCATTATCTGCCTGATCCACAGATGCGAAAGCGCACCATGGATGCCGCAGCAGCCTTCGGGGCGCCGTTCAACGTCGTGTTCTGGGGCGTCGATGAGGGAGCAACGTTAACCTCGTCTGTCGAGCGCCGCGGCATCCTGTCTCTCGGAACGGAGCTCGGCGGGTGGGGGCGCGTCAATGTCGAAGGCGTGCGCATCGGCAAGCGGGGACTGACCAACATCCTCAAGCACATCGGCGTCATGGAGGGTAGGCCAGATACGTCTCAACGTGACGGGTCACCCGGAACGCGCCACATGATGGTGCGCGATCAGAATTGCTATCTCTTCGCCCCCGCCGGCGGCGTCTTCGAGCCGCGGCATCTGGCGGGAGCGGCCGTCGAAGAGAACGATATCGCGGGCTACCTCCATTTCGTCGAGGATATCGACCGCACCCCGATTGAGATCCGCTACCGTCGATCAGGCGTGCTCTGGATGGCATCGGGGCCGGGCCGTGTGCAACGCGGCGACGTCGTCGCTGTGGTGATGAGCGACTACGACGATGTGCTCGCAACTGCATGAGGGTAGCCGTGCTGAAGCGGGATCTGAACTGCGTCAGACCCGGAGGATGCGTGGCCGACGGGAACCACAGAACAGAACAAGAGGTGGGTGCAGCGCCCAGAGTCTTGCAAGAGGGTATACGGCCTTAGGCCATGACAACGGAGGATGAGATGAAACGCTGGAAAGGCTTTGGCGTGGCAGCACTGAGTGCGGCCATGCTGTTGACGGTCCCTGGGGCGGCCTTCGCTCAGAGCAAGGGGGGTAGTGTTGTCATTGGCATTGTTCAGGCTCCTCCATCACTGGATGCCCATGTGACCACAGCGCAGGCTGCGCGAAACATCACGCTGCACATCTACGAAACTCTGTTCGCGCGGGACCAGAATGCAAAGCCAGTCCCGGAACTCGCGGAAGGCGTGAAGATCTCTGAGGACGGCAAGACCTACATTTTCCCGATCCGCCAGGGGGTCAAGTTCCACAATGGAAAGGAGCTCGATGCGGCCGATGTCGTCGCATCAATCGAGCGGTATCGGAAGATCGGCGCTTCCGCCGCTCTGCTGAGCGCCATCGACACCGTTCGGGCGACCAGCCCTCGAGAGGTGACGATCACCCTGAAGGACGTGCAGTCTACCTTCCTCGATAATCTCTCGTCGCCGCGCGCGCCGATCGCGATCTATCCCGCCGAGGAGGCCGCCAAGCCAGCGAACCAGATCAACTACATTGGCACAGGGCCGTTCCGGTTCGTCGAGTACAAGCCCGACAGCCACGTGAAGTTAGAGCGTTTCGACGGGTATGTACCCAATCCCAATGCCAAAGGCCGCGATGGCCTCGCCGGCAGGAAGGAGGTCTATCTCGACTCCGTGACCTTCCGGTTCATGCCGGAAGCCGGCGCCCGCAATGCCGCGCTGGAGGCGGGCGAAGTGCAGCTTCTGGAAACCGTCGACGGACCGACGGCGAAGCGTCTTCAGAACGACAAGAAGTATGTCGTCTACAAGGTCCTGCCGTTCGCCTTTCAGGTGATCAAGTTCAACCACGCTCAGCCGCCCACGAGCGACGTGAACTTCCGTCTGGCTGTCCAGGCTGCCCTCGACATGGAGGAGGTAATGGCGATCTCCTATCCGGACATCTACCAGATGGACGGAGCATGGCTCTATCCGGGAGCTGCGTTCTACACGAAGGCGAACACGGAGAAATACAACCAAGCCGATCTCGCGGCCGCAAAGGCCCTGCTCGCGAAGTCTGGCTACAAGGGCGAGAAGCTCACCTTCATCGTCGACAATCTGCGCGCCAACACCGATACGGCAACCGTAGTGCAGCAGCGGCTGAAGGAAATCGGCATCAACGTGGAGCTTTCGGTTGCGGATTGGCCGACTGTTTCAAAGGTCGGCTTCACGCCGACGGGTTGGAACTTCTGGACCCACGGCTACGGAATCGAGCCCTACGAAGGGCCGGCGTCGGTGATGGCGCCCTGGGTCAACGGCACATCGCAGCAGAAGAAGGACGACAAGATCGACCAGCTCTACGCCGCCCTGACGACGACCATGGACGAAGGCAAGCGCAGGCAGATCTTCGCCGACTTCCAGAAGCATATGTACGACAATGCGGTCGCCACGAAGGCCGGCAACTACGGTCTGTTCCAGGTTGCAAGCGCGAAGCTGAAGAACTTCGAGCCTTCCCGCATCCCGCGGATGTGGGGCGTGTGGCTGGAACCGAACTGAGGAAGCCGGGCGGGCAGAGGCTACGTCTCTGCCCGCCTCCAAAGGAGCGGAGATGGCAAGGTTTCTGACCAAACGGCTTGCCGGAGCATTTGTCGTGCTCGTGCTCGTGTCCCTGATGTCGTTCGCAATTATCTGGCTCGTGCCCGGCGACCCGACCGCAACGTTCCTCGACACCAGCGCGACACCCGAACAGGTGGCGCGGCTGCGGCATGAGCTTGGCCTCGACCAGCCCATGATCATCCAGATGTTCGACTGGTACGGGCGTATCCTGCACGGTGACCTCGGGCATTCGATTTTTCTGAACCGGAGCGTAACCTCCGCCATTCTCGAGCGCCTGCCAGTGACGCTCTCGCTTGCCGGTATCGCCCTTGTGCTCGCTCTCATAGCCGGCGTCTCGGCCGGTATCGTAGCGGCGGTCAATCACAACCGCTGGCCCGATCAGGTGGTTATGACGGCAGCTCTGTTCGGGTTGTCGGTTCCGGACTTCTGGCTCGGAATCATGCTAATCCTGCTGATGGCAGTAAAGCTCCGCTTCTTCCCGACTGGCGGCTACGTCCCCCTCAGCGAAGATCCTCTAGGCTGGCTAGAAAGCATCATTATGCCTGCCATGACGCTCGCCGTCATCCAGGTTGGCTTTATTGCGCGCATGACCCGAGCCTCGATGCTGGAAGTCCTGAACCAGGACTTCATCCGCACGGCGGATGCCAAGGGGCTGACGCAGACTGAGATCATGCTGCGCCACGGCCTTCCGAATGCGCTCGTTCCTGTTCTGACGGTCGCGGGAATCGTCGCCGGGTCCCTTCTCGGCGGCGCTGTGATCATTGAGCAGGTGTTCGCCATTCCCGGAGTTGGGCGCCTCATCATCGGCGGGATTCTGTCGCGCGACTATCCGGTTATTCAGGGAGGCCTGCTGTTCCTGGCCGTAGTTTATCTCGGTGTGAATCTTGTCGTCGACATCCTCTATGCCGCCGTTGATCCCAGAGTGCGTCTCGAATGAGTGCTGTCACATCACTCCCGGCTGCCGCCGGCCAAAGTCCAACCTGGCACGTTGTGTCGCGACTCCTGCGCAACCACTCTTTCCTGATCGGGGCAGGTCTGGTGTTGACGATCGCCCTGATAGCCCTCTTTGCTGATGGGTTGGCGCCCTTCGATCCTCTGCGCAACAGTTTCCGGACGCGGCTTCGTCCTCCTGATGCGACCTATTGGTTCGGTACGGACCATTTCGGCCGGGACATCCTGTCGCGTGTGCTCTTCGGCGCACGGATTTCTCTCACGATCGGCCTTCTGACGGCGCTCGCGACCGGCGTTGCCGGAACACTCATCGGGGCGACGGCCGGGTTCTTCCGACCGCTGGACCATCCCGTGATGCGTCTCATGGATGCGCTGATGGCATTCCCGGCCATCCTTCTTGCCATTGCAGTCGCGGCCGTCCTCGGCGCGTCGGTGCCGAACGTTATCATTGCCCTGGCGGTTGCGACGACGCCGCATACGGCCCGTATCGTGCGGGCCTCGGTGCTCGTCGTGCGCGAGCAGGAATTCGTCGAGGCGGCGCGGGCTCTCGGCGCCACGGAGCTGCGGGTCCTTTTGCGGCATGTGCTTCCCAATGCCCTCGGTCCGCTGATCGTGCGCCTCACTTATGTATTCGCCACGGCCATCCTGGCGGAAGCCGCCCTGTCGTTCATCGGGGTCGGCCCGCCACCGCCTGCGCCATCCTTCGGCAGCATCATCGCGCAGGGGCGGGACTTCATCGCGGAGGCGCCATGGATCACGATCTTCCCTGGCCTCGCCATCATCATGACAGTCCTGGGACTAAACCTCCTCGGCGACGGCCTGCGCGATGTCCTCGACCCGCGGATGAGGATCTGACGTGGCAAAGATGGTGCATCCCATTCTCGAGGTCAAAGGTCTCACGACGGCCCTTGCCGGTGGCACGATCTCGATCCTTGAAGAGGTATCCTTCGGCCTCCGTCCGGGGGAGGTTCTCGGCGTCGTCGGTGAATCCGGAAGCGGAAAGAGCATGCTCGCCCTGTCCGTGATGGGACTTCTCCCGAAGGCCGTCCGTCGCACCGCAGGGCACATCGTACTCGATGGCGAGGATCTGGCAGGCCTGTCGCCCGACCGCTGGCGGCAAAGGCGCGGGAGCGATCTCGCCATGATCTTCCAGGAACCGATGACGGCGCTCAATCCGGTCATGCGGGTCGGAGACCAAGTGACCGAGGTCCTGCGTCGCCGGGGGATGCCCGCCTGGAAGGCCCGGCAGGAGGCAGTCGATCTCTTCAGGAAGGTCGAGATTCCCTCACCTGAACAACGCGTCAGGGCCTACCCGCACGAATTGTCAGGCGGCATGCGGCAGAGGGTCATGATTGCGATCGCACTCGCAGCAAGCCCAAGAGTTCTCATTGCCGACGAACCGACGACCGCGCTCGACGTGACCATTCAGGCGCAGATCCTCGACTTGCTGCGAAAGCTGCAGAGGGAGAGGGGATTGTCCCTGGTCTTCATCACGCATGATCTCGGGGTGATTGCGGAAATCGCCGACCGGGTCCTCGTCCTGTATGCCGGACGCGTGGCCGAGATCGCGCCTGTCCGGAAGATTTTCGACAGCCCGCAGCACCCCTATACACGCGCGCTGCTGGCCTCGATTCCGGAGATCGGCGGACCGCGCGGACGGCTGGTGACCATCGAAGGCGCGGTGCCATCCATCGGTACCATGCCCAAGGGGTGCCGGTATGCACCGCGCTGCCCCTTGCGACGCGACATCTGCGAGCAGGAGCCGCCACGGCTTGGCCTCGTGTCGCCCGATCAGGCCGCCGCTTGCGTGCAACCGTTCGGGTTCGAGCAGCCGCAGGAAGAGGCTTTGGCATGACGTTTGAAACAGTCATCGAAGCGCGCGGCGTGACGAAGGTCTTCAGCAGTCGGAGCGGGCTTTTCAGACCACACTCCGCAGGGGCGCGCGCCGTTGATGGCATCGATCTCACGGTCCACGCGGGCGAAACCCTTGGCCTCGTCGGCGAATCCGGCTGCGGCAAGTCGACAACCGGCCGCCTTCTGTTGCGCCTGATCGAACCGACCACCGGATCCGTGCTCTTCAAGGGGCGCGATCTGACGGAGCTGTCGAAGGCCGAGCTTCGCCGCAGCCGGAGGCAGATGCAGATTATCTTCCAAGATCCCTACGGCTCGCTCAATCCACGCATGACGATCGGCGATGCGATCGCCGAAGCCTATGTCATTCATGGCATCGGTGACCATGCCTCGCGGCAGCGCTCGGTCCTCGAAATGCTGGACTTGGTGCGCCTCCCGCGTTCGGCGGTCGCGCGTTATCCGCATGAATTCTCCGGCGGGCAGCGCCAGCGCGTCGGCATCGCCCGTGCCATCGCATTAAAGCCGAGTTTCGTCGTCTGCGACGAGGCAGTGTCGGCCCTCGACGTCTCGGTCCAGGCGCAGATCATCAACCTCCTGCAGGATCTGCAGCGCGAGCTGAAGCTGACCTACCTGTTCATCTCGCACAATCTTTCCGTCGTGCGCCACATCTCCGATCGCGTGGCGGTGATGTATCTCGGACGTATCGTCGAGATCGCCGATGTCGATGCGCTGTTTGCGCGACCGACGCATCCCTACACGCAGGCGCTCCTCTCGGCCATTCCCCGATCCCATCCGGATGAGCCCCGTCACCGGCACACGCTGACCGGAGACCTGCCGAGTGCGCTCGCCATCCCGAAGGGTTGCCGTTTCGCGTCCCGCTGTCCCTTCGTGCAGGACCGCTGCCGGACGATCGATCCGCCGCTCGGTCCCATGCCCGATCACCGCCTTGTCGCGTGCCATCGCGTCGCCGACGGCACGCTTCCTGCCAACGCCATGAATTTGTGAGGAAACACGATGCCCAAGCTTCTGATTGTCGAGTGCATGCAGGAGATCTCCTCCTTCAATCCGCTGCCGTCTCAATACGAAAATTTCCATATCGAACACGGTGAGGAGCTTTATACCCAGCGCGGGCTCAATACGGCTATCGGCGGAGCCTTGTCGGTGTTCGAGGCCGTGCCTGACGTGACACTCGTTCCGGCCATCGGCGCGCGGGCGGGCAGTGCCGGGCTGCTGTCGGCGGAAGGCTGGCGAAGGCTGTCCACGGAGATCCTGGATGCTGTCGAGACACGGATTGCCGATGTGGACGGCATCTATGTGTCGCTTCATGGAGCCATGGGCGCCGATGGTGAGCTCGACCCGGAGGGGTATCTTCTGACTGCGATCCGGCGCATGGCAGGGCCCGACAGGCCGATCGTGATATCGCTCGACCTGCATGGAATCCTGACCGACAGGATGCTGCGCCAGATCGACGGGCTCGCGATTTATCACACCTATCCGCATGTCGATTTCGTCGACACGGGAGGGCGAGCCGCCCAGCTTCTTTTGGAACTGCTCCGCAGAGGCAGAAAGCCCGTCATCGCCCGCGCGGTCATTCCCGCGCTCGTGCGCGGGGATGAGCTGATCACGCGGACCGGCTGCTATGGCGACCTGATCCGGGAGTGCCAGCGCATCGAGCGGGACGGGACCGCAATAGCCGCCGGAATCATGATCGGTAATCCTTTCACCGACGTGCCGGAACTCTGCTCGCAGGTTCTGGTAATGACGGACGGCGATGAAAGCGTGGCCCGTCGCGAGGCCGAGCGGCTGGCCGGGGAGTTCTGGCCGCAGCGGTTCCGGATGCAGGGCAAACTGATGCCCCTCGACCGTGCTATCGCCCAGGCCGGTACGATTGACGGTTCCGTTGTCTTCACGGATGCGGCGGACGCCACATCGTCGGGCGCCACAGGTGATTCCAATGCCATTCTCAAGGCGCTGCGCGATGCGGGATACGGAAAGCGCGTTCTCGCGCAAATCGTCGATCCTCGGGCAGCCGCTGCGGCCCACAAGGCGGGCGTCGGGGCCACGATCGACATGACCCTCGGCGGTTTCTACGATGCGCGGCGTTTCGAGCCGATGCCGGTGCGAGCCGAAGTTCAGCTCCTATCGAATGGGCGTTCCCGACTCGAGACCATGAAGATAGGCCTCGACGCGGGACCGACCGCGGTCCTGACCTTCGACAACTTCACGGTAGTTGTCCTCAGCCGCACGGTGAGCCTGTTCGATCGCGCCATGTACTATTCCAACGGGCTCGATCCAAAGGACTTCGACCTGATCGTCGTCAAGTCGCCTCATACGGAGCACCACATGTACGACGGCTGGGTCGAGAAGAATTTCAATATCGACGCGCCGGGCGCAACGTCAGCAAACCTGAAGAGCCTCGGGCACACGATTTGCGCCCGGCCGATGTATCCGCTTGATGAGAACGTCGAGTTCACTCCGAGTTCTAGCATATATCGGCGCTGACGCATCGAGCGGGAAATGAACAACATTCACATCCGGTAACACCCATGAAGATTGAAGCGGTCGATTTCTTTTACCTAGCGATGCCCGAGATCACCACGGAAGCCGATGGCAGCCAGGACGCGCTCCTAGTGCGCGTCACGGCAGGCGGGCATAGCGGCTGGGGCGAATGCGAAGCCTCGCCCCTTGTGTCAATCGCGGGCTTCGTCTGCCCCAGGTCCCACGGAGTGTGCCGCCCCGTCGGCGCCTCGGTCCTAGGCCAGACCATCGATTCCCCGGCGGATATCGCACGCATCGCCGCGGAGGTCGAATACAACAGCATGGATCTGCTGCAGGCTGCACATACCTTCTCCGGAGTCGAGATGGCGCTCTGGGATCTCCTCGGAAGGGTAAGGAGCGAACCCGTGTGGAAGCTTCTCGGGTACAGTGCATCCCACAAGAAGACACCCTATGCGTCGCAGCTTTTCGGCGATACGCCGCAGGAGACGTATCAGGGCGCCGTGAGGGCGCGGAAGGACGGATTCAGGGCCGTCAAGTTCGGCTGGGGACCGATCGGGCGAGATCGTGTCGAGAGCGACGAGGAGCACTTTCGCGCGGCTCGCGAGGGACTCGGACCGGACGGCATTCTCCTCGTCGATGTCGGACAGATCTGGGGCGAGGATGTGGAGGCCGCGGCCGCGAGACTGCCGGCGCTCGAGGCGGCAGGTGCCATCTGGCTAGAGGAGCCTTTCCATGCCAGCGCGCTCGAGTCCTATGGTGCACTCGCCCGACGCAGCGGCAAGGTGAAGATCGCCGGCGGGGAGGGGGCGCACAACATCTCCATGGCACGGCATCTCATCGATTATGGCAGTGTGGGATTCGTTCAGATCGATTGTGGCCGCATCGGTGGCATCGGGCCGGCCAAGAAGGTCGCGGATTATGCGGCAGCTCGCAATGTCACATTCGTGAATCATACGTTCACGTCACACCTTGCTCTGAGCGCGTCCTTGCAGCCCTACGCCGGTCTCGAAGACCACAGGATCTGCGAGTTCCCTTTCGCGCCCAAGCCGGTGGCCCGGGAGTTCACGGCCAACGCCCTGCAGCGGGACGGGAACGGGGAGATCGCGGCCCCCGATGCCCCAGGGCTCGGGATCGAGATCGATCCGGCAGGCGTCCGCAAGTATCTTCTCGATGTTGAGATCAAAGTATCGGGGCGGACGCTCTATGTGACGCCGGAACTGGCATAACCTCAAGCGCCGGCACCGATCTGGTCTGCGTCCTGAAAAGCCATACTCCAGGGAGGATCACTTTTCAGAAGGCGGACCAGCGCCTCGAAGCCGTTCATCCTACTGCAAGCCGCAGCTTGATCCCACGGCGGATCAAGAAACACCCGGACGGCAGGCTTGTTTTCGGATCGCCCTGTCCAAAAAGAAAGCGCCCTCTCTTCCGAGGGGCGCCTGAAGGTCCGACCCGAAGGGGCAAAGAAACGAGGCCGGTGGACCCTATGTATATGGGTAGGTTCGTTCTGTCGCCTCGGTAAACTACGAGGTAGGAATAAAAATGTGCGCTCGACATGGGCGATGCAGCGGCCGAACTCCCGAGTTTCGAGGGTAACGCGTACTCTCGGCGGGAACCTCTACAGTCGCCTGGCCAACAAGCTTACGGTAAGCATAAGAGGCTAAGCAAACCTGGTCGAAAATCTGCGGTCTCGCTCCTCTGCCAAGCGGGACTCTCGTGAACGTGGAGACATGACTCGGGACGCTGGACGCAGCGGCCTTTGTTCTTCGACTGGAGGAGAGTATGCCCTGCGTTTCATGGTTTCGGCCGGAGGAGCCTCGATAACCGCCGGGTTTGCGACGAATGGCGGGCTGGCAGGGACCATCCTCCAGCGGCTGGTCTCATTCGGTTGGGTCGTCGGACCAGTAGCGGGACATGGTCAAATAGGTGAATGAGGTCGACCAACCGATCAGAACGATTCCGTTCAAAGACTCCAAGCTTGCGATCATCCGCATCATTCCGATCGGAAATATGTCGCCGATCCCGAGGGTGCTGAAGGTCTCGGCGGAGAAGAAGAGGTAGTCTGCGAAATTGACCGCTCTGTTGCCGCCGAAATCCCCGATGTTCAGTCCCACATCGGCGATCCAGTAGGCGAGGGCGTAGATTGTGATCTCGATGAAATGGGCGCCGATGACGCCGAATACGACGATCAGGATTTTGGGATGCGACTGTACCTTGGCCGTCTGCGCCAGCTTGAACAATGCACTGAGGGCCTCGTAATGGACGACCACGGTCAGCATCAAGGGAGTTGCCGAAAGAGCAATCGTGGCTGCCACCTTCTCCATAAGGATCGACCGTTGCGTTCATGACCACAGATGAGGACCCGACGTTTGCGGCTCCTGCCTGCGAAGAGTGCGCCTCAGCCAGTGATGATGGGCTGCGCGCCCGGTGGCGATCTGCGGGCAGAAGGCGCAAGCTGCGCCGTTTCACTCCCGCAAACCCTCTCATGGAAAAGGGCGCCGCATCTGATTTTTATCAATCCTGATGTCGCACTGGCGTGCTCAGAAAAATCCGCCGGCTTACGCTTTTGCCCCTGCGGTCGGCTTCCTTACAGCGCCCTGACGGGCGCTCTTTTTTTGTCCTGGTCCGCGGCCGCTGCAACCGGGGCCTTCCTGAAACCTGAACCTTGGTTTTGGGCGCCGCTTTTGATGGAGTCTCTTCGACCATGGGATCGAGTTGATATATAATATTACATATATCGACTGTCAGGCGGGCTCGGTGTCTATGCCAGCTTCGGCCAAATCCTTGAAGCCGCCGATATTGAACACTGCTGTATAGCCCATGTCCTGAAGGGTCTTGCCCGCAAGCGCCGAGCGGCCGCCCGATGCGCAATGCACAAGGATGGTCTTATCCTTCTGGAAAGCCGGGTTGTGATACTGGCTTTCGGGATCCGCCCGAAATTCCAGCATACCCCGCGAGACATTGACCGCTCCCTTGATCCTCCCGGTCTGCTGGACTTCCGTCGGATCCCGGACATCCACGACGAGCACATCGCCGGATTGCATCTTCTCGGCGGCCTCGGCAGGGGACAGTTTCGGGACGGCAGAGTTCGCTTCTGCCAGCAGATCCTTGACACCCTTGGCCATCGTCCCCTCCAGTAGTGCCCCACCCTACGCTGCAAAAGGCTCGCTCCATAGAAGAGACCTGTCAAGGATGAACAGGGACGATGTCGACCTCTGCCGGCGTCCCTGAAAGGGACCCGGCAACAAAGGGCTCCACTCGGATCGTGGGCTGAAGGACAGGAACCGCACACCGCTCCGTCATTACCGCAGGCCCCAGTCCCCGCTCCAGAGAGCCGGGATCGGAATCAGTATGGGGGACCGAGTTCGGACAGGGTCTCTCGACCGGGTTTTGTCAGGATCGTGATGCGCCGGCCGTCGGGGAACTCGATGGTCCGCATCCGCATCAGTTCGAGGCCCGCGGCGATGCCTTCCTGAGCGTTCCTATAGCTTACGCCTCTCGGACCTTGGCTGTTGGCCATCATTCTCTGCGGTTCTCTCCTGGCCACGGTCGCCTCCCGTGTGGGAGAACGGGGCTTCCGCTCAGCCACGCGTCCGGGTTTGGAGGGGCCACCCCTTGCCACCGACTTTCTTGTCGCGGCAGCGCGAGGGGGGGCAGCCTGAGTGCTCGCCGTGCTCTTGCGGGTCTCCTTCTGCTCGAGCGTCGCATCCTCAGCCGCGCTGGAGGCAGGCTGGTCCGAGGGGGCTAGCTTGGGCTGGTCGGGTTGGGCACGCGGAGCGGGCTGGCTCGCGGGCGGCGCCGAAGCATGAGGTGAGGGGGCGGACTCGGCCGGCGGATCAACCCAGGGTCGTCCCGTCTGGGCGAGACCTGTCGATGCGCTCGCAAGGAGGGCCATGAGCGAGGCCGTGCCCAGCAGGCGCCGCATTTCTCCAACCATGGTGTCCTCCCTGATGACGTAGACCCGCCATGAAGGGAACGCTTGCCTGGCCCGTTCTGTTTCAGCGGCATGATGGCCGCGCTTCCTGGTCAACGCCTCACGGTCGAGGCGGGGAGGCGACTGGCAGCCCTGGGCCGAGGGCCGCTATGCTTTCGCGGCCTCGGCCGGGGCAGGGACGGGGGAGGTGACGGCCTTCTGAAGAACCGGGAGGAAATCCCAGAGTTCGCGATTCAAGTTCTTCAGGCTGTTGACCGTCTTGACGAGTTCCCGGATCCGATTGTCGTCCATGGCGCGGATCTCCCCCAAAACCAGCCGTCCACCGGTTTCCCGGATCTTCATGGCATGAGTGTGGGTGATTTCTCCACGCTCGCTGACCGTATACATGCAATGGTTGAATTCGTTGCGGATACGGGTGCAGTCGTTGAAGCGGTCGATCATGCGCTCGAGGCTCTTGGCCGTCTTCGGATCCCTGATCTTCGCCTTTGCCAGGCGCTGGACAAGATCCAGCCGGGCGCGCGTCGTGTTCAAGGTCGCAAAGACGATTGCGGCGGAGACTTCGTCGGTCTCCAGAAGAACCATGAGAACATAGATGAACATGCTCTCGTTGTTGGACCAACTGAACACGAGGTTGCCGATCAGGGCCAGTATCATCGTCCGGTGATCGGCCGAACTGATGGCTGCGGCCTCGATCGATTCGAAATCGGGCTTGGTGGGGAGCCGCGTCGGCATGCCGTCACCTCTTCCTGTCATGGCTGGCGCACACCATAGCCTAAACTATCCTTAAGGGCGATTGCTCAATGGATTGCCGCTCGTCTTTCAAGGTCACATCCTGAAGCCTCTGGGAAGAGGCGAGGGATTCATGCTGCAATTGTGGAAGGCACGGCGGGGGCGAAAGGCCGCCATGGCGCTGATCTATCCTTTCGTCGAACGCAGCCGGATCGAGTTCGGGGGCATTCCCGACAGCGTGTGGCATGACACATACCTGATCGGGTTCCTGGCCATGCTGGCGAGCCTCGCAGCGCGAGAACAAGCCGGATCGCTCCAATCCAATGCTCTCGGCCTTGTGCAGTCCGAGACCCTCGCTGCATTGAGCGGGCACGACGCGGACGTGTTCGGGCAAGCGATCTGTGCGTTGAGCATGGAGAGAGAGCCGTCGTTCGGCGCAGGATGCCGCGACGCTACGGGCTTTTACTCTGCGCTGCACCAAAGCGACGATGCATCTTTCCTCCCGAACGGTCTAAGTGGTGGCGATTCGCTCACTGCAAATGCCGGTATCCATGAACTCTGGCGCCAGACTTTCGAAGCACGACTTACACTTTTGATATGAGCGGTGCCGCGATTGGAGAAGGGCCGACAGCAGGGCTACTCCGTTTGCGCGACTGGACCGACTCGGCCAAACGCCATTTATTCTTAGGTGTCTTCGGCACACCTACGACAGGTTCCGCCGAAGAACGATAGAGCGAATGAAGTAAATCCGTATCTATCAGGCTTATGCTTTTCTGGAAGACGCTTCGACTCTGTCTGGCGCTCGAACATCTGAAGCATGGGTAGTCGAGAATTCTCGACATTTAGATGGGCCTGATGGTCCTGGGCTGTCTCAATCAATGGGGCAGACTGACCTGGGAAGAGCGCGGAAAAGCGTTTCCCAGAACGAGAAACTGTGCCTTCGCGCCCTCAATGGCAGCTTGCTGCCGAGGAGCGAGCGGAAATGGAAAGCGCTGCAAAGAACGGGAGGTGCCGCCAGAAGATACTCACCATCCTTCGCAACCGCTCGGCGAGAACAATCGAAATCCCGCGCTAGGCAGGCATTCGACGTTACTTCGAGCACCACCAAAACAATTCCTGCATCGCTTCATTCCCGAGCGCGCACACGCAGATGATGAGCGGCTCGTGACGATATCGATGCTCCCCGACAAGGAACAATGTCATGACGAGCCAGTACAACCGGAATGGCGCCGATACCGCTTTGTATGTTGACGACTCCGGAAACGACAATAGCCAGACAGACAACAGCGTCCGGACTACCGACAACAGCGTTGAAGATAGCTACAACGACAGCAGCACGACAACGAATACAGACGATAGCACCAACGTCGATGTCGATGCGAACCTTGAGAATATCGGAAACGACTACAGCGACAACAGCCTCAGCCTCGACAACATCGGCAACTCGGATGATGATGTTGTGACAACGACGAACACCGACAACAGCACCGACGTGGATGTCGACGCAAATCTCGAAAATATCGGAAACGATTACAGCGACAACAGCGACAATAGCGACAATAGTCTCCATAACGTCGGGAACTCGGACGATGATGTGGCGCTGAATAATGTCGGCAACTCGGATGACGATGTCACGACGACCACGAATACCGATGACAGCACGAACGTCAATGTTGATGCCGACCTTCACAATGTCGGAAACGATTACAGTGACAACAGCGTCGATACCGACGTAGATGTCGATGTCGCCGTCGAGGACAGCTTCAACACCGACAGCAGCGTCAACACGACCGACAACAGCGTCGAAGGCAGCTACAACGACAATAGCCAGAGCGTCTCCGTGGCTGAGACTGAGACGGAGATCGAAGACAGCTATAACGACAACAGCACGCGCAACAATCTCAATGCCCAGGTTGCGGCTATCGGCGGTATCGCGAGCGATAACGACGACAGCAGCGTGAACAACAGCAACAACGACAACAGTGATCACAGCGACAACAGCGATCATAGCGTTGACGTCGATACGAATGTCGAAGACAGCTACAATACCGACAACAGCGTCGATCAGGACATCGAGGACAGCTACAACACCGACAACAGCGTCGACAACAGTGTCGACCAGGATATCGCGGACAGCTACAATACCGACAATAGCGTCGTAACCCAGACGCAAACTGAGACCGAGATCGAAGACAGCTACAACGACAGCAGCGACCATAGTGTCAATACTGATGTCGCAAACAGCTACAACGACAACAGCGACCACAGCGTCGATCAGGATATCGCGGACAGCTACAACACCAACACTAGCGTTGTGACCGAAACGACCAACACGGTCGAGGACAGCTACAACGACAACAGCATCCACGATTCCGGAAACACGGCCCTCAATTTCGATGTCGACATTTCGGATGCCTTCAACACGGACATCTGCGACTCCGATTGGATCGATATGGAGGACGTGCAGTTCGACGTTCTGTCCCTGATCAGCTCTTCGGGCGATGCCTTCAGCATGTCCCAGGTCAGCGAGATGGTGGATAGCGATACCCTCACCAATCCCACTGTCAACAGCGGCGATTGGAGCCAGGCTGCATCCGATGCCGTCGGCATCGATGGCGAACTGTACGGCGATGATCATGCCGCCGAGGCCGCGACGAACGTTCATGTCGAAGCGACGTTCACCCAGGATATCTCCATGGGGGCGAACATCCAGTACAACACCATCAACCTCAGCGTGGTTGGTGGAGACATGTCGCAGGACGACAACGCCGCCTGAGGCGATCCCTTTGGCAAAGGGCCCGCGCGGGAAACCGCGCGGGTCTCTTTACCTTCGCATAGTTTCGTCGACGACAGCAGGGGCCCCAATGAACCCGGAAGCCACGACCGAACTCATATGGCATTTTGCTGGATTCTGGCACATTGCCGAGGACTACACCGCCTCGCGCTTGAAGTATGATGTCGTTTCATATCATGCTCGAAGCTCTGATTACGAACCGGAGACGTCCCAGCATGTGGCTCAGCAGGCCGACCTTCCGGAGGTAACGAGCTACGCCATCCGCGTCAACTATGCTCCGAGCTATGACCACACGGAGCATTCAGGCTGGACCAAACTGCACGACAGATCCGCGGAGGTTGCGGCTCCGCCGGCTTTGCCCATGCCGGCTTTCAAAGATACGGACTTCATGGCGCATCCATCCTTGGCTCCAGCTGGACAAATCCACTCTGCTCTGCGAGCCGGCGATCACTCCCAACCGGAGGAGCAAACTGCATCGACGCACGAGGCGACATACAGAATTGACTATGGCCACGAACTCGGAGGCAAGCTCTCGGCGCTGACCCAGGCGAATGTCGCGACGGATAGGGACTATTATTCCGATGGAGGCGAGCAATACGGGGTCCTGCAGCACCTTCCCACGGGTGAAGCAATCTCGCACCTGCTCGACGCTGCGCAGGAGACCATTCCTGATCTGCATCAGC
Organism: Microvirga sp.; assembly: GCA_050789065.1. GTDB lineage: Bacteria > Pseudomonadota > Alphaproteobacteria > Rhizobiales > Beijerinckiaceae > Microvirga. Next base: position 38,152 of record JBOZRS010000064.1, read on the forward strand.
AGCCCGGAACCGGGATGGAGTTCTGGAGTACTGAGGTCCTCGCGCATGATGGGGCGATGGCCTCGGGAGAGAAAGCTGGCGAGACGCTTGCACCGGGCCGTTATGTAAACGGCGAGCTCCTGGGGCCGGGTTCCGCGCCCTCGCCGGAGGTTCATCAGGAGCCACCGGTCCGGCCCGAGCACGCGGAAGGCGAGGCAGGAACGGGGCAGGTCGCCGAATTGGGCTCCAATACGGCGCAGAATGCGGCGATCATCGCCGACGTCAACGAGGCCCCGGCGACGCTGATCGTCATGGGGGACTATTACGACACGAATGTCATCCGGCAGGCGAACATCCTGCAGGACCGTGACGCCATCGTCCAAGCAGGATCATCGCCGACGGAAATTCAGAGCGGCGGAAACAGCACGAACAACTCGGCAACGCTTACTGAGCACGAATTCAAGCAGCAGGTCGCTTCGCATTATGCCGGAGACCTGCAAGTGAACGTCGATTACGTCGACGGCGACTATTTCGACATCAAGGCTCTGACTCAGCGGAACTACATCGATGACGGCGATGTCTCGGTACAAACCCGGTATGATGCATACTCGCAGGTCGCGACGGGAGAGAACAAGCAGATCAACCTCGCGACCTACCAGGACTGGGGCAACAAGCATTACGACATCATCGTCGTCGCCGGCGACTATCACTCCGCCAACATCATCTCCCAGGTGAACATCCTTCTGGATGACGACCTGGTAGGGGTTGGATCGAACCAGACCAATCCGAGCACCGATGCGACGGCCATCGGAGCAGGTAGCGATCACTCCACCTTCACCGGTCAGAACAGCCTCTCGAACGAGGCCATCATCAACAAATATGGCGAGACGACGTTCCTCGGCGTCACGGGTGATCTTAATGAACTCGTGAATGCCCTCAACGAACAGAAAACGCTCGATCTCAATGCGTGGTCGAATTTCCATGGAGCAGCATCCGGCAATCTGAACGTCCTCTTCGTCAGCGGCAATTATTTCGACCTAAACATCATCTCCCAGGTCAATGTCATTGCCGATGCGGATCTCGCCGTTCAGGCGGGTGACGGATTGGGGCTGCAATGGCTTTCCGTCGGCGGCAATACAGCATCGAATTCTGCCGAGATCATCGATGCCGGGGGGCTGCAAGCACAGTATTTGGGCGGGTCGCTTTACGAGGACTCGGTTCTCGTCCAGGCCGATCTGGTGTCCGAGGCAACTCACGTCACTCAAGCGGATCCGTCCGCTCTTGTCTCCGAGTTGGTCGCATTCCTCGATCCGGCCCAGAACATACTGACCCCGGATGAGGAGACTTGGACCTCAAGCATTCACAACAACCACGACACGTTCGGTCACGTTCTGACATGAAGTCCCTCTCAGGTCAGCGGCGTTCATGGGGAAGAGTATGTTTCAAAAAAGTCATTTGAAAGTATTGTCGAGAGACGATCAAGCAGGGTCTGTTCCTGCACCCAGGAGTGAAGGCGCTCTTCTGGCGCCTCGAGCGGTTCCTCCCGCCAGCAGCCCCAGAGGTCCCGCAGCAGAGCATTCAGCACCAATCAAAAGTACCACAGGCCCCTCCGGATCGCCCGCGCGGAATGCCCCCCTTGAGGGTAGGGGAGAGGTGCCAAGCCCCGTTCGCTCCCTGAATGTGCGCCCCTCGGTTCCCTTTGCGAACAAGGAAATCGTCGAAAACAAGCGCGACGAACCTTCCGCGAAGAAACCCCGGGGCGGAGGGGGTGGCGGAACCGGCGGGGCTGGCGGTTCTACCACACTTCATCAGCGGCTCGGGGATCGCGACTTCCGGGATGTCCTCAGCAAAGGCCTCGCCTCTTGCCGGCGCAACCTGATCACGGTTGCGATCTTCTCGTTCTTCGTCAACTCTCTGATCCTAGCGATCCCGATCTATATGTTCAACATATCGGACCGGGTCCTGACGAGCCGCAGCGGCGATACTCTCTCCATGCTGTCTCTCGTCGTGGTCGGCGCAATTCTGTCGCATGTCCTCATGGACATGATGCGCCGCTTCATCCTCATGCGGATTGCCGTCGAGGCGGAAAGCAAGCTTGGGGCGCCCGTCCTCAGCGCCGCCGCCAAGGCCTCTCAGAATGGATCGAGCAAGGAGTTCCAGACCCTGAGCGATCTTCAGCATGTCCGCGGATTCCTGACCGGGCCCGTGCTTCTCATGATGCTGGATGCTCCGGTTGCGCCGGTCTATCTCGTCGCGGTGTTTCTTATTCACCCTGTTCTTGGCACTATCGTCACGGCTACGGGCTTTCTGTTGCTCATGACGGCACTTCTGAACCAGAAGCTGACCGCCGTGCCCTTCGCCCAAGCCAACGCCTATGCGGCGCGGGCCAATCTGCAGGCCGATGCGATGGCGCGCAATGCGCAGGTCATCAACGCCATGGGCATGATCCCGGAAGGCGTTCTGATGTGGGGACGGGAAACCGGCGAGTCCCTGAAGGCGCAAGTTGTGGCGCAGGACCGCAACATCTTCATGACGGGGCTATCGAAGTTCATCCGCCTGACGACCCAAATCGGCATGCTGGGGACGGGCGCCTGGCTCGCGATGCACGGCGAGCTGACTGGCGGCATGGTCGTGGCGTCTTCCATCGTGGCAAGCCGCGCGCTGGCGCCGATCGAAGGAACGATCGAAGGATGGCGCAGCTTCATTCACGCACGGTCGGCCTACGGCCGGATCAAGACGCTTCTGAAGAATTCCCCGTTGAATATGGAGCGTCTCCGACTCCCGAATCCGCAGGGCCGTCTGAGTGTCGAGCGTGTCCTCTATGTTCCGCCGCCGAACAAGAAGGTCATCCTCAACGGCATCACGTTCCAGCTCGAGCCGGGAGAATCCCTTGCGATCGTAGGGCCCTCCGGCTCCGGCAAATCGACCCTGGGCCGCATGCTCGTCGGATCGATCATGCCGACGGCCGGCAACGTGCGGCTCGACATGATGGATCTGAGAAATTGGGATCCCCGGCAGTTCGGCGAGAGCGTCGGCTACCTCCCGCAGGACGTTCAGCTGTTCCCGGCATCCATCAAAGCCAATATCGCCCGCATGCGCGAGGATGCGAGCGATGCGGAGATCTTCGAGGCTGCCGAACTCGCCGACGTCCATGAAATGATCTCGGAATTCGCTCAGGGATATGAAACCATCGTCGGCATGGACGGGAGTCCCTTGTCGGGCGGCCAGAAGCAAAGAGTCGGATTGGCGCGGGCCTTTTTCGGATCGCCCCGCCTCGTCGTTCTGGACGAGCCGAACTCCAATCTCGATTTCCCGGGCGAGCAGGCGCTGGCAAGAGCGCTGATGCGCGCCAAGGAGAAGGGCATTACGGTCGTCGCCATCACGCAGCGTCCGGCCCTGCTGAAGAGCGTCGATAAGATCATGATGCTCAAAGACGGAACCGTTCAGGCTTTCGGCAACCGGGACGAAATCATTCCTCTCATCACCGGGCGCAAGCCACAGAACAGCGCTCCGGCGATCGAAGGCTGAGGAGAGGAAACATTATGTCGCATACGGCAGCATTAACCCTTGAGAAGCAGCGCGAATGGTATGCCGATGTGCCTCGGAGCACACGCCTTCCGACGCTCATGGGCATCGGGGTGCTGGCCTTCTCGGTGATGGGCTTCGGCTTCTGGGGCAGCGTGGCTCCGATCGCCGGCGCCATCGTATCGTCAGGTGCCTTCGTGGCCACCGGTCAGAACAAGATCATCCAGCATCTCGAAGGTGGGGTCATTCAGGATATTCTCGTGCATGAGGGAGATGTCGTGGAGCCGGGGCAGATCCTGCTTCAGCTCGATGAGACCGTTCCGCGGGCGGAGTTGCGTCGACTTTCCCTGAAGCAGGCGCGTCTGCTCGCGATCGAAGCCCGTCTGCGGGCGGAGATGGCCGATCGAGCTGAAATCGGCTTCCCTCCAGAACTGCTTCAGGAGCAGGCGACCGATCCGGAAATCGCGACCATCGTCAAGGCGCAGCGTTCGACGCTCGAAGCTCGCCGGAAGAGCCTCCAAAGCGAGATCCTGTCCATCAGGACGGGCATCGACGCCTTGCAGGAGCGCATCAAGGGCAGCACGACGCAGCTCGTCGCCGTGCAGCAGCAAATCGCCTATTTCGAAGAGGAGTTGGGTGCCAAGGAGCAGCTTCTCAAGAACGGTCTCATCCGCAAGTCGGAGGTTCTCGCCCTGCAGCGGGCCCGCGCGAACCTTCAAGGTGAGGCCGGTCGTCTGACGGGCGATATCGGCGACGCGAAGGAGCGCATCGCCCGCTCGGAAGAACAGATCGTCGGCACTCGTAACACGGCCGTTAAGGCTTCCGTCGAGCAGCTGCATGAGACCCTTGCCGAGCTGGCGGATGTCCAGGAGAGGATTCTCGCCTCGAAGCGTGTCCTGGAGCGGATCAAGATCACGTCCCCGGTCAAGGGGGTCGTGGTCAAATTGCGGTATCACACGCCTGGCGGCGTTGTCGAACCGGGAAAGACCGTGATGGAGATCGTTCCGGTTGAGGAGAACCTGCTGATCGAGGTCAAGGTGCGTCCTCAGGACATCGACAACGTCAAGATCGGCCAGCAGGCAATCATACGGCTGACCGCGCTCAAGCAGCGCGTTACGCCGATGGTCGCCGGAGAGGTCGTTTATGTCTCGGCCGACACGATGCCCGACGAAAAGGCCAGCCAGCTGACCCGTAACGACATCTATGTCGCTAGGATCTCTCCCGATCCCAAGGAGCTGTCCAAGCTCAGCGGGTTCGCGCCCACGCCCGGCATGCCGGCGGAGGTGTACATCAAGACCACCGAAAGAACGTTCTTCGAGTACCTCTTGCAACCTCTCAAGGATAGCATGACCCGCGCTTTCCGTGAGTCGTAGGAACTGGCCCCGACACGACACGACCCATCCGCCTCAGGCACGAAAGTCCTGAGGCGGTTCGGCTTATGCAGTGACCTCATGGGGAATTCAGTTGCGGCCTCAGGCAAGAGCAGAACGTTGTCTAAACCATCAAGTTCTAAAACTTTATTTCCAATTCGATGCTTACGGATTAATCGACATACCCATTTTGGTAGGTGTTTATGTGTTTAATTCCGGAGAATACACAATAATGTGAGCTTATGGTCATCGTTGATGGAGTTATTGTTAGCTTCCGAGTGGCGACATGGTGCGGATGCAGGAGCGGGTTGCCGCTATAGAGCGCGGGAGATTTATGCGTTGCTTAGCAATCGCGCTGACTTGACGCTCGCAACCAGGTCTAAAGACTTTGAGTGATACCATGAAATCAGCTGATGAAGGCCTGCGGGACCAGATCGATATTCTACGATTTTCGCTCGTCACCGGGTTGGTGTTCCTTCACTACGGCAGACTCCCTGGAATGAGCAACGAGCCATGGGATGGCTTCGTGTCAACGGCCCATCCGATCGCCACGTTCGCAAACGCCTATTTCTACTTCTTCTTTCTTAGCTCGGTGCCGGTATTGAGTGCGATATCAGGATATCTGTTCTTCAGAGAGGCCGACTACTCCTTCGCATTTTATAAACGCCGCTATCGCAGCCGGACGCGCTCCGTCCTTCTTCCGATGATCTCGTGGAATGCGATTGCTCTCGCACTGTCCGGAGCAATTCTTCTGCTGTACCCTGGCTCACAGCCAATTCTACAATACGATGTGTTCAATCTCAGATGGAAGGATTTCGTCAACGCGCTTCTCGGGTTGACACGACATCCTGCGGACTTTCAGTTCTGGTTCTTGCACGACCTGTTCCTGACTGTACTCTGTTCGCCTTTTCTGGGGCTTCTCCTGCGGCGTATCCCCTGGATCGGGTTCTCCGGCTTGTTTGTGATCTGGATCACGAACTGGAACCTATGGGGCATTTTTTTCCGGCCGGATGTCCTCTTCTTCTTCTACATCGGGGCGATGTTTCGCGTGAAGAACTGGTCCATAATGGACCTTATCTCGCCGCGTGCGGGTATCGCGCTCCTGGGTATCTTTGCAGCATGTGTCGCCCTGCGAACATTAGCGCCGCTTTTCGTGCCAGTTGATACTGCTATGGGCAAGACGCTTCTCCAGGTCTGGAATGACGGTCTAAGACTGCTCGGACTTGTGGCCTTGTGGGGGGTAGCTCCCACCCTCGCTTCTACGCAGTTCGGTCGAATGATTGCGAAGGTAGGCGTCCTTGCTTTCTTCCTGCATGCAATTCATTGGCCCATGAACCAGCTGATCAAGTCGGGAATAGACAGGATCCTGCCAGGCGAAAGTGACTTTGCGCTGCTTGTTAATTTCTTTGGGACCACACTTCTCACGACCCTGCTCGCCATTGGCATAGCCTGGCTGCTCAACGCCATCGTGCCTTCGGTTTTCGACCATCTCAGTGGCGGCAGGTCGAGCCTGTGGAATGCCAGGTCCCGCGGCGTCGGGAGAGCAGTGGTCGTCGATGGAGGGATGCCCGTTCGAGGGCGCGGATGAGCCCTTTGTTACCCACTTGATCCCGTGCATGTCACGACGCAGATAAATCCGAAACTGGAGACTCACCTTTAGGCACACGAAAGACCACGCTCGGTCGAGTCTGCTCATAAAGCTGGTTCCACTGACATGGAACCAGCTCTTTTATTTGTGATGCCGAACTTTTTGCGAGTGGGATCCGTTTCGTTGAAAGTGGCTCTTGCCAGTAAATGTTCTGGGCCAAATACCACTACTGTACCATTCTCTTCGTGCCATCTTGTCTGGCGCGACATTGGACGCGGGGAGTAATCAAGAGGTATGAGAGCCTCCGTTGTCCGGAAGTGAGACGTCGCGCGCATGATGGCGAAGAAGTTTTATCGCCCTCTATCCATATGGGCTGCCTTGCAGGCATCGGTACTCCGTAAGAGCTTCGGTAGTCACAAGTGCCCGCGTATCTTTTTACCTTTGATTTCATTAATCTGAAAGTCCAATCCGGCACGAGCTGAAGACTGCTGGAAACTGCCATGTCGAGCCCGTCGTAAGTCAAATGTGCATGTGGCATTTGGTCGTGCCGATACTCAGTTTGACCGATGCTCGGTGCGGGTGCGGCCTCTGAATATTCGTAAGCGCATGTCCGAAGTGGACAGGTATTGATCATAAGGATTGAGACATGAAGGCGGTAATTCAATCTGGTGGACGCGGCACCCGTTTGCGGCCTTACACATCGGTCCTTCCGAAACCCTTGATGCCGATTGGAGCACGTCCCGTGCTCGAGCTCCTGCTCAAATGGCTTCGGCGGAGCGGGATAGAAGAGATCTATATTACAACCGGCTACCTGGGCCACCTTATTCGCAGCTTCTGCGGGGACGGAAGCCAGTGGGGCATCAAGATCGTCTATACCCAGGAAACCGAACCATTGGGAACGGTTGGTGCCCTGTCTATGTTGCGAAACGAGCTGGATTGCACTTTTCTCGTCCTGAATGGTGACGTGCTAACTGATCTCAACCTCGATGCATTCGTGACGAGCCATCGTAAGCATGGCGACCCGCTCACGATCGCGACGACCACACGGTCCACGAAACTTGATTTCGGCGTAATCGATGAAGCGGGGAGTATCGTCGTACAGTTCCGGGAAAAGCCTACCCTCTCGAACTGCGTCAGCATGGGTGTCTACTGCATGGAGCCTGAAGTGCTCCGGTACATTCCCAATGGAACGCCCTTCGGGTTTGACGACCTTGTTCTCTGCATGATGCAAAAGCGAGTGCCTGTCCATACTTTCAGGCACAATGGATTGTGGTTGGATATCGGCAGGGTCGACGACTTCCACAAGGCCCAGGAAATCGAGTGGGACGAGCAATCACCTTCCCATCAGGCCGTTCCGGTTTAGCAAGTGTCAAAAGCCGACACTCGCTTATCCCCCAACCAACTGAAAGCGCAAGTCGATGCTATCTGTAGCAGAACCCATTCTGGGCCCAGAAGAAAAAGCAGCATTGATGGAGGTCATCGATAGCGGCTGGATAACAATGGGAGAGCGTGTCACTCGATTTGAGCAGGCCTTTGCCGAAGCCCATGGTGCAAAGGATTCCGTCGCTGTGGCCTCCTGTACGGCTGGACTGCACCTTATCATGCTCGCGCTCGGAATTGGTCCAGGCGACGAGGTTTTGGTGCCGGCCCTGACATTCGCAGCAACTTCCAACTCGGTTCTCTATGTCGGGGCGACCCCCGTGTTCGTCGATATCGAGTCGAACGATGTCCCTCTGATGTCACTTGAGGATGCGGCAGCCAAGTGCACTGACAGGACCCGGGCAATCGTCATGGTTCATTATGCGGGCTATGTTGCCGATCGCGCCAAGTGGCGCGAATTCGCGGCCCAGCGGAGACTCCTTTTGGTAGAGGACGCAGCCCATGCAGCGGGTCTGGAGGAGGCCGGTACATTCGGAGTGGCTGCAGCATTCAGCTTCTACGGCAACAAAAACATGACAACCGCAGAAGGGGGGGCCGTCATTGCGGCCGACCCTGAAATTCTTGGAATGATAAGGCACCTTCGAGGTCACGGGCTGACAAGCGCGACCTTTCAGCGTCATCCCAACAGTACGCCGACCTATGACGTCACATCGTTGGGATACAATTACAGAATGGACGAGTTCCGAGCGGCAATCGGGTTGGTTCAGCTGTCGAAACTCAAAGCATGGAATGCGAAGAGAGAGCACCTGACGAACTTATATCGGAAAAATCTTCAGGAAGCATGCCCAGAGGTGGAGGTTCCATTTCGTGCGGGCGGAGTTTCCGCATATCACATCATGCCTGTTCTGCTCCCAAAATCAGTGCAGCGCCAGAGCATCATAGAGGAACTGCGCGACGCAGGGATACAAACGACCATTCACTACCCTCCGGTTCACCGGTTCTCTCTCTATCAAGAGAAGATCGGACAGGTGAAACTGCCTCGAACGGAAGAGTTTGCCGACCGGGAGCTGACGCTTCCTTTACATGCAGGTATGGAAGAGGACCACGTCGTTGGTGTCGCAAGAGCGCTTGGCAAGGCAATCCAGCAGAACTACAACCCGGAAAACACCAATGACAGATGCTCGACACCCGAATTTGTATAGTGTGTACAGGGGCGATCAAGCATCCGAAAAGGGAGCTTGGACAAGACGTGCACTGGATATTGTCCTTGCCATAATCGCCCTGATCATTTTCGCTCCATTCATGCTTCTTATATCCTTGTGCATATGGCTCGAGAATGGACGTCCGATCATCTTCTCCCAGACCCGTTTCGGCTATGGCGGGCAATACTTCAGGATGTATAAATTTCGCAAGTTCCATCGGGATTGCGGAACGAATGGCTGTCCTTTGACCATGACGAATGATCGAAGGATGACAAGGCTCGGAAGCTTTCTCCAGGCGACGAAGCTTGATGAACTTCCACAGCTTTGGAACATTCTGGCCGGCGAGATGTCGTTCGTGGGACCGCGTCCAGAGACGACCGAGTTCGGCGACTGCTTCACTCGTGAGTACTGGGGGCTATTCGACCACAAGCCGGGAATTTTCGGCCCCAGCCAAGTTGTGTTCAGAAACGAAAGCAGCCTTTACACGAACCAAGGCGATCCTCAGCAGTTCTACCGTGATGTTCTATTCCCTGCAAAGGCACGGATCGACCTTGCGTACTATTCACGTCGAAGCGTCCTGTCGGATTTCGCGTGGATCGTTCGCGGTGCACTTGCCGTATTCGGCTTGTTCTGTCCTTCGTCGCCATTCCTTCCTGGCGCTCCGGCGAACCGCACCAGCGGGGAGGAAACGTCCTTATAACTCCTGCTAGCAGGCAAGATAACCATGAGTGTATTTGTCAAGGAACAGCTGTTGGCAAGATTGTCGTCACCTGTAGACAATATTAAGGGTCTAAAGACCGTGTGTGTGCAGGGATTGGGTTTTGTCGGCGCCGCGAATGCTGTCGCCATCGCGTCAGCTCGTAACGTATCCGGGTTGCCCCTGTATGACGTAGTCGGAGTCGAGCTTCCCAACCAGCTCGGGGCGGAACGCGCTGAATCGATCAATGAGGGGCGATTTCCCTTCAATACGACGGATCGAGCACTCATCCGCGCGATTGAGGCTGCGAAATCCGTCGGCAACTTGTCTGCCGTGACCGATCCCAGCACTTTTGCGACAGCCGACGTGATCGTGGTCGACATCGGTGTTGACATCGATGGTAAGGACAAGCAGGCAACGGTCAAGTACGAACCTCTGCGCGCAGCTCTCAGGACTGTCGGCAGCTATATGCACCCTGAGGCTCTTATTCTTCTTGAGAGCACGGTGCCGCCTGGTACGTGCGAAAGGATTGCGGCTCCTCTTCTCCAGGAATGTCTGGCCGCGCGAGGCTTGTCACCGGACCAGTTGAGGATGGCTTACTGCTATGAGCGCATCATGCCGGGCGCTGCATATCTGGCGTCTATAACGGAGATGGGTCGAGTCTATGCGGGCCTCACGGCAGAGGCTGCAGATCTCGCCGAACAGTTTCTGTCCAGTTACATCGACATATCCAAGACGCCTCTCGTTCGTCTGGCAAATATAAGAAGTGCCGAAACCGCGAAGGTACTTGAGAATACATACCGGGCTGTGAACATCGCGCTCATCGATGAATGGGAGCGTTTCGCGAGGGGCATCGACATCGATCTGTTCGAGGTCCTTGAAGCCATTCGAATGCGTCCGACGCACAGCAATATCCGGTATCCCGGCTTGGGGGTAGGGGGCTATTGCCTCACCAAGGATCCCCTCTTCGGCGAAGTTTCTGCGCGAGATATCTACGGACGGAATGATCTTCGGTTCCCTCTGTCAACGGCAAGCGTGAAGATCAATGATGCCACGCCGATCGTGACGGTCGACATACTCGACAAAACTCTGGATGGAGGTCTGGAGGGTAAGAGGATTCTCATCCTCGGGGCGAGCTACCGTCCCGATGTCGGCGATACCAGATTGTCTCCCTCGGCGACCCTAGCGATAGCGCTCGCTGATCGAGGAGCGGATGTCGAGATCGCGGATCCTCTGGTGGGCTCATCTCAAGAGCTTTCCGCTCCCATTCATAACGAGCTACCCGACGCGCGCCAATACGATGCCATTGTGTTGGCTGTGGCTCATCAAGAGTACAAGGAGCTGAATATCCTGTCCTGGCTCGATGGGGCATGTCCTGTAGTGTTTGACGCAAATGGGGTTCTGTCTCGCGGACAACTGTGTACTCTGAGGGCTGCAGGTATCAGGGCTTCTGCTATTGGCCGAGGATTCGAGGAATGAAGAAGGCTCTTGTTACCGGTGGCGCTGGCTTCATCGGCCTGAACATCGCGCGGCGCCTCATCAAAGACGGCGTCAAGGTGGATCTGGCTGATAACTTTTCTCGTGGCAAGGACGATAATGAACTCGCCGCGGTACGCGACCAAAGAGGGGCTCGCATCATCAAGCTCGATTTGAGCGAGCCGGGTTCGACGGATGCTCTCGATACGGATTATGACGCAATCTTCCACTGCGCGGCCATTCTAGGGGTCGCGAGGGTCATTCTTCGACCATACGAAACCTTGGCGCTGAACGTGGCTCTTACAACAGAGGCTCTTAGGCTCGCCAGTCGGCAGAAGAATCTCTCATCCTTCGTCTTTGCATCGACAAGTGAAGTGTACGCGGGCAGCCACCTGGCAGGTCTTCTTGAATTTCCGACTCCCGAGGATTCACTCCTGGTCCTGCCGCCACTGACGGCTCCCCGGACTGCATACATGCTTTCCAAAATCTACGGAGAGGCGCTGGTGCATCAAGCCGGCGTACCTGGCGTCATTATCCGTCCGCACAACATCTATGGTCCGCGAATGGGCGTGGAGCACGTCGTGCCGGAACTGATGAAGAGGATGATAGAGGCGATGCCGGGATCTGATCTCGTCGTTCATTCACCGTCCCACAGACGGACGTTCTGCTATATTGATGATGCGGTTGAGATCATCGCCCGGCTTGCCACGGCTCCATCTGCAGTCGGCGGAGTTTGGAACGTCGGGTCGGAAGCACCTGAACATACAATCATGGATGTAGCCGGAATCATCCATGCAATTGTCGGCGCAGATGTGAACCTCGTCTCCGGGGAAGACACTGCGGGCTCGCCGACGCGCCGTTGCCCGTCCATGGTGAAGACGAACGCTATCACGGGACACTGCAAGCGCTTCAGCCTCGAAGAGGGGGCGCGGAGAACATTCGCCTGGTACCGGGATCGTGTATTCACCAAGGCGAAGAACCACTCCGGAGTGTGGCCGGCGAGCAGACAGGCTGCCGAGAGCAGAAATCCCGCCGACACTCTGTCGCAGAATTAGGGACATTAGTAAGGAGGGGTGGCCAAGCCGATAGCAGCGGATGAAATTCTGTATCTGCCGGGTGAGCCGAATTGTGCGCGTTTGATTGACTGTGTGGAGGGCCTACTCGGAAGAGTTGCTTTTCTAATTCGATATAGTCGAAACAGCGTTGCTGGGCGCGCCCGTATTATATCCAAATGGACAGATGCGGCTGCCCTGAACAGATGCGACTTTGTGAAAGTCGTCCTGAAGCTTGGGAGCGATGAGTGTTCAGACTTTATCTCTCCGTTCTTGGGAAATTACCGTCCCTATTTCTGCGCAGGTCTAGCTCGTCACAGCTAGGCACCCGTCCGGCCTATTTCCATGTCCTGCAAAGATCAGCTTCTCTAAATGGATCGGGTTCGATCTTGGCGTTGGATTTATAAAGCTGAATTAATGACTTAGCAGAACAGAGCCCGAGCTATAACTGCAATAATTGGCAATATTCTAGGTCCGGAAGGGTAAGACATAGAATGAGCACGAATCTGAGGCGCGCGGCATTGCAGACAAGGAAATATAGCTCGGCCTCCGAATTCGGAAGTCGACTCAGCAGTCCGCTCTATCATGAAACGCCAGATCAAGGACGTGCCATCCCTATAAGAAACATGCCGTCTCCGAACAATGATGAGCGACCGCGGCTTTTAGAGATCGTTTCGGCGTATAGCAGGCTTGTGCGCCGACACACTCGTCTGGTCGCAGGTATCGTGCTTGTTATGACCGCCATCGCGACGCTGGGCGTCACGAGATTGGCCGATAAATTCGCCGCAACAACATTGCTGGTGTTGGACCAGCAAAGCACGAGGCTATTGGACCCCAAGGCCCCGCCGACTCTCAATCCTGACGGAGAGGTTGAGATTTTGAAGTCTGACAGTGTCGCATTGAAGACATTGGAGAAGCTCTCTTCTGCTCTTCCGCCAGAGCTCTCACCACAACCTGGGCGCCTCGCAAGGTTTATTGCTCCCATCGCAGGTGCGATCTCAGATCAGGTGGACGGCATAAAAGCTCTGCTCGGGCTGAACAACCAGTCATCTGATACCGGGGTCGATCCGTCGCTCTCAAGTTCTGCTCTCTCTCAGGTCGATCTTGGGACGGATGCTGCACTGGCGGGACCTATCCCACCAGCTAAGGCAAGTTCACTGCAGGCCCTCAAGCAGAGAGTGACAATTCGGCGTCGCGGATTAACCGATGTGATTGCAATCGAGGTGGACGCTGCAGATCCGGTACGAGCCGCGCAAATCGCAAATGCCTATGCCGCAGCATACCTTGACGTGCAGGTTCAAACGAAAGTCAGAGCGATTGAGAGGGCCGAAGCGCTGTTATCCCGGCAATTGAGTTCACTCGATGACGAACTCAAGCGTTCCGGGCCGCAAATTGGACTGCGTCAGGTCTATCAGGATACTCAGAACCGACTTAAGGCCGTGGCTCAACAACGGGACACGGTGAGCCCAGATGCCCGTGTTGTGTCCGTGGCGCTGCCGCCGCGCGCAGCCAAATTCCCGGGAGCACGCCTCCTCGGCGCAGTGGCAATGATGATCAGTATCGGTGCCAGCTTCGCTTTTGCGGTGGGAATTGCATATCTGCGGGATAATCGTCCCAGTGTTGTGCAATCAGAGAACGATCTGGAGCGAGTGGTCGGAATGCAAGCCCTTGCGTCGGTCCCTGTTGATGAAAGACTTCGGAACAACAGGCGTCTCGACGGTGTCGCGAGCTGGAGCCCAGCTTACACCGATGCCATGCGACGAATATACCTCCATCTTCAAACGGCCGAAGATCGCGGGTTGATATCAGGCGCGGTATTGGTCACTTCCACCGGATATACCGATGGCAAGACAATATTAGCTTTATCCCTGGCGCGGTTTGCCGCGTATTCGGGCGCAAGAGTCGCTATCGTCGACGGGGACCTAGACCGGCCCGGGCTGCACCTTGCTCTGGGTCTGGAATGCGGACCTGGGTTAATCGATCTTGTTAAAGATCCAATTGACTACAAGTCAATTTTTCAATCCGATCCCCTATCAGGCTGCGCGGTTATCACTGCCGGGCGTCTCGGAGCTTCATCCTCTGAGAAAGCGATCGCCTCTGAAATGCTCCCAGACCTGCTGAGGAGACTGGAGGGCGAGTTCGATCTGGTTATCGTGGATGCGCCGCCTGCGGGGCTTGTGAGCGAGACGCCAGCATTCCTCAGCAGCGCAGCAACTGCTCTTTATGTCGTCAAAGCGGGCGAGGCGAACTCGGCGGATGTTCAATCGAATTTTCGTGATTTGCATCGTGCCAGTGAAGCCAAGATCTTTGCCGTAATCAGCTATGCATGAGGCTAGTGACCGCATGAAGAAGCAAAAAATTGTAGATGTTCGCAGAGGGCTGCAAGAAGCGTATCGAATGCGCGCTTTCGTAAACAAAGCGACTGTCATGAAGTATGCGAAATGCTTCACTTTGATAAAGTTCGCTTTGCCGGCATTGATTGCAGCGATATGCCTGTTGCCGTCTGGTGCGCGTGCTGACTATGTTCTGGGCAGCGGCGATACGCTTGAAATATCTGTCTTCGGAAGAAGTGACTTAACCCGTCGTACAACAGTCGATGTTGACGGAAAGGTGGTTATCCCGCCTGCCGGCGAGATCAAGGTCGCCGGTATGACGATGACCGAGCTGCGCACGAAACTGCAGGAGCTTCTTTCGACCAGTGATACTTTAAGGGTTTCCGACATCATCGTCAGTCTCGTGGAGCCTCGCCCCTTCTACATTTACGGGGATGTAGCCAAGGCAGGCGCCTACTCCTACCGCTCAGACGTCACGGTGCGCCATGCCATAGCATTGGCCGGCGGCCTCGGGCTTGCACCCCAAGCAAACATATCTCCCGTTACGGTGGCCGAACTGCGTGGCCGATACAAGAGTTTGAAGAACGAGTTCGAGAAGCAGCAGATACGAGTCGCCGGACTGCGGGCCGAGATGAAGAGCAAAAACGACCTGGAGCCTGCTGGTTCGGCGAGAACTCAGACACCCCCTGCAGGAACTGCAGAAGAATTGATCCGAAAAGGGCAAAAGGAAATATCTGAACTCGTTGACCTCGAGTTGCAGCGTCTCAAGATACGCAGCGTGGAGAGAGATGTAGAACAAAAGTACCGCAGCGCAGCAGTGAAGCTGGCAGAAAGCCAGGTCGATGCTCTGGAGCAGGGACAGAAGGTGGACGAACAAGCCTCTAAGGAGCAGGCTGATGAACTCGCCAGAGTTGCCGACCTCACCCGTAGAGGCTTGGCATCCTCTGGCCGTGTTACGGACGAGCAACGTGCGGCCGTTCTGCTAAGAAGCAGGGAAATGGATACGAAGGCGCGGCTTGCAGTTGCGCGTCAGGCGAGGGAAGAGGCGCAGCGTCGGCAGGATGGACCTGATGATAGAGCAATTAAGCTTCCTGAAGAGCTTCAGGATGCCCTCGTCCAGCTTGAGGGAACTCGCGCGCAGCTCAGTTCCATCGCCGAGCAGCTGATGCTGTCAGGAGAGATTCTGGAGAACCTCGACGCCAATGAAGAGAGAACAGGTCCAGAGATCACGATCTACCGAAAGGAAGGTGGAGCGTCGGTGAGGATCTCCGCGAGCGAGGATACGGAGATCGAACCTGGTGACGTAGTCGAAATCAAGACGAATACGAGCCGAGTGCGTGCTGCAAACGTCAATTGAACGTTATCGTGACATTACAAATGCTGCCGAGTGGAAGTGATGTGTGGAGACAGCTTTTGAGCAAACGGGCATCCATCATGGCGAAGCGCATGCCGTTGCTGCACGATCCGCTTGGCAGGCGTCAACCTTGGCATAACCGTCACTTGGCTCTTGTCCTATGACAACCAACGAAGGAGTGATCAATCCGGCGGCTGCGAATAGTCCCGCCTCCGCAGGCGCTGAGAGTTCTTCGGAAATTCCTCCGCTCATCGAAGCTTCTAAGAACCGCTTCCTTCTCAACGTCGGTTCTAATATTTGTTTTTTAGTTATAAATACAGGGCTCATGATATGGTATGTTCCATTTCTCGTGCACAATTTAGGTGTAGCGGCGTATGGAATGATACCTCTTGCGAACTCGCTGGTTCTGTATGCTGCGATTGTTTCGACGAGTTTGGACGTGTCGGTCGGGCGTTATTTAGCAATCGATATGAACCAACAAAACTTGGTTCGGGCGAATAGAACGTTCAATACAGCCGTTGCGCTATCCATCGCCGGATGTCTGTTCCTTTCAATTCCTGCTGGAGCAGTGACCTATTTCTTTCCCATCCTATTCAATGTCCCGGCGGGTCTCGAACTGGCAACTCAGTTCATGTTTGTCGGGGTGACTGTTACAACGCTTGCCGCAATTCTCAGTGGCAGCTTCGGCGTCTCAAGCTTGATCATGCACCGGTTCGACTTGCGCAATGCCGTACGCTTGCTGACATCGTTGAGCCGGATCGGAATCGTGGCAGCGTGCTTCATGCTATGGCCCGCGAGTCTTTGGCACGTGACGATCGGCTTCATCGTCTCAGCCTTTATCGGGTTAACAGGGGACATCCTTCTTTGGAGACACCTCACTCCCCAGTTACGGATCGATTATCGCGATGTGGACCATCATCAGTTTCGGGCTCTGATGGGCCTCAGTGGGTGGTCGGCCGTCAACCAAGTCGGCTCTTTGCTTCTGATGCAAATCGATCTGCTCATCATTAACTCGATGTACGGCCCTGAGATGACCGGACGCTATGGCTCGGTACTGTTCCTGCCCGGCTTGATTCATATGATGGTTGAGACGGTTGCGACCGTGATCAATCCAGCAATTCTAACACGCTATGCAGTGGGTGACGTGGAAGGCTTGCGGAGTCTCGCCGTAGGCTCCATCAAGTTCCTTGGACTGGCACTGGCGCTGCCAGTTGGACTTCTGTGTGGCTTCGGGCGTCCGCTGCTGAGTTTGTGGCTTGGGCCTGACTTTGCGACCCTCGATACGGTCTTGGTTCTTCTGACCGGACATTTGGCCTTCAACTTGGCCGCGCGACCGTTGAGCTACGTTCTGACTGCCTACAATCGCGTAAGAGTGCAGGGCTTGGTTACGCTTGGGCTTGGTGCCGTCAATGTCGGTCTCGCGATCTTGCTGGCCGGCTGGGCTGGGTGGGGAATGCTGGGAGTCGCCGCTGCCGCCGCCATGGTATGGACGCTCAAGAACGTCATTATTTTATCGAGCTATAGCGCCGTCGTCATGAACCTGCGCTGGTGGACGTTTTATCCGCCCTTGGCTGCGGGCGCAGTCGGCATGCTGGTTGTAGCCCTGACCGGAAGGATCATCAGCCATCATTGGTGGCCGGGAAGCTGGCTAAGCCTTGGCCTCATGGCCGGTGTGATCACTCTGGGGTACGTTGTGGTCGCCTATACATTCGGCTTGAGCCAGGCTGATCGCGTTCTGGTGTGGAGCTATCTCAGGAAGAGGTCCAATGACTAAGCGCCTCCAGTTCGCGTGTCATACTGCCCGCGGGGCCTCACTGCAGGCGAGTAGGCCGCGCCGCACGACAAAGGAATCCTGCTCTGGAGTGATGTCCGCTCCGGTGGAGTCACTTCGGTCTCTGGTCAGCATCATTTTTCATGTGCAAGGAGTATAAGGTGCGGTGGTGCTTCTTCTCCCCTGGATACCGGTCACTGCAGGTGCTTGCCGGAGACAGCAGCAACTCGGGCGGTGCCGAAGCGCAGGTCGCTCATTTGGCTGCGGCCCTGGCACGCTTGGGAAATGAGGTGGGACTGATTTATGGTGATGGAAAAGCGCAGGTGCAGAAACAGGTCATTGCTGGTGTGACTTGTATCGATGCAGCCCCGTCTTGGCGCCGGCCGAGCAGCCTTGCCGCGTTCTGGAGCGTCATGAATGATTTCGCTCCAGAACAACTGTATGCTCGGCTTCCAAGTGACTTTCTATGGATCATGGGCTTGTTTGCACGTCGCCGTGGCATACGGTTTCTCTATGCCATGGCCCATGATCTTCATTGTACTCCATGGTCTGCGTACGACTATAAGAGATGGTTTCATGCGCCACTTTATGCGCTCGGTCTCTTGGGAGCCGACAAGATCGCCATACAGCATGAGCATCAATTGCAACTCGTCAGACTGGTTCCGCGTGACCGTCTGATGCTCGTACCAAATCTGGTTCGATCGACGAGAAGCGCTCCTAGAGAATACGCAGCGGCGAAATACGATGCAATCTGGGTCGGAAATTTTCGGCCAGAAAAGCAATTGGGACGCTATCTCGACTTGGCAGAAGCGTTCCCAGAGCGACGCTTTGCATTAATCGGCGGAGTCGATGACACCCTCGATGCAGCCATTTGGTCCTCTTTGAAGGCGCGGCTATCCGAGTTGAAGAACATCTCTTTTCTCGGGCGACGAAATTCAGACGAAGTCTTGGCGCTGATTGCGCAAAGCAAAGTGCTGATCAATACCTCGACCGCAGAAGGTTTTCCCAACACCATGCTTGAAGCGTGGAGCGCAGGGGTCCCAGTCGTGTCTCTATCGGTCGATCCGGGAGGGGTCATTAAAAGCGAGGGACTCGGGCTCGTCGGCGGCGACCGGGAAACCTTGCTCCGAGATTTTCTTGCGCTTGCAGATTCAGAAGCGCTCAATCGTGAACTTGGTGCGAGGGGGCTGGCATATGTTCGGAGGCGCCATGGCCTAGAGGCTGTATGCAACGCTCTCTCGCAGGCTGCACCTGGTTCTGATCTGGTCGCGCCCACGCTTCAAACCCTGTAGCGGTGATTGTGAGGAAAGTGATGCTCAGCTTTCTTGCTCCCCGGAATGTAATTGGGCGCCGCGATATCGCCTTGGCGCTCATGCTGTCGGCGGGAGCTTGCGTTGCTCCTCTTTTCTGGGCCAATCCGCTGGCTCCGCTGATCGTCGCCGGAGGACTTTGCGCAGCGGCTGTTGCTATATATCTTTACCGGCGACCAGTCAGAGCACTCTGTATCGCGCTTTTTCTTCATCTAGCGCCGCCAGATTTTCGGATCGATATCATATTCGACCTTCTGGTCCACTCCGCAACCTTGATCGCCCTTATTGCCTGCCTTGCTGATGCATTCTCGCATAAGCGGCCTTTCTTATGGAACAGCGTGTGTATTTTGATTGCGTTGTATATGGCTTGGGGTTCCATCTCACTTCTGTGGGCCTCCGATGCGGATGATGGGCGAAGGAAGCTCGTTGCTTATGGGATCGGACTTGCTTTGCTTTTGTTGATCTCGAACCAAGTGAGGTCTCTCGGAACGCTCGACAGCTTTATGAGTGTTCTTCGCTGGAGTGGGTGGATTAGGGTGATAGGCGGCATTCAGGCGGCACTCTTCACCAATTACCAATTTGGTGAAAGGCTCAAGGCTCTTGGCGAAAACGAGAACTCGCTCGGGCTCATTCTCATCGTCATGCTTCCGGGTGTGATCTGGCCCGTGTTGAGGACTGAGGGCAGGAAGCGTCGCATCTATATGGCCCTGAGCGTCGTCTATATTCTGTTTACCCTCGTTCTGGTGGCTCTCAGCGGCTCTCGCGGCAGTGCGGTATCCCTTGCAATCGTTCTGGCGGCATTCTGTTTGTCGAAGGCTGTGCGTCCGTGGGGCATGATCGGGGTAATGGTGATTCTCGGCACGTTGGCAGGCGCTCCTTTCATTCTGGATGGACTCAACAAACGATTTGAAGAGGGAGAAGGAGGTGACTTAGGAGGTCGGGAGGAACTCTGGCAGGCGAGTTGGCTGCTGATGCAGGATCACCCATGGACAGGTGTCGGAATCGGCAACGGGCCATCGGA
This sequence comes from Microvirga sp., assembly GCA_050789065.1. Taxonomy (GTDB): domain Bacteria; phylum Pseudomonadota; class Alphaproteobacteria; order Rhizobiales; family Beijerinckiaceae; genus Microvirga. The sequence continues at coordinate 58,210 of JBOZRS010000064.1, forward strand.
GCTGCATTGGTACATTCCAATGGTAAGCAGTGATCCCTATAAAGTAATGCGCACGGAGTATCCGAGCCATAACCCGCTCCTTGAAGTCACAGTCGATACAGGTCTGATCGGAATGCTGATCTATATCAGCCTCTGCCTCAGCGCCGTATGGCAGTTTTTCAGAAGCCGAGGCCATCCTCGCGCGCGCGAAGCACCTCTAAGCTACTACTTTCCACTCGTGCTCTGTGTTGTGGCCGGATTTTTCGCCTCCTGGATCAAGGCTGGTGGTGTGGAGGCGAATCCGCTGTCCTTTCTGGTCCTGGCGCTCCTGATCGTTCCATATCAACTCGCATACAGGCCACTGTTCCAGGCGGCTGGCCAGAGAGACGTTAAATATCGTTTGCGAGAGGGAGCCTTTTTATACCAGTGAGGGCAACTCTAGCGCCTCGAAGAGGTTCGATCCTGTGTGGGTTTGCGATGCAGTCTCTTGACAATCAGTAAAATGAGAACTGCCGCTACTGGCGCAGAAGACAACAGAAGCGAATGCCCCTTTACAAGAGGCACATACTCGAACGCGCCAAGGTCAGGGGCGGCACCGGCATAGGGCAGGCCTACGGCCACCCCCCTATCGATGAGGTCGCTTCCGGCAGCGAGGTGGAGGAAGCTGGTGCCGGGCAGGGAGCCGTCGGCGGCGCGCGCGCCGGCGGCCGCGGCGGCATCCAGCGACAGGAAGTCGGCGCCCGAGA
>JBOZRS010000065.1:0-134904 GCA_050789065.1 Microvirga sp.
GTCCACCATGGTGTTGATGGTGTTCTTCAGCTCCAGGATCTCGCCCCGGACCTCGACGGTGATCTTCTTCGACAGGTCGCCGTTCGCAACAGCGGTCGTCACGTCGGCGATGTTACGCACCTGGCCTGTCAGGTTCGCGGCCATGAGGTTCACGTTGTCGGTCAGGTCCTTCCAGGTGCCCGCGACCCCGCGCACCTGCGCCTGGCCGCCGAGTTTGCCCTCCGATCCCACCTCGCGCGCCACGCGCGTCACCTCGGACGCGAAGGAGTTGAGCTGGTCCACCATCGTGTTGATGGTGTTCTTCAGCTCCAAAATCTCGCCCCGGACCTCGACGGTGATTTTCTTCGACAGGTCGCCATTCGCAACAGCGGTCGTCACCTCGGCGATGTTCCGGACCTGACCCGTCAGGTTCGCGGCCATCATGTTCACGTTCTCAGTGAGGTCGCGCCACACGCCGCCGACGCCCTCGACCTGCGCCTGACCGCCGAGCTTGCCTTCCGATCCCACCTCGCGCGCCACACGCGTCACCTCGGACGCGAAGGAGTTGAGCTGATCCACCATCGTGTTGATGGTCGATTTCAGCGCAAGGATTTCGCCCCGCACCTCCACGGTGATCTTTTTCGACAGGTCTCCCCGGGCGACAGCCGTGGTGACCTCGGCGATGTTGCGGACCTGGCCGGTGAGGTTGGCGGCCATCATGTTCACGTTGTCGGTCAGGTCCTTCCAGACGCCGCCGACCCCGCGCACCTGCGCCTGACCGCCGAGCTTTCCTTCGGAACCCACCTCCTTCGCGACGCGCGTCACTTCCGACGCGAAGGAGTTGAGCTGGTCCACCATGGTGTTGATGGTGTCCTTCAGCTCCAGAATCTCGCCCTTCACGTCGACGGTGATCTTTTTGGAAAGGTCGCCGTTCGCGACCGCCGTCGTCACCTCGGCGATGTTACGCACCTGGCCAGTCAGGTTGGCGGCCATGAGGTTCACGTTGTCGGTCAGGTCCTTCCAGGTGCCGGCAACGCCCTTCACCTTGGCCTGCCCGCCGAGCTTGCCCTCCGATCCCACCTCGCGCGCAACGCGAGTCACTTCCGACGCGAAGCTTCCGAGCTGGCCCACCATGGTGTTGACGATCTTGCCGATGCGCAGGAACTCGCCACGCAGCGGCCGTCCTTCGGTTTCGAGTTCGATCGACTGGCTCAAATCGCCCTTCGCCACCGCGCCGATGACGCGCGCCACCTCGACGGTCGGCTGAACGATGTCGCCGATCATGGAGTTCACGGAGTCGATGCACTCGTTCCAGCAGCCCGTCGCTGCGGCCAGGCGACCCCGCTCACCGATCCGCCCTTCCTTGCCGACCACCTTGGCGACCCGGTCGAGTTCCCGGGCGAGACCCTGGTTGAGTTCTGCAATATCGTTGAAGGCTTCCGCGATCTCGCCATCGATTCCGATCATGTCCGGCGGCAGGCGGACAGAGAAGTCGCCCTTCCGGAAAGCGCGCAAAGCTTTGAGCAGCAGCTTGGGATCAAGCTGCGAAGCGGCGGATTCGATCTGTGACATTGGTCCCCCGTTACACTAACCCAGGCCTGTGAGACCCGAGTCCCCCGATGCGCCGTGCGTCCGACGGGTGCCATTCACCACCTCTGAGCGGATGCCGACACAACACAACGTCATGGGTAAGACATGGTTCCCGAGCGCTATAAAAATTTTGTTCCGCAGAACAGCGTCCGGAACGTCACAGGTCCATGCACGATATATAGTTTACGATACCTGCATCTGGCTTCCGCGCCTCGCGCGTGAGGGTTTTCGACATCTTCCCGGCAGGGGGAATTTTTGCGGCCACGCCCGAACACAAGGAGTGCGGCGGCATTGCCCCTGAGAAGCCTGAACACATGGCATGGGAGATGATCGATGGGTGTGAAGAAGGAAGAGGACGATCTGGTCGATGCCGGTTCCGAATACTCGTTTCCGGCCAGCGATCCGCCTTCCTATATGGGCGGCAGCGCCGTGGCCGGTCCTCCTCCGCACAAGGAGCCGCCGCGCGAACCGGCGAGCCGCGCGGTCTCGAACCCGGACGAAGTGAAGCCTGCCGGGGACACGCCCCAAGGCACGGATCCGGCGCGGATCGGAAAGGCTCCGCCTCAGCCTGGTCCCGCGGGTGACAACCCGTAAAGCGTCGCCCACACCCGCTCGGCGAAGGGCGGGGCGAGGATCGTATGGCATTACAGGGAGCATGACGGTATAGGAAAGGCTGCTCCGGGGAGATCCCGCGCAGCCTGGAGGCGTGATTGACCGACGTGAACCCAGCACCCGACCATCCGGTCGAGCCCGGCATCAGCGCCGAACTTCTCATCAATGCCGTCACGGATATCGGGCTGATCGTGCTGAATCCCGAAGGCCAGGTAACGCGCTGGAATGCTGGCGCGGGGCGCATCATGGGCTGGCGCGAGGAGGAGATCCTTGGCCGCCATTTCTCCGCCTTCTATCGGCCCGAGGACGTAGCAGCGGGAAGTCCCTCGCAGGAACTCGCCCTCGCGCGTGAGGCCGGCCGCCTCGAAAGGCAGGGCCTGCTCGTCCGCAAGGACGGATCGATCTTCACGGCCTATGTGTCGCTCACGCTTCTGACCGACGAGGCCGGAGGAACCCGCGGCTTCGCGATGGTTACGGGCGATATCAGCGAACGCGTCGCGGCTGAGCAGGCGCTCAAGTCTCGCGAGGCTCACCTTCGCTCGATCCTGGAGACCGTTCCCGACGCCATGGTGGTCATCGACGAGCAGGCCGTCATCCAGTCGTTCAGCGCTACGGCGGTGCGGCTATTCGGCTACGGGCCGGAGGAGGTCGTCGGCCAGAACGTCAAGATCCTCATGCCCGAGCCTTACCGAACCCAGCATGACGGCTACATGCACCGCTACCTCACCACGGGCGAGCGCCGGATCATCGGCATCGGGCGCGTGGTGGTTGGCCTGCGCAAGGACGGCTCGACCTTTCCGATGGAACTTGCCGTCGGGGAGATGCGCTCCGGCGGGGTCCGTTACTTCACGGGCTTCATCCGGGACCTGACGGAGCGGCAGCAGACCGAAACCCGCCTGCAGGAGCTGCAATCGGAGCTCGTGCACATGTCGCGCTTCACGGCCCTGGGCGAGATGGCCTCGACCCTGGCCCATGAGATCAACCAGCCGCTCACGGCCATCGCCAACTACCTGAAGGGCTGCCGCCGGATCCTGGAGCGCACCGAAGGCGACCACGTGCCCATGCTGCGGGAGGCGGTCAACCAGGCGGCCGATCAGGCCCTGCGGGCCGGCCAGGTGATCCGGCACCTGCGCGAGTTCGTGGCCCGCGGCGAGAGCGAGCGCCACATCGAAAGCCTGTCCAAGCTTATCGAGGAGGCCAGCGCCCTCGCGCTCGTCGGCGCCAAGGAAAACGGCATACGCGTGTCCTTCCGCCTCGATCCGAAGGCCCAGCTGGTGCTGGCCGACCGGATTCAGATCCAGCAGGTCCTGCTGAACCTGATCCGCAACGCCATCGAGGCGATGCTGGAGTCGGATCGCCGGGAGCTGATGATCAAGACGAGCGCGGACCAGGGGGATGGCCTCGTCGAGGTGAGCGTCCACGACACCGGCACGGGTATCGCCCCCGAGATCGCCGCCCAGCTATTCCAGCCCTTCATCACCACCAAGAAGCACGGTATGGGAGTGGGGCTTTCGATCTGCCGCACGATCATCGAGTCGCATGGCGGCAAGATCTGGGTCGAGTCGGAGCCGGGCCGGGGAACCATCTTCCGGTTCACTCTCCGCAATGTTGACGATGAGGAGTTGGCGAATGCCCAATGAGCAGGTCGTGCATGTGGTCGACGACGACTTGGCCGTGCGCCAGTCGCTCTCTTTCCTGCTGGCCTCGGACGGGCTGCCCGTGCGCCTGCACGAATCCGCCACGGCCTTCCTGGAAACCGTCAAGGACACGAGCACGGGATGCATCGTGACCGACGTCCGCATGCCGGGCATCGATGGGATCGAGTTCCTGCGCCGCCTGAAGGCGCGGGGTTTCAGCCTTCCGGTCATTGTCATCACGGGTCATGCCGACGTGCCCATGGCGGTCGAGGCCATGAAGGAGGGAGCCGTCGATTTCATCGAGAAGCCCTTCGACGACGACATGTTCCTGGCGTCGGTTCGGTCCGCCCTCAAGCTCCAGGAGCAGCATGCCCAGCGCGACGCCCAAGTGACCGAGGTCCAGGCCCGGCTGGAGGGGCTCTCGGAGCGGGAGCGCCAGGTTCTCGACGGCCTCGTGGCCGGCAAGGCCAACAAGGTGATCGCCTACGATCTCGGCATCAGTCCGCGGACGGTCGAGATCTACCGGGCCAACGTGATGACCAAGATGCAGGCCGCGAGCCTGTCCGAGCTGGTGCGGATGGCCCTGCTCGTGGGCGCCCTTCCGACGGAATAATTCGGCCCCTAAGGACTTTTCCTGAGTCGCAAAAGGTCGGCTGCTTGACCCATATCAAGCCATAAATCCCGAAGGTGGAGTAGGTCATTTCGACACTCCGAACCATGCTAGGGACCTGGCAGGAAGCGCCAATGACCACAGACCCGGGACCGGTCATCATCATCGACGACGATGCTGCGGTCCGAGATTCGCTGAAATTCGCCCTCGAACTCGAGGGGCTGGACGTGCGCCTGTACCAGGGTGGAGAGGAACTCCTCGCCGCTCGCGACCTGCCCGCCCATGGGTGCCTCGTGGTCGATTACTACATGCCCGTCATGAACGGGGTCGAGCTCATCGACCGACTGCGGGGACGCCACGTCGACCTGCCGGCCATTCTGATCACCGCCAAAGCCACCCAGGACCTCCGCGACCGGGCCGCCCGCTCCGGCGTGCGGGAGGTGCTCGAAAAGCCTCTTGAGGACGGGATGCTGGTCGACAGCATCCGCCATGCCCTCAGCGCCGCTCCCTAGGATCTGATTTTCGTCCCATCGGAGGAATAGGGGAAATCCCTTAGGAGAGCATCTGAATTTCTAAAGCACGGCCGCGAGAGTACCCCTTACCTCACGTCACGCAGACAAGACGCCGAGGACACCATGCAGACCGCGCTCGCTTCCACCAGCCTCCCGCTCGCTTCGAACGCTGCGCTCCTGCGCGGCATTCCCTCTGCCCGGACGGCTGCCGAAGCCCCGGCCCTCGGGTCTACCCGCGTCGTGTCCAAGGACGATCAGATCTTCGCCGAGGGCGACCGCGCCGCCTACTTCTACAAGGTCGTGTCCGGCGCCATCCGGACCTCGAAGCTCCTCAGCGACGGCCGCCGCCAGATCGACGCCTTCCATCTTGCCGGCGACATCTTCGGCATCGAATCCGGCGAAGAGCACCGCTTTACCGCCGAGGCGCTGGGCTCGGCCACGATCATCGCCTACCGCCGCTGCAGCCTCGACACGCTCGCTGCCAGCGATCCTGGCTTCGCCCACCAGATCGTGGCCGCGATGATGCGCTCCCTCGAACGGGCGCAGGATCACATGCTGCTCCTCGGCCGCAAGAGCGCCATGGAGAAGATCGCGACTTTCCTGCTCGACATGGCCGAGCGCGTCGCCGAGGACGACCACGTGGACCTTCCCATGTCGCGCACCGACATCGCCGACCATCTGGGTCTGACGATCGAGACCGTCTCGCGTTCCCTGACCCAGCTGGAGCGCCAGGGTGTGATCGAGCTCCCGGCCCACCGCCGCACCATCATGCTGCGCAACAAGGCGGCCCTCCGGCACCTCGACGCCTGAGACATTCCTCTCCTTCTTCCTCCCGACTGAGCCCGGCCGTGAAAGCGGTCGGGCATTTTTGTCGGCTTCGGATCCCTCCGGACCGTAACGCCTGTTGAAAGCTTTCCTCCGGATGGGTCCTTCATCTCATCTTCATCTGGACGATGGCATCTGACGGCCGCAACCCTAGAAATGAAGGTGGATCCCATGCCGGGCTCCGCCCGTTTCGGGGAATGAACGACGAATTCGAGACCGGCCCGTCCGGGCCGAACTCAAGGAAGCGACAAGCAGCGATGGCGATCACCCGCGTTCCCACCACCCCCTATGCCGATCAGCGCCCCGGCACGTCCGGCCTGCGCAAGAAGGTCCCGGTCTTCCAGCAGCCGCGCTACGTGGAGAACTTCATCCAGTCGATCTTCGACACGGTCGAAGGGGCCGAAGGCGCGACGCTGGTGATCGGAGGCGACGGTCGATTCTTCAACGATTCCGTGGTGCAGACCGCCCTCAAGATGGCGGCCGCCAACGGGTTCGGCCGCATCCTCGTCGGGCAGAGGGGACTGCTGTCCACGCCTGCGGCCTCCTGCGTGATCCGCAAGCACAAGGCCATCGGCGGCCTTGTCCTGTCAGCGAGCCACAATCCGGGCGGGCCGGACGGCGATTTCGGCATCAAGTTCAACATGGCCCACGGCGGCCCCGCCCCCGAATCCTTCACGGAAGCCGTCTTCCGGCGGGCGAGCACCATCGCCGAATACAGGATCGTCGACGCGCCGGATATCGACATCGACCGCGTCGGCGAGACGAGGCTCGGCGACACTCTCGTCCAGGTCATCGATCCCGTCGCCGATTACGTGGAGCTGATGGAGACGCTGATCGACTTCGAGAAGGTCGCGGCCCTGTTCCGTTCGGGCTTCCGCATGCGCTTCGACGCTCTCAACGCCATCACGGGCCCCTATGCGAAGACCATTCTCGAAGGACGGCTCGGAGCCCCGGCCGGCACCGTCGTCAATGGGGAGCCCAAACCCGATTTCGGAGGCCATCATCCGGACCCGAACCCGGTCCATGCCCATGATCTCATGGAGCTGATGATGGGCCCCGACGCGCCGGATTTCGGCGCGGCATCCGATGGCGACGGCGACCGCAACATGATCGTGGCGCCGGGCCTGTTCGTCACGCCGAGCGACAGCCTCGCCATTCTGACCAGCTATGCCCATCTCGCCCCCGGCTATGCGAAGGGCCTCGCGGGCGTCGCTCGCTCCATGCCGACCAGCCGCGCTGCGGACCGGGTCGCGGCGAAGCTCGGCATCAGGGCCTACGAGACGCCCACCGGCTGGAAGTTCTTTGCCAATCTTCTCGATGCGGGCCTCATCACCCTTTGCGGCGAGGAGAGCGCGGGCACGGGCTCCAATCACATCCGCGAGAAGGACGGTCTCTGGGCCGTGCTGCTGTGGCTCAACATCCTGGCCGTCCTGAAGAAGCCGGCCGACCGGATCGTCCGCGACCACTGGGCTGGCTTCGGACGGGACTATTACACCCGCCACGACTACGAAGAGCTCGACACGGCGGCGGCGAACGACCTGATGAACAGCCTGCGGGCCAAGCTCCCGAGCCTGCCGGGCCAGCGTTTCGGCGGCCTCACGGTCGAGACCTGCGACGACTTCGCCTACACGGATCCGGTCGACCAGTCGGTGACGCCCAAGCAGGGCATCCGCATCCTCTTCAAGGAGGACGCCCGCGCCGTCTTCCGCCTGTCGGGCACGGGAACATCGGGCGCGACGCTGCGGGTCTATCTGGAGCGGTTCGAGCCGGATCCGGCGCGCCACGACCTGCCCACCGCCGAGGTGCTGGCCCCCGTGACGGAGGCGGCCAATGCCATCGCGGAGATCGCGGCCTTCACGGGGCGCAGCGAGCCCAGCGTCATCACCTGAGAACCAGACTCAGTAGGTGTCCCAGAGACCGGGCGTGGCGAGTTCGAGGAGGTGCCCGTCCGGGTCCCGGAAGTAGATGCTTTGGCCCCCGCGAGGCCACGTGGTCCGCCCCTCGATGAGGACGCCCCAGTCCTGAAGCCGCTCCTCCCAGACGGGCAGGTCCTCCGCCGAGACCGCGAAGGCGATGTGCAAGGGCCCCTGACCATCATGGGGCGGGATCGTCCCGCCCGGAAGTACCACCGTTTCCGCCGATGCGCCGCGCTGAAAGAGGAGAAGAATGCTTCTTCCGCCGACATCGAAGGCGCACATCCGGTGATCCGAGCGCAGGAGGCACAGGTCCAGGGCGGATTCGTAGAATTCCCGCGCCCGGGTCAGATCGTCGACATAGAGCGCCGTTTCGAGAACCGAGTTCAGTTGCGGCATCCGCGGGCCTCATGGGGATCCCAGGTGCTTACATTTTGTGCTCCCCGACGAGCCGATTGTCCACTTCCCTTGGTTTCCGATGGTTTCCCGACGGCGAAAAAACGGGCAGCCATGCTGACCTTTTGACCTTGAAGAGCAGGCTCGGGCCACTTATCTGTTGCAGTGCACACTGCGATTGGCGTTGCAGTCGTGCTGCCCTTCTTGGGCGTTTCCTCCCTAAACTTCGGGCCGCTGGCAACAGCGGCCTTTTTTCTTGCCCGGATGCGGGCCGCATCCGCTTCGGGAACGGCTCATGAAGCCGCCAGGAACCCTGGACGCGCCTGAAGGTTTCCCAGACTCGATGGGAGCCCAGGAGGCCACGGATGTCCACCCGCTCAGACAATCCCGATCACCGGGACATTCCCCGGACGCATACGATCAAGCCGATGGAAGCCCCGCCCCCATCGGCCAACCCGACGACGGCGCAGCTCAAGGCCGATATCGACAGCGGCCGCACAGGCGACAAGGTCGAGGTCTTCGATCCGGCGGCCTCGCCGCTCGGCACCGACGACGAGGCAGCAGGCCACCCGCCGGGCGCCGAGCGCGTTGCCGTCGCCAGGCAGCAGGAAGACGCTGCCCGCTGGAAGGACGACGGCTCGAAGGAAAGCTATGCCCACCAGCATTCCAGGAAGGCGCTCTACGGCTTCATCGGCTTCATCGTCATCCTGCTCGTGCTGTTCATCGGCGCCGTCTCGATGTTCTGACGTCGCGATCGGACCAGCCGGAAGTCGCAGGACCTCACGACCGCGACCGTTGAGTCTGCGCCGGGTCCGAATGTCTTGAATTCGCTTCGCCGATCATGACGTATAGGGTTCGACGCATCCTGCGGAACCGATCATCCTGTCATGGCACTGACCCATCACCATCCTGCCCTCGAGGAACTGAGCGACACGCAGAAGCGGGTCCACCGCATTCTGACGGCGGCCCAGAACCCGCTCTCGGCCTACGAGGTGCTTGACCGGCTGCGGGCCAAGGGAGCCGTGACGCCGCCGACCGTCTACCGCTCTCTCGACAAGCTGATCGAAAAGGGGCTGGCCCACCGGCTTGAGAGCCTCAACGCCTATGTGGCCTGCAAGCACCCGCACCACCACGACATGGCGGCCTTCGCGATCTGCGAGAGTTGCGGCCTCGTGACCGAATTCACGGACCCGCATATCAGCGAGCGCCTCTCCCGGTGGAGCGACGGGCACGCTTTCTGCCCCAAGAAGGTGACCGTCGAGATCAGGGGCCTCTGCGAGACCTGCGCGAAATAGAATAATCCTCAGGTTTATTTGCCTAAATGCAATATTATTCGAGAGTAATTGGCTAAGCCTTTCGCCTTCCCTTGTGTCAAAAAGCCAGCTTCCGCTTCGTTATATGCAGAATTGCAATGATTTATTGCAACGATAGCACATTGTTCAAGCGAAGCCTTACCTATATGTTCGTGTAGGTTTCGTAATAACAGGAGCGAGGCTTATGAGCACCCGAGCCCTTAGGAAGGAAGAGGAGGATAACCTCCTCCGTCGTGCGGACGATCTGTGCCGCCAGAATAATCTTCGGCTGACGCCGATCCGGGAACGCGTTTATCGCGAGCTCGTGCAGAGCGGAGGCCCGGTTGGGGCCTACGATCTCGTCGATCGGCTCAGCAACGACAAGAAGCGTCTCGCCCCGGTGACGATCTACCGTGCACTCGATTTCCTTCGGGATGCCGGCCTGGTCCATCGGCTCGCCACGCAGAACTCCTACGTGGTCTCCCATGGCCAGCCGGAAGTGAACGCCATGAAGATCATGTTCGTGGATTCCAAGACCGGCGAGACCGTCGAGGTCCACTCGACCGAGGTGGCGGAAGCCGTGCGCAAGGCAGCCGAGCAGGCTGGCTTCAAGTCCGTCTCCCCCTTCATGGAAGTCGAGGGCGAGATCGTTCGCTGAAGGCGGGTCCGGCCGCCGGAACAGCGGGAACCGGCCGGCCGGGCAGGCGTTGAAAGATCAAAGGCAGGGCCGTTCGCCGGCCCTGCCTTTTTTCGAGACCCTACTCAAAAGGCCGGGCATTGCCCGGCCTTTTCTTTATTCCGCCGCCAGAGCCTGACGGGGCGGATGCGCCTTGCCGGCCGCCTCGCTCGTCCGCCGGGCATCCCGCGAGATGTAGGTGTAGAACATCGGCACCACGAAGAGAGTGAAGATCGTGCCGATGGACATGCCCGAGGCGATCACGAGACCCATGGAGAAGCGGGCCGCCGCGCCCGCGCCGCTGGCGGTGATGAGCGGCGCGACGCCCAGCACCATGGCGGCCGTCGTCATGAGAATCGGGCGCAGGCGCACGCGGGCCGCCTCCTGGATGGCCTCGCGCTTGCCGATCCCCTGCTTCTCCTTCAGCTCGTTGGCGAACTCCACCATCAGGATGCCGTGCTTGGTGATCAGCCCCACCAGGGTGATCAGCCCGACCTCCGTGTAGATGTTGAGGGTGGCGAGGCCCACGTTCAGGAAGATCATGGCGCCGAACATGGAGAGCGGCACCGACATCATGATGATGAAGGGATCGCGGAAGCTCTCGAACTGCGCCGCCAGCACCAGATAGATCACGATGACGGCAAGTCCGAAGGCGAGCGCGATCGAGCTCCCTTCCTGAACCTCCAGGCGGGACTGACCGGCGTAATCCTCGTAGAAGCCTTGAGGCATGATCTCCCGCGCGATCGACCGGAGGGTCGCCAAGCCTTCCGACGTGGTTACGCCCGGCAGGGGAAGCGCCGAGAGAGTCGCGGCATTGAGCTGGTTGAACTGCTCGATGGCGGCGGGCGCCGCATCCGTCCGGATGTGCACCAGGGCCGAGAGCGGAACCATCGAGCCGTCCGAGGCGCGCACATAGTACTCGCCCAGGCGCTCCGGGTTGAGCCGGTCGGCCTGACGGACCTGGCTGACGACGTCATAGCTGCGGCTGTCGCGGTCGAACTTCGAGATCGGCGCGCCGCCGACCAGAGCACCCAGCGTGTTGCCGATCTCGGAGACCGGCACGCCGAGCGCCGCCGCACGGTCGCGGTCGACGACGATGCGCGCACGCGGCGTCTGGTAGGAGATGGAGTTCTGCACGACGATGAACTTGCCGGACGCCATCGCCTTCTGGCGAACCTGCTCTGCGACCTCGTAGGCCTGGGCGGGATCGCCGATGGTGCGCAGCACGTACTGGATCGGCAGACCGCCGCCCGCGCCCGGCAGGGATGGCGGCGCGAAGACGAAGGCCTGGACGCCGGCATTCTCGTTCAGAAGGTTCTGGATCTCCTGCTTGGTCTGCGGGCCTTTCTTCGCGCGCTCGCTCCATTCCTTCAGCTTGAAGCCCACGAAGCCGCCGCCGGCACCGTCGATGCCGACGATGAGGAAGCTGTCCTCGATCTCGGGGATCTTCTCGGCCGCGTTGGTGAATTGCGTCGAGAAAGTCTGCGTGTAATCGGCGGTCGCATAGCGTGGCGCGTTGACGAGGCCAAGATAGGCGCCCTGATCCTCTTCCGGCGCGAGTTCGGAATTGGTCTTCGTGAACAGGAAGGCCGTCGTGGCGAGCAGAACGACCACGATGGTCAGGGTGACGGCGCGATAATCCAGCGAGCCTTTGAGGCGACGGCCGTACCAGTTCTCGAGGCGCGTGAAGGTGCGGTCCACGAAGGCGGCGAAGCGTCCCTGCGCGGCATGCGCTTTCAGGAGCTTCGACGACATCATGGGCGACAGCGTCACGGCGATGATGCCCGAGATGATCACCGACCCGGCGAGCGTGAAGGCGAACTCCCGGAAGAGCGAACCGGTGAGGCCCTGCGTGAACCCGATCGGCGCATAGACCGCCGCCAGCGTGATCGTCATGGAGACGATCGGCGTGAAGATCTCCTTCATGCCGACGACAGCGGCCTCGACCGGCTTCAGCCCTTCCTCGATGTGGCGGTGGATGTTCTCCAGCACCACGATGGCGTCGTCGACCACGAGACCGATGGCGAGCACCATCGCGAGCAGGGTCAGGAGGTTGATCGAGTAACCGAGAACGAAGAGGAAGAAGCAGACGCCGACGAGCGAAAGCGGAATCGTCACGATCGGGATCAGCACCGAGCGGAAGGATCCCAGGAACAGCAGGATCACCACCACGACGATGAGGGCCGCCTCGCCGATGGTCTTGAACACCTCCTCGATCGAGGCCGAGATGAAGTTCGAGGCGTCATAGACGATCTCGACCGTCATGCCCTTCGGCAGGGTCGGCCTGATGCTGTCGATCGCCTTCGTGACGTCGGCGGCCACCGTCAGCGGATTCGCGGACGGCGTCGGCACGATGCCGATGAAGGTGCCCTGCTTGCCGTTGAAGCTGACCTTGGTGTCCGTGCTCTTCGGTCCGAGCTCGACATCCGCCACGTCGCGCAGGCGCACGAGCTGATCGCCGTTGGAGCGGATCGGCAGCATGCCGAAGGTCTCCGGCGTCTGGAGCGTGGTCTGCATCTCGAGCGTGTAGGCCACGTACTCGTTCTGCGTCTTGCCCGGAGCCGCGAGGAAGTTGTTGGCGCGGATCGCCGTCACGACGTCGCCCGCAGTCACGCCGCGCGCGGCCAGCCGTACGGGATCGATCCACACGCGCATCGAGAAGTCGCGGCCGCCGAGAATCTCGGCGTTGCCGACGCCTTCGAGCGTCGCGAAGCGGGGCTGCACCACGCGGGTCAGGAATTCGGAGACCTGCTCCGGATTCATCTCCGTGCTGCCGAAGGTGATGTACATGAGGGCGAAGGTCTGGCCCGTGCCCTTCACGATCACCGGATCCTCGGCCTCGGAGGGAAGCTGGGCCCGGACCTGCTGCACCTTGGCGGTCACCTCGGTGAGCGCGGCATTCGGATCCGTGTTCAGGCGCATGCGCACGGATACCGTGCTCAGGCCCTGGCGGCTCTGAGTCGTCACGTAATCCACGCCCTCGGCGCTGGACACGGACTTGGCGATGGGCGTGCTGATGAAGCCCTGGATCAGATCGGCGCTCGCGCCCGTGTAGACGGTCGTGATCGTGATCGTGGTTTCCTCGACCTCCGGATACTGGCGCACCTGGAGGCTCATCAGCCCCTGCGCGCCCAGCAGCAGGATCAGGAGGCTCACCACCATCGACAGCACGGGGCGGCGTATGAACAGCTCTGTGAAACTCATGGGGTTGCTGCCTATTGCCCGTCCGCGAGCTTCGTCGCGTCGAACTTCGTCACGTCAATGGTGTTGTCGATCTTCACGGTGGAGCCGGCCTGAAGCTTGTTCTGACCGGAGGCGACGATCTGCTGACCGGGCGTGATTCCCGATACGATCTCGACGGAACCCCCGCGGCGGCGGCCGGTCTTCACGAAAACCTGCTTGGCCACCTGGACCTGCTGGCCGGCCTTCTCTTCGGCCTCGACCGTATAGACGTAATCCCCGTAGAGGCTGGTGATGACCGCCGTCTGTGGCACGGTGATGACGTTGGGCTGTTCGGGCAGGACCACCTCCACGTGAAGGAACTGGCCCGGCAGGATCGCCCCGTCCTTGTTGTCCTCGACGAGAGCCTGCACGGACACGAGCCTCGTCTTGGGATCGACGCGCGGATCCTTGCCGGTGACATGCCCCTTGAAGGGGAGATCGGTGTCCGTCACGCCGAGGCGGACTTCCTGGTTCAGCTTGACCTGGTCGGCCAGCTGCTCGGGAACCGTGAAGTCGACCTTCATGGCGGAGAGATCCTGGAAGCTCGCGATCACGGAGCCCGGCTGCAGATATTGTCCGACATCGATCCGCGGAATGCCGATCACGCCCGAGAACGGCGCCTTCAGGGCCTTGCGTTCGATCGTGGCCTGCAGGCGCGTGAGGCGCGAGCGCGCCGCCGCCAGAAGCGCGCTGGCCTGGTCCAGGTTCGCTTCGGTGCCGTAGCCGCGGTTGGACAGGGTCTTGGCGCGCTCGAAGCTGCTCTCGGCCGTCTTCACGGCCGCCTGCACGTCCTGGAGATCCGCGCGCTCGACGCTGTCGTCGAGCTGGACGAGAACCTGTCCCTCACGGATGTTCTGGTTGGCCTTGAACTTGATCTCGGTGACGATGCCCGGCGTCTCGAAGGCCAGGTCGACGCCGTTCGCAGCCTTGGCCGTGCCCAGCGCGCTTATGCCCGGCGTCCAGGTCTTCGCCTCGACCTTGACGGCGGAGACCACCTGGGGCGGCTGCTTCATGTTGGCGAAGAAGTCCTTGATCATCTTGTCGCGGAAGAAATTGAACCAGACCAAGCCCGCGCAGAGTCCGACCGCAAGAATGAACACGAGAAATACTACGATGCGCCGTTTCATGGGCTTCTTCCGAGACGTTCGGCCCGCCGAGCGGGCACTTATTTGACTTTTGGAGGTGCGGCATTAACGCAGCTTCCCCTTGACGCCAATGCCTTGCAGGATTTTATATACCGTCCAGACGGTTTAGTTGCAAGAGTGTCGAATGTTGGATTGTATCCGGGGCCGCAGAAGTTCACGCGAGAAGATTCTCGACGCGGCCGCGGAGCTTGTCAGTGAGATCGGGGCGGGACGTCTGACGTTGGATGCCGTCGCCGAAAGGGCCGGCCTCAGCAAAGGGGGGCTCCTCTACAATTTTCCGACCAAGGAAGCGCTGCTTCAGGCCATGATCCAGCGCATGATCGACCAAGTGTCGGCCGAAAGAGAGGCGCTTCGAAGGCAGGTCACTCCGGGACCGAACCTTGAAGCGCGCCTTTGCACGGCGGCCCTGCTCAAGATGTGCAGCGGAAAGACGAAGGACATCGCCAGCGGGATGCTGGCGGCCACCGCCGAGAACCCGCGTCTCCTCGACCCCCTCCGCCAAGTCATCAAGGACAACCTGAACACCCTGAAGACGACGTCGGAGGACCTGGACGCCGCCCTGCTCGCCTGGCTCGCCGTGGAAGGCCTGAGCAGCTACGAGATGTACGACATCAGCCCATTCTCGGACGAGGACCGGGAGCGGATCGTTCAGGCCGTCGAACGCCTGCTCCGCAAAGGTATCGCCACATAAGCGGGCCGCGCATCGGACGGCCCGCTGGAGCATTTTCGGCGAAGTGGAACCGGTTCGCCGTCAAAAATGCGACCTAACAAAGAAGAGAGCTGTTTTCAGCTGAGTGGAAGCAGCCCTAGCCAGCCTCACGCCATCCAGGACGGATCGTCCAGGACCTCGCCGGTATGCTCGCCGAGACGCGGCGAGGGGCGATTCGCGGCCATCGGCTGCCCATCGAGCACGATGGGCGAGCGGACCGACGGGATCGCCCCACCCTTCGCGGCTTGCGACGGCAGATCGATCCTCATGCGGCGGGCGATCACCTGCGGGTCGGCGAAGACATCCGCCACCGTGTTGATCGGCCCGGCCGGAACGCCCTGCGCCTCGAGGGCGGACAGCAGCTTGCCGCGGGTTGTCCCGAGGGTGAGCTCCGTCAGGATGGGCACCAGCTCCGGCCGGTGGCGCACCCGGCCCGCATTGGTCCTGAAGCGCTCGTCCTGCGCGAGTTCGGGCCGTCCAAGAACGGCGACGAAACGGGCGAACTGCCCGTCATTGCCCACCGCCACAATCACATGGCCGTCCGCCACGGGAAAAACCTGATAGGGGACGATGTTCGGATGGGCGTTGCCCATGCGCCGGGGCGCCTTGCCGGACGCGAGATAGTTCATGGCCTGGTTCGCCAGGACGCTCGTCTGCACGTCGAGGAGCGCCATGTCGAGATGCGCCCCTTCCCCGGTCTGGTCGCGGCGGCGCAGCGCCGCCAGGATGCCGACGACCGAATAGACGCCGGTGAAGATGTCGACATAGGCCACGCCGATCTTCTGCGGCTCGCCGTCGGGGTCGCCGGTCAGGTCCATGATGCCGCCCATGCCCTGGATCATGAAGTCGTAGCCGGCGCGCGTCGCGTAGGGGCCGTCCTGGCCGAAGCCGGTGATGGAGCAATAGACGAGGCGCGGATTGACGGCTTTCAGGCCCTCGTAGTCGAGCCCGTACTTCTTCAGGCCGCCGACCTTGAAGTTCTCGATGACCACGTCCGCGTGGGCCGCGAGCTTGCGCACAAGCGCCTGGCCCTCCGGCGTCTCGAAATCCACTGCGATGGAGCGCTTGCCGCGATTGCAGGAATGAAAATAAGCCGCCGAGAGATCGCCGCCGTCGGCAGCCTCGACGAAGGGCGGGCCCCAGCCGCGGGTGTCGTCGCCCACGCCCGGCCGCTCCACCTTCACCACGTCCGCGCCGAGATCGGCGAGAAGCTGGCCGACCCAGGGGCCGGCCAGAATGCGGGCGAGTTCGAGAACCTTCAGGCCCTCAAGCGGCTTTGTCATGATGCATCCGCCCTGGATTAGAAGAACGCCTGCAGGCCCGTCTGCGCGCGGCCCAGGATGAGGGCGTGCACGTCGTGCGTGCCCTCATAGGTGTTCACCGTCTCCAGGTTCTGCGCGTGGCGCATCACGTGGTATTCCTCCTGGATGCCGTTACCGCCGTGCATGTCGCGGGCTTGCCGTGCGATGTCAAGCGCCTTGCCGCAATTGTTGCGCTTGACGAGCGAGATCATCTCCGGCGCGACGCGGCCCTCGTCGAGGAGGCGGCCGACGCGGAGAGATGCATGGAGGCCGAGCGTGATCTCGGTCATCATGTCGGCGAGCTTCTTCTGCACGAGCTGGGTCGCGGCGAGCGGCCGGCCGAACTGCTTGCGGTCGAGGGTGTACTGGCGCGCCCGGTGCCAGCAATCCTCCGCCGCCCCCATGGAGCCCCAGGAGATGCCGTAGCGAGCGCGGTTGAGACAGCCGAAGGGACCCTTCAGGCCCGACACGTTCGGCAGCAGCGCGTCCTCGCCCACCTCGACGCCGTCCATGACGATCTCGCCGGTGATGGACGCGCGAAGCGAGAGCTTGCCGCCGATCTTCGGCGCGGAGAGGCCCTTCATGCCCTTCTCCAGCACGAAGCCGCGGATCTGGTTGTCGTGGGCCTCGGACTTCGCCCACACCACGAACACGTCCGCGATGGGGGAGTTGGAGATCCACATCTTGCTGCCGGTGAGGCGATAGCCGCCGTCGATCTTCTGGGCGCGGGTCTTCATGCCGGCGGGATCGGAACCCGCATCCGGCTCGGTCAGGCCGAAGCAGCCGACATATTCGCCCGAGGCCAGCTTCGGCAGGTACTTCCGGCGCTGCTCTTCCGAGCCGTAGGCATAGATCGGGTACATGACGAGGGAGGACTGCACGCTCATCATGGAGCGGTAGCCCGAATCCACCCGCTCGACCTCGCGCGCCACGAGGCCGTAGGCGACGTAGGACGCGCCCGCGCAGCCGTATTCCTCCGGCAGGGTGACGCCGAGGAGGCCGAGCTCGCCCATCTCGTTGAAGATGGCGCGATCGGTCTTCTCATGCGCGTAGGCCTCGATCACGCGGGGCAGGAGCTTTTCCTGCGCGTAGGCCCGGGCTGTGTCGCGGATCATGCGCTCGTCATCGGTCAGGAGATCGTCCAGGAGGAGCGGATCATCCCATTTGAGCTTCGCGAGTTCCTGGTGAGCACCGGCCATGACGAACGTTCCTCTTCTGCGGCGCCGGATCATATCCGATCGCGCCAGCCAAACCCATTGAATTCGGGCCGCAAAATCGCTCTGGACAGGCCGGATGTAAATCGACATCTTCGCAGCAGGTTATTCTAAAATGGAATGAACTCGTGTTCCGCCGCGGTTTCCTGCCCAATGTGGGCAACCTCCTGGCCTTCGAGGCCACAGCCCGCCATGGCAGCGTCTCGAGGGCCGCCGAGGAGCTGAATCTGACCCAGAGCGCCGTCTCCCGGCAGATCCAGCAGCTGGAGGATTCCCTCGGCGTGTCGCTCTTCCGCCGCACCCGGCAGCGGGTGATGCTCACCGATGTCGGGCGCATGTATGCCTCGCAGGTGCGGAACACCCTGACCGAGCTGTCGGATGCGACCCATCAAGCCATCGCGCTGTCCGGCACGCGCGGGGTGCTGAACCTCGCGACCCTGCCGACCTTCGGCACCCGCTGGCTCATTCCGCGCATTCCGGAGTTCTTCGCCCGGCACCCGGACGCAACGGTGAATTTCGGCGTGCGCCTGGTGCCCTTCGACTTCGCCACCGAGCCCTTCGACGCGGCGATCCATTTCGGGCAGCCGCACTGGCCCGGCGCCGTGTGCGAGCTGCTGAGGCACGAGGAGGCCGTCCCGGTCTGCAGCCCGGCCTACCGGGAGCGGGAGAACCTCCGCTCCCCGCACGACCTGACCCGCGCGCTGCTGCTTCAGCAGAGCACGCGGCCGACGGCCTGGGCCGAATGGTTCGCCAATGTGGGCGTCGCCATCGGCAACCCCCTGCGCGGCCCGCGCTTCGAGCAGTTCGCCATGGTGGCCCAGGCCGCCGCGGCGGGCTTGGGCGCCGCCCTCATTCCCAGCTTCCTGATCGCCGACGAACTGGCCTCCGGCCGCCTCGAGATTCTGTTTCCCCAAAGCCTCGTGAGCGGTGGCGCGTATTACCTCGTCTATCCCGAGCACAAGGCCGAAGCGCCGCTGGTGCGCTCCTTCCGCGACTGGATCATGGCCCAGACCCGTCAGGGATAGATCCGCTTCGGCTTCAAGGTCCGCATGCTCAGGATGAAGGCCATGAGTCCGCAGACCACGATGGCGCTCACCATCGACAGCGGGGTTCCGTTGTAGAAGGCGCTCACCAGAGCGATGACGACCGCTCCGGTGCTCAGCTGCAGCGTGCCCATCAGGGCCGAAGCCGTCCCGGCCACAGGCCCGTGATTGTCGAGGGCGAGCACCGCCGTCGACGGGATGACGTAGCCGAGGCAGCCGAAGGACAGGAAAAGGAGCCCCCACAGGACGAAGGCATTGTCGATGCCGGCCATCGTCAGGAGGAACAGGAGACTCACGAGGCCCGCGAAGCCCGTGATGGCGGTCCGGACCACCCGCTCGGCTCCGAAGCGGCGCATGAAGGCGCTGTTGAACTGCGCGCTGCCGATGAACGCGATGGCATTGGACGCGAAGATCATGCTGTAGCGTGACGGGGACAGGCCGTAATGCTGGATGAACACCACGGAGGAGCCGGCCAGATACGCGAAGAAGCTGGCCTGGCCGAAGCCGCCGATGAAGGCCAGCCCGAGGAAATGCCGGTCTTTCAGAAGGCTCTTGTAGGTTGCGAACGCCTGGGCGACGCCTTTCCGGCTCTCGCCCGCCTTGCGGGTCTCGGGCAGAAGAAAGATCACCACGGCCAATCCGCCGAGGCCGATGGCCGCGATGGCCCAGAAGATGATTCGCCAGCTGTAGAATTCCGCGAGCGTGCTCCCGGCGAGCGGGGCGAGGATCGGCGAGACGCTGAACACCAGCATCGTGGTGGCCATGAGCCGCGCCGCCTCATGACCGGTATGCAGATCGCGAATGATCGCGCGGGGGATGACCATGCTGGCGCAGGAGCCGACGCCCTGCAGGAAGCGGAACGCGATAAGCGCTTCCACGCTCTGGGCGAAGCTGCAGCCGATGGCCCCGAGCACGAAGAGCGACAGGCCCGCATAGAGCGGCGGCTTACGGCCGAAGCGGTCCGAGAGCGGGCCATAGACGACCTGGCAGATCGCCACGGCCACGAAGAAGCTCATCAGGCTCATCTGCACGGCGCTGACATCGACCTGCAGGTCCCGCGCGATCGCCGGGAAGGCCGGCAGATAGGTGTCGATGGCGAAGGGCCCGACGGCGGAGAGCGTCCCAAGGACGAGGGCGTTGCGCAGAAAAGCGGATCGCATGAAAAGGCTTTCGTCGCCCGACACGGGTCGGGGATTGGGAGAATGACCTGAGCAGCAAGGCCGCAGGCGGCACTGAAGGGGAAAACGCGCCCTTGACCGGCAACGGCAGTCGCGGACAGGGAGGCGCCGCAGGCTGCCTGCATGCTTTTATGGCCTAACGCACGCTGGTCAAGGGGACGTCCCGCGCGTTCGGCCGCCAGTTCGTCCGACGGCAGTTGCCAGCCGGCACCCTGCGCCCAATATAGGGCCGGATGGAGCCATGGCAGCTCCGCTTCGGTTTCTCTCCGCAAGACATGAGCGATGGCAGGCCTGCAGGTCATAGTGTTCGATGTGTCCGGTACCGCCTGCGCCCTGCCCAGGAATGCGGTGCGCGAGCTGCTGCCCCTGCCGCGCCTGTGGCGCCCGCCTGCCCTGCCCCGACCGGTCGCGGGCTTCCTCAACCTCAGCAGCAGGGCCGTTCCCGTCCTCCGGCTGGACGTGCTCTTCGGCCTTGAGCAGGAAGCCGCCCCCCTCGAGGCGGAACTTTACCGGCACCTGATCCTGATCGAGGACCTCCATCGCTCGGGTCCCGCGGCGCTCCTCGTCGACCGGGTTCTGGACGTGATGACCCTCGCCGGCGCGGAACTCTCCCCAGTGCCGCAAGCCAATACCCTGAACGGCTGCGTGGAGGCGGAGATCGACATCGACGGCCACCTCGTCCATCTCCTGTCGATCGAGCGCATTCTCCTCGCCGAGGAGCAGCAGGCGCTTTCGGAATTGAGCCGCAACGCGCAGAACCGGATCGGCGAATGGGCGGTTCCGGCCTGATGGCCACGAAGCCGCTCCCCGTCCCTCTCATCGATGCCGGCTTCCCCCAGCTCAAAAGCCGCGTCATCGAGCGCACGGGCCATTTCTACTACCAGGACAAGGACGACCTGCTGTGGGAGCGGGTGCGCAAGCGCCTGCGCGCCACGGGTCTGCGCGACGCAGCGCAGTATACGGCGCTCCTGGACGATCCGATTGCCGGCCCCGCCGAATGGAGCAGGCTTGAAGCCGAGATCACGATCGGGGAAACGTTCTTCTTCCGCTACGCGGAGCAATTCGCGGCCCTGCGCGACACGATCCTGCCGGAGATCATCGAGAGAAAGCGGCCCGTGCGGCGCCTGCGCATCTGGAGCGCCGGCTGTGCGACGGGCGCGGAACCCTATTCGCTCGCCATCCTGGTGCACCAGCTCCTCGGCCCGGAGCTCGGATCCTGGCGCGTAGGCATCGTCGGCACCGACATCAACGAGAATTTCCTGGCCAGCGCCCGGCGCGCGCGGTTCGGCAAATGGGCGCTGCGCTCGCTCTCGCGCGAGGACAGGGAGCGCTATTTCCTGCCCCCGGAGCAGGAGCAATGGCAGGTGCGGCCGGAATTCCGCTCCCTTGTCCGGTTCGAGCGCCACAACCTGCTGAGCCTTCTCGACGGAACCTCACCGCTGCAGTTCACGGAGTTCGACCTGATCCTGTGCCGCAACGTCCTGATCTACTTCCATCCCGACACGGTGAACCAAGTGGTCGGCGCTCTGCGCGACTGCCTTCTGGACGACGGCTGGATGCTCCTGGGCCATGCGGAGCCGAACCCCTTCTTCGCGTCCATGATGCAGGCGCTGAGCCTGCCCGGAACGGTCGCCTACCGGCGGCGTCCGGGCAAGCTGCCGCCCCAGTCCGCATTCCCGGAACCGAAAGCAGCCGAGGCGCAGCCCTGGACACCGCCCGCGCCCGCTCGCAAGAGCACGGTGCAACCGGCCGCAAGAAAAATCCCGCCGCGCCTGGTTCCGGTCAGGCCGGAGCCGAGCGCGTTACCTGTCCCTGCCCGATCGGAGGCCCTGCTCGATGACGTCCGGGCCAAAGCCAATACCGGCGATTTCGCAGGAGCCGACGCGGTCTGCCGCCGCGCTCTTGCGGGCGATCCCTTGAACGCCGTTCTGCATTTCTACCAGGGCCTCATCGCGCAGGCGATGAAGCGCCCCCAGGAGGCCGAGGCAGCCTTCCGTAAAGGCATTTATCTCGATAAAAGCTTCGCCATGGCTCATTACCACCTCGGACTTCTGCTCCTGGCGGACCGGCGATATGGCCCTGGACGGCGCTCCCTCGCCAATGCGGCCCGCATTGCGGCCGCCATGCCGGGCAGCCACGCGCTCCCCGAGGCGGACGGGCTGACGGCCGCCGACCTGCGCGACCTCGTCCGCATCCATCTCGAAGCCGTGGCGCAATCCGAGCGCAAGGGTTGACCATGACCGGATCGCTGCGTCGCAAGCTCAGACAGATCACCCGGGCCAGGGTCCTGTCCGCCGAGGAGAGAGCCCAGCAGATCCTCGATGAGCGGACCGAGCGCCTCGCTGCCCGCCCCGGGACGCAGGCCGGCCCCGAGGCCGAGCATCCCCGCGTCCTCGTCTGCGGCGTGGGCCGCGAGCATTTCGGGATCGCGGTCGCCTCCGTCGCGGAGGTGCTGCCGGACCAGAAGTGCATGCCCGTTCCGGATGGACCGCCGGGGCTGATCGGCGTTTTCGGCCGCGGCGGGCGCCTCGTGAGCGTGATCGATCTCGCCATGACGCTCGGCATGGAACCGTCCGGCCCCGACGGCGAGGGCCGGCATCTCGTGCTGCTGCGGCGCCAGCAGCCTCAGGTCGCCCTGCGGGTCGATCGGGTCCACAGCGTCTCGGACATCACGCCGCTTCCGGCACATCCGGGCGGAGGCTTCCGCTCCGAGGCCGTGACGGGCTATGCCCAGACGCCTTCCGGCTCCGCCGACCGGGAAATCATCCTGTCCCTGCTCGATCCCGAGCGCCTTCTTCGCCCCTTCCTGCCTTCCTCACCTGTGCCTGGAGTTTAACGTGACGATCTCGATCGCGAATCGCATCCTTCTCGGCTTCGCCGTCATCGTCGCGCTGATGGTCGGGCTCGGGCTCTACACGATCAATCAGCTCAGCGAGGTTCGCGGCACGACCGAAAAGATCGTCTCGCGCGACCTCTCGCTGATGCGCCAGATCGAAAGCATCGGCGAGCAGCAGAACGAAATGCGCAACCTGCGGGAGGAAGTCATGTCCCGCTTTCTTCTTCACACCCTGGGCCAGCAGCAGATGCCCTTCGAGGACCTGATCCGCGAGTGGGGGCGGCGGGGCACCGCGACGGAGGCCTCCCTGGCGCAGGCTACCGCCAGCGCCAACGCCTTCGCGGCGCAAGCCGTATCGTCCGAGCGAGAGACCGCTTGGCGCCGCATCGCAGAAGCTCTCAATCGCTCCAGCGAAGGGCTCCGCCAGTTGCGCGCCGCGAGCGAGCGGATGTTCGCGGGTCTCCAGAGCAACGACCTCGCGGCGGCCCTGGCGAACCAGAGCGCCCTCAACGCCAGCCGCACCACCTGGGTCAAATCCCTGGGCGAGGCCAGGGATGCCCTCGGCGACGCCATCTCGGTCGGCCAGCGTCAAGTCGGCGATATCTACGAGCAGAGCCGCACGTCGATCATTCTCGCGCTGGTCGGCGCGGCTCTCGTCAGCCTCGTCATCACCTACGCCCTGCGCTCTTCCATCGCCAATCCGCTGAACACCTTCATGAACTTCGTCGAGCGCGTCGGGCGCGGCGAGCTGAACGGCCAGATGGCCATCGCGGGCAAGGACGAGATCGGACATCTCGGCGCAACCCTGAACGGTATGGTCGAAGGCCTGCGGCAGCTCGCCCGGCAGAGCCGCGAGGCCACCGAGAACCTCAATGCGGCAGCGGCGGAAATCCGCGCCTCTACGCAGGAGCAGGCGGCGTCCGTCGAGGAGCAGCTCGCAGCCGTGCAGGAAACGGCCGCGACCGTGGACGAGATCACCCATGCGGGCGCGCAGATCGGCAAGCGCGCACAGGAGGTGATCGCCTCCGCGCAGGCGACCGCGCAGACGAGCATGTCTGGCCTGCAGGCGGTGGACGAAACCGCCCGGGCGATGGACGCCATCCGTGAGCAGGCGGAGGCCGTGGCGGAGAACATCGTCGCCCTGAGCGAGAAGACGCAGGCCGTGGGCGAGATCATCGCCTCCGTGAACGACATCTCCGAGCGCACGCATCTCCTGGCCCTCAATGCCGCCATCGAGGCCGCCGCGGCCGGAGAGAGCGGCCGCAGCTTCGCGGTCGTGGCCTCCGAGATGAAGGTCCTGGCGGACCAGGCCAAGGATGCCACCATGCAGGTGCGCTCCATCCTGGGCGACATCCAGCGCGGCATCAATTCGTCGGTGATGCTGACCGAAGAAGCCGTGAAGCGCGTGACCGCCGGCAAGGAGCGCACGGACATCACGCAGCAGACGATCACCGAGATCTCGAGCCGCGTTCAGGAGAGCGTCCAGACCTTCCAGCAGATCGTGGCCTCGACGAACCAGCAGCAGCTCGGCATCGAGCAGGTGATGGGCGCGCTCCAGAACATCCGCCAGGCGAGCCAGCAGACGGCGGCCGGCACCCGCCAGCTCGACATGGCGGCCGCCAATCTCTCCGATCTCTCGCAGCAGCTCCTCGGGATCGCGGAGCGCTATCGGGTTTAACCGGAACAGGATCGAGAATCGCGCATCGTGACGGATATCCGCAAACAGCTACTGGCAGCTTTCGAGGTGGAGCACCGAGAGCATCTCCATGCGATCCGGTCCGCCCTGGACAACGCGGATCGGGGCGCAATCGACCTGACGGACGTGTTCAGGCGGGCTCACAGCCTGAAAGGGGCGGCCCGCGCGGTCGACCTCCCGGCCGTGGAGGAGGTCGCCCATCAGCTGGAAGCCCTGTTCTCCCAGGTTCTGGAGGGCCGGGTGTCCCTGGACGGCCCCGCCATCGCGACGGTGCGCAGGAATCTGGATGCCATCGAGGATCTGGCGGCCGACGCCCTCAATCCGTCCGAGAGCCCCGCGCCGAAGGCTCCCGCGCAGGCGCGACTGCCGTCGACGGCGGAGCCCGAGCAGCCCGAGGGCGGGGCCGATGTCGGGGCGGGAGCCTATCTGCGCGTCTCCGCCGAGCAGATGGAGGAGCTGTCCGGCTCCATGCACCGGCTTCTGGCGGAGCTCCAGGCGGACGAGGTCATCAACGGCGCTCTCCGCCAGATCGAGCTCGACATCCGGGGCCTGCGGCGGAGCTGGGATCAGCTTCAGGCGCAGGTGAGCGCCATCGTTTCCGCGCAGCAGGCTCCGAGCCATGAACAGTCGCGCGGTCGTGCCACCTTCGCACCCCGCCTGCGCGACTTCGACCAGGGCTTGAAAACCCTGTTCCGCAGGCTGTCGGCGCTGTCGCGCGACCAAAGGCAATCCGCCTGGTCCATCGATCAGGCCGCCCGGCAGGTGCGGGACAACATCGACCGCGTGTCCCTCGTGTCCGCCGATACGGTTTTCGGCGCCTTCGGCCACATGGTGCGCGAGATCGCGCGCGGATCCGGACGGGAGGTGCATGTGCGCAGCATCGGCCTTGACGTCCAGGTGGACCGCCAGGTGCTGCAGGCCCTGAAGGACCCGGTCATGCATCTGCTGCGCAACGCGGTGAGCCATGGCGCGGAGCCCGCCGCCGAGCGCATGGCCCGAGGCAAGCCGGAGCAGGCCGAGATCACCCTGGAATTCGCCTCGCGGGGCGGGCGTCTGAGCATTAGCGTCCGGGACGACGGGCGCGGCCCCGATCTTCACCGGATCGAACAGACCGCCGTCGAACGCGGCCTGCTGCCTCCGAGGGCCGGGGATCGCCCGCCGCCGACGATGGACCAGTTGCTGTCCCTCGTCTTCGCGCCGGGCTTCTCGACGGCGGGCGAGGTCGACCGCCTGTCCGGCCGGGGCATGGGCCTTTCGGTCGTGGCGGAAGCCGCCCGCGGGCTGCAGGGCTCGGTCCTGCTGAGGCCGCGCTACCCGTGGGGGACTGAGGTTCTGCTCAACGTGCCGCTCACGGCAGCCCGCCAGCCGCTGCTGCTCGTGGAGGCGGAAGAGCGCATGTTCGGGCTGCCCTCCCATGCGGTGGTGCGGCTCCTGAGGCTGCGGGCCGGCGATCTGGAAAGCGTGGAGGGCCGCCCGGCCGCGCGGGTCGTCATCGACGGGCAGGAGGTCGTCGTTCCCGTCGTCGTCCTCGCGTCCCTGGCCGGATCGCCGAGCGCCCCCATCCCCGTGGAGGACGGCAACGTGAAGGCCGTCCTCGTCCGCCACGGCTCCCGCTATTGCGCCTTCGCGGTCAACGCCTTCGCGGATGTGCGAACGATGCTGGTGAGCGATGTCGAGGTTATCGGCCTGAACGACATGGTGTCCGGCACGGTTCTCATGGAAAACGAAACGCCTGCTCTCGTGCTGAGCCCCGAAATCCTGATCGAGCACTGGGTACGCAACGAAAGCCGGCTGGCGGCCAGCGGCCTCGGCCTTGCGCAGGCGGTGCCCGACGCCAGGCCACAGGCCCGGACAATTCTCGTCGTGGACGATTCGATCACAACCCGCACCCTCGAAAAGAGCATTCTGGAATCCCAAGGCTATCAGGTGCTGCTCAGCGTGGATGGAATCGATGCGCTGAACGTGCTCCGTGCGGGCGAAGCGATCGTCGACCTGGTCATCGCCGACGTGGAAATGCCGCGCATGGACGGCTTCGGCCTCCTGCAGGCGATCAAGACCGATCCGAGGCTTTCCGTCACGCCCGTGATCCTCATGACCTCGCGGGCGGATCCCGAGGACGTGCGCAGGGGTCTCGATCTCGGCGCGAGCGCCTATATTACCAAGCAGAAGTTCGATCAGCGCGAACTGCTGGCGACGATCGGGCAGGTATTGTGAGTCTCTCGCCATGAGTCTTTCGCCTCAATCGCGGGTCCGTGTGATGGTCGTCGAGGATTCCCTCGTCGTCCGGCAGCTGCTCGTCCACATCATCGCGCGGGACCCGCGCCTGGTCGTGGCGGCGGCGGTGGGGTCCGCCGAAGAGGCGCTGCGGGAGATCGGGCGCGTTCAACCCGACGTGATCTCCATGGACATCCGCCTCCCCGGCATGGACGGGCTCGAGGCCACGCGCCGGATCATGGCGGAGCACCCGACCCCGATCGTCGTCATCGCGGACAGCATCGAGGATTCCTCTCTCAAGATCTCTATGAACGCCCTTCGGGCCGGGGCTCTCACGGTCGTCGAGAAGCCCGTCGGCGTGTCGAGCGCCGGTTACGCCGGAATCGCCGATACCATCCGCACCCAGCTCTACATCATGAGCCAGGTGCCCGTGGTCAGGCGGCGCTCCTTCGCGTGGCAACCCCAGGGCGCGCCTGAGCGTCCGAAGCCGGAGGCGGTCCAGGGCCTCGTCCGCCCCGGCATGATGGGCATCGCCGCCTCCACGGGCGGGCCTCCGGCCCTGGCGAAAATTCTGGGCGCCCTCCCGGCGGATTTCCCGCTCCCCATCCTTCTGGTCCAGCACATGGGAGCGCCCTTCATGGAGGGCTTCGCCTCGTGGCTGACCGGGCTGATGCCGCTGGAGGTGCGCCTGGCCCAGGACCAGGAGATCCCGTCGGCGGGCACGGTCTATGTCGCCCCGGGCGACCGGCACCTGCTCCTGTCCCAAGCCGGAACCCTGCGCGTGAGCGCCGAGCCTCCTGTCGGAAACCAGAGGCCCTCGGCCACCCTGCTGTTCCAGTCCATGGCCCAGGCGCTTGGACGCCGGGGCGTCGGTGTTATCCTGACCGGCATGGGCGAGGATGGAGCGCAGGGTCTGGCCGAGCTGCGTCAGGCCGGAGGCTATACGCTGGCGGAGGACGAGAGCACGGCAGTGGTCTACGGCATGCCGGCGGCGGCCGTGCGTTTGGGGGGCGTGAGCGTCAGCCTGCCCCTCGACCTGATCGCACCCCGGCTCCTGCGGCTGGCGCGGGGAGACGGCGAATGACCACGGCTCCCCTCACCCAGGCCGCCCACATCCTCCTGGTCGAGGATTCCGAGACCCAGGCGCTGCAGCTCCGGCACGTGCTGGAGACGAACGGTTTCAGCGTCTCCTGGCGCTCGACCGCCGAGGCGGCCCTGGACGGTCTCAACGAAGGATTGCCCGACCTCGTCATCGCCGATTACCACCTGCCGGGCATGAATGGCGACGAGCTGACGCGCCAGATGCGCCTCAACGTCCACACCCGCGCCATCCCGGTCATCATGCTCACCGAAGCGCGGGAGCGCGCCGTCGAGCGGCAGGGGCTGGAGAGCGGCGCGGACGCCTATATCTCGAAATCCGCCGAGCAGGATCTGATCATCCTCAGGATCAAGGCCCTGCTCCGGCGGCGCTCGTCCCCTTCGGCCGAAACCGAGGAGGGCCGGGTCTCCCCGAGCTTCGGCCATTTCCGCCGGGCCTGCATCCTCCTCGTCGACGACAGCCCGACCCGCCGGGCCTACCTGCAGGACATGCTCGCCCGCGAGGGCTATTCGGTCACGCCGGCGTCCGGGCCGGGCGATGCGCTCCGGCTCATCCGCTCTCCGGAATCCACATGGGACTGCATTCTGGTCAATCTCCTGAGCCCGAGCTTCGACGGCATCGCGCTCTGCCGGCAGCTCAACACCTACCGCGGTCTAGCGCCGAGGCCCGGAATGGAAGCCCCCAACTTCGCCATCGTGGGCCTCGGCCAGCACGACGGGCAGAACGTGCTGGCGCAGGCCTTCGCGGCGGGCGCCGACGACGTCGTGCCCTCGACGGTCGAGCCCGACGCCATGCGCGTGCGCATCCGCGCCCTCGTCCGGCGCAAGCTCATGCAGGACGAGAACTGGCGTATCGAGGCGGAGCTGCGCGAACGGGAGCTCGCCTTCGAGCGCGCCCGGGCGGAGGCCGCGTCCGCGGACGCCCTCGCCAGGGCCAACCACGATCTGGAAGAGGCGAACCACCGTCTGAAGGACACGCAGGCCCAGCTCGTCCAGGCCGCCAAGATGGCCTCCCTCGGCGAGCTGGTCGCGGGCATCGCCCACGAGATCAACAATCCCCTGGCTTTCATCCTGGCGCATCAGGGGACGGTGGAGCGCCTGCTCAACGAGATCGACGCGAAGCTTCCACCGGGCTCGGGACTCGAGCGGCAGATCGCAAAGTCCCGCGAGCGCATGGGAGCGATGAAGCTCGGCCTCGGCCGGATCCAGGAACTCGTCCTCAACCTGCGGCGCTTCTCCCGCCTGGACGAAGGCGATTTCCAGACGATCAACGTCCCCGAGACCATCGAGACCGTCCTGGCCCTCCTCGGCCACAAGCTCGGCACGCGGATCGACGTGCGCCGCCGCTACGGGGCCGTGCCCGATCTCTATTGCTCGCCGGCCCTCCTGAACCAGGTCGTCATGAACATCGTCGGCAATGCCGCCGATGCCATCAAGGGAACGGGGGCGATCGACATCGAAACGTCGAGCGACAGGACAACGTACACCATCAGGATCAGCGATACGGGGCCGGGTATTCCGCCGGACCTGCGGGAGCGCATCTTCGAACCGTTCTTCACGACCAAACCCGTCGGGTCTGGAACTGGACTCGGGCTGGCGATCGCCTACAGCGTCGTCCAGGCCCATAAAGGGTCGATCACTGTGGATGCTGGCCCCCTGGGCGGTGCCAGCTTCACCATCAGGATCCCAAGGCGGACCACTCCATGACCTTGCCGAGCGACATGAACCCACAGAATGGCACCATTCTGGTCGTCGACGACGAACCGGACATCCTGGTCGCGCTCGAGGACCTGTTCGAGAACGACTATCGCGTCCTCACGGCCACCTCGCCGGTCCAGGCGCTCGACATCATCAGGCATGAGCCGGACATCGCGATCATCATCTCCGATCAGCGCATGCCCGAGATGCAGGGCGACGAGTTCCTGGCCAGGGCCCGCCACGAGACGGACGCCGAGGCCATCCTCCTGACGGGCTACGCGGACCTCAAGGCGGTCATCGGGGCGGTGAACAAGGGCCGGATCATGGCCTACATGCCCAAGCCCTGGGATCCGGACGCCCTTTCCAACATGGTGGCGGCGGCCTACCAGCGGCGCCTGCTCGCCCGGGAGCTCGCGACCGAGCGCGCGCTCCTGCGCGGGCTGATGGAAAGCACGGGCGACCGGATCTCCTTCAAGGACCCGGAAGGCCGCTTCGTGCGCCTGAACACCAGCAAGGCGCGAAGCCTCAACCGCACGCCGGACGAGTGCCTGGGCTGCAAGGAGCGGGACTTCATTCCGCCCGAGCGGGCGGCCATGATCGAGGAGGCGGAACGCCGGGCCATCGCGGCGCGGGAACCCGACGAGCTCACCGAGGAAAGGACGTCGCCCGAGGGCACCACGCAATGGTTCCTCATCAACCATATCCCGATCCTGGACGGGTCGGGAACCGTCAGGAGCCTGGCGACGATCGAGCGCGACGTCACCGAGCGCAAGCTGATGGAGATGCGGCTGCGGCAGGCCGACAAGATGCAGGCGCTCGGCACCCTCGCGGGGGGCGTCGCCCATGACTTCAACAACCTGCTGATGGCGGTGCTCGGAAGCCTCGACCTCGCCCTGCGCCGGGCACCCGACGATCCCCGGCTGACGCGGCTTCTGCAGAATGCGACCTACGCGGCGGAGCGGGGCGCGTCCCTGACGCAACGGCTCCTGAGCTTCAGCCGCCAGCGCGACCTGAACCTGCAGGCAGTGGACGTCAATCAGGTCATCGCGGACATGAACGACCTTCTGACCCGCACGCTCGGGGGCGTCATCCGGATCGAGAGGAAACTCGCCGACGGGCTCTGGACCGCCATGGTCGATCCGGACCAGCTCGAACTGGCGGTCCTCAACCTGTGCATCAACGCCCGCGACGCCATGGCCGAGAACGGCGTTCTGACCCTCTCGACCCGGAACGAGACCGTGACGGAGGGCCAGATCGCGGATCTGAGCCATGGCGATTACGTGGTGGTTTCCGTAGCGGATACCGGCGCCGGCATCCCGCCGGAAATCCTGGCGCGGGTGCTCGAGCCCTTCTTCACCACCAAGGAGGTGGGCAAGGGCACCGGCCTCGGCCTTGCCATGGTGTATGGACTGGCCCAGCAATCCGGCGGCACCGTCACCATTCACAGCACGGTGGGCGTGGGCACCGTGGTCGAGCTTTATCTCGCCCGCACGTCCATGGCGCAGCAGGAGGAAACGCCGGAGGAGACGTCTGCGGCCCTGCCCGCCGACAAGGTGCGCATCCTCTTGGTGGATGACGATGCGGAAGTCAGAACGGTGACGGCCGCCTATCTCGGCGAGATGGGGCACCGGGTCGTGGAGGCGGCGAACGGATCGTCGGCTCTCGACATTCTCAAGACAGACGATCAGATCGACCTCCTGATCGCCGACTTCGCCATGCCGGGCATGACCGGAACGGAACTCGCCGACAAGGCAAGGGAAATCCATCCTGGGATCGGAGTCCTGCTCGTGACGGGCTATGCCAATCCCGAGAAGGTTCCGGAAGGGTACTCCGTCCTGCACAAACCTTTCGGCCGCGCCGATCTGGCGACCAAGGTGACCGAAGCTACCCGTTCGGAGAGGAAAGAAAACCCGCCGGCGATTTAAACAAACCTCCCGGTGGCGGGCAGGCTGTGGATGAGGCGTCCGGACCGGACAATGCCCTGAATCGCCTTGATAATCGCGGAAAAGTTACGATCCGGCTCGTCCCGGCACTCCTCCGTGCGAGCACGCAATGGTAAATTTTCTCCAAAAATTATCCAACTTTATTGTGACAGATTGACATTATCGGGGCTTCGCACCTTAACTCCGTCACAGAACGGCCACGAGTAGCGCCGTCTCAGAGGACCATGAGAATGAAGAAATCAGCCCTTTTCGCAGCCATCTGCGTTCCGGCGTTCCTGGCAGCGGCCCCGCTGGCTGCAAAAACCCTCGTCTACTGCTCCGAGGGCAGCCCGGAGAACTTCTATCCCGGCATCAACACCACCGGCACCTCCTTCGACGCCAGCGAGCAGATCTACAACCGCATCGTCGAATTCGAACGCGGCGGCACCAAGGTCAATCCGAGCCTCGCCGAGAAGTGGGACGTCTCTGCTGACGGCACGGTCTACACCTTCCACCTCCGCAAGGGCGTGAAGTGGCACTCCAGCAAGACCTTCAAGCCGACCCGCGACATGAACGCGGACGACATCGTGTTCATGTTCGAGCGTCAGTGGAAGGAAGAGAATCCCTACTTCAAGGTCACGAGCCCGAACCATTCCTATTTCGGCGACATGGGCATGCCCGACCTGCTGAAGTCCGTGGAGAAGGTCGACGACTACACCGTGCGGGTCACCCTGAAGCGTCCCGAGGCTCCGTTCCTGGCCGATCTCGCCATGATGTGGGCGAGCGTTCAGTCTAAGGAATACGCCGACGCCATGCTGAAGGCCGGCACGCCCGAGAAGATCGACCAGGAGCCGATCGGCACGGGTCCGTTCTACCTCGTCCAGTACCAGAAGGACGCGATCATCCGCTACAAGGCGTTCCCGGAATACTGGGGTGGCAAGGCGAAGCTCGACGACCTCGTCTTCGCGATCACCCCGGATGCCTCCGTGCGCTGGGCCAAGCTCCAGAAGGGCGAATGCCACGTCATGCCCTACCCGAACCCGGCTGACCTGGATGCGATGAAGAAGGATCCGAACGTCACGATCCTCGAGCAGCCCGGCCTGAACATCGGCTATCTCGCCTACAACACCACGAAGAAGCCCTTCGACGACGTGCGCGTCCGCAAGGCTCTCAACATGGCCATGAACAAGAAGGCCATCGTCGACGCGGTGTTCCTCGGCAGCGGCGTTCCGGCCAAGAACCCGATCCCGCCGTCCATGTGGTCGTACAACGACTCCATCAAGGACGAGCCCTATGATCCGGAAGGCGCCAAGAAGCTCCTGGCCGAGGCAGGCTACCCGAACGGTCTCGAGACCGATCTGTGGGCCATGCCGGTGCAGCGTCCGTACAACCCGAACGCGAAGCGCATCGCCGAGCTGATGCAGGCCGACCTCGCCAAGGTCGGTGTGAAGGCCGAGATCAAGAGCTTCGAGTGGGGCGAGTACCGCAAGCGCATGCAGGCCGGCGAGCACCAGATGGGCATGCTCGGCTGGACGGGCGACAACGGCGACCCGGACAACTTCCTGCACACCCTGCTGGGCTGCGACTCCGCGAAGGGCAACGGCTCGAACGTCGCGAAGTTCTGCTACAAGCCGTTCGACGATCTCGTCACGAAGGCGAAGGTCACGACCGACATGGCCGAGCGCACGAAGCTCTACCAGCAGGCTCAGGTGGTCTTCAAGGAGCAGGCTCCCTGGTTCACCATCGCTCACGCGGTGCAGCTGAAGCCCGTCCGCAAGGAAGTCGTCGACTTCAAGCTCTCGCCCTTCGGCCGCCACACCTTCTACGGCGTAGACCTCAAGGGTAAATAAGTCGCAAGCCCCTTAACCCGGCGGAGCGGCCCCGAGGCCGCTCCGCCTTTTTTCCATTTTGGCGATGCTCCGATTCATTCTCACTCGCGTCAGCCTGGTCATCCCGACCTTCATCGGGATCACGCTGCTCGCCTTCTTTCTCATCCGCCTCGTTCCGGGCGATCCGATCGAAACCATGGCCGGAGAGCGCGGAATCGATGCTGCGCGCCATGAGCAGCTCCGCAAGGAGTTCGGCTTCGACAAGCCGCTCATGGTCCAGTACGGCATCTACATCTCCCGTGTTCTGCAGGGCGATCTCGGCAAGTCCATCGTGACGCGGGAATCCGTTCTCGAAGAATTCAAATCCCTGTTCCCGGCCACCGTGGAACTGGCGGTCTGCGCCATTCTGTTCGCCCTCATCCTCGGCATTCCGGCGGGCATCATCGCGGCGGTCCGACGAAATTCCATCTTCGATCACGGCGTCATGGGGATCTCGCTCACCGGATACTCCATGCCGATCTTCTGGTGGGGCCTCATCCTCATTCTGCTGTTCTCGGTGCAGCTCGGCCTGACGCCCGTCTCCGGCCGAATCGACGTCATGTACTATATCGAGCCCGTCACGGGCTTCCTTCTGATCGACTCGCTCTTCTCGGACGATGAAGGCGCCTTTCTGTCGGCCGTCGGGCACCTCATCCTGCCCACCATCGTGCTGGGCACCGTGCCGCTCGCCGTCATCGCTCGCATGACCCGCTCGGCCATGCTGGAAGTGCTGGGTGAGGATTACATCCGCACCGCCAAGGCCAAGGGCCTGTCGCGTTTCCGCATCATCGCCCTTCATGCGCTGCGCAACGCGCTCATTCCGGTGGTGACGGTGATCGGCCTCCAGGTGGGCGTGCTGTTCACCGGTGCGATCCTGACCGAGACGATCTTCTCCTGGCCGGGCGTCGGCAAGTGGCTCATCGAGGCGATCTTCCGCCGCGACTATCCCGTTCTGCAGGGGGGCGCCCTGCTGCTCGGCGTCGTCGTCATGAGCGTGAATCTCCTCGTCGACGTCGCCTACGGCCTCATCAATCCTCGCATCAGGCATACGCGATGACCAC
This sequence comes from Microvirga sp., assembly GCA_050789065.1. GTDB lineage: Bacteria > Pseudomonadota > Alphaproteobacteria > Rhizobiales > Beijerinckiaceae > Microvirga. The sequence continues at coordinate 34,248 of JBOZRS010000065.1, forward strand.
TGAAACCATGGAAGCTCCGGCCGTCGCTGTGCCGACGGCCACCCCTCCCCACCCCTTGCGCGAGTTCTGGGGCTATTTCAGCGCCAACCGCGGCGCGGTTGGCGGACTCGTGATCATCGTCGTGGTCGTGCTCGTCGCCCTGCTGGCGGATGTGATCGCGCCTCACTCGCCCTATGTGACAGACACCTCGATCGCCCTGAAGCCTCCGTTCTGGCAGGAGGGCGGCTCGATCGCCTATCCGCTCGGCACGGACGCTATCGGACGCGACATCCTCTCCCGCCTGATCTACGGCGCCCGCCTGTCGCTGCTCATCGGCATCGTGGTGGTGGCGATCTCCATCGCGCTCGGCACCGTGCTCGGCCTCGTCGCAGGCTTCTTCCGGGGCCTGACCGAGATCTTCATCATGCGACTGATGGACATCGTCCTCACCATGCCGAGCCTCCTGCTCGCCATCGTGATCGTAGCGGTTCTCGGACCCGGCATGATGAACGCCATGCTGGCGGTGGCCCTGGTGATTTTGCCGCATTACGTGCGCCTTGCGCGCGCGGCGGTGATCACCGAAACGTCGAAGGATTACGTGACGGCGGCCCGCGTGAGCGGCGCCGGCACGACGCGCCTGATGTTCAAGGAAGTGCTGCCCAACTGCACGGCGCCCCTGATCGTGCAGGCCTCGCTCGGCATCTCGACGGCGATTCTTGATGCCGCGGCGCTGGGCTTCCTCGGACTCGGCGCGCAGCCTCCTTCGCCCGAATGGGGAACCATGCTGGCCGATGCCCGCGAATTCGTGCTCCGTGCCTGGTGGGTCGTGACCTTCCCGGGATTGGCGATCCTCATCACGGTGCTTGCCTTCAATCTTCTGGGCGACGGTCTTCGTGACGCCCTCGATCCCAAACTGAAGCGCTGACCATGGCCCTTGTCGAAATTGAAAACCTGTCGGTCGAATTCCCGACCCAAGGCGGCATCATGCGCGCCGTCGACGGCGTGAGCCTCAAGCTCGAAGAGGGTGAAGTCCTCGGCGTGGTCGGAGAATCCGGCTCGGGCAAGAGCGTCACGATGCTGGCCCTCATGGGCCTCATCCCGTTCCCGGGCCGCGTGAAGGCCGACAAGCTGACCTTCAACGGTCGCGACCTCCTGACGATCTCCGACAAGGAGCGTCGCCGGCTCACGGGCAAGGATGTCGCGATGATCTTCCAGGAGCCGATGACGAGCCTGAACCCGTCCTTCACGATCGGCTTCCAGCTCACCGAGACCCTGCGCCTGCACGAGGGCATGGACCGGAAGGCCGCGCGCCGCCGGGCCATCGAGCTTCTGGAGCAGGTCGGCATCCCGTCGGCGGAAAGCCGCCTCTCGGCTTTCCCGCATCAGCTCTCGGGCGGCATGAACCAGCGCGTGATGATCGCGATGGCCATTGCGTGCAATCCGAAGCTGCTCATCGCCGACGAGCCGACCACGGCGCTCGACGTGACCATCCAGGCCCAGATCCTCGACCTGCTCATGACACTCCAGAAGGAGCGCAACATGGCGCTCGTCATGATCACGCACAACATGGGCGTGGTGTCCGACACTGCCCAGCGCGTCATGGTGATGTATGCGGGGCAGATCATGGAGGAGCGCTCGGCCGCCGATCTCTTCGCGTCGCCGCAGCACCCCTACACGGCGGCCCTGCTGGCGGCCCGCCCCGAGAGCAGCGAGGGCGGGCGTCTGGCGACGATCCCCGGCGTGGTGCCGGGCCTCTACGACCGCCCGAAGGGCTGCCTGTTCAGCCCGCGCTGCGCCTATGCCACCGAGCATTCACGCAATGTGCGGCCCGAGCTGCGTCCCTGGGCTGGCGGGCACATCCGCTGCCATTATCCGCTCGGCGATCCGAACCGGAACGCCGAAATCAAGAGAGACCATCCCATTGGAACGGAGGCTGCGTCGTGAGCGCTCCCGTTGTCGAAGCCAAAGGCCTGAAGCAGGTCTACAAGGTCAAGCGCGGCTTGTTCAAGGAGCCGGCGGCCCTGCAGGCGGTCGGCGGCATCTCGTTTGCCGTCGAGCCCGGCAAGACGCTGGCGGTCGTGGGTGAATCCGGCTGCGGCAAGTCCACCCTTGCCCGCATGGTGACGCTCATCGAGAAGCCGACGGAGGGTTCGCTCTCCCTCGACGGCATCGACGCCGTGAACACGCCCGCGAACTATGCCAAGGACCTGCGCCGCATGGTGCAGCTGGTGTTCCAGAATCCCTACGGCTCGCTCAACCCGCGCAAGAAGGTCGGGGCGATCCTGGAGGAGCCGCTCATCATCAACACCAAGCTCTCCTCCGCCGAGCGGAAGGAGCGGGTGCGGACCATGATGGCGAAGGTGGGTCTGCGGCCCGAGCACTACAACCGCTATCCGCATATGTTCTCCGGCGGCCAGCGCCAGCGCATCGCGATCGCGCGCGCGCTGATGCTCTCGCCGAAGCTCGTGGTCGCGGACGAGCCGGTTTCGGCGCTCGACGTGTCGATCCAGGCGCAGGTGCTCAATCTGCTCGCCGACCTGCAGGAGGAGATGGGCCTCGCCTATCTGTTCATCTCGCACGATCTCGGCGTCGTCCGGCACATCGCCCATGACGTGCTCGTCATGTATCTCGGCCACGCGGTCGAGCAGGGACCGAAGGAAAAGATCTACGCCCGTCCCCTGCACCCCTATACGCAGGCGCTCCTGTCCTCCACGCCCGGCATGACCGGCGTGCAGCGCAAGCGCATCGTGCTCAAGGGAGAGTTGCCCTCGCCGCTCAACCCGCCGAAGGGCTGCGTGTTCTCGACCCGCTGTCCCTACGTGACGGAGCGCTGCAAGGTGGAGCGCCCGGCCCTGCGGGAACTCGACGGACGGCAGGTCGCCTGCCATTACGCCGAGGATTTCCTGAAGGACGCGGCGGCGTAAATCGTCTCAAGCGGGCAGCGGCAGCCGCCTGGCGGCCGCTGCCTCTCTGTCTGCCTGAGAGGCGGTAACGGTTTCCGGCAATTCCTCCTCGCCCGTCGCGACCTTCAGGCATTGCACCACCGCATCGCGCAGGGACGAGACGTAGTAATCGGCCCCGATCGTGGCGCGCAGCGACTCGCTCTTCAGAACGGCATCCTCCGCAGGCCAGAGCCCCACCAGAATGGGAGCCTTGGGCGCCTTCTTCCTCAGGCGCCGCAGGAGGTAGCGCAGATGGGCCGGAGTTCCGCTGATCTCCAGATAGCTGATGCACACCATCTGCACACCGGTCATGTCGAGACCGAAGATCGCCGAGCGGGTCACCTCCTCGTGCGGCACGGTCCGGACGCCGAGCCCGTGCTTTTCCAGCAACTGGGCCAGCATGCTGGAGGCCGCCTCGTCGAGCGGGCCGCGCCCTGCGATGCACATGACGGCGCCTTCGGCCTTCCAGGCCGCTGAGACCCTGTCTTCCTGAGGCATCGGCTCCGCGACGGCCGGCTCCTTGATCTCCGGCTTCTCGCTTTCGGGAGACGCGACCGGCTCGTCCTTCGTCTCATGGGGATGCGGCTCCACATCGTCGTGGCCCGAGAGGTCCTCGACGAGCGATTTGATCACGTCCTTGACCTGCTCGAGCTGACGGGCCGTCATGACGCCGCGCGTGGCGTCGTTGGCCGCGAGCTGGAGCCCTTTCAGGGCGACCTCGTCGTAATAGGAGGTCAGCGAGCGCTCCTTGAGAAGGGTTTCGGCGGAATCCAGCGCCTCGTCCGGATCGCCCGCGAGCATGCGCTGGTAGAGATTTTCCGCCGGCGTCAGGGCGGGTCTGTCGCCCAGCAGCACGTCCAGGAATTCGAGCCTTTCCACGTGACGCCCCAGCACGACGAGGCACAGGGTCAGCGGCGTGGCGATGATCAGGCCGACCGGCCCCCAAAGCCATGTCCAGAAGATGGCTGCGATCACGACGGCGAACGGCGACAGGCCCGTGCTTTGCCCGTACGCGATGGGCTCGACGACCTGCCCCATCAAGGGCTCTCCGATCAGGAACAGCGCGGCCGTCATGACGGCCATCGACCAGCCCGGATCGACGGCGGCGGCGAGCAGGATCGGAGGAGCGGCCGAAAGGAACGAGCCGATATAGGGCACGAAGCGCATCAGGGCCGCGAACACACCCCACAGGAGCGGGCTCGGCACGCCGATCAGCCAAAGACCGGCGGCGACCAATACGCCGAAGAACGCATTGAGGCCGAGCTGGGTCAGGAAATAGCGGCTGAGCCGCCGCGCGGCATCATCCATGGCGGCCGTGGTGCGGTGCAGGTCGCTGGAGCCGAACAGGCGGATCATGCGGTCGCGCAGGTCCTCCCGCTGCATCAGGATGAAGATCAGAACGACGAAGACGATGCCGGTAGTCGCAAGCGGCTCGAGGAGGGGCACGAGGAAATCGCGGGCGACCTGTGCAGGTGTCGGCTCCGGCTGGTGAACCTCGACGGGCAGCGGCTGCGGCTCTTCCGGCGCGGGTGCCGCCGCTGGATTTGCGGCGGCGGGCGGCGTCTCCGGCGGCTTCTCTCCAACGGCGGTATCGATCTGGTGACCGAACTCCCTCAGGAGCTTGGGCAGCCGGCCCATCGTGCCCTCCCGCAGGGAGCCGACCTTGTCCCGGATCGTGCTCTGATACCGGGGCAGATCACTCGCCAGGCCGGCAAGCTGGAAGCCGATCACGGTGCCGAGGGAAACGATGATCCCGAGGCTGACGAGGACCGCGATGATGACCGATGGCACGCGGCCCAGATGCCATCTGCGCATCAGATCGACGAAGGGAGCGAGAACGAAGGCCAGGAGGATCGCCAGGACGACCGGCAGGAAGACCTCCTTCCCCACGTACAGGCCCGCCAGAACCACGACACCCACCGCCAGGGTCATCAGACCCGATACGCCCGGGAGATTCGGGGGTTCGATTTCGGTCTCCGGGGGCGGCGCGGGTGAAGGAGCGGGCTGCATCGGTCAATCTCTATCGGACCGCGAGGAGATCTCGACGGCCTGCACAACAACGTGCTGAGCCTCCAAACGATCCTTGGCTGTTTCCGCCAGAATGCAGAACCCAAGGTCTGGGACCTTTTGCCATCTGGGTGCGCCCGGGGCCGATCCCCACATCCCAGGCATTACCCGATCCCGCCCAAGGCCTCAGACTCACCCATGGCGATTTCGAGACGAAGCCTTCTGGTCGGGGCAGCCCTCGCTGCCTCTCCGACGCTTCACGCCCAAGCCCAACAGGACGAATCACGCCCGATGCCGGTCACGGAACAGCGCACCTCATTCGAAAGCGGAGGCCGGGCCATCACGGTCGAGACCTTCCAGGCGTCAGGCCCCTCCCGGCGGCCCGCCGTACTCATGCTGCACGGCGCCGACGGCCTGGGCGCCAACACGCAGTACCGCGCGGGCGCCCGCGGCGTGGCCCGGGCAGGCTACCAGGTTCACCTCGTTCATTATCTCGACCGCACGGGCGAGCGCAGGGCCTCCTTCGGTACCCTGTTCCAGAACTTCACCGCCTGGATGGACACGGTGCAGGATGCCCTCGGCTTCGCGTCGAGCCATCCGAACGCGGATCCGGGCCGCATCGGCATCATTGGCATTTCGCTGGGCGCGGCGCTGGGCCTCGCGGTTGCGAGCACGGATCAGCGCATCAAGGCGCTGGTGAACTATTTCGGTCCCCTGCCGCAAGGCGCCATCGCCAGCACCTCGCATCTTCCCCCGACCCTGGTGCTGCACGGCGCGGCGGACCCCATCGTGCCGGTCGCGAACGCCTATGCGATCGAAGCGCTCCTGCGCCAGCAGAACATTCCCCACGAGGTCAAGGTCTATCCCGGCCAGGGGCATGGGTTCCGGGGAGCGGCGGAGGACGACGCATCGCGCCGGGCGCTCGCCTTCCTGCAGCGTTATCTCGCGGGCGGCCATGGCGCAGCGCCTCTTCCGATTGACGGCTGACGCCGCTACAACTCGATGTCCCGAACCTTGAAGGCAGAGCGATCCATGACAGCCTCCGACGCGACTCTTCCGGCCAATCCTCTCCTTGGCCCGTGGGCCGGCCCTTTTAGCCTTCCGCCCTTCGAGAGCATCGCGCCGGAGCATTACAGGCCTGCCTTCGAGGCGGCCCTTGCCGAGCAGCAGGCGGAGGTCGCGACCATTGCGGATGACACGGACGCTCCGACCTTCGCCAACACGGTCGAGGCCCTGGAGAGAAGCGGCGCCACTCTCAAACGGGTGGGAGCCGTGTTCTTCAATCTGGCGGGCTCGCACACCAACGACGCGATCCAGGCCGTCGAGCGCGAGATGGCCCCGATCCTGGCCAAGCACCGCAACAGCATCTTCATGAACGAGGCGCTCTTCCGGCGCGTGGACTCCCTCCATGCCCAGCGCGCCAGCCTCGGCCTGACGCCGGAGCAGTCCCGCGTCCTCGATCGCTATCACACCATCTTCGTCCGCGCGGGCGCAAGGCTCGGACCGGATGAGAAGAAGAGGCTCGCCGCCATCACGGAGCGCTTGGCGACGCTCGGCACGCAGTTCACCCAGAACGTGCTGGCGGACGAGAAATCCTATCAGCTCGTTCTGGAGAGCGAGGCCGATCTCGAAGGCCTGCCGTCGTTCCTGCGCGAAGCGGCGGCGCAGGCCGCGAACGAGCGGGGTCTCAAGGGCAAGCACGTCATCACGCTCTCGCGCTCCAGCATCGAACCCTTCCTGCAATTCTCGAAAAGGCGGGACCTGCGCGAGCAGGCCTTCAAGGCCTGGGCGGCCCGGGGCGACGCGGGCGGTGCCACCGACAACAAGGCGATCATCGCCGAGATGGCGGCCCTGCGCGCCGAGCGCGCGAAGCTTCTGGGCTACGAGACCTTCGCCGACTTCAAGCTGGCCGACACCATGGCGAAGACTCCCGACGCCGTGCTCAGGCTCCTGAACGAAGTCTGGACGCCGGCCCGCGCCCGAGCACAGGAGGAGCGTGACGATCTTCAGGCACAGGCGCAGTCGCAAGGGGACAACATCGAGATCGAGCCCTGGGACTGGCGCTACTATGCCGAACAGATCCGCATGAATCGCCACAACCTCGACGAGGCGGTCATCAAGCCGTATTTCCAGCTCGACCGCATCATCGAAGCGGCCTTCGAGACGGCCCACCGCCTCTTCGGCCTCAGCTTCCGTGAGCTCACGGACTTCTCGCACTACCATCCGGACATCCGCGCTTGGCAGGTCACGGATGCTGCGGGGGCGCATGTGGGCGTCTTCATCGGCGATTACTTCGCGCGAAGCTCCAAGCGCAGCGGCGCATGGATGAGCTCCTTCCGGTCGCAGGAGAAGCTCACCGGCGACGTTCGGCCCGTCATCGTGAACGTGATGAATTTTTCAAAGGGCGGTACAAACGAACCGTCATTGCTGAGCTTCGACGACGCGCGCACGCTGTTCCACGAATTCGGCCATGCGCTGCACGGTCTTCTGTCGAACGTCACCTACCCGCTCCTGGCAGGCACGAGCGTGCCGACGGACTTCGTGGAACTGCCGTCGCAGCTTTACGAGCACTGGCTGTCCCAGGAAGACATCCTGCGCCGCTTCGCGACGCATTACCGGACGGACGAAACGATCCCGGAAGAGCTGCTCCAGCGTCTCATGGCGGCGCGCAACTTCAACCAGGGCTTCGCCACGGTCGAATATCTGGCGTCCGCCTTCGTGGATATCGAACTCCACCGCCGCAAGGATCTGAACGATCTCGACGTGTCCGCCTTCGAACGGGAGACGCTCGAAAGGATCGGCATGCCGCGCGAGATCATCATGCGTCACCGCACGCCGCATTTCGCCCATGTGTTCGCCGGCGACGGTTACTCGTCGGGCTATTACAGCTATCTCTGGTCCGAGGTGCTCGACGCCGACGCCTTCACGGCCTTCGAGGAGACAGGTGACGCGTTCAACCGGGAGATGGCGGACAGACTGAAGCGCTTCATCTATTCGGCCGGGAACCTGCGCGATCCGGCGGAAGCCTACACGGCCTTCCGCGGGCGCCTTCCGACAGCCGACGCGCTTCTCGCCAAGCGCGGCCTTTCGGCCACGCCGGCCGCCTGAGGATGAGGACGGGAGAACTCGCTACACCGAATCGGTCGCGAGTTCCTTCACCCGCCTGATCATGCGGAAATGGAAATGGACCCGCGCCATTGTCGGGGTCTTCGCGGGAGGGATCTTCAACGGGACAGGACGCAGTACGCTCCGCAGGAAAGCCATGCCCTTTGGGTCAATGTCCAAGGCTCTCGCATCGAGCACCGGCATAGAGGGTGTTCCCTTCTGGGTTGATGTTTTTTCGGAAACGCAACGCCTATGAAACCAACGGCTACGCTACGGCTAAGTTCCACGTCCTAGCGGGAGAAGCGCAACTCGCTGACCTGTCGGGACACCTGCCCCGGCTCCAGAATAGACGGAGGAAAATGGGCGTTATTGGGGCCGTCGGGGAACCGCTGAGGCTCCAGGCAGAGGCCCGCATGGCGGCCGTAGGGCACGCCGTCCAGGCCCGGGACGGGCATGTCGATGAGATGCCCGTCATAGAACTGGAGGCCGGGCTCGGTGGTCCAGAGCTCCATGGCCATGCCGTTCCTGAACGACTTCAGCGTCGCCGCGTGACGAAGCGTCCCATAGGGGCCGCGCAGGACGTAGTTGATATCGTACGAAATACGCTTCTGCATCAGCTCGGCCGCGCCGATGGGCCGGAGGGAGGTGAAGTCGTAGTCGGTATCCATCACCCCCTCGATCTCGCCGGTCGGGATGAGGTCGGCATGGGTGGGCGTGACGTAGTCGCCCGCGATCATGAGATGGTGAGATGAAATATCGGGGCTGCCGTCGAGATTGAAATAGCCGTGCATGGTGAGGTTGACGGGCGTCGGCCGGTCCGAGACTGCCTCGAGGGCGATCCTCACCGTGGCGGAAGCCAGAAGCTCGTAGGTGCAGGTGGCGATCAGACGGCCCGGATACCCCATGTCGCCATCGTCGGAGACCAGGCCGAGGGTGACGCTCGCAGGCTTGTGGTCGATCAGGCTCCAGAGGCGCGTGCCGAACCCCATCGCACCGCCATGGAGCTGATTGCGGCCCTCGTTGGCGTTGAGCCGGTAGGTCTCACCGTTCAGCGAGAAACGCGCCTGCCCGATCCGGTTCGCATAGCGCCCCACGATGGCGCCGAAATAGGGCGAATGGGCGATGTAGTCCCCGATGGAATTCAACCCCAGCACGACGCGCTGGAGACCACCCGCGGACGGCACGAGCAGGTCGCGGACCACGGCTCCCCAGGTGAGGACGCGCATCTCGACCCCGTCGGGGCCGGTGAGCGTGATCTGCAGGACGTCTTCTCCCTCGACGGAGCCGAACCGCTCGATTGCCATCGTTCATCCCTCGAAGATAGTGGCTCTCTGCCCCCGGATCCCACCGGTCTCGACCTTGAAGAGGTGGCCGGCCATCGGGTCGATATGGGGGTCGTGGCCGACGGAGGCCGTGGTGATGTAGAGGGTTGTGAGGTCGGGCCCACCGAAGGCGCATTTCGTCACCTGCGCGGTCGGCACGGGGACGATTCGCTCGACCGAGCCGTCCGGTCCGAAGCGGGTGATGCGCGATGCGCCCCAGTGGCAGACCCAGACATGACCCTCCGCGTCCACGGCCATGCCGTCAGGATGGCCCCAGCCCTCCTCGAAATGGGCGAAGCGGCGCGGCTCGCCGATCTGCCCTTCGTTCACGTCCAGGACATAGATCGTCCGTTTGGTGGTGTCGATCGCGTAGAGCGCCTGCCCGTCCTGGCTGAAGGCGGGCCCGTTGGTCACGACGATCCCGGACAGGAATTGAGTCAGCCTCCGGCTATCCCAGCGCCAGAAGGCTCCCGATGCCTCCGTCTCCTCGTCGCTCATGGTGCCGAAATAGATCGCGCCGTCTGGCCCCACCTGCCCATCGTTGATCCGGTTGCCGGGCTTGTCCTTCTCCGGTGCCACGAGGGGCTGCACCTCGCCGGTCCTGAGGTTGAAGCGCGCCAGGCCGGACTTGAAGCCGGCGACGACCACGTCCGGATCGGGCGTCAGGGCGATGAAGCCCACCCGTTCGGGCGCGTCGGTGCGGGAATGCTTACTGGTCGCCGGGTGGTAGCGCCAGACCCCCGGATTCTTGATATCGACCCAGTAGAGCGTGTCGCTCCGGTGATCCCAGACCGGTCCCTCGCCCAGCAGGCACGCGCTGGCCACCGCCACATGCGGCGTTTCCGGGTGAACGACTGGATTGGTCATGCGTGCCCCCATCTCGCGCGGTGCCCTGGGGCCTCCCGCCCTGCCGGTAACTATGACAGGGCGGGATCGGTTCAATCAGACTCAGGCTTTCTCCGCGATGCGCCGCGCCAGGCGGACGAGGCTCATATCGGACCCGGCAGGCCCCATGATGGAGAGCCCGAGCGGCGCGCCGAGCCGCGACGCCAGCGGGATCGAGACCTGCGGCAGGCCGGACAGGACGGAGAGGCAGAGCAGGTTCAGGGCATTGTTGCGGTAGTCGTTGAGGGCCTCGTCGCTCTCCGAAAGAAGCGGCGCGATATCGGGCATCGTCGGAAGGATCAGCACCGTGTCCCGGCCGAGGAGGGCACCGAACCGGGCCCGGAAGGCGCTGCGGATCCCTTTTGCCTCGACCACCTGATTGTCGGTCACGCCGCGCGAGAACTCGAACCGGTCGGCGACGCCGGGGCCCAGGGGCGGCCGGTAGCGCTCGATCATCGGCCCGTCGACCGTCCAGGCCTCCCGGCTCTGGATGTAGCGCATGGCCCAATAGAGAGCGGTGAAGCCCTCGGTCGCGGCATCGGCTTCCTGCGGCGCGCCCAGCACCGCCTCGGCTTGGCGCAGCGCGGGGGCCAGCGCCTCGCGGACCGGTCGGTCCAGCAGGGCGAAGGCGTCCCGGGCGAGAAGGACCTTGGGGCTTTCCGGAAGGGGCTGGCTGTCCTGCCCGAGCAGCACCTCGCCGACCCGCCCGAAGGTCGCGCCGTCGCGGGTGAAATATCCGCAGGTGTCGAAGGAGGGTGCAAGGTCGTGGCAGCCCTCGAGGCTAACGCGGCCATGGGTCGGCCGGATGCCGAAGAGCCCGCAATGGCTGGCCGGAGCCCGCACGGACCCGCCCGTATCGGTCCCCAGCGCGAAGTCGCACAGGCCGTTGGACACGGCCGCGGCCGAGCCGGACGAGGAGCCGCCCGGGATGCGGTCGGGCGCACCGCCGTTCACCGGAGTGCCGAAATGGGCGTTCTTGCCGCTCATGGAAAAGGCGAGTTCGTCCGTGATCGTCTTGCCGACGAGCCGCGCTCCGGCGTCGAGGAGTTTCTGCACGGTCGGCGCCGTGCGTGTCTTGATGCCCGACATGGCGAGCATGTGGGGCGATCCGGAACTGGTCGGGTAGCCCGCCACGTCGAACAAATCCTTGGCCGCGAAGGTCAGGCCGGACAGGGGACCGTCCTCGGCATGGGGTACGGAAACGGCCGGGTAAGGCATGAAGGCGCGGGCGGGGTCGTCTTTGAGCAGCATGGGACCAACATCGCGGAGGGGAAGGATGGAACGAACGTGTCATCCCCTCCTGGCGCGAGGCAAGACGGGAATTCTCGAACCTTGGCAGTTTGGGCTTTCTTCGGGCCTTGAATGGCCCTAAATCCTCGCAGATCCTGTAAGCAGGGAAAGGCGACATGGTGAAGGCATCGATGACCCGTTGGCTGGCTCTGGGACTGGCGCTCGCGCTCGGAAGCCCGGCCACGCAGGCGCAGCAGCCCCCCATCAAGCTCGGCGAGCTGAATTCCTACGCGAAGATGGCGGCCTTCACCGTGCCTTATCGCAACGGCTGGCAGATGGCGCTCGACGAGATCAACGCCAAGGGCGGCGTCCTCGGGCGCAAGATCGAGATCGTCTCCCGCGAGGACGGCGGCACGACCGGCGACGCCACCCGCGTGGCGGACGAGCTCGTGACCCGCGAGGGCGTGTCGCTGCTCTTCGGCTCGTTCCTGTCGAATGTCGGCATCGCGATGGCGGACTACGCCAACCAGAAGAAGATCGTCTATATCGCGGCCGAGCCCCTGACGGATGCCATCACCATGGCGCAGGGCAACCGCTACACCTTCCGCGTCCGCCCCAGCAACTTCATGCAGGTCGGCATGCTGGTGGAGCAGGCGAAGGCGCTCGGCGCGAAGCGCTGGGCCATCGTCGCGCCGAACTACGAATATGGCCAGTCGGCCGCCGAGGTCTTCAAGCGCCTCATCAAGGAGCGCGTGCCCGGCGCGGAGATCGTCGCCGAGCAATATCCGGCCCTCGGCAAGATCGAGGCCGGCGCGACCGTCTCGGCCCTCGAACAGGCCAAGCCCGACGGCATCTTCAACGTGCTCTTCGGCCCCGACCTCACCCAGTTCGTCCGCGAGGGCAACACGCGCGGGCTCTTCGAGAAGAAGGCGGTCCTCTCCCTCCTCACCGGCGAGCCCGAATGGCTCCTGCCCCTGAAGGACGAGGTGCCCGAGGGCTGGACCGTGACCGGCTATCCCTGGGACGAGATCAAGGAGCCGAAGCACAAGGCCTTCGTCGATGCCTACCGGGCGAAATACAACGAGACGCCGCGTCTCGGATCGCTCCTCGGCTACATGGTCGTCTACATGATCCGCGACACGATCGAGCGCGCGGGCTCCGTCGAGTCCGACGCCCTCATCAAGGCTTTCGAGAATGCCAAGTTCGAGACCGTCATCGGCCCGGTTTCCATGCGCGGCATCGACCATCAGTCGACAATGGGCGCCTGGGTCGGCAAGCTCATGCTGAAGGGCGCCACCGGAGGCATGACGGACTGGACCTACAAGGACGGAGCCTCCTTCATGCCGACGGAAGCCGAGGTGAAGGCGGTGCGGAAGGACTGAGAGATTGGAGGTCCGGCGCGATGACGTCCTCCTCCCTTCTCCCACAAAGGGAGGGTAGAAAGCCGTGGATCCTTCCTTTCTCGCCATCCAGGCCCTCAGCGGATTGTCCAGCGCATCCTCGCTGTTCATCACCGCCTGCGGGCTGACGCTCGTCTTCGGCGTCACGCGGATCGTGAACTTCGCGCATGGTTCGCTCTACATGATCGGCGCCTACACGGCCGCGACCCTAGTGCCGCGGCTGCTCGAATTCTCCTTCGGGCCCGCCACGTTCTGGGCCGGCATTCTGGCCTCGGCCCTCATCGTCGGCATCATCGGCGTCCTGATCGAAGTTCTGCTGCTGCGCCGCATCTACGGCGCGCCGGAACTGTTCCAGCTGCTGGCCACCTTCGGCATCGTGCTCGTGGTGCAGGATCTCGTGGTGCAAGTCTTCGGGCCGCAGGACATCCTCGGCCCGCGCGCGCCGGGACTGCGCGCGCCCGTCGAGATTCTCGGGCGGCGCTTTCCGTCCTACGAACTCGTGCTCATCGCAGCCGGCCCCGTCGTTCTGGGCCTCGTCTGGCTTCTTCTGCGCCGGACGCGCTTCGGCGTCCTCGTGCGCGCGGCGACGCAGGACCGGGAGATGGTCGCATCGCTCGGCGTCAATCAGGCGATGCTGTTCACCGGCACGCTCTTTCTCGGCGCCTTTCTGGCGGGGCTCGGCGGCGCCCTGCAGATTCCGCGCGTATCCGCCAATACCGGCATGGACCTATCCGTCATCGCGGAGGCCTTCGTGGTCACCGTGGTGGGCGGCATGGGCAGCGTGCCCGGCGCGTTCCTGGCCGCCCTCATCATCGGGCAGCTGCAGGCCTTCGGCATCCTGATCTTTCCCAAGAGCACGCTGGTCGTGGTCTTTCTGCTGATGGCTGTCGTGCTGGCCGTGAGGCCTTACGGGTTTTTCGGGCGCCCCGAGACCATCGGCGGAACGCATGCGGTCGGCATCGCGAGCCGCGCGCCCTCCTATGGCGGCGCATTCGTCGTTCTGGGCGTGATCGCGACGCTCGCCTCCCTTCCGCTCATGGCAGATGCCTATTTCCTGAAGGTCGCCACCGAGGTCCTGATCTTCGGTCTCTTCGCCTTCAGCCTGCAGCTTCTCATCGGGGTCGGCGGCCTCGTAAGCTTCGGTCACGCCGCCTTCTTCGGTCTCGGCGCCTATGGGGCGGCGCTCGCCGTGAAATGGCTCGATGCGCCGATGGAACAGGCCCTCCCCCTCGGGCTCGGCCTTGCGGCGATCGGGGCCGCGCTCATCGGGGCCTTCGTGGTGCGCCTCTCCGGCATCTATCTCGCCATGATGACGCTGGCGGCCGCGCAGATTCTCTACGCCGTCGCCTTCCAGTGGGTCGACGTGACGGGCGGCGACAACGGCATCGTCGGGGTCTGGCCCACAAGCTGGGCCAGCGGGCAGGCGCCGTATTATCTCCTGACCCTCGGGCTGACCGCGACAGCGGTCCTTCTTCTCAGGCGCATCATCGACGCGCCCTTCGGGTATGCGCTGCGTGCGGCCCGCGACTCGGAGCCCCGCGCGGAAGCCATCGGTCTCAGGATACGCCAGCACCGCTGGCTCGCCTTCACGGTATCCGGCATGGCGGCAGGCCTTGCCGGGGGCCTCTATGCCTTCTCCCGCGGGACCGTCGATCCGAGCCTGCTCGGCATTCCCACCTCCGTCGATGCCCTCACCATGCTGCTCCTGGGCGGCATCCAGACGGTCACGGGCCCGCTCGTGGGAGCCGGCGTCCTGCTGTTCCTCCGAGACCTGATCATGCCGCTCACGGCCTTCTGGCGGCTGCTGTTGGGATTGAGCATCATCGCCATGGTGCTGGTCTTCCCGCGCGGCCTCGTGGGATCCCTCCTCTCCTGGCGCGAGGACCGGGCATGACGCTGCTGACCGTCCAGGGCCTGAGCAAATCGTTTGGCGGCGTGATCGCCGCGCGGGACGTCGATTTCACCCTCGAGGGCGGTGAGATGCTCGCCATCATCGGGCCCAACGGCGCCGGCAAGTCGACCGTGTTCAACATGGTCGGCGGCCAGCTCCGCCCCGACCGAGGCCGCATCCTGCTGGACGGACAGGACATCACCACCGCCTCGCCGCAGAAGCGCTTCCGGCGCGGAGTCGGGCGCACCTTCCAGGTGGCGCAGACCTTCCTGTCCATGACCGTGGCCGAGAACGTCCAGATGGCCCTCGTCAGCCACAACCGGGAAAGCCGCGGCCTCTGGACCGCGGCCCGGGAGCGTCACCGCGACAAGGCGCTGGAGCTTCTCGCGCGGGTCGGCATGGCCGAGGCGGCGGACCACCCCTGCTCGACGCTTGCCTATGGGGACGTGAAGCGGGTGGAACTCGCCATCGCGCTGGCGGGCGAGCCGAAGCTGCTGCTCATGGACGAGCCGACCGCCGGGATGGCCCCCCGGGAGCGGACGGCGCTCATGGACCTGACGGCCGCCATCGCCGAAGCCCGGAAAATCGGCGTTCTCTTCACCGAGCACGACATGGACGTGGTCTTCGGCCATGCGGCCCGCGTGATCGTGCTGCTGCGGGGCCGCGTCATCGCCAGCGGCACCCCGGACGAGATCCGCCAGAACGCGGACGTCCGGCAGGCCTATCTGGGCGACGACCACGCCCTTGAAAAACCCGCAGGAGTGAGCCCCGCATGAGCGCGCCGCTTCTCGAGATCTGGAATCTCTGCGCGTCCTACGGGCGCGCGCAGGTCCTGTTCGGCCTGACCTTCCGGCTCCACGCCGGCGAGGTCATGGCCCTCGTCGGACGCAACGGAGCCGGCAAGACGACTACCCTGAAGGCCATCATGGGCCTGGTTCCGGCGACGGCCCGGATGGCGAACTTCAAGGGGCAGTCCCTCGCAGGAATGCCGACCTACCGGATCGCCCGCATGGGCCTGGGCTATGTGCCCGAGGACCGGCGCATCTTCACGGACCTCACCGTCGAGGAAAACCTCGAGACCGGCCGCAGGGCCGCTGGCGCGGGGCGCTCGCCCTGGACGCCCGAGCGGCTCTTCCGGCTGTTTCCCAATCTGGCCGAGATGCGCGGGCGGCGCGGCAACCAGATGTCCGGCGGCGAACAGCAGATGCTCGCCATCGCCCGCACCCTCATGGGCAACCCGGACGTGATCCTGCTCGACGAGCCGTCCGAAGGCATCGCCCCGGTCATCGTGCAGATGATGGCCGAGGCGATCCGGACCATGAAGGACGAGGGGGTGGCGGTCCTGCTCTCGGAACAGAACTGGGCCTTCGCGGCCAGCATCAGCGACCGCGCCTGCGTAATCGAACGCGGCGAACTGCGCTTTCAGGGCTCCATGGCGGAGCTGGTGGCCGACGAGCGGCTGCGGGCGGAGACGCTCGGGATCTGAGGGCGGCCCGGTTTCACGGTGTCTTCGGCGTCACCGGGGTGGCGGTGGCGGGCGTTTCCGCCCCCGGAATGGACCCCGTGGCTCCTGGTGCCTGCTCGCGGCCCACGAAGACGAACCAGAGAGCGGCGCACAGCACGATTGCGACCACGGCAATGATGGTGAGGGCGACCCAGTTGCGTTGGCTCATCCCAATCTCCTTGCCAATCTCCTCGGCGGACGACGGCTCAACGAGCGGAGGACGCCGATGTTTCCGCCGGAGACCATTGTCCTGCAAGCTGCGCGCCCTGCCGCCCGGCCGTATTTCCCCGTAATTGAGCCGAAACAAACCTGACCCTAAGACATTGACGGATCGAGCCGAAAGGTCGATATGCAGGCCGTCCGGCGCACCCCCCTGCGCCATTCCCCAGACCGCACATCAAAGGAATTCCCGCTTCATGGGCGTCATCCATGTGACCGACCGGACCGGCCAGCGCCATACCCTTGAGGCCATCGAGGGCTGGCGGGTCATGGAGATCATCAGGGACTGGGGCCTGCCTATTGAGGGCCTCTGCGGCGGAGCCTGCGAATGCGCCACCTGCCACGTTTTCGTCGACGAAAAATGGCTGGACAAGCTCTATCCGCCGACCGAGGAGGAGGAGAACCAGCTCGACACGGTGGTGTCCTGGCCTAACTCCCGCCTTTCCTGCCAGATCATCTGGACCCCCGAACTCGACGGACTTGAGGTCACTCTCGCGCCGACGCGCGATTAGCCGTCAAGCCTGCCGCATTGCCAAAGAAGGGAGACCGTGCTTTTCGGAAGGTCTCTCGAAGGAGCCTGTTCATGGTGGACAATATCGAAACGGACGTCGTCATCATCGGGGCCGGGCCTGTGGGCCTGTTCGCCGTGTTCGAACTGGGCCTCCTCGACATCAAATGCCACCTGATCGACATCCTGCCGAAGGTGGGCGGCCAATGTGCCGAGCTCTATCCGGAAAAGCCGATCTACGACATCCCGGGATTCCCGATGGTCACGGGCCAGGGCCTCGTCGACAACCTGATGGCGCAGATCGAGCCCTTCCATCCGACCTTCCACCTCAATGAAATGGTGGAGAGCCTCGAATCCATCGGCACGCCGGAAGCGCCGCGCTTCCGCGTGAAGACCTCGGAGAACGGGACGACCTTCACCTGCAAGGCGGTCATCATCGCGGCCGGGGGCGGATCCTTCCAGCCCAAGAAGCCGCCGATCGACAACATCGAGGCCTACGAGGGCACGGGCGTGTTCTACGCCGTGCGCAAGATGGAGATGTTCCGGGGCAAGCGCGTCCTCATCGTCGGCGGCGGCGATTCCGCCCTCGACTGGACGGTCAACCTCCAGCCCGTCGCCAAGCGCCTGACCCTGCTCCACCGCCGCGACGCCTTCCGGGCCGCGCCCCATACGGTGGAGAAGATGCGCTCCCTCGTGGCCGCGGGCGACATGGATTTCCATCTTGGCCAGGTGACGTCCCTGAAGGGCGAGGCTCCCCTGCTCCGGGGCGCGGCCGTCCGCCGGGACGACGGCTCCGAATTCGAGATCGACTGCGACGTGATGCTGCCCTTCTTCGGGCTCACCATGAAGCTCGGCCCCATCGCCGACTGGGGCCTGAACCTGCACGAAAACCTCGTTCCGGTCGATACGGAGAAGTTCGAGACCAACGTGCCGGGCATCTTCGCCATCGGCGACATCAACACCTATCCGGGCAAGCTGAAGCTCATCCTCTCCGGCTTCCACGAGGGCGCTCTCGCGGCCCAGAAGGTGCACCGCTACGTCTATCCCGAGAAGAAGCTCCTGTTCCAATACACGACCTCCTCGACCAGCCTGCAGAAGAAGCTCGGCGTCGCGGCCTGAAGCGTTCCGGAATCGGCCGGCCCGCCCCTTGCGGAGCAGGCCGGTTCCTGAAACTCTGATCGCATGACGAATGTATCCGACCTCAGCCTCGGCCGCCGTGTCATGGCGATGATCGAGGCTCTCGCCCAGCACAGCGACGAACCCGGGCGCGTCACGCGCCTCTATCTGTCTCCCGCTCACCGCAAGGCCGCAGAAACGACCCTCGGCCTCATGCGCGAGGCGGGCCTCGACGCTCATATCGACGCCCTCGGCTCCGTGATCGGGCGCATCGAGGGAGCCGATCCCGACGCGCCGGCCCTCGTCCTCGGCTCCCATATCGATTCGGTGGTCGATGCCGGGCGCTACGACGGCAATCTCGGGGTCGTGCTCGGCATTGCCGCGGTCGCAGCCCTGCGGGAGCAGGGTATCGTGCC
The DNA here is from genome assembly GCA_050789065.1 of Microvirga sp. Classification (GTDB taxonomy): domain Bacteria; phylum Pseudomonadota; class Alphaproteobacteria; order Rhizobiales; family Beijerinckiaceae; genus Microvirga. The sequence goes on from JBOZRS010000065.1 coordinate 52,772, forward strand.
CGCCTGCCCCATCGAGGTCGTGGCCTTCGGCGATGAGGAGAACGTCCGGTTCCCGACCAACCTTTCCACATCCCATGCCCTCGCGGGCCGTTTCGACGCGGCCTGGCTCGATGGCACGGATCAGGATGGCGTGTCGATGCGCGATGCGCTGACCCGCTTCGGCGGAGACCCGAACGGCATTGCGGCCCTGGCCCGCGATCCCGCCCGCTATCGCGGCTATCTCGAGGTGCATATCGAACAGGGTCCGCTGCTCGAAGCCAGGAACCTGCCCGTCGGGATCGTGTCCGCCATCAACGGCATCACCCGCGCCCGCGCCCGCGTCATCGGAGAAGCGGGCCATGCGGGCACCGTGCCCATGACCATGCGCCGCGATGCGCTGGCGGCCGTGGCCGAGATGATCGGCATCGTGGAGCGCGCCGGCTCCAAACGCACCGACACGGTCGCGACGGTCGGCGTTGCGCAGGTGCAGCCCGGCGCGATCAACGTCATCCCCGCGAAGGTCGATTTCACGCTCGATGCCCGCGCGCCGGACGATGCCGTGCGCCACGCAATGGTGCAGGACATCCTGACGGAGTGCGAGGCCGCCGCGCAGCGACGCGGCGTCGACCTCACAATCGAGCCCTTCATGGAATCGCCCGCGACCCCCATGGACAAGGACCTGATGGAACGGCTCGAGGATGCGGTGAGAAGCACCGGGATCGAGCCGCTCCGCCTGGCCTCCGGCGCGGGCCACGACGCCGTCGCCATGGCGGGCCTCTGTCCCTCGGCCATGCTCTTCGTGCGCTGCAAGGGCGGGATCAGCCACAACCCGGCGGAATCGATCACCGTGGAGGACGCCGACGTGGCGGCGCGCGTGCTGGTCGAGGCCGTCAGGCGGATCGTCGCGTGAGCATCGAGATCGAACTCGTCGCCGAGCCGGGCGCCGGCATCCGCCAGATCATTCTCGACGGCCTGAAGGAGTTCAACCGCACGACCCTGATGCCGGGGCTTCAGATTGTGGATCTGGCCGTCGTGGTTCGCGAGCCCTCGTCGCGTGACATCGTGGGAGGCCTGTGGGGGCGCACGGGCTGGGGCTGGCTGGCCATCGAGTTGATCTTCGTGCCCGAATCCTTGCGGGGACAGGGCACGGCCAGCCGTCTGATCGCCATGGCCGAGGAGGAAGCGTTGCGGCGCGGCTGTCACTCGGCCTGGCTCGACACGCTCAACCCGAAGGCGAGGCGTCTCTACGAGCGCCTGGGGTATCGGGTCTTCGGCGAACTCGAGGATTACCCGGTCGGCTCCAGCCGTTCCTTCCTTCAGAAGAAGCTTTGAGCAACGGACGCCAATGCGCGTTCGTGTCCGGTGCTTCGCCCCCGTCGCGATGATGGAAGCGGGTCAGCCGCGCCAATCCTCCGCCAGGACGGCCCATCGCTCGTGATCGCGCCATTCGCCACCGATCTTGAGATAGCGCGGCGAGTAGCCCTCCTGCCGGAAGCCGAGCCGTTTCACGAGGGCTCGCGAAGGCTCGTTGTCCGGCTGGATATTGGCCTCGATCCGGTGCAGGCCGAGCTTCGTGAAGGCGTGCGTGACCACGAGGCCCACGGCCTCGCTCATCAGGCCGCGTCCGGTCATCCCAGCGACGCCGTAATAGCCCATATAGGTGCTCTGGAAGAAGCCGCGCACGATCTCGTTGAGATTCACCACGCCCGCGATCCTGCCGCTGTCGCGCTCGCGCACGATGAACCCCGCAGTCCGCTCGCCGTCGCAGCGGGCCAGATAGGCCTGGAAGCTCGCCTGATCGCGGCAGGGATACACCCATGGCTCGTGCAGCCTCATGCTCGCGAGGTTGGCGGCGATCAATTCGGCTCCGTCTTCGGCCCGGACGGGCTGGATCGTGACGCGTGCCGGCATAGGACTGATCTCTTTTTGCGGGAACCTTGGCATAGTCATGCCGTTGTCGTGTGTCATCTCATAGAACAAAGGATCAGATGATGCGCGCTTTTCTCCTCCCCGCCTTCGCGGTCGCCCTCGGAGCCGGTTTCTTTGCCGCTCCTCAAGCGCAGGCCCGGTTCAATGCCTCGCATCTCGAAGCTCCTTCGCTCGTGGACAATGTGGCCTGCGTGACGGAGCGCGTCCGCACCGTACGGCCCAACGGCAACGTCGTGTACCGCACCGTACGCCGCTGCGGCGTGCCTGCCAGAGGATACGGCAGGATGGAACGCTGCCGCACCGTTCAGGAGCGCGTCTATCGTCCGAACGGCAATGTGGTCGTGCGAAACGTACGCCGTTGCCACTAAGGCAAAGGCTTGATCTCATGGAAGAAAGGCTCGGGATGACCCGAGCCTTTTTCGTTACCTATTCCAGCGCTCCGACGGCGTTCTCGACCGCTTCCACCACCGCGCCGGAGCGCACGAGATCGAGAGCCTGGCGCATCTCGGTCGCATACCAGCGATCGCCGTCGAGGGCCGGCGGGATGACGGCGCGGATGGCCTCCATCGCCGCGCGCGAGCCCTTGCCCAGCGGATAGTCCCTGGCGACCGGCTCGACGAGAGTGAGGGCCTGCGCCGCCATCAGCAATTCGCCGGCCACGATCTGCTCCACGTTCTCCACGATGGTCCTCGCCTTGCGGCCGCACCAGGTGGAGTTGGAGACGTGGTCCTCGGCATTCGACTTGCCCGGAATGGAATCGACCGATCCCGGCGTCGCCAGTCCGCGATTCTCCATCACCAGGGCCGACATGGAGCACTGCACCGTCGCGAAACCCGTGTTGAGGCCGCGCTTGCCCGCGAGCAGATTGCGCGGCAGCCCGTAGGACATGGTGGGATCGATCAGCCGCGCGAGGCGCCGTTCCGAGATCGAGCCGAGATCCGCCATGGCGATGGCGAGAAAGTCCATGGCCTGCGCCATGTACTGCCCGTGGAAATGCCCGCCGGAAATCGACACGTAGCCGCCCTGGCCGTCGTCGAAGATCAGGGGATTGTCGGTGGCGGAGTTCATCTCCGTGCCGATGATGCGCTCCACGTATTCCACCGCCTCGACGGCAGGTCCGTGGACCTGCGGCGTGCAGCGCAGGGAATAGACGTCCTGCACGCGCGGGCTCGCGGGCGTTCCCGGCTGGCGCGGCTCGTCGGGGAACACCACGTCGCGCGCCGCCTGCGAGCAGCGCTGCGTGCCCTCGAGGATGCGCAGGAGGTTGCGCGCCACGCGCGCCTGCCCCGGATGCGGCCGCGCCTTGTGCACGCGCGGATCGAAGGCCGCGAGTTCGCCGCGCATGGCCTCGAGCGAAAGGCACATGGCGATGTCCGCGTGCTTCAGCAGACGACGCGCATCGTGCGTCGCGAGCGTGCCGAGGGCGAGCGACGTGGTCGAGCCGTTGATGAGGGCTGAGGCATCCTTTGCGCCAAGCTCGAAATCGGGATCGAAGCCGGCAGCCCTGATGGCTTCGCGGGCCGGCATGACCCGGCCCTTGTAGACCATCCGGGCTTCCTCGAAGCCGCAGACGGCGCCCGCCATGTGGGCGAGCGGCGCGAGGTCGCCCGAGGCGCCGACGGAGCCCTTCTGCGGGATGACCGGATGAAGGCCCGCGTTGAGGAAGGCGATCAGACGCTCGACCAGTTCGACGCGGGGGCCGGAATAGTTCGACGCGAAGGCGTTGGCCCTGAGCAGCATCATGGCGCGCGTCACGTCCTCGCCGAACGGCTCGCCGACGCCCGTGGCATGGGCATAGACGGTCTTCTGCTGATAGGCCGCCATGTCGGCGATCAGCACCCGCTGGTCCTTGAACAGGCCGACGCCGGTGTTGAAGGCGTACATCAGCGGCGCGTCGTCATGCATCCAGGTGCGGTCGATATAGGCCCGCGTCGCCGCGATGCGCTCACGCGCCTCCGGATCGAGAGCGGCTTCCGCGAAGCGGCCCCCGCTATCCGTGCGCGCCACGCGCACCACATCCTGAATGTCGAGTGTTGCCCCGTCGAGCTTGACCGTCATCGCTATCCCTCACGTTCGCTCAAGGGATACCGGGGCTGAATCAAAGGCGCAACAGCCCTCTCGGCCTCCCTCCCCCGGCGTGAGAGAGGGAGCCTGGGCTGGCAGGGCCGATCAAACCCGGCCGAGGCGCTTCGTCGTCTGCGGGTCGAAAAGATGGACGTTGGCCGGATCGACCGACAGAGCCAGCTTGCGGGTCTCCGCCGAAATCTGGCCGGTGGAGGCCTGCACGACGAATTCGGCACCCGCGACCTTGCCGTGGAAGAGCTGGGTCGCGCCGAGTTCCTCGACGAAGTCCACATCCATGCTAAGCGCGCTGGCGCCGGCCCCGCCCGCCTGGACGTCCTCGGGGCGCAGGCCCACCTCGACGGCGGAGCCGGGGGCGAGCCCCTCGCGCATGTCCGCGACGGCGATCGACTGCCCGCCGACCGAGACGCGGCCGGAGCCCTCGACCTTGCCCGGCAGGATGTTCATGGGCGGCGAGCCGATGAAGGTCGCGACGAACCGGGTTTCCGGACGGCGGTAGACCTCCGAAGGATTGCCGACCTGCTCGATCTGGCCGCCCGACATCACCACGAGCTTGTCCGAGAGCGTCATGGCCTCGACCTGATCGTGCGTCACGTAGATCGACGTCACGCCGAGAGCCTTCTGCAGGCGCTTGATCTCGACGCGCATCTGCACGCGCAGCTTGGCGTCGAGGTTGGAGAGCGGCTCGTCGAAGAGGAAGACCTGGGGCTTGCGCACGATGGCGCGGCCCATGGCGACGCGCTGGCGCTGGCCGCCGGAGAGTGCGCGCGGCTTGCGGGCCAGGAAGGGCTCGATGGCGAGGATGCGGGCTGCTTCCTTCACGCGCTTCTCGATCTCGCCCTTGGGCGTGCCGCGGTTCTTCAGGCCGTAGGCCATGTTGTCGTAGACGCTCATGTGCGGATAGAGCGCGTAGTTCTGGAACACCATCGCGATGTCGCGATCGGCGGGCTCGATCTGGTTCACGATCCGGTCGCCGATCTTCACCTCGCCGCCGGAAATCGTCTCGAGGCCGGCGATCATGCGCAGAAGAGTGGACTTGCCGCAGCCAGACGGCCCCACCAGCACGCAGAAGGAACCGTCCTCGATGCCGAGGGACACGCCCTTCACGGCTTCCACATTGCCCGCATAGACCTTCCGCACGGTATCGAGCGTCACGCCTGCCATTGTCTCAATCCTTTTAACATCGGCCCTCACCGACACGGGCGCCGGGCCAGAATTCTTTTCATGACGAGCCCTCCCGGTTCGCCGGGAGGGCGACGCGCGGCACCCGCGCGTCACTTCTCCGTTTCGACGAGCCCCTTCACGAAGAGCCTCTGCATGAAGATCACCACGAGCACCGGCGGCAGCATGGCCAGCACGGCGGTCGTCATGGCGATCTGCCATTCGGTCAGCGCGTCCGTGGTGGTGATCATCTTCTTGATGCCGATCACGATGGTCTGCATGGAGCTCTTGGTGGTGATCAGCAGCGGCCAGAGATACTGGTTCCAGCCATAGATGAACTGGATCACGAACAGGGCCGCGATCGTCGTCATCGAGAGGGGAAGGAGCGTGTCCTTGAAGAACCGGAACGCGCCCGCGCCGTCGATCTTGGAGGCCTCCAGAAGCTCGTCCGGGATCGTCATGAAGAACTGCCGGAACAGCAGCGTGCCGGTGGCCGAGGCGATGAGCGGCAGGACGAGGCCCGTATAGGTATCGAGCAGACCGAGATCCGCCACGATCTTGTAGGTCGGGTAGATGCGGACCTCGACCGGGAGCATCAGGGTGATGAAGATCACCCAGAAGGCGGTCTTGCGGAACGGGAACTTGAAGTACACGACCGCGTAGGCGGACAGGATCGAAATGAGGATCTTCCCGACCGCGATTCCCATCGCCATGATCATCGAGTTCAGCATCATGCCGCCCACGGGCTCGCGTGCCTGCGACCCGCCGTAGAACAGCGTGCGGCTGTAGTTGATGCCCGCCTGGTCGCCGGGCAGGAGCGGCATGTTGCCGTTGATGATCGTGGCCGCGTCGAAGGTCGACGCCATGACCGCCAGATACACCGGAAACACGACGATCACGATGCCGACGGCCAGCGTCAGGAAGGCTATGAATTTGCTGAAGGGACGATTCTCGACCATCAGTACTGCACCTTACGCTCGACATAACGGAACTGGATGGCCGTGAGGGCGATCACGATGACCATCAGGATCACCGACTGGGCGGCCGAGCCTCCCAGATCGCCCCCGAGGCGTCCGTCCGCATAGACCTTGTAGACGAGGGTGGTGGTCTGCCCCGCCGGTCCTCCGCCCGTCACCGCATCGATGATGCCGAAGGTGTCGAAGAACACGTAGACGATGTTGACCACGAGAAGGAAGAATGTGGTCGGCGACAGAAGCGGGAAGATCACCGTCCAGAAGCGGCGCAGCGGACCCGCGCCGTCGATGGCGGCCGCCTCGATCACGCTCTTGGGGATCGACTGCAGGCCGGCCAGGAAGAACAGGAAGTTGTAGCTGATCTGCTTCCAGGTCGCCGAGAGCACCAGGAGGGTCATGGCGTGGTTGGCGTTGAGCATCGGGTTCCAGTCGATGCCGACCGCCTTGATCGGCCGCGACAGGGTGCCGAGCGTCGGGTGGAACATGAAGATCCACAGCACGCCCGCGATGGCAGGGGCGACCGCATAGGGCCAGATCAGCAGGGTCTTGTAGACCTCGCCGCCGCGCAGGTTCTTGTCCGCCTGGGTGGCGAGAAGCAGGGAGCAGGCAAGGGAGAAGAACGCCACCAGGGACGAGAAGATCACCGTCGTGACCATGGCCCGGTAATATTCGGGCTGGCCGAAGAGCGCCGCGTAGTTCTCGAAGCCGACGAATTCGGACGAGAGGCCGAAGGCATCCTCCCTGAGGAACGACTGCCAGATGGCCTGGGAGGCAGGCCAGTAGAAGAAAATAATGGTGATCGCCATCTGCGGAACGATGAGCAGAAGTGGCAGTGTCCAACCTGAAAAGTGAGCTCGTTTTTCCATCGCGCTGCGGCTGTCCGGTGACGCTGGCAGAGACGGCGGCAACCGGTCTGCGAGGGTTTCTTATAAGATCATCCCGGACGGCCATCGAGGCCGCCCGGGATGAAAGGTCTTGGGGTCAGGCTGTCTTAGCGGCTGACGGTGCGCTCGAACTGGCGCAGGATCTGGTTGCTGCGGGCGACCGCGGCATCAAGCGCGTCCTTGGCGGACTTCTGGCCAGCCAGGGCTGCCTCGATTTCCTCCGAGATCACGTCGCGGATCTGGACCATGTTGCCGAAGCGCAGACCGCGGGAGTTCTCGGTCGGCTCCTTGTTGGTCAGCTCCTTGAGCGGGGTCTCGAGCACCGGGTTCTTCTCGTAGAAGCCCGAAGACTTGGTCTTCTCGTAGGCCGCCTTGGTGATCGGGAGGTAGCCCGATTCCTGGTGCAGCTTCGCCTGGCGGTCCGTATCCGACAGGAAGGCGAGGAACTTGGCGACGCCCTTGTATTCCTCAGCCGACTTGCCGCCCATGACCCACAGCGAAGCGCCGCCGATGATGGAGTTCTGCGGAGCGCCCTGGACATCCGGGTAGTACGGCATGGGCACCGAGGTATAGTCGAACTTCGCGTTCGCCTTCACGTTGCCGTAGAAGCCCGACGAGGTCAGGAAGATCGCGCATTCGCCCGAGGTGAAGCGGCCTTCGCTCTTCGAGTCGCGGCCGGAATAGTCGTAGGTCTTGTCCTTCTGCAGATCGATGAGGTTCTGCAGGTGCTTCACGTGCAGCGGCGAGTTGAACTTCATCTCCGTGTCGAAGCCGTCGAGGCCGTTGGCCTTGGTCGCCATCGGCACGTTGTGCCAGGCGGAGAACTGCTCGATCATCGCCCAGGTCGTCCAGGCCGAGGAGAACCCGCAGGTTTCGTGACCGGCCGCCTTCAGCTTCTTGGCCGCATCGAACACCTGGGGCCAGGTCTTCGGAATTTCGTTGACGCCGGCCTTCTTCAGCTCGTCCTTGTTGATCCACATGACCATCGAGGAGGAGTTGAACGGGAAGGAGAGCATCTCGCCCTTCGCCGTGGAGTAGTAGCCGGTGATCGCCGGGAGATACGCCTTCGGGTCGAACTTCTCGCCGGCATCGGCCATCAGCTGGTAGACCGGCTTGATGGCGCCGCGGGCGCCCATCATGGTCGCGGTTCCGACCTCGAACACCTGCAGGATGTGCGGGGCATTGCCGGCCCGGAAGGCCGCGATGCCGGCATTCAGGGTGTCGGCGTACTGGCCCTTGTAGCTGACGACGACCTTGTAGTCCTTCTGGGAATTGTTGAATTCCTCGGCCAGCTTGTTGACGACCTCGTTGTTGGCGCCCGTCATGGCGTGCCACCACTGGATCTCCGTCTGCGCGAAGGCGGAGGTGCTCGTCGCGAGGCCCAGGGCCAGGGCGCCGAGGAGGGATTTCTTCATCATGTAATCGTCTCCCATGTCATCCCGTCCGGGATGTTATTGTCGTTCATCACCCCTGCACAAAGGCCGGATGACATTTCCATGACGGAAACATGACAATCATAGCCGGCTTCAAAATGGAAGCCCCTTCATTGAAAAGCCTTAATATCCAGGGTGGGAACAGGCTCAACCGCCTCTTCGTTGACAGGGTATCCCAACGGAAGAGACCCATGCCCCGCACCGTCACCGCCCTGTTCAAGGATCAAGCCCGAGCCGAGCAGAGCCTGCAGGCCCTGCTGGAAACGGGCGTTGCCCCCGACCGCATCACCACCATCGGCATGAACGAGGGCCGGGAGGTTTCGTCGATTTCGGGCTTCCGCACCCTGGACATTCCGCAGGAAACCCGCACGAGACTTTCAAGCCTGGATTTGCCGGCAGGGGATGCCCGCATCTTCGAGCAGGGGTTGCGGCGGGGCTGCAGCCTCATCGCAGTCCGGGTGGACCGGGAGAACCTCGACGAGGCGATCAGGGTGCTGGAGATGTTCGACCCCGTCGACCTCGACCGGGACAGCCAGGAATGGGCCAGGGAATCCGCCGCCCAAGGCGCCGGAACGGATGTGGGCGGGCCGCTCGGCGCCGGGATCACCGGCGGCTCGGGTGCGGGCACCACCACGGCGAGCGCCCTTCCCGGCATGGGCCTGATGGCCGAAGGCGCGGACGACCTCGGGACGGACGACCTGCGGGCGGCCGGAACCGCGCAGCCCGGTGGGGGCGCGAGCACCACGACCGGGACCGGCGCCCGCCGCAGCGACGAACGGGCGGACCGGGAGGGCGTCAACGAACTCGCCGGCTCCGGCCCGGCGCCGGTCCAGGCAGGCCTTCTCCAGCGCCAGATGCACCGGGGCGGCCGGATATGGGTCTTCGGCTCGGCCGAGGACGACGTCCTCTAAACCATCGGACGTGAGCTCGCGTTGGCGCCCGATGCTTTCGGTCGCCGGTTCAGCGCATCGCTGAGCCCGGACGCCGGGTCTACTTTTCCGTATGACGCGCTAGATCACGTTCCGCTCGAGCAGCGGGCGGTTGGCCAGGACGCGCTCGTAGCCCAGCTCCGAGAGGTCGAGGGTCCGGTAGCCACCGTGGACGATCAGCTCCGCCAGCCCGCGCCCGACGGCGGGCGATTGCTGCAGGCCGTGGCCCGAGAACCCGTTGCACAGATAGAAGTTCTTCAGCGCGCCGGCCCGGCCGATGATCGCGTTGTGGTCGAGCAGGCTCATGTCGTAGGGCCCGGCCCAGGCGCGGCCCGGCTTGATGGACTCGAATGCGGGGATGCGGTGGGCGAGCGCCGGCCAGATGAACTCCTCGAAGAACGAGAAATCGATCTCCTGGGATGAGGGATCCTCGTCGAACCAGTCCGGATCCACATCGGCCTCCGGCGACGCGCCGCAGATGAAGCCGCCCTCTCCTTCCGGCCGGACATAGGCTCCCGACGTGTCAATGAGGAGCGGGCAGTTCTCGACCGGCTCGCGGCAGGAGAAGGTGAAGACGTAGCGCCGCTTGGCCTGGACCGGAATGTCGAGCCCCGCCTTCGCGGCGAGCGTCCGGCCGCCCGAGCCCGCGCAGTTGACGAGGGTCCCGCAGGCGATGCGCGTGCCGTCCTTGAGGCGCACGGCCACGATGGTGTCGCCGTCCCGCTCGACCTCCGCCACCTCGCCCCTCACGTATTCGGCCCCGAGCGCGCGCGCCTTCTTCCGGAAGGCCTGGAGCAGGCCCCAGCCGTCGAACCAGCCCTCGCCCGAACGGCCCCAGGTGCCTGCCGCCAGATCCTCCACGTTGAGCCAGGGGAAGCGCTCCTTCAGGCTCGCCGGGTCCATGTACAGGATATCCGCGCCCTCGGCCGCCTGAAGCGCCTGGTTCTCGGCCAGGATCGGCGCCCCAGCCTCCGACGCGCAATAGAGATAGCCGCCTTCCTTCAGGCCGATCTCGGGCCGCTCGCCGTCGACCTCCAGATGGTCGCCGATGTTGCGCAGGAACTGGATGCCATAGAGCGAGATCCGGATGTTCACCGCGCTGGAATATTGCTGGCGGATCGAGGCCGCCGACAGGGCCGAAGCCGAGAGCTGATAGGTCGGGTCCTTCTCGATGACGACGACCCGCCCCTTGAAGCCGGGATCGGCCAGCAGATGATAGGCCGTGGAGGAGCCCATGACGGCGCCGCCGACGATCACGACATCGGCGTGGGAGGAGGCTGTGGAGGTCATCGTTCGAATTTCGTTGAAAGGATGATGGAGGACTGGGTGCGCTCCACGCCCTCGAGCGCGCCGATCTTGTCGATGGCGGCATCGAGGGAGGGAACGTCCTCTGCCTCTACCACCGCCAGAAGATCAAAGACACCGGCAACCGAATGAAGCGCGCGCAATTCTGGCATGCGCTGCAGCGCCGCAGCAACGGACACGGAGGCCTTGGGAGCCACGACGATGGTCACATGCGCCCGCACCATGCGGCGGCTGACCTCCTCGGCGAGGCGCAGGGTATAGCCGACGATGACTCCCCGCCGCTCCAGGCTCTCGACCCGGGCCTGAACCGTGGTCCGGGAGAGCTTGAGGCGGCGTGCGGCCTCCGCGTGCCCGATGCGGGCGTTCTCGCGCAGCAGCGCAATCAAGGCACGATCCGTGGCGTCAAGCATCACTTTGACCAATGACAATGGCAATTCGCCGAAAACTACTCGTCTTTCCGTCAGCCTGTCTATGGCATTCTGCTGGGCTTTGCCTTCTTTCTGGTCTCTCCACAGGGAGATTCAGATGCATTCCATTCTCGTCATCGGCGCCGGCAAGATCGGCTCCACCATTGTCGACATGCTCCACGAGACCGGCGACTACGCCGTCACCGTCGCGGATTCGTCCGCCGCAGCTCTGGAGGCGGTTGCCAAGGATGGCATCAAGACGATCCAGCTCGACTTCAATGACGCGGTCGCCCTTCAGAATGCCCTCAAGGGCCATTACGCGGTCCTGAGCGCCGCGCCCTATCACCTGACCGGCCATGTGGCCCAGGCGGCGCGCCTCACGGACATCAACTATTTCGACCTGACCGAGGACGTCGCCACCACCCGCATGGTGAAGGAGCTTTCGGAGGGCGCCTCGACGGCGTTCATCCCGCAATGCGGCCTCGCCCCGGGCTTCATCGCCATCGTGGCGCACGACATCGCCAGCCGCTTCGACAAGCTCGACACGGTGCGCCTGCGCGTGGGCGCCCTGCCGCAATATCCCTCGAACGCCCTCTCCTACAACCTCACCTGGAGCACGGACGGCGTCATCAACGAGTATATCGAGCGCTGCGAGGCGGTGGTCGACGGCAAGCTCCGCGAGGTTCCGGCCATGGAAGAGCTGGAGGAATTCTCCCTCGACGGCACCCGCTACGAAGCCTTCAACACCTCCGGCGGGCTCGGCACCCTGTGCGAGACCCTCGAAGGCAAGGTCCGCAACCTGAACTACAAGACGATCCGCTATCCGGGCCACTGCGCCCTGATGCGGGTTCTCCTCAACGACCTGCAGCTGCGCAACCGCCGCGAGGTCCTCAAGGACATCCTCGAGAACGCCGTCCCGGCGACCATGCAGGACATGGTGATCGTCTTCGTGACCGTGACGGGCGAGCGCGGCGGACGTTACGTGCAGGAGACCTATGCCCGCAGCATCTACGGCCAGAAGGTCGGAGGCGTTCAGCGCACGGCGATCCAGGTGACCACGGCTGCCGGCATCTGCGCCATGCTCGACCTGCTGGCCGAGGGCAAGCTGCCGCAACAGGGTTTCGTCCGCCAGGAGGCGATCGACCTCGACACCTTCCTGGCCAACCGCTTCGGCCGCGTCTATGCGGGCGAGCGCCTGGACGAGACCGGCGAGCCGGCCGTCAAGAAGATCCGCCTCGACGCGGTCGCCTGACGATGAAAAGTCATCATCCCGTTCCCACATGAACGGGATGATGCCCGGTTTCTTTCCGGAATCGCATAAACTTATTCGGGAAAAGCGGTTCCCACCCTTCCCGATCATGCTTTAAAGACGGTGACGCAGAGGCCACCGTCGTTCCGATTTCAACGACAAACGAAGGTGGCGGGCTCAGGATGGAGCCCGATACCCGCCTATGGGAGATTGAAGATGTCCGGCCGCGACCAAGCCGCCTTGAAAACCGTTTCCGCAAGCCCCGCCAGCGTTGCGGAGGAAGCCCGCGCCATCCTAGCGCGTCTCGGCGTTCCGGAGAGCGCTTTCGCCCCGACCGGCCGTCCGGCCATGTCTCCGATCACCGGCGAGGTGATCGCGCATGTGCGTGAGACGACCCCCGAAGAGGCCAAGGCCGCCATCGGCCGCGCCGATGCCGCCTTCAAGGCCTGGCGCAGGATCCCCGCTCCGAAGCGCGGCGAGTTCGTGCGCCTCGTTGGCGAAGAACTCCGTGCCGCCAAGGACGACCTCGGCCGCCTCGTGACCCTGGAAGCCGGCAAGATCGTCTCCGAGGGCCTCGGCGAGGTTCAGGAGATGATCGACATCTGCGACTTCGCGGTCGGCCTTTCCCGCCAGCTCTACGGCCTCACCATCGCGACCGAGCGCGCCGACCACCGCATGATGGAGACCTGGCATCCGCTGGGCGTCTGCGGCGTCATCTCGGCCTTCAACTTCCCGGTCGCGGTCTGGTCCTGGAACGCGGCCCTCGCCTTCGTGTGCGGCGATTCCGTGGTGTGGAAGCCCTCCGAGAAGACCCTGCTGACGGCGCTCGCCACCCAGGCCATCGTCGCGCGCGCCGCCAAGCGCTTCGGCGGCGTGCCGGACGGTCTCCTCGAGCTCCTGTTCGGCGGCCGCGAGGTCGGCGAGATCCTGGTCGAGGATCACCGGGTGCCGGTTCTCTCCGCCACCGGCTCCACCGCCATGGGCCGTCAGGTCGGCCCGAAGCTCGCGGCGCGCTTCGCCCGCGCGATCCTGGAGCTCGGCGGCAACAACGCCGCCATCGTGGCCCCCTCGGCGGATCTCGACCTGGCGCTGCGCGGCATCGCGTTCGCGGCCATGGGCACGGCGGGCCAGCGCTGCACCACGCTGCGCCGCCTCTTCGTGCATGACAGCGTGTACGATCAGCTCGTGCCGCGCCTCGTGAAGGTCTACGGCAGCGTGAAGATCGGCGACCCGCGCGCCGAGGGCACCCTCGTCGGCCCGCTCATCGACAAGGCCGCCTTCGACGGCATGGAGCGTGCGCTGGACGAGGCCCGCGCGGCGGGCGGCACCGTCCACGGCGGCGGCCGCTATGCCGACGCGCCCGGCGGCTTCTATGCGCGCCCGGCGCTCGTCGAGATGCCGGAGCAGACAGGCCCCGTCCTGCGCGAGACCTTCGCGCCGATCCTCTACGTGATGCGCTACTCGGATTTCGACGACGTCATCGAGCAGCACAACGCGGTGGGAGCCGGCCTCTCGTCCTCGATCTTCACCCTCAACATGCGCGAGGCCGAGGCCTTCATCTCGGCGGCGGGCTCGGATTGCGGCATCGCCAACGTCAATATCGGCCCCTCGGGCGCCGAGATCGGCGGCGCGTTCGGCGGCGAGAAGGAGACGGGCGGCGGCCGCGAGGCGGGTTCGGACGCCTGGAAGGCCTACATGCGCCGCGCCACCAACACGATCAACTACGGCTCGACCCTTCCGCTCGCCCAGGGCGTGAAGTTCGACGTCGACGCCTGATCGCAAGACACCGACCGGCGGAGGGCAGCGATGCCCTCCGTTCTTCTTTCCCCTCCTAACATCGCGAGCCTTCCATGACAGCGCCCTCCCGCACCGGCGGACAGATTCTCGTCGATCAGCTTCTCGTCCATGGAGTCGATCACATCTTCTGCGTTCCGGGCGAGAGTTATCTGGCGGCCCTGGATGCTCTGCACGACGCCAGCATCAACGTCACGGTCTGCCGCCAGGAAGGCGGCGCGGCCATGATGGCGGAGGCCTACGGCAAGCTCACCGGCCGGCCCGGCATCTGCTTCGTGACCCGCGGCCCGGGCGCCACGAACGCCTCCCCGGGCATCCACATCGCCAAGCAGGATTCGACCCCGATGATCCTGTTCGTGGGCCAGATCGAGCGCGGCATGCGCGAGCGCGAGGCGTTCCAGGAGGTGGATTACCGCGCCGCCTTCGGGCCGCTGGCCAAGTGGGCCACGGAAGTGGACGACCCGGCCCGCTTCCCTGAGATCGTCTCCCGCGCCTTTCACGTCGCGACCTCCGGCCGCCCCGGCCCCGTCGTGATCGCGCTGCCCGAGGACGTCCTGACCGAGGTCGCGCAGGTGGCGGACGCGCCGCGCTATCAGGTGGTCGAAACCCATCCCGGCCCGGACCAGATGGCGGAGCTCGAGACGCTGCTCCAGGGCGCGAAGAACCCCATCGCGCTCGTCGGCGGCAGCCGCTGGTCCTCCGTCGCAGTCGAGCGCTTCGCGCGTTTCGCGGAACGTTTCGCGCTTCCCGTCGCCTGCACCTTCCGCCGCCAGATGCTGTTCCCGGCCGATCACGCCTGCTATGCGGGCGATCTCGGCCTCGGCGTCAACCCGAAGCTGATCGCCCGGATCAAGGAGGCCGACCTCATCCTGCTCGTCGGCGGCCGCCTGTCCGAAATTCCGAGCCAGGCCTATACGCTCCTCGACATTCCGGCGCCCAAGCAGAAGCTTGTGCATGTTCACCCGGACTCGAACGAGCTGGGCCGCGTCTACAGCCCGCATCTCGCCATCAACGCGTCCCCGGTCGCCTTCGCGGCGGCCCTGGAGGGCGTGAATCCGCCGGCCGCCCTGCCCTGGAGCGAGGGCACGAAAGCCGCGCATGAGGCTTATCTCGCCTGGAGCGACCCGACCGCCATCCACCATCCCGGCAACCTGCAGATGGGCGAGGTGATGGCGCAGCTCCGCAAGGTGATGCCTGCGGACACGATCTTCTGCAACGGGGCCGGCAACTTCGCCACCTGGGTTCATCGCTTCTGGCCCTTCCGCGAATACGGCACGCAGCTCGCGCCGACCTCGGGCTCCATGGGCTACGGCCTGCCGGCCGGCGTCGGCGCCAAGCGCTTCCAGCCCGAGACGCCCGTGGTGGTGTTCGCGGGCGACGGCGACTTCCTCATGAACGGACAGGAATTCGCCACCGCCGTGCAATACGACCTGCCGATCCTGGTGATCCTCATCGACAACGGCATGTATGGCACGATCCGCATGCACCAGGAGCGGGAATATCCGGGCCGCGTCTCGGCCACGATGCTGAAGAACCCGGACTTCGCCGCCTATGCGAATGCGTTCGGCGGCTACGGCGAGCGCGTGGAGCGCACGGAGGATTTCGCGCCTGCGCTCGAGCGGGCGCTGACCTCCGGCAAGCCGGCGATCCTGCACTGCCTGCTCGACCCCGAGGCGATCACGCCTGCCCTGTCGCTCTCCGCGATTCGCGAGAAGGCGCTGGCGAGCGGGAAGTAACGAAAAGAAAAAGGGCGGTGGAAGGTCCACCGCCCTTTTTCTTGTATGGCTGAGAGCTGTCTTTTAAGCGGCCTTCGCCTCGTCGATTCTCCGCGCAACGAGCGTGCGCAGCGAGCGCAGATCCTTCACGAAGGAGCGGATGCCCTCGGCGAGCTTTTCCGTCGCCATGGCGTCCTCGTTCAGCGCGAAGCGGAAGCTCTTCTCATCCATGCGCGGCAGGGGCTGGATCGTCTCCACATTGTCAGCCGAGAGCTTGCGCGGCAAATCGCCTTGCGCGTTGGCCAGCTCGTCGAGGAGCGCGGGCGAGATCGTGAGCCGGTCGCAGCCCGCGAGCGCCTCGATCTCGCCGATATTGCGGAAGGACGCGCCCATCACCACCGTCTTGACCCCTTGCGCCTTGTAGGACGCATAGATGTTGCGCACCGACAGCACGCCTGGGTCGGTCTCGCCCATATAGGGGCCGCCGCCCGCCTTCACGTGCCAGTCGAGGATGCGGCCGACGAAGGGCGAGATCAGGAACACGCCGGCTTCCGCGCAGGCCTGGGCCTGGGCTTGCGAGAACAGGAGCGTGAGGTTGCAGTCGATGCCCTCTTTCTGCAGGGCCTCCGCCGCACGGATGCCCTCCCAGGTGGAGGCGACCTTGATGAGGATGCGCTCGCGCCCGACGCCGCGTGCCTCGTAGGCCCGGATGATGGCCCGGGCCTTTTCGATGCTGGCCTGGGTGTCGAAGGAGAGATCCGCATCGACTTCCGTCGAGACGCGGCCCGGCACGATGCCCGCAAGCTCGGCCCCGAATGCGACAGCGAGCCGATCACAGATGGCCGCGACCACGCCCTCGCGCGATCCGCCCTGCGCCCGGCCCCAGGCCAGGGCCTCTTCGATGATGTGGGCATAGGCGGGAGTCTCGACCGCTTTCAGGAGCAGGGTCGGGTTGGTGGTGCAGTCCTGGGGCTTCAGGCGGCGCACCGCGTCGAGGTCGCCGGTATCGGCGACGACGACCGTCATGGCGCGCAACTGGTCAAGCTTGGAGGGCATTCGGGTCTCCGTGAGTTCCATTGCGGTCAGACTTAAGCCGTTCAGGCCCCGGCGTGAAGAGTTCTTGATGTCATCCCCGGCAGGACGCATCAACGGAGGGGGCAGGAACCCAAATTGTCAGGCCGCGAGTGGATCCCCTTCCCGACCCTGCGGGTCGCCGGGGATGACATGGAGCGTTTCCTCTTGTCGTTCCCGGAAGGACGCGAAGCGGAGGGGAAGGGAACCCACTCACGCGCCCTGCCCTCTGGATCCCCTTCCCTCGCTTCGCTCGCCGGGGATGACAGGATGCGTTTCCCCCTGTCATTCCCGGCCGGAGATGGCGCAGCCATCGCAGGGGAAGGGAACCCCCTCACGGGCGCAACAGCATGGATCCCCCTTCCGGCCTTCGGCCCGGGATGACAATGGCAAGGCTTACATGAAGAGCCCGCGATTGGCTTTCACGCGATCCAGCATGAAGGCGTGGACCTCGGCGATCCGGTGCAGGTTGCGCATCTCCGCATGGGTGACGATCCAGTAGGTGCGGGTGAAGAAGATGCCGGGCAGCACCACCTCGAGCTCGGGATATTGCCGCGCCGCATAATCGTGCAGAATGCCGATGCCGACGCCCGCCCGCACCGCCTCCAGCTGGGCCACGACGCTGGCGCATTCGTAGCGTCGTGGCCCGTATTTCTCGAGGCCCGCGAAATATTCCAGCGCGGGGCTGTAGATCAGGTCGGTCACATAGGTGACAAGGAGACGCCCGGCCAGATCCTCGGGCGTTTCGGGGACGCCATGCCGGTCGAGGTAGGCTCGGGCAGCATAGAGCCTGAGGCGGTAATCGGTGAGCTTGCGGGACACCAGACGCCCCTCGGTCGGCTGCTCGACCGTGACGGCGATATCGGCCTCGCGCTTCGAGAGCGAAAAGGTGCGCGGCAGGGCGACGAGCTGGATCGTCAGGTCCGGGTGGCGCTCGGCCAGGGTCCCGAGCTCGGCGGCCAGGAAGTAGGTGCCGAGCCCGTCGGGCGCCCCGACCCGGACCGTGCCGGAGAGGGCCAGGTCCGAACCGCCCACCTCGCTCGCCACCGCAAGCGCCTGGCTTTCCATGCTCTCCGCGAGGCCGAGCAGGCGTTCGCCCGGCTCGGTGAGCCCATAGCCCTGCGGCGTGCGCTCGAAGAGCTTGGTCTTGAGGGCCTTCTCCAGGGCCATGATGCGGCGGGAAACCGTGGTATGATCGGCCTCCAGCCGGCGGGCCGCGACCGTGAGCCGGCCGGCCCGGGCGACGGCCAGGAAGAAGCGGAGGTCATCCCAATCGAAAGCGCTCATGCCCGAGAGATAGCATATTGGCGTTTTCGCACAACGCAGCCTCGCTTTCGCCCATAGCCGTGCGAATTTCACAATGGTAGAACGGGCGCATCTGCAGACCGTCAGCAGCAATTTCAGCAGGAGAGAGACGCCATGCGCGAGGTCGGACACTTCATCGGCGGCAAGCACGTCCCAGGCAAATCGGGCCGGACCACCGAATTCTTCCAGCCCATGACCGGCGAGGTGCTCGGCCGGGTCGCGCTGGCGTCGAAAGACGAGCTGCGCCAGGCGGTCGAGAACGCCAAGGCCGCGCAGCCGGCCTGGGCCGCCACCAACCCGCAGCGCCGCGCCCGCGTGATGATGAAGTTCCTCGAACTCATCGCCAAAGAGACGGACACCCTCGCGGAACTCCTTGCCCGCGAGCACGGCAAGACCATTCCGGACGCCAAGGGCGACATCCAGCGCGGCGTCGAGGTGGTCGAGTTCGCCTGCGGCATCCCGCACCTGATGAAGGGCGAGTTCACGGAAGGCGCCGGCCCCGGCATCGACATGTATTCGATCCGCCAGGCTCTCGGCGTCGTGGCCGGCATCACGCCGTTCAACTTCCCGGCCATGATCCCGATGTGGAAATTCGCCCCGGCGATCGCCTGCGGCAACGCCTTCATCCTGAAGCCTTCCGAGCGCGATCCCGGCGTGCCGATGCGTCTGGCCGAGATCATGATCGAGGCGGGTCTTCCGGCCGGCATCCTCAACGTGGTCAATGGCGACAAGGAAGCCGTGGACGCGATCCTCGACGATCCGGACATCAAGGCCGTCGGCTTCGTCGGCTCCTCCCCGATCGCCCAGTACGTCTATTCCCGCGCCACGGCGCACGGAAAGCGCGCGCACTGCTTCGGCGGCGCGAAGAACCACATGATCATCATGCCCGACGCCGACCTCGATCAGGCGGCCGACGCGCTCATCGGCGCGGGCTACGGCTCGGCGGGCGAGCGCTGCATGGCGGTCTCGGTGGCGGTTCCCGTCGGCAAGGCCACGGCCGACGCCCTCATGGACAAGCTGATCCCGCGCGTCGAGAGCCTGAAGGTCGGCCCCTCCACCGATCTCTCGGCCGATTTCGGCCCCCTCGTCACCAAGGCTCACCTCGACAAGGTGCGTGCTTACATCGATCTCGGCGTGCAGGAAGGCGCGAAGCTCGTGGTCGACGGTCGTAACTTCAAGATGCAGGGCTACGAGAACGGCTTCTACATCGGCGGCTGCCTCTTCGACGAGGTGAAGCCTGAGATGCGCATCTACAAGGAAGAGATCTTCGGGCCTGTCCTCTCCGTGGTCCGCGCCAAGAACTACGACGAGGCCCTGCGCCTGCCCTCCGAGCACGAATACGGCAACGGCGTCGCGATCTACACCCGCGACGGCGACGCGGCCCGCGATTTCGCCTCGAAGGTGAATGTCGGCATGGTCGGCATCAACGTGCCGATCCCGGTTCCGCTCGCCTACTACACCTTCGGCGGCTGGAAGGCCTCGGGCTTCGGCGACCTCAACCAGCACGGCCCGGACGCGGTGCGCTTCTACACCAAGACCAAGACCGTCACCTCCCGCTGGCCGTCCGGCATTAAGGAAGGCGCGGAATTCTCCATCCCGACGATGAAGTAAGACGATTGACGATGGCCGGGCGAGAGCTCGGCCATCGTTCTTTTAGAGCCTGTCCGGCCTTCTCCGGCGCAACGGATCGCCTTTGCCGGCGAAGGCCCTAGGTCGAAAGTCATGGTTGCCCAACCCCCCTCCGGCATGACGATTGAGGCCATGAACCAGTTCTCCCTCACCGACGATCAGATTGCCGTCCGCGACATGGCCCTTGCCTTCGCGGCGGAGAAGCTCGCCCCCCATGCGCTCGAATGGGACGAGAAGAAGCACTTTCCCGTGGACGTGATGCGGGAGGCCGCATCCTTAGGCATGGCGGCGATCTACACCCGCGACGATGTCGGCGGATCCGGCATGACGCGGCTCGATGCGGCGCTGATCTTCGAGGCGCTCGCCACCGGCTGTCCCGCCATCTCGGCGTTCCTGTCGATCCACAACATGGTCGCCTGGATGATCGACCGCTACGGCTCGGAGGAGCAGCGCCAACGCTTCCTGCCGTCGCTCTGCACCATGGACCTGATCGGCAGCTACTGCCTCACCGAGCCGGGCTCGGGCTCGGACGCGGCGGCACTCAAGACCCGCGCGGTGCGCGACGGCGACCACTACGTCGTCAATGGCGTGAAGCAGTTCATCTCGGGCGCGGGCACGTCCGATCTCTACGTGACCATGGTGCGCACGGGTGAGGAAGGCCCGTCCGGCATCTCGACCCTCGTGATCGAGAAGGACATGAAGGGCGTGTCCTTCGGCGCGCAGGAAAAGAAGATGGGCTGGAACGCGCAGCCCACCGCCGCCGTGATCTTCGAGGACGTGCGCGTGCCCGTCGCCAATCGCCTGGGCGAAGAGGGCATCGGCTTCAAGATCGCCATGTCGGGTCTCGACGGCGGGCGCCTCAACATCGGCGCGTGCTCGCTCGGCGGCGCCCAGGCCGCTCTCGACAAGGCGTTGTCCTACACGGGCGACCGCAAGGCCTTCGGCAGGCGCATCTCCGATTTCCAGGCACTCCAGTTCAAGCTCGCCGACATGGCGACCGAGCTCGAATGCGCGCGCACCTTCCTGTGGCGTGCCGCCTCCGCCCTCGACGCCAAGGCGCTCGACGCCACGAAGCTCTGCGCCATGGCGAAGCGCATGGCGACCGACACCGGCTTCAAGGTGGCGAACGACGCGCTCCAGCTCCACGGCGGCTACGGCTATCTGGCCGATTACGGCGTCGAGAAGATCGTGCGGGATCTTCGGGTCCACCAGATCCTGGAAGGCACCAACGAGATCATGCGCCTGATCGTGGCGCGCGATCTGGTGGGACGCGGCAATCGCTGACCGAGCGAACGGGTCGGCTGCTCGACCGGCTCCATAACGACAAGGGAGGACTTTCGTCATGACCACCATCGCCTTCATCGGCCTCGGCAACATGGGCGGGCCGATGGCCGCCAATCTCGTCAAGGCCGGGCACAGCGTCACCGGCTTCGATCTCTCTCCCGCCTCCTGCGATCAGGCGCGAGCCGACGGGCTGAGCATCGCCGGATCCGCAACTGACGCGGTGCGGGATGCGGAGGTCGTCGTCACCATGCTGCCGGCGGGCAGGCACGTGCTGTCGGTCTGGACCGACATTCTGCCCGCGATCAAGGACGGGGCGCTCGTCATCGACTGCTCCACCATCGACGTGGAGAGCGCCCGCAAGGCGCACGGACTCGCCCGCGAGCAGGAGCGCGGTCTCATGAGCCTCGATGCGCCGGTCTCCGGCGGCGTCGGCGGGGCGAAGGGCGCGACCCTCACCCTCATGGCGGGCGGCGCGAAAGAGGCCTTCGACCGGGCCGAGCCGATCCTGTCGAAGATGGGCAAGCGCGTGGTCCATTGCGGCGAGGCGGGAGCCGGTCAGGCCGCGAAGATCTGCAACAACATGATCCTCGGCATCTCGATGATCGGCGTGGCCGAGGCGTTCGTGTTGGCTGAGAAGCTCGGGCTGTCGCATCAGGCCTTGTTCGATGTCGCCTCGACCTCGTCGGGCCAGTGCTGGTCGCTCACCACCTACTGCCCCGTGCCGGGGCCGGTGCCGGCCTCGCCCGCGAACAACGACTACAAGCCGGGCTTCGCGGCGGCGCTCATGCTCAAGGACCTGAAGCTCGCCCAGGAGGCGGCCCTCGCGTCCGGAGCCTCGACGCCGCTCGGCGCGGAAGCCGCGCAGCTCTACGCCCTCTTCAACAGCGCGGGCCACGAGGGCGACGACTTCTCCGGCATCATCAACTTCATCCGCGGCCAGAAGGGGTGATCACGAAAACCGGCGCATGAAGCGCCGGTCGATCCAGTCCTTCAGCCGCCAGGCGAAGCGCCCCTCGAAGGCGATGAAGCGGCCGCGCCCGCCGATGGCGCGGCCGTCTCCCGTCGCGATCAGCACCAGGTGATCGCGCTGCGGGACGTATTCCTCCAGCGGCTCCCCGCGCAGGGCCCGCCTCAGGTTGCGGGCGAGCACCGGCCCCTGCCGCACGGCGAAGACTCCCGCTTTCGGGCGCGAATGCGCCGCCTGGGTCGCGCAATCCCCGGCCGCGAAGACGGCGTCGTCGTTCAGGACCTGCAGGGTCGGCCGGATGGCGAGGAAGCCGGGCTCGTCCGTCGCAAGGCGTGAATCCCGGAGGATCGGCGGCGCCGCCGCGCCGGTTGCGACGAGCACCGCATCGGCCGGGACGCGCCGCCCGCTCGCGAGGCTCACGCCCTCCGGATCGACGGAGACCGCCGCATCCCCGGCATGAACAGCGACGCCCCGGCGCCGAAGCGCCCTGCCGATGCGCCTCTGCATCCCGGCGTTGAGCTCGGGCAAGGCGGACGCACCGATCAGCGCGATGTCGATGCGACCCGCTGCTTGGCCCTTCAGGCGGGACACGAGCGCGAAGGCAAGGCAGATTCCCGCAGCGCCGCCGCCGATGATGGCGAAGCGGCGCGGCCCGTCGGGCCTTGCGGCTGCCGCCATGAGCCGGTCCCACCGGTCCATGAGATCGCCGATGGGCTTGACCGCGACCGCATGGGCGGCCGCTCCCTCGATCCCGGACAGGTCCGGCGTGATGCCGATATCGATGGAGAGCACGTCGTACGAAAGCGCCTCTCCGCTCCGGAGGAGCACCCGCTTCGCGCCCGGGTCGAACCCGACTGCCTCGTCCTCGATCAGGACAGCCCCGCTGCGGCGCGCCAGCCGCTCCAGATCGATATGCATGGCTTCGCCGGAATAGACCCCCGCCAGATGCCCCGGCAGCATGCCCGAATAGGGCGTCATCCGGCTCTTGGCCACAAGGGTCAGGCGCAGATTCGGCTCGGGATTCCGCCCGAACGCGTCGAGCACGACGACATGGGCGTGCCCTCCGCCGACGAGGAGCAGGCGTTTCTCGGGCAGGGGCGACGGGGAAGCCATGGACTTTCGTTTATCCCGGTCAGGCCAGAGGATCAGGATGTGTTGCAAGAGACCTACAGCTTTTGCCCGCCTCGTCCATTAGTCTGCCGCTCCCGAGCGCTCAACTGTCGATTGCCGCCCGCATGGTTCGTCCCGTCTTGCATACGGCCACCCCTTCCGCCGACGCCGCCGCCGTGCTGCGGCGCCTCGGGTTTACGATTCTCCTGTTCGCCATCCCGTTGAGCGCGCTTCTGACCCGCCGCGCCGTCGTGGTTCTGGCGCCCCTGGCCGTCGTGCTTCTGGTCCTGGCGGCCATCCTCGATGGCAGCTCGCGACATCCGGGAGAGCGGCTGAGGACCCTCGCGACCTCGCCGGGCGGGCTGGCGGGGGCCGTTCTGCTGCTCTGGATCGCCCTGTCGCTGATCTGGACCCCCTTCGTGTCCGAAGCCTCCGAGCGGCTTCTCAACATTGCGGGCATGGCCCTGATGGCCCTCGCCGGCTATCTCGCCATCCCCGAGCGGATGCGCTCGGCCAATCTGTATCTCCTGCCCGTCGGCGTCGGCCTGGCGGCTATGACCGGAATGATCGTGGCGCTCCGGGAAGACAGCCATTCCGATGTGGAGGAACAGAACCTGGAGCGGGGCATGATCCTGCTCGTGCTCCTGCTCTGGCCCGCCGTATCCTGGCTCCACTCGCGCGGGCGAAACCTGGAGGCCCTGGTGCTGGTCCTCCTCGTGGCCGTGGGGGCTCTCTTCACGGCGGACAGCCTGCCCCTCAGCGGATTGGCCGCCGGGGCCATCGTCTTCGCTCTGACGGCCATCAGCCCGCATTTCGGCTCGCGCCTGGTGGCCTTGGGCATGGCGGGCCTGCTGCTCCTCGCCCCGGCCCTGCCCTTCCTCCTGAAGCCTTTGGCCGAAAGCGCTCTGGGATCGGGCTCCCCGGCTGCCGCCAGTCTCGACGTGTGGCGCAACCTCATCCTGAACGAGCCTCTGCGTCTTCTGACGGGGCACGGGCTCGAGACGGCCCTGCGGGGCCGGATCTTCGGCCTCGTCCCGTATTCGGCCCCGTCCACCTTCCTGTTCGAGATCTGGTACGAGCTCGGGCTGGTCGGGGCCGTGGCCGGGGCCGTTCTGCTCTACAGCGCCGCGAAAGGAGCAGAAGGTCACCGCCCGGTCCTGGGGCCCGGCATCATGGCCGCCTTCGCGAGCGCCTACACGTTCGCCTGCCTGGGCATCGGGACCGCGCAGGTCTGGTGGTTCACCGGGCTCGTGATCGTGGTGCTGGCCTTCGTCGCGGTCGAGCGCGGGCAGTTCCGCACGAAGCGGCCCAAGGCCATCCTGCGCCGCATGTCCTGAGGCTCTCCGCCGGAGAATGGTAATCCTGTAGCCGTTGACGGGCAGGCCCCGCCTCTGCTTCGCTGTGATTCTCACGCTTTTCAAGCCAAGGGGTTTCCATGCCGATCATCAACCGCGTCGCCGACATCACCGATGAGATCACAGTCTGGCGGCGGGATTTCCACGAGAATCCGGAACTTCTCTTCGACGTTCACCGCACGGCCGGCATCGTCGCCGAGAAGCTCCGGAGCTTCGGCTGCGACGAGGTCGTGACCGGCCTCGGACAGACGGGCGTCGTCGGCGTCATCAAGGGCCGCACGAACAATTCGGGCCGGGTGATCGGGCTCCGGGCCGACATGGATGCTCTTCCCATCGAAGAGGCGACGGATGTCCCGCACAAGTCCAAGGTCCCTGGCAAGATGCATGCCTGCGGCCATGACGGACACACGGCCATGCTGCTTGGCGCGGCGAAATACCTGGCCGAGACGCGCAATTTCGACGGCACCGCGGTGGTGATCTTCCAGCCGGCGGAAGAAGGCGGCGGCGGCGGCGACGCCATGGTGAAGGACGGCCTCATGGAGCGCTTCGGCGTGCAGGAGGTCTACGGCATGCACAACATGCCGGGCATTCCCGTCGGGCATTTCGCCATCCGGCCGGGAGCCATGATGGCGGCGGCGGACCGCTTCACGATCACCATCGACGGCAAGGGCGGCCATGCGGCGCGTCCGCATGCCTGCATCGATCCCATCGTGGTGGGAGCGCATGTGATCACGGCGCTCCAGACCGTTGCGTCCCGCAGCGCCGATCCGCTGGATTCGGTGGTGGTGTCGGTCTGCACCGTGAAGGCGGGCGACACGTTCAACGTCATCCCGCAGACGGCGACCCTTCTGGGCACGGTGCGGACCCTCTCGCCCGCGGTGCGCGATCTCGCGGAAGCCCGCATCCGCACCATCGTCGAGAATGTCTGCGCGGCCTTCGACGCCAAGGCGACCATCGCATACGACCGCGGCTATCCGGTCACCATGAACGATCCCGAGAAGACCGATTTCATGGCCGAGGTCGCACGGGCGGTCGCGGGCGAGACGGCGGTCGACATGACCGTGCTGCCTCTGATGGGCGCCGAGGATTTCTCGTTCATGCTGGAGAAGCGCCCCGGCGCCTACATCTTCCTCGGCAACGGCGACACGGCGGGCGTCCACCACCCTGCCTACGACTTCAACGACGAGGCGACGCCCTATGGCGTGTCGCTCTGGGCGAAGATCATCGAAACCGGAATGCCGGCACGCTGAGCCGTTCCCTAGAGCCATAAGAAGAGCGCCGCCGGTGATGAGCCGGCGGCGCTTTCGTTCGAGGGCTGCGTGGTCCTACTGGAGGACCATCGCCGAGAACGGATGGACATAGGCCTGCAGCATCACCAGGATGCCGACCAAGCAGGCGAGCACGATGGAGTGCCAGAAGACGAAGCGCAGGATAGTGCCTTCGTGGCCGAACCAGTTCGTCGCCGTGGACGCCACCACGATGGACTGGGCGTCGATCATCTTGCCCATGACGCCGCCCGAGGAGTTCGCCGCCGCCATGAGGATCGGCGACAAGCCGAGCTGCCCGGAGGTGATCTTCTGCAGGCCGCCGAACAGCACGTTGGAGGCCGTATCCGAACCGGTCAGTGCCACGCCGAGCCAGCCGAGCAACGTCCCGAAGAACGGGTACAGGATTCCCGTGCCTGCGAAGGCGAGGCCGAGAGTGGCGTCCACGCCCGCGAAGCGGGTGAGCGTGCCGATGGCCAGCATCGACGCAATGGTGATCAGGGAATACCGGAGCACCCAGATCGTCTCGAACCAGGCCGTCACCAGCCGCAGGGGCGAAAAGCCCATGACGAAACCGGCGATGATCGCCGCGATCAGCACCCCCGTGCCCGTGTAGGACATGTAGGTGAAGGCGAAGACCGCAGGCTCGGGCGTGGGCGCCGCCACGATCGGAGCGACCTTCTGGACGATGTTGTGCAGGCCCGGGATCGGATAGTTCCAGGTGAAGATCGGGTTGACCAGGGCCTTGAACCAGCCGGTGCCCCAGATCGCCACGATCACCGACAGGATGATCCACGGCACCCAGGCCCAGACGATCTCGTCGCGGGTCGCCTGGCGCGGCACATTGGACGTGCCGGCGCCGAGCGGAGCCGGCTGCGGCATGGTGGAGGCCGAGTCGTCGTGCGAGCGCAGGGCCGGCGAGGTCCAGATCTCTCTCGGCTGCCAGATCCGCAGGAAACCGACGAGGCAGGCCATCGAGATCAGGGACGCGCCGATGTCGACGATCCACGGGTTGATGTAGTTCGAGATCAGGAATTGCGGGATCGCGAAGGACACGCCGCAGACCAGAACGGCCGGCCAGATCTGCATCATGCCGCGGAAGCCGGCGAAGACCCAGATGAGCCAGAACGGAACGATGAGCGAGAAGAAGGGCAGCTGCCGTCCGACCATGGCGCCGAGCACGTAAGGATCGAGGCCGGTGACGGAGGCCAGGCCCTGGATCGGGGCGCCGAGAGCACCGTAGGCCACCGGGGCTGTGTTGGCGATCAGCGAAAGGCCGGAGGCGGCGAGCGGCGAGAAGCCGAGACCGATGAGGATCGCGCCCGTGACGGCGACCGGCGTGCCGAAGCCGCCGGCCCCTTCGAAGAAGGCCCCGAAGGAAAAGGCCACCAGCAGGAGCTGCAGCCGGCGGTCGGCCGTGATCCCGCCGACCGATTGCTGAAGGGTCGCGAACCACCCTCTCTCGACCGTCAGCCGGTAGAGGAAGATCACGTTCAGGATGATCCATCCGATCGGGAACATGCCTGTCACGACGCCGAAGAGCGCGGCGCGGATCGCGAGGTTTGCCGGCATGGTGAACAGGAAGACCGCGACCACGATCGCCGCGACGAGGGCGATCAAGGCGGCGATGTGCGCCTTCACCTTTCCGGAGGCGATCATGACTAAGAGAAGGACCACCGGAATGGCGGCCGCGATGGTCGACAACGTTGCGTTGCCGAATGGGTTATAGACCTGGCTCCACATGAGCGTTTCCCCTTAACCTGCCGGTGCGTGCCGGCACACGTGGTTAGGCGGTCAGGCCGAAGCGGTCATTCCGCCAGGGAATAAGCTAGAACGTTAGGTCAGGGCAGCAATATGAACTTAAGGTGGAACGCCTCGGCTCTTGCGGTCAGTCCTTGCTGGAGCAGGCCAGCAGGCCTTCCAGGTCGATGTAGTGTCCGGCCCGGTCGCGTTTCGACGCCAGATAGCTGACATTTTCCGCCGTCGGGCGGCCCAGCACCCGATGATCCGAGATCACCTCGAGGCCTGCCTCGACGAGCGCCCTGATCTTCTGGGGATTGTTGGTCATGAGGCGCACAGCGCTCACGCCCAGCTTCTTGAGCATGACGGCCGCGAAATCGAAGCGGCGCTGATCCGCCTCGAAGCCCAGAACCTCGTCGGCGTCATAGGTGTCGTAGCCCTGGGACTGGAGCTTGTAGGCGCGGATCTTGTTGGCGAGGCCGTTTCCGCGCCCCTCCTGATCGAGATAGAGCAGAATGCCGCCCTCACCCTCGGCCATGGACCGCACGGTATGCCGCAGCTGGTCGCCGCAATCGCATTTGAGGCTGCCGAAGAGATCGCCCGTGAGGCAGGCCGAATGCAGGCGAACGGTCACGGGCCGGGAGAGATCGGGCTTGCCGACGATGATGGCCACCTGATCGCGCAGGCCCTCGCCGCCGCGAAACACCACGAACTCGCTGGTCGGCGCGCCCTCGAGCGGCACGGGCGCGCGGCTGACGATCTTCAGGTCCGTCGCCCGGGCGCGCCGGTAGTCCCGGATGGCCGCGCCCGAGACGCGGACGAGGGACGGATCGGCCTCGATCCCGGTGGCCAGCGGCACCACGATCACAGCCGGCAGGACAAGGGACAGGCGGGCGAGCTCGAGCGCCTCCTCGTCCACGGCTTCCGCCATCCGGACCGGCGCATCGATGCGGCTATCGACCTTCAGGGCCAGGGTCTCGATCCGCTCCCGGTCCACGACGGGAAGCGCCACCAGCCCCGGAGCCTCGCGCTCCAGGCCGAGGTGGCGCAGGCGTGCCGCAGGCAGAACCAGATGGGCATGGCCGCCCGCAATGGCCTCCAGCTCGGCACAGAGGGTCTCGTCCAGGCTCTCGACACCGACCGCGAGCACGCTCGCCTCCGCCCCGTCGATCACCACGGGACGGGCGCTGCGGAACTCCATGACCGCCCTCTCGACGGAGGTCGCGGCGGGGCAATCGGACAGGCTCAGGGTGAGGCGCATCATCGGCAAGCTCAGGAAACGGTCCTTGTTTCTGCGGCGGAAGGGTCTCAATAGGGGCGGACCGCCCTTGAAGCCAAGCTTCCAGGATGAGGGCACCTTACCACAGGCCGATCCCGAACCCTAATCCCAGAGATGTGATGGCTGCCATGCCGGTTCAACAGAACGGGCGGAAGAGCCCTTGGCTCGAGGGGACGGCGGCTCGACGGGACGGCCGGGCCGCGTTATCTGTGCGCTTGCCCGACGGCCCGGCCGTCCCGCTCCCCGTCACAATTCGGACGATGCGCATGTCTTTTCCACGCCTCATCGCTCTTGGCCTCCTCGGATTCGTCTCCACGGCGAACGCCGCCACCCTCGACGGCCTTGCCGTCGAGGTCACGAATGCGAGCGAGCCCGTGCTCTGCGCGGAAAAGGACAACATCGCCATCAACTTCGCCTCACCGGAGGTGAAGAACTTCCAGATCGAGGCCGTGCATCCGGCCTATATCGGCGGCCTGCGCCAGGACCGCTGGGAGCCGGACTGGACGGCCTGCGAGGACATTTCGGCCGAAACCTCGGCGAAGCCGCACCCGACCATGACCACGCTCTATGAGAGCGACGACATCCGGATCATGGGTCTCTCCTTCACCGAGTTCTGGCGCCCGAGCGACGTTACGGTGACGATCGGCAACGAGGTCCACCGCAGGATCCACCTGCTCCAGCTCCTGAAGAAGCGAGATGGCCGGGCGGACGAGGTGCTCGTGCTCTATCCGGGCGACGGCTACTGGCGCATCAAGCCCCTGCCGCCCCCGCATCTGGAATGGAGCTCCTACGGCTCCTCCTTCCTGGTCGGCCCGGTGGAGTTCGACCGGCGCCCCGTGGTGAACCTGAAGGACGTCGCCATCGATCCCGACGCCATGACCTTCACGCTCACTCTCGCGCAGGGCGGGCGGGCGAAGGTTGCGGTGAAGGCCCTCACCGAGGAGCGCCTGACCCTGGATGTCAGCCTCGAACAGGCCGTCTCCGGTCATCCCTTCGCGGCCCTGCGCTCCATGTACGTGACCGAGTTCAACGCGGATGCGGCCCGCATCGCCGTGCGGGAGGAAAAGGCCCGCGCCTGGCGCGAGGAGCCGATCATGAGCTTCGACCGCGCCAAGGCGACGGATGCCTGGATGGGGCGCCTCGTCCCCTCGCGCCACAACACCAGCGCGCCCGATATGATGTTCAACCATTTCCGTGCGGTGCCGGCTTCCTCGCACTGAGGCGCCTGCCGACTCCTGAGACGAGACGGCCGTCGATCAGGACGAGCCCCGCCCCGATGAGGGCCATTCCGGCCATGTGACGCGTCTCCAGCGTCTCGCCCAGGACCAGCGCCCCGAACAGGATGGCGCTGACCGGAATGAGGAACGTCACCAGGCCCACATTCGTGGCCCCCGCCCGCGCGAGCAGGCGGAAGAAGAGAAGATACGCGAAGGCCGTCGACAGAAGGGCCAGGGCCGCGAGGGACAGCATGGCGCCCGTGCTCGGCACCGGCAGCGTCCACGGGCGGTCGACCACGAGAGCGAGGGGCAGCAGGATGCAGCTCGACATCGTCACCTGCCCGGCTGCGGTCGCCAGCGGCGGAATACCCATGGTCTTGAAGCGCCGCCCGTAAACCCCGGAGAACGCATAGGAGAGGGCTGCGCCCAGGACCGCCAGCTGCGCCAGCACGTCGGCATTCCAGGCCATCAGCACGGCGGACCCGATCATGACGGCGACGCCGGCGAATCCGACGAGGACCCCGGCGAGGCGCTGCGCCGTCAACCGTTCGTCGTTGGTGAGGTAATGCGCCACGATCACGGTGAAGAGCGGCGTGGTGGCGTTGAGAATGGACGCGAGCCCGCTGGCGATGTGGCTCTGGCCCCAGACGATCAGGGTGAAGGGAATGACGTTGTTGAGGATCCCCATGCCCAGAAAGGCGCCCCAGACCTGGCGTCCGCGAGGCAGGCTCACGCCCAGCAGCCCGAGGACGAGCCGCAGCACGACAGCCGCCATGGCGACCCGCAGGGCCACGATGGTCAGCGGCGGCAACTCGCGGACGGCCACGCCGATGAACAGGAAGGATCCGCCCCAGACGATCGACAGGATCGCCAGCATCGCCCAATCGGATGCCGTCATGGATTTTTGAATGGTGCCCTGCGTCATTTCCGCGCTTTCCGGTTTTCTGAACGCAGGGCCAATCGCACGGAAAAGGACCTGTCCGCGACCCGTTTCCTGTGGCCGGGGCGGAGGTCCCGCGGCTCCCGGCATTTACGCCCCGTCAATTATAAACAGAAGCCGCGCGGCGCCTTTACCTTGCGTTCACGCCTTCGGGGCCAGTTTGGGCGCATGATCTGTTCCTCCGAAGCCGTGGCCGCCATGAGTTCGCAGACCTCTCACGATCCGTCCTACGGCGCCGCCAACCTGCGCGACGAGAGGGGACGCCCTGCCGTGAGGTCGAGCTTCTGCATCATGCCGCATGCGCCGCGGCCCGCGAGGAACACCAGCTTCATCTTCGGCCGCTCCGATTCGCGGATCCGCCCCCTGCTGAACCAGGAGGAGCGCGACCGTCTCCATTGCTGGGCCATGATCGTCGCGCTCGCCTCGTCGGCGGTGGGCACCGCGCTTCTCCTCGCGGCCGGCCTGCCGTGAGGTCAATCCCCTACCGCAGGGGCCAGAACAGCATGATGAGGGGCGTGCCGACCACCACGACGATGATCGACAGGGGCAGCCCGAGCCGCCAGTAATCGCCGAACCGGTAGCCTCCGGGCCCCATCACGAGGGTGTTGCACTGGTGCCCGATGGGCGTGAGGAAGTCGCAGGCCGCGCCGATCGCCACCGCCATCAGGAACGCATCCGGCCGGAAGCCGAGCTGATGGGCGAAGCTTGCCGCGATGGGAGCCATCACCAGGACGGTGGCGGCATTGTTCAGGAACGGCGTCACCGCCATGGCGGCCACCATGATGAGCACGAGCGCGCCCGTGGGCGGCAGCTGGCTGCCGACGGACGAGAGCCATCCAGCGATCAGATCGGTGCCGCCCGTGGTGCGGATGGATTCGCTGACGGGAATAAGGGCGCCCAGCATGACGATGATGGGCCACTCGATGGTCTCGTAGGCCTCGCGCAGGGTGAGGGTGCCGAACAGGACCAGGAGGGCGCCTGCGCCGAAGAAGGCGATCGTGACGGGCAGGATGTCGAAAGCCACCAAGACCATGGCGCAGGCGAGAACCGCGATGGGCAGAAGGCTTCTGCGGGCGCTGCCGAGCCGGATGTCTCGCTCGGCCAGGGGCAGGCACCCGAGGCGGCGCAGCGTGTCCGGCAGCTTCGTCAGATTGCCCTGAAGCACGATCACGTCGCCCGGGCGCAGGGTGATGGTGCGCAGGCGCTCCTTGAAGCGCTCGCCGCTGCGGCTGACCGCGATCAGGTTGACCTGGAAGCTCTCGTAGAGGGCGATCCGCTCGGCGGACAGCCCCGCCAGGACCGAGCTCGGACCGATGATGGCCTCGATCACGCCGATCTCGTCCGTCGCCTCCTCGGTCTCCGGCCTGCGATGGTCGCGGCTGAGCCTCAGGCCGGCCCGGGCGACGGTGCTTTCCAGGGCATCCGGCTCGCCCTCGAGCATGAGCAGGTCGTTCTCGCGGATCATCGCATCCGGCAGGGGACTGGAGCTGCGGGTCTCGTTGCGGATGATGGCCGCAACCTTCACCTCGTCGTTGGCCAGCCTGTGCAGATCCGCCACCGTCTGGCCGATCACCTCGGAATCGGGCGTGACCCGCGCTTCCGTGACGTAGTCCTTGATGTTGAGCGCCTCGTCGAGGGAGGCGGCGCCCTTGCGGCCTTGTGGCAGAAGCCGGTAGCCGAAGGAGAGGAAGAGAACGCCCGCGACGGCGATGCCGAGGCCGACGGGCGTGAAATCGAACATGCCGAAGGGCTCGCCCAGCAATTCGCGCCTGACCCGCGACACGATGATGTTGGGCGAGGTGCCCACCAGGGTCACGATCCCCCCGAGCAGGGATCCGAAAGCCATCGGCATGAGAAAGCATGACGGCAAGGTCCTGGTGCGCCGCGCGATCTGGAACGCGACGGGGATCATCATCGCCAGCGCGCCGATGTTCTTCACGAAGGCCGAGAGGACCGTCACCACGCCCACCAGCACGGCGACCTGGATCTGGGCCGTCCGCAGATAGGGCGAGATCCGGTTCAGGGCGGCCTCGAGCACTCCGGACTTCGCGACTGCGGCGCTGACCAGAAGCGCGCTCGCCACGATGATGACGATGTCGTCGCTGAATCCCGAAAAGGCTTTGTCGGCCGGCACGATGCCGACCAGAACGGCCACCAGCAGCGACAGGACCGCCACGAGATCGTAGCGCAGGCGTCCCCAGACGAAGAGCGCCATCATCCCGGCGACGATGGCGAAGGCGAGCATTTGCTGATGTGTCATGAGACGCGTCGAAGAGAAGAACCAAGCTCCTAACGCGCCACGGCCCTGTTTGTGTCCAGGAGCGGCTTTGCTGCGGCTTTGCTACTGCCCGAGGACGAGCGCCCAGTAGCGGCCGTAGCGGTTGTTGGCGTCCGCGCGGGCGAGGCCAATCTTCCGCGCCTGGGGCATCAGCAGATTGGTGTTGTGACCGGGAGAGGCCTTCCAGCGGTTGATCGCGCCGTCCACCGACGAGGAGCCCGCCGAAAGGTTCTCGGCCGCGTAGCCCATGATGCCGTACTGATCCATGCGGCTGGCGAAACTGCCGTGGCTGAGCTGTCCCGCCGCGGCGACGACCCGAGCCTGCTGTTCCGCGGCCTTGTTCAGGGTGGTGTCGACCGTCACCGGGCTCAGCCCGTGCGCCACGCGATAGGCCGAGATCAGCGATGCGGCCGCGGCCGCATCGCCCGTCGAGCTGGACAGGACGGTGCTGGTGGGCGTCAGCGACGCCTCCGTCGCGCAGCCGGCGAGCCCCAGGACGATCAGGGCGCCAAGACAAACGATCCGCATGGAAAAGTCCCCTTCGGACGGCGTTGAGCGCCGTTCCCCTTGAAAAAATAGTCTATGGCGGTCATGTGCAACAACCATGACCCGATGCGGCTGCATGCCATGACGTAGGCGAAGGGTCCAGTTTCGGCCCTCCTCTTGACCCGCGTCAGCTGACCGCATGCCCCTGCCCTCCCGTTCCCACCAAGTCGCCGTCATCGGCGGAGGTCCCACCGGCCTGATCGCGGCGGAGGTTCTGGGCAGAGCCGGGCTCGGTGTCACCGTCTACGACCGGATGCCCTCGGTCGGACGCAAGCTCCTCATGGCCGGACGGGGCGGCCTGAACCTGACGCATTCCGAGGATTTCGAGCGGTTCGTCACCCGCTATGCCGAGGCCGGACATGCCCTGCGTCCCCTGCTCGAAGCCTTCCGCCCCGAGGATCTGCGCGAGTGGTGCGAAGGCCTAGGGCAGGAGACCTTCGTCGGCTCGAGCGGGCGCGTCTTCCCGAAGGCCTTCAAGGCCTCGCCGCTTCTGCGCGCCTGGCTGATGCGCCTCGAATCCTTGGGCGTGCGCTTCGCCCTGCGGCACCACTGGCAGGGCTGGGACCATGAGGGCCGCCTCGTGTTCACCGATTCGGCCGGACGAACGGTCGCCGCCCGGGCCGACGCCACGATCCTGGCTCTCGGCGGCGCCAGCTGGCCGCGCCTCGGATCCGATGGGCGCTGGACGGCCCCCCTCGCGGAACGTGGAATCCCCGTATCGCCCCTGCGCCCTGCCAATATGGGCTTCACCCTTCCCTGGTCCGAGGTGATTCGCAGCCGCTTCGAGGGCGAGCCCCTGAAGCGGATCGCCCTCACCTTCGAGGGGGTGACGGTCCGGGGCGAGGCTGTCGTCACGGCGGACGGGATCGAGGGCGGCGCCGTCTATGCCCTCTCGGCGCGGCTCAGGGACGCGATCCAGCGGCAGGGCAGCGCCACCCTCCATGTCGATCTCAGGCCCGACCTTTCCGCGGAGGCGCTGACGAAGCGGCTGAGCGCACCCCGGAAAGGGCAATCCGCCTCCACCTTCCTGCGCAAGACCGCGGGGCTGAGCCCTCTGGGCATCGCCCTGCTGCGCGAATCGGCCCCCGCCCTGCCTCCCGAGCCCGACGCCCTGGCCCGGCTCATCAAGGCCGTGCCCCTGTCCCTGACGGGCACGAAATCCCTGGAGCGGGCCATCTCCACCGCCGGGGGCG
This sequence comes from Microvirga sp., assembly GCA_050789065.1. Lineage (GTDB taxonomy): Bacteria > Pseudomonadota > Alphaproteobacteria > Rhizobiales > Beijerinckiaceae > Microvirga. The sequence continues at coordinate 87,792 of JBOZRS010000065.1, forward strand.
TCCCTTTCGGCGAGACGGACGGACACCTGATGCTGCGCCGCATGCCCGGTGTTTTCGTTGCCGGCGAGATGCTGGACTGGGAGGCGCCCACGGGCGGCTACCTGCTCCAGGCCACCTTCGCGACCGGAATCGCGGCCGCACGAGGCGCGCTGGCCTTCCTTGAGATTCCCGATGCCGCATTGACCTCGGGCCTCTCCTCGGCCACACGGCAGACGTGATCGATCCCGCCAAGATTCTCCACGACGTTTTCGGCTTCCCCTCCTTCCGCGAAGGACAGGAAGAGATCGTGCGCGCCGTGCTGGCCGGCGAGGACGTCCTGGCGATCATGCCGACAGGGGCCGGCAAGTCGCTCTGCTACCAGTTGCCGACGCTGGCCCGGCGGGGGCTGACCCTCGTGGTGTCGCCGCTGATCGCCCTCATGCGCGATCAGGTGGCGGCGCTTCGCCATTTCGGCATCGAGGCGGGCAGCCTCAACTCCGCCAACGATCCCGCCGAGAACAGGCGCGTCACCGATGCGGTGCGGGACGGGCGGATGCGCATTCTCTATGCCTCGCCCGAGCGCCTTGCGAATACGGGCACGACCGAGTGGCTGGGCCGCGCGGGCGTCAACCTGCTCGCCATCGACGAGGCCCATTGCGTGTCGCAATGGGGGCACGATTTCCGCCCCGAATACGCCATGCTCGGCGATGTGCGCCGGCGTCTGGGCAACGTGCAGACCATCGCGCTCACCGCGACGGCCGACGTGGCGACCCGCGGCGACATCATGCATCGCCTGTTCGAGGAGGAGCCGCGCCTCTTCATCCACGGCTTCGATCGGCCCAACCTGCGCCTCGCCATGCAGGCCAAGGAACACGCGAAGCGCCAGCTCTTCTCCTTCCTGGGCAAGCACCGGCACGAAAGCGGCATCGTCTATTGCTCGTCCCGCGACGCGACCGAACGGCTGGCGGATTCCTTGAGCCAGGCGGGCTATCGGGCCCTGTCCTACCACGCCGGAATGGCGCAAGCGGATCGCGCCAAGAACCAGGACATCTTCCTGCAGGAGGATGGCGTCGTGATGGTGGCAACGGTCGCCTTCGGCATGGGCATCGATAAGCCCGACGTGCGCTTCGTCGCCCATGCGGCCCTGCCGAAATCCATCGAGGCCTATTACCAGGAGATTGGCCGCGCGGGCCGCGACGGAGCGCCCGCCGACACGCTCACCCTCTACGGTCTCGACGACATGCGCCTGCGCCGCCTCCAGATCGAGGACAGCGAGGCATCGGACGAGCAGAAGCGTGTCGAGCGCCAGCGCCTCAATGCGCTGGTGGCCCTGTGCGAAGCGCCGCGCTGCCGCCGCCAGACCCTGCTCGCCTATTTCGGTGAGAGCACGGAGCCCTGCGGCAATTGCGACCTGTGCATCGACGGCGTCATGTCGTTCGACGGCACCATCGAGGCGCAGAAGCTGCTCTCGGCCATCGTCCGCACGGGTGAGCGCTTCGGCACCGAACACCTCATCAGCATTCTGGTGGGCGAAGGCACGGACTCCATCCGCCGCTTCGGTCATGACAAGCTCAAGACCTTCGGGGTCGGGGCCGACCGCTCGAAGACGGAATGGCGCTCGCTGCTGCGCCAGATCTATGCCGCCGGTCTCGTGGGACTGGAGCTCGCCGAATACGGACGCTGGACCATCACCGACAGAGGCGTCGCCGTGCTGAAGGGCCAGGAGCGGATCGAGCTTCGCTCCGACGTGCTCATGAAGCCTGCCGAACGCCGCCGCAGGCGCTCCAGAATGGAAGCGGAATCCGTGGTGCCGACCGACGATCCGCTGCTTCTCGACCTGAAGGCGCTGCGGACGCGGCTTGCCAAGGAAGAGGGCGTACCGGCCTACGTGATCTTCTCGGACCGCAGCCTCATCGACATGGCCGTGAAGCGCCCCGCGACCGTGCGGGCCTTCGGCGAGATCCATGGCGTCGGACGGGCGAAGCTGGATCGCTACGCGGATGCGTTTCTGGAAGTGGTGAAGGCGCACGCGGGGTGACGATCCAGCCTTTTCAGGCAGCCACGTCGATCCAGCGGCCCTCATGAGCGCTGCGCGCCATCGCGCCCACGGTCCGCTCGATATGGATGCCGTCCTCGAACTCGATCAGGTGCGCGGCTTCCCCATCGATGCGCCGGATCAGCTCGCGGCATTCGATGATCTTGAGATCGTTGAAGCCGAGGCTGTGGCCGGGCGCCGGAATGAACCTGTCATAGGGCGGATGATGCGGCGCGCTGAGGATGGTGCGGAAGCCCCGCGTCTCCTTCGGTCCGTCGGCGGTGTAGAGCTGCACCTCGTTCATGCGCTCCTGGTCGTACAGGATGGAGCCTTGCGATCCGAAGATCTGCACGCAGATCCGGCCCTTCCGGCCCCAGGCCGCGCGGTTGACGGCGATCATGCCGGATGCGCCGTTCTCCAGCTCGATCAGGGTCGTGGCGATGTCGCAGGTCTCGACGTCGCGGCGTCCGCCTCCCTGCACGGGACGGTCCGCATAAGGCTTCGCCATGTGCCCGCAGACACGCCGCACGCCGCCGAACAGCACCCGGACGAGACTGAGAGGATGAACGCCGAAATCGTCGAGAGCGCCGTAGCCGGCCGCCGCCCCGCTCCGCCAGGAGAAGAGCTCCTCCGGGTCGGCCATGAAATCCTCGTCCATCTCGAAGCGGACGTGATTGACCTCGCCGACCTTGCCCTCGTCGAGCAGGCGCCGGATCAGGCGGATGATGGGGTTCTGGATGTAGTTGTAGCCGAGCGCCGCGACCTTGCCGGAGGCGCGGGCGGCCGCGAGCATCCGCTCGGCATCGGCGAGCCGGTTCGCCATGGGCTTCTCGCACCAGACATGCTTTCCCGCCTCCAGCGCCGCGATGGCGATCTCGGGGTGGAAGGCATTGGGCGTCGTGATGGAGACCACGTCGACCGCGGGATCCGCCACGAGGGAGCGCCAGTCTCCCGTCGCCCGCGCGAATCCCAGCTCCCGCGCCTTCCTGTCGGCCAGGTCCTGCGAGACCTCCGCCAGCACCGCGAGACGCGGATGCGGAACGCCCTCGAAGATGGTTGAGACCGCGTTCCAGGCAAAGGCATGGCACTTGCCCATGAAGCCCGTTCCGACGAGGCCGACGCCGAGACCTGCCATGACCACCCTCCTAGACCATGCCGCCGAGTTCGCCCGACAGAACCTGCAGCTCCTTTCCGCCGGCCATGAGGTTCTGGAGTTCGTCGATGGCGATCTCGGATTTCGCGTAAGTCCCGAGCGTCTTGCCGCGGTTGAGCACCGTGAAGCGGTCGCCCACCGCGTAGGCGTGGCGCACGTTGTGCGTGATGAAGATGACCCCGAGGCCCTTCTGCCGGACCTGATGGATGTATTTCAGCACCATCGAGGTCTGGGCCACGCCGAGCGCCGAGGTCGGCTCGTCGAGGATCAGCACCTTGGCGCCGAAATAGACCGCGCGCGCGATCGCCACGCATTGCCGTTCACCGCCGGAGAGCGTCCCCACCGCCTGGTGCGGATCGCGCACGTCGATGCCGATCCTGTACATCTCCTCGCGGGTCACCGCATCGCAGTGATCGAAGTCCACATGCCGGAAGGGCCAGACGCCCTTCACGGGCTCCCGCCCCATGAAGAAGTTGCGCGTCACCGACATGAGCGGGATCATCGCGAGATCCTGGTAGACGGTCGCGATGCCCGCATCGAGCGCATCGCGCGGGCTCGTGAAGGCGACCGGCCTGCCCTCGACCAGGTACTCGCCCGATGTGGGCCTGTGAACGCCGGCGAGCGTCTTGATGAGCGTGGACTTGCCGGCGCCATTGTCCCCGAGGAGGCACATGACCTCGCCGCGATTGACGGTGAGCGAGACGCCCGAGAGCGCAATCACGGAGCCGAAATGCTTGACGAGGTCGCGGATCTCGATGAGCGGAGCGTTCGTGGCCATCAGCGCTCTCCCGTCACCTTGCGGCGGATGAAGTTGTTGAACAGCACCGCGAGCAGCAGCATGGCGCCCAGGAAGACCTGGAACCAGTCCGAGTCGAAGCGCGTGTAGGTCAGCCCGATGGACACCATGCCGAAAATGATGGCGCCGAAGAAGGCCCCGATGGCCGAGCCGTAGCCGCCCGTGAGCAGGCAGCCGCCGATGACGGCCGCGATGATGGCTTCGAACTCCTTCTGGAAGCCGCGCCGCGCATCGGTGGAGCCCGCATCGAGCACGGTGAGGATCGCGACCAGGGCCGCCGCGCAGGCGGTGAGCATGAAGAGGCCGGTCTTCACCCGGTCCACCGGCACGCCGGAATTGCGCGCCGCATTGGGATCGCCGCCCGCCGCGAAGATCCAGTTGCCGACCCGCGTGCGCAGGAGCACCCAGGTCGCCACGAGGGCGAAGAGGACGAACCAGACGATGGAGACCGGGATTCCCGTCACCGTCGGCATCCCGTTCGGAAACTTGGCGACGACGTCATGGGCGGCGAGCCAGGAGAACAGCCCTTCGAGCGCATTGCCCGAGAAGATCTCGCGGACGATCCCTTCACCGCCCTGGTCGCCGATGCCGCGCATCTGGGTCGAGCCGCCGGTCGCCCATTTGAGGCCCACGAGCGAGAGCCCGCGCAGGATGAACAGGAAGGCGAGCGTCACGATAAAGGACGGAAGCCTCGTGCGGATGACGATCTGTCCGTTGAGGCCGCCGAGCAGGGCCGCGAGCACGAAGGTGGCGGCGATCGCGAGCAGCAGGGGCCATCCGGTGATGGTGAGGAAGGAGCCGAAGATGAGGCCCGCGAAAGCCACCATCGAGCCGATGGAGAGGTCGAATTCCCCGCCGATCATGAGCAGCGCCGCCGCGATCGCCAGAATGCCGAGCTGCGACGCGGGAGAGAGAATGTTCATCAGGCCCGCCAGCGTGAACATGGACGCATCGGCGGTCGAGAAAAAGAAGATCGTGACCAGGATGAGGCCGGCCAATGCGCCGAGTTCGGGCCTGCGCATGATCTTCGTCAGGAGGGAGACCTCCTTCAGGCGCTCATCCTGAATCTGCTTGACGGCCGGAGCCGGAGACAAATCGGCGGTCGGCTGGGTGGTGTTCACCATGAATGCCTCCCAATGACATCTTGAACAGAAAGCCCGCGACCGGATGGGTCGCGGGCTCTTGAGCGTCTTAGCGGATGCCCTTGGCCGAGAGCTCGACCACCTGCGCGGCCTTGTCCTTCGTGATCAGGTTCGGGCCGGACGGAACGTCGCCGCCCGGGATCAGGCCGTACTTCGCGTGAAGCGCCAGGAAGACGACCGGCAGATAACCCTGCAGGTATTGCTGCTGGTCGACCGCGAAGGCGGCTTCGCCCGCCGCGACGGCTTTCAGGAAGTTGGCCGACAGGTCGAAGGAAGCGACCCGCACGGCGCCGGTCTTGCCCGCGTCCTTCACGGCGGCCACCGTCGGCTCGCCCGAGAGCGGGGCGCCGAGCGCCATGATGGTATCGATGGAGGAGTCGGATGCCAGGGCCGCCTTCACCTTGGCGCGGATGTCGGACGGATCGTTCGACACCGGTAGCACCGTGACCTTGCCGCCGAAGCCTTCCGAGAAGCCCTTGCAGCGCAGATCGAGCGAGACGTTGCCGACCTCGTGGTTCACGCACAGCCCGACCTTGCCGCCCATCTCCTTGAGCTTCGCGCCCGCGGCCTTGCCGGCGTCGAGCTCGTCCTGGCCGACGTGGAGCAGCGCCCCGAGCTTCTTCGAGACGTCGGAGCCGGAATTCATGGAGATGACCGGAATGCCGGCCGCCACCGCCTTCTGGATCGAGGGGCCGAGCGCCGACGCATCAGGGATCGACACGATGAGGCCGGACGGCTTCTGGTTCACGGCCGCATCGATGAGCTGGCTCATGGCGACCATGTCGAAGGTCTCGGGCGCGCGGTAATCGACCTGGACCTTCATGTCCTGGCCGGCTGCCGTCACGCCGTTCTTGACCACCGACCAGAACGGATCGTTGGCCTGGCCGTGGCTGACCACGATGATGCGGGTATTCTGCTGCGCGGCAGCCGGAGCGGCGGCCGCGAGGGTCAGGGCGGCGGCTGCGGCCAGACCCGTGATGAACGACTTCATTTGTTTCCTCCCACATGGGTTCTCATTCGAGCATCTCGCCGCAAAATCCGCTGCGGCGAACGCTACGGCCTGCCGGCCGCGCGATTGAGTTGGCAGAAGGGAAAACAAATGATCCGAAAGCCGAATCATCTTTCGTCTGGCGTTTCCTCTGCCGGTCCAGGATCCGCCTAAACGGAACACAGGGACCTTTTTTGTTTATATATTAGAATTTTTATTCCATTTTTGCAGGACAGGTGTCAAGGTCCCGGTTTTCAGGCTGGGAAAGGACCGATGGAAACCGGGAAGAGCATGGCCGGTTCGGCAGACACGGTGATGGAGGCGGTCCCTGGGGATTACGAAGCCCTGAGGGCGCTCCTGCTCAGCCGCCGCGACTCGATGCCGAAGCGCCTGAAGCAGCTTGCCGCCTTCGCGATGGACCACCCGGAGGAGGTCGCCTTCGGGACGGTCGCGGGGATCGCGGAGCATGCCGGCGTGCAGCCCTCCACCCTGGTCCGGTTCGCCAAGAGCCTCGGCTACGAGGGCTTCTCCCATCTGCAGCAGATCTTTCGCGACCGCCTGCGGGAGCGTTTTCCGGATTACCGCGAGCGCCTGCGGGTTCTGCGGGACGCCGAAGGCCACCACGTTCACGCGGCCTCCCTCCTGGAAGGTTTCGCCAACGCCGCTATCGTGTCCCTGGAGCGCATGCGCGGCTCCGTGCGGCCGGAGCAGCTGTCCCGCGCCATCGAGACCCTGGCGAAAGCCGACACGATCTATCTCCTCGGCGCGCGCCGGGTGTTTCCGATTGCCGCCTACTGCGCCTATGCGTTCGGCAAGCTGGGAGTGCGGGCGATCCTGATCGACCACATCGCCCAGCTCGGGCCCGAGCAACTGGCGACGGCGACGGAGCGGGACGCGGTGCTGGCCATCAGCTTCACGCCCTATGCGTCCGCCACCGTGGATCTCACGGCGGTCGCCGCGCGAAGCCGCATCCCGGTGGTGGCGATCACGGATTCCGCCTTCAGTCCGCTGGTCACGAACGCGGACGTATGGCTCGAAGTCGCCGAGGCCGATTTCGGCGCCTTCCGGTCCCTTTCAGCCTCCTTCGCGCTCGCCATGGCGCTGGCCGTCGGCACGGCGGAGAAGCGGGCGGAAGGGTAGGATCGGCGGCAGAAAAGTGGAGTTTTAAACTCACCACTGTCATTCCCGCGCAGGCGGGAATCCATAGACGTCGCGCGATGGCACAGAAGCGGAGCGCTTGTCGTTGCGCTCCTCTGCCCGATCGTCGCGGTTATGGATCCCGGCCTTCGCCGGGATGACAGTGCTTTATTCTGGAAGCCTGGATTACAGCTTCACCGGCTTGCCGGTCTGCGCCGACTCGGTTGCCGCATCCGCCAGGCGCTGGGCCATGAGCCCGTCCTGGCCGGTGGGATTGCAGGGCTTGCCGTCGCGGACCGCGTCCAGGAAGGCGCCGAGCTCGTCCCTGTAGGCCTCGGCGTAGCGTTCCAGGAAGAAGTCCTGCACCGGGTCGGCCGTGATGCCGGAGGCGTTCGCCACCTCGACCGTGGTACGGTGGATGTTGCCCGCGCGGATCATGCCCTTCGAGCCATGCACCTCGATGCGCTGGTCGTAGCCGTAGGTGGCGCGGCGGGAATTGGAGATCTGGACGATCCGGCCCTTGGCGGTCTTCAGCATCACGGCCGCCGTGTCCACGTCGCCCGCCTGCCCGATCGCCGGATCGACGAGGGAGGAGCCGACCGCGTGAACCTCCACCGGCTCGTCGCCGAGGAGCAGGAAGCGCGCCATGTCGAGATCATGGATCATCATGTCCCGGAAGAGGCCGCCCGAGGTCGCGATGTAGCTCACTGGTGGCGGGCCGGGATCGCGGGACAGGATCGTCACCAGCTCCACCTCGCCCACTTCGCCGTCGGCGAGGCGCCTGCGCAGGCTGGCGAAGTTCGGATCGAAGCGGCGGTTGAAGCCGATCATGAGCGGCGTGCCGGACTTCTCGACCGTGCTCAGGCACGTCTCGATGCGGGCGCTGGAGAGATCGACCGGCTTCTCGCAGAACACGGCCTTGCCGGCGCGCGCGCCGCGCTCGATCAGGTCGGCATGCGTCGTGGTCGGCGTGCAGATGAGGATGGCATCCACGTCGGAGCGCTCGACGATCGCGTCGAGGGAAGCGACCTCGGCACCCGTCGCGGCCGCGAGCTCCTGGGCCGCAGGAGCATGCGGATCGGCGACCGCCACGAGGCGGGCTCCCGGATGGTTGGCGGCGTTGCGCCCGTGAATGCGGCCGATGCGGCCCGCGCCCAAAACGGCGATCCTGATCATGTTTCCCCCGCGGTCTTTTGCCGGCTCACGGCAAAATTGGAATTGATGTTCCAGCGTAAGATGCTAATAGAATAAACATTCTATAGCTGCAAGAGCCGAAACAAGGCTTGGATACGGTCCTGGGAAGACCATCTCCGGGAGCGGGAGGAATATCATGAAGCCGACCCTGGATGTTATCACCATCGGCCGCGCCTCGGTCGATTTGTACGGCCAGCAGGTCGGTGGGCGTCTGGAGGACATGGCGTCCTTCTCCAAGGCGGTCGGCGGGTGCCCGGCGAACATCGCCATCGGAACCGCGCGGCTCGGCCTGAAGTCGGGTCTCGTCACCCGCGTGGGCGACGAGGCCATGGGCCGCTTCATCCGCGAGCAGATGGAGCGCGAGGGCGTCGCCACGCAGGGAATCATCACCGACAGGCAGCGCCTGACGGCGCTCGTGATTCTCGGCGTCCGGGACGAAGACTCCTTTCCCCTCATCTTCTACCGCGACAACTGCGCCGACATGGCGTTGACCGAGTACGACATCGACGAAGGCTTCATCGCCTCCGCCGCGGCCATCGTGGTCACCGGCACGCACTTCTCCCGCGAGAACACGGCCGCCGCGCAGAAGAAGGCGATCCGCATCGCGAAGGCGAACGGCCGCAAGGTGGTGTTCGACGTGGATTACCGCCCGAACCTGTGGGGGCTCCTCGGCCACGGAGCAGGCGAGTCGCGCTATGTGCGCTCGGAAACCGTGACGGAGCATCTCAGGCCCATCCTGGCCGATTGCGATCTCGTCGTCGGCACGGAGGAGGAACTGCACATCGCCGGCGGCTCCGAGAATACGCTGGAGGCCATCCGTGCCATTCGGGCGATTTCGAAGGCGACCATCGTGTGCAAGCGCGGCCCCATGGGCTGCGTGGTTTTTCCCGGCGCGATCCCCGCTTCCCTCGACGACGGCGTGAAGGGTCCGGGCTTTCCGGTCGAGGTCTACAACGTGCTCGGCGCGGGCGACGCCTTCCTGTCCGGTTTCCTGCGCGGCTGGATGAAGGATGAGGCGCTCGAGACCTGCTGCGCCTATGCCAATGCCAGCGGCGCCTTCGCGGTCTCGCGGCTTCTCTGCTCGCCCGAGATCCCGACCTTCCCCGAGCTGCAGCACTTCCTCAAGGAGGGCAGTCGCCACAAGGCGCTCCGTTTCGACGAGGGCATCAACCACATCCATTGGGCGACGACGCGGCGGCCTCAATCCGACACGCTCATGGCGTTCGCCATCGATCACCGCATGCAGATGGAGGCGATGGCGAAGGAGGTCGGCGCATCCGCCGACCGCATCGCCGATTTCAAGGTGCTCGCCGTCGAGGCCGCAGCGCGCGTGGCGGATGGCCGTCCCGGCTTCGGCATGCTGCTCGACGGCACCCACGGCCGCGAGGCCCTGTTCCGCGCCGCCGACCACCCGTTCTGGATCGGCCGGCCGGTGGAGCTGCCGGGCTCGCGCCCGCTCGATTTCGAGGGCGGCGGCAGCATCGGGGCGCAGCTCGTCGAATGGCCCGTGGGTCACACCATCAAGTGCCTGTGCTTCTACCATCCGGACGATCCGGCGGAGCTGAAGGAGCGTCAGGAACGCGAATTGCTGCGCATCCACGACGCCGCGCGCCGCATCGGCCGCGAACTCCTGATCGAGATCATCGCCGGCAAGCACGGTGCCCTGAACACCGGCACGGTCGCCGGCATCCTGCAGCGCCTCTACGATCTCGGCATCAAGCCCGACTGGTGGAAGCTCGAACCGCAGACGGACACGGCCGCCTGGCATGCCATCGGCGAGGTGATCACGACGAACGATCCCTATTGCCGCGGCATCGTGTTGCTGGGCCTCGAAGCGCCCGAAGACGAGCTCGAGGCCGCCTTCGCGGCCGCTGCGAGCGAGCCCCAGGTGAAGGGCTTCGCGGTCGGCCGCACGATCTTCAACGACGCTGCCCGACGCTGGCTCAAAGGCGAGATTTCGGACGAAGCCGCCATCAGCGACATGGCGGGCCGTTTCCAGCGTCTCGTGGATGCGTGGCAGCGCGTCGCAGGACGTGCGAAGGCGGCGTGACGGGAGCGCGCCATGTCCTTTTCCGAAGACGAGGTCAGACGGGCCGGAAGAATCGTCGCGCTGCCCGAGGAGCAGCTCGAGAAGCTTCTGGCCGCGCTGCGGGCCCGGGCGCCGGGCGCCGCGCCGGAGCCCGTCCGTCTACCAGTTTACGAGCATGTCCGCTTCGATCTCGTGCACCTGCTCTGGTATGCGGGCGCCCTGATCGTCATCGGGGCCATGGGCCTGTTCTCGACCCTTGCCTTCGAGCAGATGGGCGGTCGGGCCCTCACGGTGACGGCCCTGTTCTACGCCGCGGTCTTCGTCCTGGCCGGTCACTTCCTCTGGCACCGGCGCGGGCTGCGCACGCCCGGCGGCCTGCTGGTCGCGGTCGCCGTCACCATGGCGCCGCTCGCGGTTTACGGCATTCAGGCGTCGCAGGGATGGTGGGATGCGGCGGGCGCGCCCGACCGCTATCGCGATTTCTACATCTGGGTGAAAAGCAGCTGGCTCCCCATGGAGGTCGCAGCCATCCTGGCGGGCCTCGTCGCCCTGCGCTTCTATCCCTTCCCGTTCATCGTCGCCGTGATCGCTCTGGCTCTCTGGTTCATGTCCATGGACCTGACGCCCTGGCTTCTCTCGGGCCGGTCCATAAGCTGGACCGAGAGCTGGTCCGTCCGGACGAAGGTCTCGATGGCCTTCGGCCTCGTCATCCTGGGAGTGGCCTGGGCCGTCGACCTGAAGCGCGAGCAGAAGCAGGATTTCGCCTTCTGGCTGCATCTCTCGGGACTGCTCGCCTTCTGGGGAGGCTTGACCGCCACCGACAGCGACAGTGAAATCGCCAAGGCGGTCTACTGCCTCATCAACACCGCTCTCGTTTTCTTGTCGGTGTTCCTGATGCGGCGATCCTATGCGCTGTTCGGAGCCCTCGGCGTGTCCCTTTATCTCGGCCATCTGGCGGATCGCGTCTTCAGGGATTCGCTCGTCTTCCCCTTCGCGCTGTCGCTCATCGGCATCCTCATCATCGCGGCGGGCCTCCTGCTTCACCGGCATCGCGAGACCCTCTCCGCCTGGATATCGGAACGCCTGCCGGATACCCTCAAGAAACTGCGTCCGCCCCATGCCGACGCCGCCATTCGATTGGAGCACCCATGAGCACGATCCGCCTCACCATGGCCCAAGCGATCGCCAGGTTCCTGGCGGCGCAGAAGGCCGACATCGACGGAGACATCCTGCCCCTGTTCGGGGGTGTCTGGGCCATATTCGGCCATGGCAACGTGGCGGGGATGGGCGAGGCGCTGCACGGGGTTCGTGACAGGCTCCCGACCTTCCGCGCGCACAACGAGCAGGGCATGGCCCACGCGGCGATCGCTTTCGCCAAGGCATCGCGGCGGCGGCGCATGATGGCCTGCACCACCTCCATCGGTCCGGGCGCCACCAACATGGTGACGGCCGCCGCCGTCGCCCATGTGAACCGCCTGCCGGTGCTGCTCCTGCCCGGCGACGTGTTCGCCAGCCGCAGGCCCGATCCTGTGCTGCAGCAGGTCGAGAGCTTCTCCGACGGCACGGTTTCGGCGAACGACTGCTTCCGCCCCGTCTCCCGCTATTTCGACCGCATCGCGCGGCCCGAACAGATCATTCCGGCGCTCCAGCGTGCCATGACCGTTCTGACCGATCCCGCCGAGTGCGGGCCGGTGACGCTCGCCCTGTGCCAGGACACGCAGGCCGAGGCCTACGACTACCCGGAAAGCTTCTTTGCCGAAAAGGTCTGGTCGCCGCGGCGCATCCGCCCGGACGAGACGGAACTCGCGCAGGCCGCCGCGCTCATCCGCACCGCCAGGAAACCCTTCATCGTGGCGGGTGGCGGCGTCCTCTATTCGGGAGCCGAGAAGGCGCTGGCGGAATTCGCCGAGCGGCACGGGCTCTTCGTCGGCGAGACGCAGGCGGGCAAGTCGAGCCTCCCGCACGATCATGTATCCTGCCTCGGGGCGGTCGGCGTGACCGGCACGGGAGCCGCGAACGCGCTGGCCGAAGAGGCCGACGTGGTGATCGCGGTGGGCACGCGCCTGCAGGATTTCACGACCGGCTCCTGGGCCCTGTTCAAGAACCCGGACCGGCGCATCGTCGGCCTCAACCTGCAGGCCTTCGACGCCACCAAGCACAGCGCGCAGCCGCTCGTCGCCGACGCCCGCGTGGGCCTGGAGGAGTTGAGCCGCGCGCTCCAGGGCTGGAAGGCTCCCGACGCCTGGACTGCGCAGGGCCATAAGGAAAAGGCGCTCTGGTTCGACGCCTCCGCCCGCTACACGGATCCGACCAACGTGGAGCTGCCCTCCGACGCGCAGGTGATCGGCGCTGTGCAGCGCACCTCCTCGCCCACCGACGTGGTGGTCTGCGCTGCGGGCGGCCTGCCGGGCGAGCTGCACAAGCATTGGAAAGCGAGCACGGCCCTCGGCTACCATATGGAATACGGCTATTCCTGCATGGGCTACGAGATCGCGGGCGGCGTCGGCGTGAAGATGGCCTGCCCCGACCGGGAGGTGATCGTGATGGTGGGCGACGGCTCCTACCTCATGATGAATTCGGAGCTCGCGACCTCCGTGATGCTCGGCCAGAAGCTCACGGTCGTTCTGCTCGACAACAGGGGCTTCGGCTGCATCAACCGCCTGCAGCGCGCCACGGGCGGCGAGAGCTTCAACAACCTGCTGCAGCACACGAACCACGTGACCCTGCCCGACATCGACTTCGCGGCCCATGCCGCGAGCCTGGGCGCCGCCTCCCTCAAGGTGAAGGGCATCGCGGAGCTGGAGGATGCCCTGAGGAAGGCCCGGCAGGCGGAGCGCAGCACCGTCATCGTCATCGACACCGATCCGCTGATGTCCACCGACGCCGGCGGTCACTGGTGGGATGTGGCGGTGCCGGAAGTATCGTCGCGCGAGCAGGTGAACTCGGCTCGCAAGGCTTACGAAACAGCCCTCGCGTCGCAGCGCGTCGGCGACTGATCACCACAGAAGGACAACAAGAATGACGATCCGCATCGGGGCGAACCCCATTGGCTGGTCCAACGACGACATGCAGGAGCTCGGCGGCGAGACTCCACTGGAGGTCTGCCTCGCCGAAGCCAGGGAAGCAGGCTTCGAGGGTATGGAGCTCGGCAACAAGTTTCCGCGCGAGCCGGAGGCCCTGAAGAAGGCGCTGGCGCCCTTCGGGCTCGCCTGCGTGTCGGGCTGGTATTCCGCCGAACTGCTCACGCGCGATGCCGATGCCGAGATGAAGGCGCTGCGGCCGCATCTCGACCTTCTCAAGGCGATGGGCTCGAACGTGCTCGTCTTCGCCGAGACCTCGAACGCGATCCACGGCGACCGCTCGAAGCCTCTCTCGCAGCGCCCCGTCATGAAGGACGGCGACTGGGCCGAGTTCGGCCGCCGCGTCACGCAGGTGGCGGAGCGGACCCTGCAGGAGGGCGTGCGCCTGGTCTACCACCACCACATGGGCACCATCGTGGAATCGGAGGCCGACATCGATGCTTTCATGCGCTCGACGGGCGAGGCGGCTCACCTCCTGCTCGATACGGGCCACGCGACCTGGGGCGGCGCGGACCCGGCGGCGCTCGCCCGGCGCTACCGCAATCGTATCAGCCACGTGCATACCAAGGACGTGCGCAAGGACGTCATGGAGAGGTCGAGGGCCCAAGGCTGGAGCTTCCTCGATTCCGTCATCGAGGGCGTCTACACGGTGCCGGGCGACGGCATGGTGGATTTCGTCTCCGTGTTCAAGGAACTGCCGGGCTACAGCGGCTGGGTGGTGATCGAGGCGGAGCAGGATCCGAAGAAGGCCCATCCCCTCACCTACGCCAAGATGGGCTATGCCAACCTCACCCGCTTCCTCAAGGAAGCCGGTCTCCGTTAAGGGAAAGCGCCGATGTCGAACCTCCTCGTCAAACCGTCGAAGCCCGATGCCAGCGGGCGCATCCACTCCATCACGCCGACCTCCGCCGGCTGGACCTATGTGGGTTTCGAGGTCTACCAGCTCAAAAGCGGGCAGAGCCTGAAACAGGCGACGGGCGACCGGGAGGCCTGCATCGTCGTGCTGTCGGGCAGGGCGCGGGTGGCGGCCGGGGGGCAGGACTTCGGCGTCATCGGCGGGCGCTCCTCGCCCTTCGAGCCGGACCCGTGGTCGCTCTATGCGCCCGCCCGCTCCGAATGGTCGCTGACGGCCGAAGCGGATTGCGAGATCGCGGTCTGCACCGCGCCGGGCGAGGGCAAGCTCCCGCCGCGCGTGATCCGTCCGGATCAGGTCGGCCAGGAGACCCGCGGCAAGGGCACGAACACGCGCCATGTGCGCAACATCCTGCCCGAGACGGAGCCCGCGGAAAGCCTGCTCGTGGTCGAGGTCATCACGCCCCCCGGCCACTGGTCGAGCTATCCGCCGCACAAGCACGACCGGGATGCGCTGCCGAACGAGTCGCTGCTGGAGGAGACCTATTTCCACCGCCTGAACCCGCCCTCGGGCTTCGCTCTCCAGCGGGTCTATACCGACGACCGGTCGCTCGACGAGACGCTGGCCGCGAGCGACCGCGACGTGGTGCTGGTGCCGAAAGGCTATCACCCGGTCGGCGCGCCGCACGGCTACGAGCTCTATTATCTGAATGTCATGGCCGGCCCGAAGCGGATCTGGAAGTTCCACAACGATCCGGCCCATGAATGGATGGTGGCTTGAGCAGGATTCGAAGCCCGGCAGGACTTGATCCCGCCGGGCTTTTTCTGCTTTCCTGCATGAGGCGTTGACCAACCCTCAAGAGGCCTCATGTCCTGGCCCGACCTCGCATCGAATTTCTTCAAGGCCGTGATCGCCCTCATCGGGGCGATGATCATGGATTATACGCTGCTCGAAGGGCGCATGACGCGTCAGGCCGTGACCGGGCTCGAGCGCATGGCGGACGACGTGCCCGTCCAGCTCAACCGCCTGATCAGGAGCGCCATCAACATCGACTGGAAGCGCTGACGCGCTCCTCGCCGCGACGGCTCACGACCCGGCGCCGAAGAACGCGATCCGGCTGAAGAGCGTATGGTCCGATTCGAAGACCATGATCGCCACGAAGACGAGCAGCGCCCCCACCGGCGCCAGGATGGCATAGAGCAGGGTCAGCCGCTCCCAGGCCATGTGCATGAAGACCGCCACGATGAGGCCCGCCTTCAGCAGCATGAACAGGACGATCAGCGAGTATCGGAGCATTCCCTCGAGGTGGAAGTAATCGACCAGATACGAGCCCGTGCTGAGGATGAACAGCCATGCCCAGACCACGAGATAGAGCTTGATCGGGTGCTGCTGCCCTTCGGCGTGTGATGCTGCCTGTGCCATGGCTGTCTCCTACCAGAGATAGAAGAAGGCGAAGATGAAGACCCAGACGAGGTCGACGAAGTGCCAGTAGAGGCCCATGATCTCGACGACCTCATATCTCCCCTTCCGGCTGGTGAAGAATCCTCGCCGCTCGGTGTCGAAATCGCCGCGCCACACCTTGCGCGCCGTGACGAGCAGGAAGATCACGCCGAAGGTCACGTGCGTGCCGTGGAAACCCGTGATCATGAAGAAGCTCGATCCGAACTGGGCCGCGCCCCAGGGGTTCGCCCATGGACGCACGCCCTCGTGGATGAGCTTGGTCCATTCGAAAGCCTGCATGCTCACGAAGGTGGCGCCGAGAGCCGCCGTCAGCAGCATCAGGGCCGCGGTCTTCTTCCGGTCACGGCGGTAGCCGCAATTCACGGCCATGGCCATCGTTCCGCTGCTGCTGATGAGAACGAAGGTCATGATGGCGATAAGAAGCAGCGGAAACGGCTTGCCGCCGATATCCAGGGCGAAGACCTCGCTCGGATTGGGCCACGGCACCGTCGTCGACATGCGCGCCGTCATGTACGCGATCAGGAAACAGCTGAACACGAAAGTGTCGCTGAGGAGAAAGATCCACATCATGGCCTTTCCCCAGGACACGTTCCTGAAGGCCTTCTGATCCGAGGACAGGTCGGTGGCGATGCTCTGCCAGCCCCTGGCCTGGACCTGGGCCTCCGTCACATTCGTCAGGGCGTGGTCGGTCATCCGCTCGCTCTCCTCACGTCAGCAATTGCCGGCAGATTGCGATGAAATTGCCCGCCCACCCTGCCAGAAGGGCAAACAGCACCAGCCAGACGAGGAGCAGGAAGTGCCAGTACGTGGTGCAGAGATCCACGCTCAGGCGCAGCCGGCGCCACTCTCTTCCCCGCCACGCCCCGTCGATCGTCCGGCCCAGGGCCACCAGACCGCCCAGGACGTGCAGGCCGTGCAGCCCGGTGATCAGGTAGAAGAACGCGTTGGCCGGGTTCGAGGCCAGGACGTAACCCGCCTCGCTCAGGCCCCGCCATGCGAGAAGCTGGCCCGATACGAAAGCGAGAGCCGAGGCGCCGCCGGCCAGCAGGCCGAGCCGCACGCCATCCATGTCTTCCCGGTGGGCCGCGGCCTTCGTCCCCTGCAGGGCGACGCTGCTCAGGACCAGCATGCCCGTGTTGAGCCACAGGAGTCCGGACAGGGGCAGCGGCTGCCAGTCGGGAAGCTGCATGCGCATGGAATAGGCGCTGATGAAGAGCCCGAACAGCGATGCGACGACGGCGAGGAAAACACCCAGGCCGATCTTCGCCGCCGGCAGGGACGGGGCGCGTTTGTCGGCCAGATCCTCGGGCGCTCCCACCTCCAGCCAGGGCTTGGAGGTCAGACCCTGGGTTCGAAGCCACCAGGCCGCGAAAGCCGCAAGGACCGCCATGACGACCAGGATGCCTGTCATGTCGCGGCTCCCGCGTGAGACCATACGGGTCCGGGCTGGTTCTGCGGCAGGTAATCCTGATCGACGCCCGGCACGCTGTAATCATAGGCCCAGCGATAGACCACCGGCACCTCCTTGCCCCAGTTGCCATGCGGCGGCGGCGTTTCGGGTGTCTGCCATTCCAGCGTCGTGGCCCGCCACGGATTGCCGCCCGCTGCCCGGCCATGGCGCAGGCTCCAGAACAGGTTGAAGAAGAAGACCAGCTGGACCGCGCCCACGATCAGGGCCGCGATGGTGATGAAGGCGTTCAGCGTTCCGGCCGAAGGCGGAACGGCCGCGATGTCGTTCCACTCGTGATAGCGGCGCGGAATGCCCATCAGCCCCAGATAGTGCATGGGAAAGAAGATCGCGTAGGTCCCCAGGAACGTCACCCAGAAGTGCAGCCGACCGAGCCTGTCGTCCAGCATCCGCCCCGTCACCTTCGGATACCAGTGATAGATCGCCCCGAAGATGACGAGGACCGGCGCGATCCCCATCACCATGTGGAAATGGGCGACGACGAACATGGTGTCCGAGAGCGGCACGTCGACCACCACGTTGCCGAGGAACAGGCCCGTCAGTCCTCCGTTCAGGAACGTCACGATGAACGCGAGAGCGAACAGCATCGGCACGGTGAGATGGATGTCGCCGCGCCACAGAGTGAGGATCCAGTTATAGACCTTGATCGCCGTCGGCACCGCGATGATGAGGGTGGTGGTGGCGAAGAAGAACCCGAAATACGGATTCATGCCGCTCACATACATGTGGTGCGCCCAGACGACGAAGCTGAGAGCCCCGATGGCGATGATGGCCCACACCATCATGCGATAGCCGAAGATGTTGCGCCGCGCATGGGTGCTGATGAGATCCGACACGATGCCGAAGGCGGGCAGCGCGACGATGTAGACCTCCGGGTGTCCGAAGAACCAGAACAGGTGCTGGAACAGGAGCGGGCTGCCGCCGCTCCGCTCGAGGGGCGTTCCCATGTCCATGATCGTCGGCAGGAAGAAACTCGTCCCGAACACCCGATCGAAGAGCATCATGACCGAGCCGACGAAGAGCGCCGGAAAGGCCAGAAGCGCCATGAAGCTCGCCGTGAAGATGCCCCAGACGGTGAGAGGCATGCGCATCAGGGTCATGCCGCGCGCCCGGCCTTGCAGCACCGTCACCACGTAGTTCAGCCCGCCCATGGTGAAGCCGATGATGAACACGATGAGAGAGACGAGCATCAGGATGATGCCCCAGTCCTGTCCGCCTGGCGTGCCCGAGGTGATGGCCTGCGGCGGGTAGAGGGTCCAGCCGGCGCCCGTGGGTCCGCCCGGGGCGAAGAAGCTCGCCACGAGGATCAGCACGGCCAGCAGATAGACCCAGAAGCTAAGCATGTTCACATAGGGAAACACCATGTCCCGCGCGCCGACCATCAGCGGGATGAGATAATTGCCGAAACCGCCGAGAAAGAGCGCCGTGAGCACGTAGACGACCATCATCATCCCGTGCATCGTGACGAACTGGTAATAGGCGCTCGCATCGATGAAGGAGAAGACGCCCGGGAAGCCGAGCTGCAGCCGCATCAGCCAGGACAGCACCAGGGCGATCAGCCCGACCGTCATCGCGGTCAGCGAGTATTGGATCGCGATGACCTTGGCATCCTGGCTGAAGACGTATTTCGTGACCCAGCTTTTCGGATGATAGAGTTCGACCTCGTCGTGTTCGGCAGGCGCGAAGACGTCGGCGGATCCAAGCGGGACATCGACCATCAGAGCGCCCTCCCCGCTGGGTTCCGCCGAGGCTGGATGAGGCGATGTCTCATGGTTCGAACCCTCCCGCTACAATGCCGCCCTCTTATTGTTCCGGAGCCTGCAGACGCGCGAATGTCCGCTGCGTCTGATCCTGGAGCCACGCCTGGTATTTGGCGTCCTTCTCCACCACGACGGTGCCGCGCATGTGCGGGTGCCCGATGCCGCACAGCTCGGCGCAGAGAATCTCGTAAGTGCCCTCACGGGTGGGCGTGAGCCAGATATAGGAGACCTGCCCGGGCACCAGATCCATCTTGGCGCGGAACTCGGGCACGTAGAAATCGTGCAGGACATCGACGGAGCGGAGCAGCGCCTTCACCGGCTTGCCCACGGGCAGGTGCAGCTCGCCGCCCTGAATCACCACGTCGTCCTTTCCGCTCGGATCATCCTGACTCAGGCCCAGAGGGTTGTCGGCGCTGACGAGCTGGGGATCGGCCCGGCCGAGACGTCCGTCCGCTCCCGGCAGGCGGAAGCTCCACTGCCATTGCTGGCCGACGACCTCGAGCTCGGCCGCTCCTTCCGGAACCGTGATGAAGTGGTTCCACACGAAGAGGCCCGGCGCCAGCATGGCCACCACTCCGACAGCGGTGAGGACCGTGAGCCACCATTCCAGCTTCTTGTTTTCCGGCTCATAGATTGCCCGCCGGCCCGGCTGGTGCCGGAAGCGGAAGACGCAGTAGGCCATGAAGAGGACGACGGCGATGAACGCGATCCCGGTGATCCAGAAGGTGATGAGGATCGTGTCGTCGATCGTGCTCCAGTTGGAGGCGATCGGCGTCCACCACCACGGACTCAACAGGTGAAACAGCACCGAGCCGACGGCGACCAGAACCAGGACAATCGCTACACCCATCCCTCATTCATCCTTCGCTTCAAGGCTCGGATCGAACGCAACAAAGGGATCGTCTTGCTGTTTTTCTGCTTATTCCCGAACGCACACTTCTACGCGGTTCATTGCTCCGATGGGCAGGACGGGAAGTCTTGGTCGCGGTTCACTGACGGCTGCCCAACGCGCGGCCAACACGCTCTCGCCCGACCGATCTGCGGTCGCGCGGGCGAGTCGGGCTGACGGGGCATCGATGGCAGGACTCTCGTCCACTGTCGTCGTGCCTTCTGCGCCACTCTCATCCGAGCAAACGCGACGTCGAAACAGACACGGAGCACTCATTCGTCCGCCGTCATGGCAAGGCGGCCAACGATGTTTTATGATCACACCCAGCGGATCAGTTGTCAATCATCGCCCAGCTTCCACGTCCAGGGCAGCCTTCAGCCGTCGATTTCGAGATTGAGCCTGATCGTCTCGACGGGTACGTCGATGAGCTGGGCGACGCGGCCGCGGGCGTCGCTCAGGACCGCTCGCACCTCCGGTGCGACCGCGCTGGAGGCAATCGGCTCGGGCAGTTCTCCGCCGAACTGCCTTTCTGGAGCATCGACGAACATGACCCCGTGGGCCTGGCCTTCCGACCACACGAGCCGGGCATGGGAGGACAGCTTTCGCTTGGGGACCTCGAGCTCGAATTCCGGCGGGATCTGAACGGGTCCGTGGAACATCAGCCGCGCGCCGGTTTCGGAGATGTCGCGCACGGTGCACTCGATCCGCGAGGAGCGGTTGTTCATGAGAACCCATCCCTCGAGAAGAGTGCGTGAGCGTGTGCTGATGCGCCGCTGCTCCATGAAGGGCTCCCTTGTCCCGCCTTCGGGCATAAAGCAGCACTCGAACAGCCAAGCCTAGTCAGCCATTCAGCCTAGGCCGTTTGGCCGATCAGGATTGTTGCGTCCTTCATTGGCAAGCCTCGCGCCATGCGTCACGGACGAGGCGTCGGCGTGTTCGCCGTGAGCCTGGGCAGCTCCTGCGTCATCCATGCGACCATCTCGTCACGGGTCTTCAGATGGTCCGGCATCGGGATGAACGAGGCTCCGGCCTCGTCGAATGGGTCGGGGACAGCGTCCGGCTCCGCCGCCACCGCGCCGTCCCCGACCCAGAGCAGGAGAAGCCACAGGGCCGTGAGAAAGCCCGTAACGGCCGCCAGCAGGGCGATTGCCAGATCCAGAACCAAGGGAACATCCCACGCTGAACGAAGACGGATGACGATTTATCTAGGGGAGAAAGAAGGCTTCTCTACGGCCTTCCCCTCATAGGGAAGTGCCACTCGGGCCCGCAAGCCGCCTCGGGCTCTCCTTTCATGATTTGTAAGGATACTTGAATTGACCAGGTCGCGTGGCGGGTTGAAACTGATCCCGGCTGACAGCATCGGTCCTCCCTTATAACTCGGGCCCCCACAGGGGGCTCTTTTGTTGGGACGATGCCGGCGCAATCGATCCGCCTCCTCTACCCGACATCGCTGCGCCACGTGGTGGGGAATGTTTCACCGGCAGCCAAACGGCTCCGGCAGATCCTTTGACATGTTAAGGCCAAGATTTGCCTTAGGCTTCGGGCTCTGATGTGAAGGAGCCCATCATGCGCAGCCTCAGCCTTCCGTTTTTCCTGCTGATGTCAGCCACTGTGCTCGTCCCGTTCCTGATTCTTCTGGCCTTCACGGCAAGCGTACTGACTTCGGCTCTGATGTTTCCTTGAGATCGACGGGAAGCGCGTTCAGACGCTTGGAGGCGATGCCGTGCCGCGTTCGAGCATCCGGCCCGGTGCAGACCCGACAAATCGCACCACCCAGCCGGATTGCATCTTCAACGCAAACGCATCGCGCGAAGAAACGGTCACCGTTTCTTCGCGCGATGCACTTCAAGAATATCGCTGGCTTGTGACACGATCGAACCATCCGGTTCCGAGTTTTGCGCCCGAGTTCTAGACGACCAGAATGTCGGAATGTGTCATCTTCAGTCCGGTCGAGAGCTTCGCGATTGCAATCTGCGCGGCCGCTCCGCTGCCGTCCGGGTCGTAATAGAGAACGCCGTGCTCGCGATCGTAGATGACGCGGTCGGTTGTGTCGTGCGCCTCCGTTCCGGTCCAGAAGGCCGAGGATTTCAGAGTCCCCTCGCGTCCAAGAGCTTTAAAATTACTGTTGTTCAGCAAGAAGGTATCATCGCGCACCGAGAAGTCGCGGATGGTGTCGATCTGGTCGATGCTGTCCGGAAGTCTATTATACACGAAGGCGTCCTTGCCGGATCCGCCCGTGAGAATGTCGGCACCCGCCTCGCTGTAGAGACGGTCGTTGCCGCTCCCGCCATTCAGCCTGTCGTCACCCGCGTCGCCGTAGAGACGGTCGTCGCCGCTCCCGCCAATCAGGTTGTCGTCACCCGCAGCGCCATAGAGACGGTCGTTGTCCACGCCGCCATTCAGCGCATCATTTCCGGAGCTGCCGTAGAGACGGTCGTTGCCGCCCTCGCCGGACAGGCGGTCGTTGTCCCCCCGGCCGTAGAGCCTGTCGTCGCCGACGCCGCCCAAGATGCGGTCGCTGTCGGCGGTTCCGAAGAGGGCGTCGTTCACATGCATGAACTGAAGCTGGCCATAGAGAGGCACTTCCGACTTGCTGATCCCGACCGGAAGGCTCTTGGTCCAGTCGATGCCCACCGTGTGGAGCACGGACGCGACCACCGAGTTGCTGTTCACGTCACCACCAGGGAAGGCGCGAAACACATCGAAGCCATAGTCGAGATGTGCCTTGTCAATGTTGACGGCGTGCTGGACCATGACGTTCCAGACGTCGTCGGCGTTCCTCGTGCCGAGATCGAGCACGGTGCGGTGCCGCTCCGCGGGAGTATCGGAGCCTCTTCTGTCGGGCGAGGACGCCAGATTGACATCGGCGAGCGTCTCGAGCTTGCCGTCGCCTCCAAGGCTGCCCCGGATCACCTTTTCGGAAAGAACGCGGCCCTGATCATCGGTCACGGTCTCGACGAGATAGAGATGAAAGAAGCCGGTTTCGATCCCCCGCAACTCGACGGGCTTGGCTTCGATGGCGATGGCCGTGGGCATGACAGTCTCCTTCGGCAGACCAGTGCGGTCCGGGCATAAGAAAAGGCTGCACCATCAACTTTGCTGATGGCTTCGCTGTTCCATGCCCGGCGTCGGGAGCCTGGAGAATATTCATCTCCGGGGCAGATATGGCTGCCAGCGAAAAGCTTGGCCATATGCCCCGGAGTGCCAGCATGCACGGCCGCTCGCAGGGCGGCCTTAAGCTTCCTCAATGCGCAGTCACCGGCTGCCCTTCTTCCCGCAAGGAGGCACCGTTGAGCGTCGGCAGCGCCGGCTCGGACGGACGTGACGATGGGCGCACGATCTGCGTCGGCTCGAAGGCCTGAACGGCGTAGCGGGGGCGGTTGCGCAGGTCCATGAGGGCGCGCAATTCGGTCGCCGGCAGATCCATGGCCTTGGCGTCCCGCCAGCGCTTGCGGAATTTGGGCTGCCGCGAGAAGAGGCTCCAGGCGCTCTTCACCTCCTCCTCGACCTGGAGAATGATCCGCCCGGAAAAGGTTTTCCGGAGATTGAAACGCCCCGTCAGAGCCATCGTACCGTCCTTATGATTTGGATTTTTTCGACCCGGGGCCTGACTAGCCGCACGACATCGCCAAAGGCTTAAGACATAAGGTAAACGGGACGAAATTGACGGCGCGCCCAGCCCCTGAACGATGAGCCCTCGCGCCGCCACGGTCGGCGCATCGTTGGATGCGCTAATCCCGCAGGAGCCTGGCCTGAACCAGCTCACCCGTGCCCACGTGGTAGACGGCCTTGATCGGATATCCGCTGCCGTTATCGGCCCTCACCTCGTAGCATCCATGTTCGGCCTTGACGCGATCCACCCGGTAGCCGAGCCCTTCAAGGCTGCTGCGGATGGCGCTTGCCGGCACGCCCGCCTGCGCCGGGGCCGCGGAACAGGCCGCCCGCCCCTCGTCGGCCAGCGCCGGAGCCGCGATACCGAATGCCAGAGCGGCGGCTGCAATGATCGTGCGCATGATCGGTCTCCTGTGCTTCGCCGGGATCCTGTGCCCCGACCCGATGGCTCGCATTGTGGAGAAGACCGGCTTGCGCCCCGCTGTTGATCCATGTCAGCGTTTTGACAGCATCGAGGAGCCATAACGGCCGCATGTCCCGCGTGAGCCGCCGAAACCTGATCCGTTGTGTCCTGTGCCTGGCTGCGGTCATGCCGCTAACGTCGGCCCGCGCCGACCGGGAGCGGGATCACGACCACGCCCGGCTGGCGGTGGAGCGCGGCGAGGCGCTTCCGCTGATCGACATCCTGGAGCGGGTGCGCGCCGATCTCGGCGGCGAGGTCGTCGGCGTGTCGTTCGAGCGCAAGCGAGGTCATTGGGTCTACGAGTTCAAAGTCATCCGTCCGGGAGGCGCCCTGGTCGAGATCTATGTGGATGCCGCCTCGGCGCAGATCCTCAAGGAGGAGGAGCACTGATGCGCATCCTGCTCGTCGAGGACGATTCCCGCGTCGCCCGCAAGGTCCGGGCGGTCCTGGAAGAAGCCGGCCACGCGGTCGATCCCGTGACGGACGGCGAGGAGGCTTGGTTTCGCGGCGATACGGAGGATTACGACCTGGTCGTTCTCGATCTCGGGCTGCCGAAGATGGACGGCCTGTCCGTCCTCAAGCGGTGGCGGTCGGCCCGCCGGAACTTTCCCGTCCTGATCCTGACGGCCCGCGGGGCCTGGGCGGAACGGGTGGAAGGCATCGACGCAGGGGCCGACGACTACCTGACCAAGCCGTTCGCCATGGAGGAGCTGCTCGCCCGCGTCCGCGCTCTCCTGCGCCGTGCCGTCGGGCGCGCCTCGCCCGTCCTGTCGGCCGGCCCGGTGGCGCTCGACACGCGGCAGATGCGGGTCACCGTCGACGACGTCCCGGTCAATCTCTCACCCCTCGAATACCGCGCCCTCGACTACCTGATGCATCATGCCGGCCGCGTGGTCCCGCCGGGCGAGCTGATGGAGCATCTCTACGCCCACGACCACGACAGGGATCCGAACGCCGTCGAGGTCCTGATGGGGCGGTTGCGGCGCAAGCTCGGCGTCGACATCATCGAGACGCGGCGGGGCTTCGGCTACATCGTGCCGGAAGACCGCGCCCCATGAGGCAGGGATCCCTCAGGCTCCGGCTCATGGCGGCGGGAAGCGCCTCCATCGCGCTGGCGCTCGCGATCGCGGGCATCGCGCTGTTCCTGCTCTTCGAGCGCCATGTCGAACGGCGGATGGTCACCGAACTGGAGGCCCATGTGCGGCAGCTGGTCGGCGGCCTCGAGCGGATGCCCGACGGCTCGCTCCAGGTCGGACGCTCTCCGGCCGAGCCGCGCTTTCTCGAGCCCCTGAGCGGGTTGTACTGGCAGATCGTCGTGGAACCCGACGGGCCGGTTCTGCGCTCGCGCTCGCTCTGGGATACCACGCTGGCCCTGCCTCAAGACCGCCTGGCCACCGGAGATTTCCATCAGCACACGATTGCCGGTCCGCGCGGAGCCCCGCTTCTGGTCGTCGAGCGCGAGGTCAGCCTGCCGTCGAGCCTCGGGAACGGCAGCGTCCGGGCGGCGGTCGCGGTGAACCGGTCGGAGATCCGAGCGGCGAGTTTGGCCTTCGCGTCCGATCTGGTGCCGTCGCTGGTCGTCCTTGGCTTGTTCCTGACCGCGGCCGCCTGGATTCAGGTCACGGTCGGCCTGCAGCCGCTCGATGCCGTGCGACGGCGGCTCGCCGCCATCCGGTCCGGGGAAGAGGCGCGGCTCGGGGAGGATTTTCCCGACGAAGTCCGGCCGCTGGCCAAGGAGGTCGATTACCTTCTGGACGCTCAGGAAAAGGCCATTGCACAAGCCCGAGCGCGGGCCGGCGATCTGGCTCACGGCCTGAAGACCCCTCTCACCGTCCTGACGGCGGATGCGGAGGAGCTGAGGGCGCGCGGAGAAACCGAGCTGGCGAGCGAGATCGGGATGCTCGCCGACGGCATGCGGCGGCACGTTGAGCGGGAACTCGCCCGCGCCCGCGCGGGGAACCGGACCCATGCGGGGAAGCCGCAAGCTCTGCGGCCCGTTCTGGACCGGGTCGTCGAGGTGGTGCGCCGCACGCCGCGCGGCCAGCGGGTGCAATGGGAGGTCGATGCCGATCCCGGCCTTGCCAGCGCCGTCGACCCGCAGGATCTGGCTGAGATCTTCGGGAACCTCATCGAGAACGCGGCGCAATGGGCCGAATACCGGATCCGGATCGTGGGTCATCGCGACGGCCATGCGGTTTCGCTCTCCGTCGAGGACGACGGACCGGGGATTCCAGAGCACGAGATCGAGACGGTGCTCGCGCGAGGGGGACGCCTCGACGAGAGCAAGCCGGGAAGCGGCCTCGGCCTCGCCATCGTGGGCGACCTTGCCGAGGTCTATGGCGGCTCCCTGTCGCTGAGAAGGTCGTCCCTCGGTGGCCTGCGGGCCGAACTCCACCTGCCTTGCCCGTCGTGAAAGGAACCTCATGAGACCCGCCCCCGGTGAACGGCCTCGGAGCGGCCCTGGCTTGCGGCGCAAGGCGAAAGGGCTAAGCTCAATGTCCAAAGATCAGAAAGCGGCATCCATGCTCGTGGGCGAGAACGATGATCCGGAGGGTCCAAGCCCCGTGATTTCACCGACCAAGCCGCGCCTGTTTCGGGTTCTCGGCCCCGGCCTGATCACCGGCGCGTCGGACGACGATCCGAGCGGCATCGCGACCTACAGCCAGGCGGGCGCGCAGTTCGGCTACGGCCTGACCTGGACCATGCTGTTCACCTATCCGCTGATGTCCGCCGTGCAGATCATCAGCGCAAGGGTCGGCCGGACCACCGGGCACGGCATCGCCGGTGTTCTGCGGCGGCACTACCCCAACTGGCTCCTGCAGATCATCGTTATCCTGGTGCTCGTCGCCAACACCATCAATCTCGGGGCGGATCTCGGCGCCATGGCCGATGCCGTGAACCTTCTCGTGCCCGGCCCCAGCTGGCTCTACATTCTGTTCTTCGCCAGCGTGTGCATCTACATGCAGGTCTTCCTGCAATACACGCAGTACGTGGCGGTCCTGAAGTGGCTGACCCTGGCTCTCTTCGCCTATTTCGCCGCTATCGTGACGGTCGAGATCGACTGGGGCAAGCTGGCGCACAACCTGGTGCTTCCGCATCTCGAATGGAAGACGGAGTATCTGACCACCATCGTGGCCGTCTTCGGCACGACCATCAGCCCATACCTGTTCTTCTGGCAGGCGGCGGAGGAGGTCGAGGACATCCACGCCTATCCGCACCGACGAACCCTGCGGAGAGCGCCCCGCCAGGGAAAGGCGGCCCTGCATCGGATCGAGCTCGACACCCTGGTCGGAATGGCGTTCTCGAATCTGGTGGCTCTCGCCATCATGATCACCACGGCGGCCACGCTGAACCTCAACGGCATCACGGATATCCAGACCTCGGCCGAGGCGGCGGAGGCCCTGCGGCCCATCGCGGGGCCCTTCGCTTTCATCGCCTTCTCGCTCGGGATCATTGGAACCGGCCTGCTGGCCGTGCCGGTGCTCGCGGGCTCCGCCGCCTACGCCATCGGCGAGGCGCGCAAGTGGCCAGTCGGCTTTTCCCGCCGTCCGCAGGAAGCCAAAGCGTTCTACGGCACCGTCGCGATTGCGACGCTCGTCGGCATGGCCATCAACTTCGCCGGAATCAATCCCATCAAAGCTCTCTACTGGGCCGCCGTGATCAACGGCGTGGCGTCCGTTCCGGTGATGGCGATCATGATGCTGATGGCCTCCAGGCCCGCGATCATGGGTCGCTTCGCCGTTCGCGGCTGGCTGCGCGGCCTCGGCTGGGCCGCCACCATCGTGATGACGCTTGCGGTGACAGCCATGCTGCTCACCTCGGCCTGAACCGGGACTGCGGAAGCCCCCCAAAACCTCTTGACTTGGGACGCCCCGAGGCGCATTTCCCCCTTATCCGGATGGGCGCGCCTTATTCCGCCGTCCGGACCCACAGGAACCATGAAACCCATGCCAAGCGACAGTCACAGTCGATTGCCTTCGCCGTCACCGGCCCGCGCGGGCGCCTGATCGCTTGATCGGCTCACCCGCGACCGGCCTGTGACGGCTGGTCGAAAGGAAGGTGAGCCATGAACACGGAAGTCCGCTTCCTCGCCCAGCACCTGCTGCATGCTGGGCTCTCCCCCCTCAACGCCCGGGATCGCCGCGTCATCGCGCGCGTCGCCCGTCGCGTCCACACCGCCCGCAACCTGAACCGTGAGTTCGATGACCGGCTCACCATGGGCGAGCGCTTGGCCGACAAGGTTGCCGCCGTTGGCGGCTCCTGGGGCTTCATCGTCGGGTTCTGCGCGTTTCTCGTCATCTGGGCAGCCTTCAATATGGCGGTCCTGGCCGAGAACGCCTTCGATCCCTATCCGTTCGTATTCCTGAATCTGTTGTTGTCCATGCTGGCGGCGTTGCAGGCGCCGATCATCATGATGAGCCAGAATCGGCAGGCCGCGAAGGATCGTCTGGCGGCGGCGCTCGACTATGAAGTCAACCTGAAGAGCGAAACCGAAATCGCCGTCCTGAACGACAAGGTCGATCAGCTTCAGGCGCAGATCGCGCAGCTCGTGGCGCTCCAGCTGGCCGCGAACTCCAACGAGGAGCAGCGGTCTTCCCGGCACGCTGTCTGACAACGCCCATACGATAGAGCGGGAGAGCCCTTTCGGCCCTCCCGCTCATCCGCCTTCTCTCATCCAATACCCCGTCAGGTCAGTGCCGCAATCTGGAAGGCACGACCCGGAATATGGTATTTTGCACGGCCACCCCTCGTCCTGCGATCCCGGAGCAGGAGTTGGAGGTCGTCATGAAAAAGCTCGCAATTTTCTCCGCTGCCGCTGTGATCGCGATTGGCGGCGCCGGAACGGCGAACGCGCAATACTGGCGCGGTCCCGGCTGGGGCTACTATGGCGGATACTATCACCATAACGGCTGGGGTGGTGGCGCCGTCGCGGCGGGACTGATCGGCGGAGCGATCCTGGGAGGTCTGATCACCGCGGCCGCGACGGCCCCTGCCTACGGCTATGGGTACGGCTATCCTGCCTATGGTTATCCGGCGTATGGCTACTATTCTGGGCCATGGCCGGCCTACAACTATCCGCCGCGGGTCTATTACTATCCGCGCCCCGTCTCCTATGCGCCGCGCTACTACGATCCGGGCCCCGCCTATTACGGACCGCGCATCTATGCGCGGCCGGTCTTCTACGGGCCCCGCTACGTCGGCCCACGGGTGGTTTACAGATCCTACTGAGACTCGCGTCATGCGGAGCCGGGACAGCAGGCCTCAAGGGGCCCGCTTCCACCCTGCGTTCATCGCCTTCGCCAGGGTCTCACCGGCGCCATGCCCGGGAGAGTGGCCCAGGGCCGCTGACGCCACCCTGTGAACGGCTGTCAGCAAACTGACAGGCACGGTGCGATAGGAGCAGGCCTCTGGCGGATCGGCTCGGATCAATTCTCCTCCCCCGTGATTGATTCAGCTCATTCCTGCCGGCGCATGTCCGGGCCTATCCTGCGCCGATCTCCTGGATGGGGCAGCCGGACCGGCGCCGCCAGGAGCTACCGCTGGAGAGACGGCGCTTGCCGACCAGGAGCGCTGGACATCAATACGGAAGGACACATCAATGCCGCGGTACTCGAAGACTCTCATCTTTCTCCATTGGCTCATGGCCCTGCTGATCCTGGCGGCATGGTTCACGGCCGAAGGAGGACGGCAGGTTCGTCTCAATCCTCCCATGCTGCACTTTTCGCTGGGGCTAGCGGTGCTGCTGCTGATCGTGCCGCGGCTGATCGCCCGCTGGCTAGACAGTTCGCCCCGGGTCGAAGACCCGCAGGGTCCCTGGCTCAATCTCGCGGCCAAGCTCGGGCACGCCGTGCTCTACGCCTTCATGATCGGCCTGCCGCTCACGGGCTGGTATGCCGCCTCGCGGCTGGGCGTCTCGGTCTCGTTCTTCGGCCTCCCGCTGCCCGCCATCGCGGCCTCCATCCAGGGTGCGCCCGGACCGATCGCGGAGTTCCACGAGACGGGAGGCACGATCATCCTGATCCTCGCCGGACTTCACGCCCTCGTGGCCCTGTGGCACCAGTTCGTGCTTCGGGACGGAACGATGCAGCGGATGAACCCGGTTTGAAGCCTGGACATCTCCGGCATTCCGCCAAGGATGTGTCGCAGACCGGTCTGACGCGGTCCCAGGCGTGAAACGTGAAGCATCATGCGAAGGGCTTGTTCCTCGCATGATGCCATGACGGAGAGAGCGCATATGGACGCGGTCAGGATGCGCTCTGCTTTTAGAACGGCGCCCCCTGCTGCCTGCGGATGTAGCCCATGTTCAGGTAGCCGGCTGCCGTGCACCAGGGCGGTCCCTGGAAGCAGGGCTGCCCTTCGACCGGGCTGGCATAGACCGTGACTGTGCCGCCGCCGTAGTAGCTGCCATAGGGATAGCCATAATCGGGGTAGGCGTAATACGGAGCACTGAGAGCTCCGAGCGTCAGACCGCCCAGCACTCCTGCGGCCACGGCCCCGCCGTAATACGGATAGCCCCAGCCACGCCGGTAATAGCCGCCGTAATAAGGATATCGCCCAACCCGGCCATAATAGGGGCGATAGACCGCACCAGGACGATAGACGCCGCCGAAGCCGGGACGGACGCCGACCGCGCCGATCCTGGCGCCGCCCATCCCGCCGACGCGGACGCCACCGGGATGAAACCGCTGGGCTGCGGCTTCGCCAGGGACGAGAAGGGCGCTCGCCGCAAGAGCGCTCAAGCCCAAAAGAACCTTCCTCATTGCCGTACTCCTTTTGCCGACGAATGAGCAGCCTGACACTGGGCGACCACCCGTGGGATGACCAAAGTCAAAGAAAAGCAGCTCTTTGTTGCCCATTCGCCTCGCCAGAGCGTTGGTGAGGGTGAATGCGCCTCCCGATCCGTCAGAAAGATCCCGCTTCGATGCCTGTCAGCCTCAGCACGCATGCCCACGGCGGTCGAACCGTCGGCCCGGTTCCCCATGATAAAAGTCAAAGCGCATGCGGCCTCTTCGCCCTTATTTTTTAACCCGGCTCACGGTTCGAAAGAGGCGGTTGCCATGAAGCCGATGAACGAGAGCCACCTGGCCATTCTGCGCCGGCACATGGTCGAGGTGGTTGCAATCCATGCCGACCTTGCCAGCGACGAGATCGGCAAGGCCGCGCTGGACGAGCGGGTGATGGCCGCGATGCGGCAGGTGCCGCGGCATCTCTTCGTCCCGACGCCGCTCGCTCCTTATGCCTACCAGGACATGCCACTGCCGATCGGCTTCGACAAAACGATCTCGCAGCCCTTCATCGTGGCCCTCATGACCGACCTCCTGTCGCCTCAGCCCGATGAGACGGTGCTCGAGGTCGGAACGGGGCTGGGCTATCAGACGGCCATCCTGGCGGAACTCGCAGGTCGCGTCTGGAGCATCGAAATCGTGGAGGAGTTTGCGGGCGACGCGCGGGATCTCCTTCACCAGCTCAGCTACGACACCATCGAGATCCGAGTGGGGGACGGATCGCGCGGCTGGCGGGAGCATTCCCCGTTCGACAAGATTCTGGTGACGGCGGCGGCCGAGCAGGTGCCTCAGGCGCTGCTCGACCAGCTCAAGCCGGGCGGGCGCCTCGTGATGCCCCTGGGCCCCGAAGAGATGCAGCATCTCGCCGTCGTCGACAAGGATGAGAAAGGCCACATCAAAACGCGGGAGCTTCTTCCCGTTCGGTTCAGCCGGCTCGAAACCGTCATGTGAGGCGCCTGAGACGGATCGGAAGACACCGGCATGAAACGCATCTCCATCGCCTTGGCTCTTGCGTGTCTCGCGACAGGCGCCCTGGCGCAATCCGGACCGACGACCCTCGACATGACCTGCGCCCAGGCCAGAGGAATCGTGGCGTCTCAAGGCTCCGTCGTGCTGCGCACGGGGCCCTGGACCTATGACCGGTACGTGCGCGACTCGCGCTTCTGCAGCTTGCAGGAAACCGCGAGGCCTGCCTGGGTGAGAACGGCGGACGTCGCTCAATGCCCGGTCGGAAACCTCTGCCGGTCCATCGAGATGGATAACGGGCGATGAAACGCTTCGCTAGCGCATCGTGCCCTGTCCCGAGACATGCTCGGACACATAGGCCGCGCGTGCGGCACTGTCGGGCTGTTTCCCGTTTTCCTCGCACCATCGCGAGAAGGGTGCAGGCTCGATGGCGACCCGCGTGATTTCGAGACCGGCCTGCCGCGCGACCTGCTCGTTGTTTTCCGCAGCCAGCAGCCACTGGTCATAGGTGGGGGCGAGATTGTGCCGGTCGGACATCAGGTCCCGAATGGCGGGATAATGGTCGCGGCTGTACCAGGGCATGCCGATCGCCCGCTTCCGACTGTCTTCCATGCAGAACTGCTCACCCTTGGCAATTGCTTCCATCGGGCCGACAGAGCCGCTCAGGCTGTGCCGCTCGCCCGGCTTTCTCGTGCTGTTGCACGGCACGGCCGAACAGCAGCGCCACTCCCGCCCTCCCGGACAGTCGTGGTGATCTTATCCTTGGCCTGTCCTCAAGCCCCCTCTCCCGCCTGGAGACAGAGGGCCCGATGCTGGTCGCCGCTCTAGCCGATCAGGTAGAAGACCGCCGGCGCTGCCGTGAGGAGACCGGCCGATGTCAGGAGCAGGGCGAGGCGATGATCCGGGTTCGCCAGGCGACGAACTTTCCGCGCAGTCGATCCCGCTTCCATGCTCCAGCCGTTCATGCACGAGCAGAGGAGACGATGGGCGGACCGCTCGGACAGATCGAAGAATTCCATGGCGTCGCCAAGCTTGTCGCTCTTCAAGCCATCAGCCCGCAGAACCGGATCCTCGAATGCGACGGTGAGCGGAGATTCGTCAGACCTCAGTTCCGGCCGCTTTTCCTCCGGCGTGAACTCGATCTCGCCAAGGGACCTCAGGCGCCTCTTCGGCTGACGCTCCAGCACTTCGGCCCAACGCTCGAGACGCTCGCGCCGGGACAGGAAACCTTGCTTGAACTCGTGGACCTCTGCAACGCTACGCAGCTTCTCTACGGGCTTGTGTTCCATAGGTAGTCTCCTGAAAGGGAGCCGGCCTTGAGCCAAGGCCAAGCCCTGGGACGCCTAGGATCGCGCGAGTCGCAGGCTTTTTTGCGTCAAAGCGCTCTTTCAGAAGAGCGTTTCATGAGGATGGGCGACATGCTCCTGGAAGATCGCCCCGGTCGCAGGCTCGACCTCCTTGAGAACGACATCGTACCCCCAGAGATTGGCCACCATCTGCAGGACGCGCTGGGCGTCGTCCTTGTGGAGCAGGGCGCGATTGAGCACGTGATGATGGAGAATGAGGCGCCGGTCGCCTGCGAGGTCGACATCGACGACCTGGATATCCGGATCGCTCCAGCCCACGTCGTAGTGCCGGGACAGCGTGCGCCTCAGGCGGCGGTAGCCGCGCTCGTCGTGGATCGCCTCGACGCAGAGCTCGGGCTGGTCCGGATCGTCCACCAGATGGAACATGCGCCACTGCCGGATGAGGTGAGGGCTCAAATACTGCGAGACGAAGCTCTCGTCCCGGTAGTTGGCCCAGACGTCGCGCAGCACCGCCATGGCATCCCCGCGGCCAGCGATGTCCGGGAACCATTCGCGGTCCTCGTCCGTGGGGCGTGTGCAGATGCGCTCGATGTCCTGCATCATGCCGAAGCCGAGCGCGTAGGGATTGATGCCGCCGTAATGAGGATCGTCGAACTCGGGCTGCCGGATCACGTTGGTGTGCGATTGCAGGAATTCGAGGAAAGCGCCGTCGCTGATCTGCCCGGTCTCGTGCAGGCGGGTCATGATCCGGTAGTGGCAATAGGTGGCGCAGCCCTCGTTCATCACCTTGGTCTGGCGCTGCGGATAGAAATATTGCGCAATGTGGCGGACGATCCGCAGGATCTCCCGCTGCCAGGGCTGCAGGCGCGGCGCGGACTTCTCGAGAAAATACAGGATGTTTTCCTGCGGCAGCTCCAGCAGCGCCCGCCGCCGGTCGTCGTTCAGCGCCGCCTTCGCGCCCGGTCCCTTCGACGGAACGGTGCGCCACAGGTCGTTGTAGGTCTTCTCCCGATGGATCTGCCGCTCGTGCTCCCGCCGCTCCTCCGAGCGCAGATCGGGTCGCTTCTTGCGGGGATAGCGGTGAATGCCATGCGACATCAGCGCATGCGCGGCGTCGAGGATCTTCTCGACCGCCGCCTGACCGTAACGCTCCTCGCAGCGCGCGATATAGCTCTTGGCGAACTCGAGATAGTCCAGGATCCCGTTCGCGTCGGTCCATTCCGTGAAGAGATAGTTGTTCTTGAAGAAGTGGTTGTGTCCGAAGGCCGCGTGAGCGATCACGAGCGTCTGCATCGTCGCCGTGTTCTCCTCCATGATGTAGGAGATGCACGGGTTCGAATTGATGACGATCTCGTAGGCGAGGCCCATGAGCCCCTGGCGGTAGCCCGCCTCGTGCGTGGCGAAGCGCTTGCCGAACGACCAATGCTTGTAGAACAGGGGCATTCCGATCGACGCATAGGCGTCGAGCATCTGCTCGGCGGTGATCACCTCGATCTGGTTGGGATAGACGTCGAGGCCGAGCTCTCCGACCGCGATCGTCTGGACGGCATCGTAGATCCGCTGGATCGTTCCGAAGTCCCAGTCCGCGCCCCGGAACAGGAGATTGTCGTGCTCGATCAGGGTCATGGAGTTCCAGCTCTCGCTTCGGCGTCGCGCCGCCGGAAGAGCTCCCGGAATACCGGGTAGATCTCGCGGCGGTGATTGACCTTGCGCATGGCGATGTTGGCGCCTTCGTCCTGCAGCGTCTCGTAGGTCTGCCAGAGCGCTGTCCTGTGATTGATGAAGCCCGTCTGCATCCGGTCGCTGTCACTGCCGACTTCGAGATACGCATAGTACTGACAGGCCGGCAGGATCGCGTCCCGCAGCAGGGCGGCGCTGGTGCTTCCGTCATTCGGGGAATTGTCGCCGTCGGAGGCCTGCGCCCCGTAGATGTTCCAGCTCTCGGGCGAATACCGCTCGGCGATGATCCGCTGCATCTCTCGAAGGGCCGAGGACACGACCGTGCCGCCCGTTTCCGGACTGTGGAAGAACGTATCCTCGTCCACCTCCTTCGCCTCATGGGTGTGGCGGATGAACACGATCTCCACGTGCTTGTAGCGGCGCGTCAGGAAGATGTAGAGCAGCATGAAGAAGCGCTTGGCCAGATCCTTCATGTGCTCCGTCATCGAGCCCGAGACGTCCATGAGGCAGAACATGACGGCCTGGGCGACGGGTCTCGAAACCGGTTCGAACCGGCGGTAGCGCAGATCGATCGGATCGATATACGGGAAGCGCCGGCTGCGAAGCTTCAACTGCTCCAGTTCCTGGCGGAGTTCGACGAGGCGATCGGATTCCCCTTCCTTCTCCAGAAGGGCGATCTCCTCCTGGAGGCGAAGCACGTCCTCCGCCTTGGGCCGCCGCATGGCGATCCGCCGCGACAGGGCGTTCCGCATGGAGCGCAGGAGAGCCAGGTTGACGGGCGACCCGGTGACGGAGTAGCCCGCCCTGCGCAGTCCCTGCGTCTCGACCGTGGCGAGGCGCCGCTTGGCGAGATCGGGCAATTCGAGGTCGTCCAGGAACAGGTCGAGGAATTCCTCGCGGGTCAGGACGAACCGGAAATCGTCCTCTCCTTCACCGTCGTTGCCGGCCGACGGACGCCCGCCGCCGCCTCCAGGGGGCCTTTCGATCTCATCGCCTTCGACGAAGCGCTTGTTGCCCGGCAGGACGTGGTCGTGCACGCCGCCCTCGCCGGAGCGGCGGAAGCTGGGTTCGCGCACGCCATCGACCGGGATCGAGACCTCCCCTCCTCTTTCCAGGTCGCTGATGCCTCGGTCTCCGGCAGTCTGCCGCACGGCCCGCTGGATCTGCGCCTTCGCCCGCCGAAGGAAGCGCTGGCGATTGGCGAGGCTCTTGCCCCCTGGGTTGAGGCGTCTGTCGATGATGTACATAGGAACGCCTAGCCTGCCTCCGATTTCTGTCAGCCCGCCTGCTTCACGCGCATGTACCACTCCACCAGACGCCGGACCTGGCGCTCGGTGTAGCCGCGCTCCATCATTCTCTCCACGAACTCCCCGTGTTTCTTCTCGGTCTCGCTGTCCTTCTTCGAGCCGAAGCTGATGACGGGCAGGAGCTCCTCCACCTGGGAGAACATCCGCCGCTCGATCACCTCGCGGACCTTCTCATAGCTGGTCCAGGAGGGATTGCGGCCGTTGTTGCTGGCCCTCGCGCGCAGGGAGAACTTGACGACCTCGTTGCGGAAATCCTTCGGGTTCGCGATTCCCGCCGGCTTCTCGATCTTGGTCAGCTCCTGGTTCAGGAGCTCCCGGTTGAGAAGCTGGCCGGTATCGGGATCCTTGAAGTCCTGATCCTCGATCCAGGCATCCGCATAGGCAACGTAGCGGTCGAAGAGATTCTGCCCGTAATCGTGGTAGGATTCCAGATAGGCCTTCTGGATCTCGTGGCCGATGAAGTCGGCGTAGCGCGGCGCAAGCTCGGCCTTGATGAACTCGATGTAGCGCCGCTCGATATCCGTCGGCAGCTGCTCGCGCCGCAGCGACTGTTCGAGGACGTACATCAGGTGGACCGGATCGGCCGCAACCTCGATCGTGTCATGATTGAACGTCGCGGCCAGGACCTTGAAGGCGAAGCGGGTCGAGATGCCGTCCATGCCCTCGTCGACGCCCGCCGCGTCCTTGTATTCCTGCAGGCTGCGCGCGCGGGGGTCGACCTCGCGCAGGCTTTCGCCGTCGTAGACGCGCATCTTCGAGAAGAAGTTCGAGTTCTCGTGCGCGCGAAGGCGCGACAGGACCGAGAATCGGGCCAGCATCTCCAGCGTCGCCGGAGCGCAGGGTGCGCCTGCGAGCTCCGACCCCCGGATCAGCTTCTCGTAGATCTTCTGCTCTTCCGTGACGCGGAGGCAGTAAGGCACCTTGATCACGTAGATGCGGTCGATGAACGCCTCGTTGTTCTTGTTGGCCTTGAAGCTCTGCCATTCGGCCTCGTTCGAGTGCGCCAGGATGATGCCCGTGAACGGGATCGATCCGATATTCTCGGTGCCGACGTAGTTCCCCTCCTGCGTGGCTGTGAGGAGCGGGTGGAGCATCTTGATCGGCGCCTTGAACATCTCGACGAATTCGAGAATGCCCTGGTTGGCGCGGTTGAGGCCGCCGGAATAGCTGTAGGCGTCGGGATCGGCCTGGGAGAGGGTTTCCAGCTTGCGGATATCGACCTTGCCGACCAGGGACGAGATGTCCTGGTTGTTCTCGTCGCCCGGCTCGGTCTTCGCGATTGCGATCTGCCGCAGGCGCGACGGATTGATCTTCACGACCCGGAAGCGGGAGATGTCGCCCTGGAACTCGTCGAGCCGCTTGATCGCCCAGGGGCTCAGCAGATTGGTCAGGCGGCGCTGGGGAATGCCGTAGCGCTCCTCGAGCATCGACCCCATCTGCTCCGGATCGAACAGGCCGAGCGGGCTCTCGAAGACCGGGCTGATCTCGTTGCCGGCCTTGAGGACATAGATGGGATGAACCTCCATCAGGGCCTTCAGGCGTTCGGCGAGAGACGACTTACCGCCGCCGACGGGGCCGAGCAGATACAGGATCTGCTTGCGCTCCTCCAGGCCTTGGGCGGCATGGCGGAAGAAGCTCACGATCATCTCGATCGTCTCTTCCATGCCGTAGAACTCGGAGAAGGCCGGATAGACGCGGATCGTGCGATTCATGAAGATGCGGCCGAGGCGGGCATCCTTCGACGTATCGACGAGCTCAGGCTCGCCGATCGCCGCCAGAATGCGCTCCGGAGCGCTCGCATACATCATGGGATCGTTGCGGCACCCTTCCAGGTACTCCGCCAGGGACAATTCCGCCTCGCGGCGGGTCTCGTAGGA
The DNA here is from genome assembly GCA_050789065.1 of Microvirga sp. Classification (GTDB taxonomy): domain Bacteria; phylum Pseudomonadota; class Alphaproteobacteria; order Rhizobiales; family Beijerinckiaceae; genus Microvirga. The sequence continues at coordinate 125,753 of JBOZRS010000065.1, forward strand.
CTTCAGAAAACTCGAGAACAGGTCGTCGGAATGAAGCATGGCGCCACCGAAATCAGATCCCTCTCAGAGATAACGATTCTGCACCGCTAAGGTTGCCCAGACCACGCGATACTGTGATGCGACAGAATGTGTTTGGCGAAATCCCCTCTTTCAGCCCACGAGGCGCACATCACGAGAGGTCTTGTTTTCGGCAGACGGCCTTCGTGATTGAGAACACCCCGTCTCTTCCATATGTAGCCTCGCGGATTGTCGTGGCTACGGCAAGTTAAAGTTATTCGGCGGAGCCTGAAATCCACTGTGCTGCTTTGCCGCCTGTGAAAATTCCGCGTGGAGCGGAATTTATACCGCGCCACTTCTTGGCTTTCCCATCGTGTCTCCCAGATTCGTCGGTGCGGGCACGCCCTCCGGAACCCGCCGTTCCTGACGTCCCTGCGCCCCGCGACGCGAGCGGCTCGGCCTCTGGCAAAGCCCTAAAAAATTTGCCGCGAACGAACGCCCCGCCGGCGCGTTGACGCCTGTCCGGCCCGACCTGCCGTCCGCCGCATCGCGAACCGGCAGGGCTGGCGATGCCGCCGGACGAACCCGCCCGCCATCGACGAACCCGGAGGATCTTCCTGTGATCAAGGCATTCGGCTACGCCGCCCAGGACGCGACCACCCCGCTTTCTCCTTTCAGCTTCGAGCGCCGGGATCCGGGCGAACGCGATGTCCAGATCGAGATTCTCTATTGCGGCGTCTGCCATTCCGACCTGCACACGGTTCGGGCCGAATGGGGCAGCACGATCTATCCGTGCCTGCCGGGTCACGAGATCGTCGGCCGTGTCACCAGCGTCGGCAACGGCGTGAGGAAGTTCAAGGCTGGCGACCTCGTCGGGGTCGGCTGCATGGTGGATTCCTGCCGCACCTGCCGAAGCTGCCGCGAGGGCCTGGAGCAATACTGCGAAGTCGGCTTCACAGGCACCTACAACAGCCCGGAGCAGGGCACGGGCGCCAACACCTATGGCGGATATTCCGACGCCATCGTGACCGACGAGAGCTTTGTCCTGCGCGTTCCCGACGGGCTCGATCCCGCGGCGGCGGCGCCCCTCCTGTGCGCCGGAATTACCACCTACTCGCCCCTGCGCCGCTGGCGCGTCCAGGCGGGCCAGAAGGTCGGCGTCGTCGGTCTCGGCGGCCTCGGCCACATGGCCGTCAAGCTGGCGCGCGCCATGGGAGCGCACGTCGTTCTGTTCACCACCTCACCCAGCAAGCGGGACGACGCCATGGCCCTCGGCGCGCATGAGGTCGTCGTCTCGCGGGACCCGGACGCCATGGCAGCGCACCGGAACAGCCTGAACTTCATCCTCGACACGGTTGCGGCTCCGCACGATCTCGACGCCTATCTCATGCTTCTCGACCGTGACGGCGCGATGGTCCTGGTCGGCGCCCCGGCCGAGCCGCATCCGGCGACGACGGTCTTCAATCTGATCGCGAAGCGGCGCCAGATCGCGGGCTCCCTGATCGGCGGAATCGCCGAAACCCAGGAGATGCTCGATTTCTGCGCTCAGCACGGAATCACCGCCGAGATCGAGATGATCCCGATCCAGCAGATCAACGAGGCCTATGAGCGAATGCTCAGGAGCGACGTGAAGTACCGCTTCGTGATCGATATGGCCTCGCTGAAGCAGGATGCCGCCCCATAATCCAGCCGGTGGCCGGCGCCGGACGCGCCGGCCGGGAAGGCTTCCCGATGCTGGTTTATGGCGATGTCGAGTGCGTTGAGACGGTTGAGGCCAAGCAGGAATTCATCGAGGCCGTCCTGGCGCAGGTCGGCCGTCTGCCGCCGGGCATCGGCCGCCATGCGGCCCTTGTGACGGCCTTCATCGCGACGAGCGAGCTCGTCCAGGGCATCGTGGACGGCGAGTTTCAGGAGCGCGGCTTCGATGCCCTCTCGCCGGCGCATGAGCGCGGCACGGAATGCCTATCTCTTCTCGCCTGCTCGATCCTCCGGTCGTGGCGCGGCCGCTTCGCCGAAGCTGGGCCGCCCGTCTCATTTCTGGAGACACTTTCCGGCTTCGATCCCTCCACGCCGATCCGCACGAAGCGTCCGGAAGGCTATGCCTTCTATGCCCTTTACCCGGAGAGCTATCTGGAAGCGGCCGCCCGTTCGGGACTTGGGCCGGAGACTCGCGTCATCGGGATTCGCAGCATCGGGGCGGGGCTCGGCGCCCTCGTGGCCGCAGCCCTCGGGGCTCCTCCGCCCTTCACCGTCCGGCCTGTGGGTCATCCTTTCCGGCGCGAGGTGAAGATCGACCCGATTACGGCTCGGACCCTGACGGCTGATAAAAGTGCAACCTTCGCCATCGTGGACGAGGGACCCGGCCTCTCGGGCAGCTCGTTCGGCGCCGTGGCCGACTGGCTGGAGGCATCCGGCATCCCACGCGGGAACATCCATTTCTTCCCGAGCCACGGGGGGGAACTGGGCCCGCAGGCCAGCGATGCTCACCGGGACCGGTGGAAGGCCGCGTCGCGGCATATCATGGGCATGGACGAGCTTCTGCTGCGCGCACAGCCTCCGCATGCTCTCACGGCGTGGGTCGAGGACATCCTCGGGCCCCTGGACGGGCCGCTGGAGGATATCTCGGGCGGAGCCTGGCGGGCGAAGCGCTACCCCGATGAGGCAAGCTGGCCGCCCGCCAACGTGCAGCACGAGCGGCGCAAGTTTCTTGCGCGGGCCGGAGGCTCGGCGTGGCTCGTCAAATTCGTCGGCCTGGGAGAGACCGGAATGCGGAAGCACCGGCAGGCAGAGCGGCTTCATGCAGCAGGCTTCACGCCGGAAGTGGCAGGCTACCGCCATGGGTTTCTCGTGGAGCGCTGGCACGAGAATGCCCACTCGCTCGATCAAACGTCCATCGCCCGCGACCACCTCGTCAGGAAGGTCGGAGACTATCTTGGTTTCCGGGCGAGGCACTGTTCCGCGCGTGACCCCCAGGGCGCATCCCTGACCGAGCTTTGCCGCATGGCGCACCATAACACCCGGCAGGCGCTGGGAGCGGCGGCAGCGGCGGCGTTGAATCCTGCCCTGGCCCGGGCCGCCGAACTCGAGGGCCAAGTGCGCCGGGTCGAGACCGACAACCGGATGCACCAGTGGGAATGGCTGGTTTCCGGCACGCGCCTCATCAAGGCCGATGCCATCGACCACGCCGTCACGCACGACCTCGTCGGCTCCCAGGATATCGGCTGGGACATCGCCGGAGCCGTCTTCGAACTCGGCCTCACGCCCGACGAAGCCAGCAGCCTGTGCCGGATCGTCGAGCGGGAAAGCGGTTATCCCGTCCTTCCCGAACTCCTGCGGTTCCTGCGGCCCTGTTATCTGGCGTTCCAGATGGGGGCCCACAGGATGGCAGCCGATGCAATCGGGGGGCAGGAGGCTGCGCGGTTGCAATTGGCGGCGGAGCGCTATGCCGCCTTCCTGCGGGAGGACGTCTCCAACCGGCATTAAGGGAACAAGAGGATTTCCCTGCCGGTTGAACGGCCAAGGCTCGGCGCTCGCAGCGCCGGGCCAGAGGCCCCGCAGACCCGGTTACCTTATGCTTTCCGAAACATGGAGACTCTTGAAAGCGGCGTTCGCAGGATGGTGGAACGACCGCGCCATGAGCCTGGGGGCATCGATTGCCTTCTTCACCGTCTTTTCGCTGGCGCCCATGCTGCTCGCGGCCATCGCGGTTGCGGGCCTCGCCTTCGGGCACGAGGCCGCGCAGGGGGCCATCGTGGCCCAACTCGGCGGCCTGCTGGGGGACAAGGAGGCATCCGCCCTGGAAACCATGATCGCGAGCGCCAGCAATGTGGGATCGGGCATCATCGGCACGACGATCGGCATCGTCACCTTCCTGCTTCTGGTGACCGGCGCCATCGTCGAATTGCAGGACGACCTGAACATCATCTGGAAGGCCAAGCTATCCGAGAGCTATGGCGTGATGTCCTTCGTCAGGACACGGCTCATCAGCATGGCCTTCGTGCTCGGGATCGGATTCCTGCTCCTCGTCTCGCTCGTCATCGACGCCGGCCTCTCGGCGCTCGGGTCCTATCTCGAATCCAGCTTCTCCGGCGCGACGGTGATCCTCCAGATCCTCAACAACGGCGTCGCGTTCTCGATCGCCGTTCTGCTGTTCGCGATGATCTTCAAGCTTCTGCCGGCCGTGGACCTCACCTGGCGCGACGTGTGGACGGGCTCGCTCGTGACGGCCGTCCTGTTCACGCTCGGCAAGTTCCTGATCGGGTATTATCTCGGCAAGAGCAACGTCGCCTCAAGCTATGGCGCCGCCGCGTCCATCATCACGATCCTGCTCTGGATCTACTACTCGTCCCTGATCCTTCTCTTCGGCGCGGAATTCACGAAGGCCTATGCCGAGAACAAGGGAAGCCGAAGGGGCAGGCCGTCCGGCCGGAGCTGAGTTCAGCGCGCCGAACGAAAGAGGGAGGCCCGTGGGCCGCCCTCGTCGAGCATTCGCCCCGGATCCTATTCGGCCGCCTGCCCCACGGATGCCTTCGGGTGGCTTTTGCGCATGCCGCCCAGAACCTCCTCGGCCGTGGCCTTGTGGTTCTTCACGGAACTCGTCCACTGGCCCCAGACGTTCGGATCGATCTTGTCGCCATTCTGGCCGAGCTTCTGCAACCGGCGCTTGTCCTCGTCCGTCAGCACCTGCTTCGGCAAAGGCTGGAGATGGCGGACATCGTCGGCCGTCAGGCCGATCATCTTCCCGACCCGGTTGCCGTAATCGTCATGAACCAGCAGCAGGTGCCAGAGCATCCGCTCCTGCACGTCGCGCTCGCACTGGCCGAGCAGCGTGCCCAGGTTGTGAACCAAGTCGTCACGCTCCCAATCCATCATGGTGCAGTAGCGGCCGCGCGCGTGGATATAGTCGTTGCGCCGGTCGATCACGCTGCGGGTCAGCCGCCCGCGGATCTCGGGCGGGTTGTTCGGCTCCTCACGGGGCGCTTCGTGGAGGCCGTTATGGATCGACGGTTCGAAATTCACGTGCGGGTTCTGCCCCGGCGCCAGATCGCGGCGGTAGGACATCTGCCCGCCGTTCAGGTTGGTGGACACCTTCGCGTTCTTGGCCTGGTTCACGGGCAGCTGCAGGTAGTTGGTGCCGACGCGGTAGCGCTGCGTGTCGGAGTAGGAGAAGGTGCGCCCGACCAGCATCTTGTCGTCCGAGAAGTCGAGCCCGTCCACGAGCACGCCCGTGCCCATGGCGATCTGCTCGTTCTCGCCGAAATGATCCTGGACATTGCGGTTCAGGGTCATGACGCCCACGTGGCGCAGCGGGAAATCCTTCTCCGGCCAGATCTTGGTGTCGTCGAGCGGGTCCCAGTCGAGTTCGGGATGATCGTGATCCTCCATGATCTGGACATACATGTCCCATTGCGGATGATCGCCGCGCTCGATGGCCTCGTAGAGGTCCTTGGAGGCGGAGCCGAGATCCTGGCCCTGCACCTGCGCGGCCTCGTCCGCCGTCAGGCTGGCGATGCCGCAGCGCGGGTGGAAGTGGTATTTGACCAGCACGGTCTCGCCCTGGGCGTTGACCATCTTGTAGGTGTTGACGCCGAACCCTTCCATGTGCCGGTAGTTTGCCGGGATGCCGCGCGGGCTGAACAGGTGCGTCAGCATGTGCATGGATTCCGGCGTCTGGCTCATGAAGTCGAAGATCCGGTTCGGCTCCTGGCGGAACGTCACCGGATCCGGCTTGAGGGAGTGGATCACGTCCGGGAACTTGATCGCGTCGCGGATGAAGAAAACGGCCAGGTTGTTGCCGACGAGGTCCCAGTTCCCGTCCTCGGTGTAGAACTTCACCGCGAAGCCGCGCGGGTCGCGGGCGACCTCGGACGAGTCGCGTCCGCCGATGACGGTCGAGAAGCGGATGGCCAGGGGCGTTTTCTTGCCGGCCTGCTGGAACAGCTTGGCGCGGGTATATTTGGAGGCCGGCTCGTCGCCGATCTTGCCCGTGGCCTCGAACTCCCCGTAGCACACGAAGCCCCGCGCATGAACCACCCGCTCCGGAATGCGCTCGCGATCAAAGTGGGTGATCTTCTCGAGGAACTGGTAGTTCTCCAGCGTCGCCGGGCCGCGACTGCCGACGGTGCGCTGAGACTGGTTGTTGGTGATGGGGTGACCCTGCCGGTTCGTCAGGACCCGTTCCGAAGCTTCCGGTGATGAGGTTCCGCCGGAGCGGGACTCGGTGGGCTTCTTGGCCATGGCTATCTCCCGTGCGTTTCCGGCCGCAGACGGGTCGCTGCGTGTCCGCGTCCAGCGCTGACACCGGTTTCGCGACCTCGGAGGATGCGGCGAAAGGCAATACCTGATGCAGCCGCGGAAAAAGGAAATGAGCCACGCCGGAAAATGATGAGCCGACGGCTTCAGACCTACGTGAAGATGCGGTCGCCCTGCTCGTCGATGATCTGCTTGGCTTTCGCGACCGAGAATGCGGCGGCGTCGTCCCGGCTCGGATGCGTCTCGGCGCGGACGAAGCGGTGCTCCTTCATGCCCGACTCGAAATCCTTCTCGATGATCCCCGCCGTCTGGTATTGCCCCCTGGACGGGTAAGGCGCGGGACGGATGCGGAAGCCCTTGTACTCCACCGCATCGAGAGGCGGCTCGCCCTTCTCGCTCCCACTGCTCAAACGGGTCCATAAGGTCTTGATGAAAGAGGGCATCCTGTCCACCGCAAAGCTTCGACGATTCGTCAGCAGCATATTCCGGGATGCAGCCAAAGGGTCAATTCCCGCCATGCCCGATCCCCTCGCCGGCCGTACGATTGCCAATCTTCGGCCCGACCCTATTCCTTCACCGGAGGGTGATCCCGATCGACCACAGCAGCGTTTTGGTTTCCTGGGCGGAGTCATTCATGCGCATCCTGTGGGCACTTTGCGGACTTGCCATCGGCTGCGGCGCAGCCTGGGCCGCCTCGACGTCTTCGGGAGAGACGGTCGAGCAGGCCCTCTGCCGCCTGATCGACCAATCGGCGGCCGCCCAGCAGTTGCCCCGTCCGTTCCTGACGCGGCTGATCTGGCAGGAGAGTTCATTCCGTCCGAGGGTGATCAGTCCGGCAGGCGCGCAGGGCATCGCGCAGTTCATGCCCGGCACCGCGCAGGAGCGCGGGCTGGCGGACCCGTTCGATCCCGAGCAGGCCATCCCGAAAGCGGCCGAGTTCCTGTCCCATCTCTCGGACCAGTTCGGCAATCTGGGCCTCGCGGCGGCCGCCTATAACGGCGGCCCGGCCCGGGTGGCTTCATGGCTGTCGGGGCAAGGGGAGCTTCCAGCGGAAACCAGGCGCTACGTCCTGACCATCACGGGCCGTCCCGCCGAGGACTGGGCCGCTGACGCAAAGGAGAAGGCGCTGTCCCCGGACGACGTCGGTGCGGACGTGGACGGACAAACGTGCCTGCAGGTCGTCGCGAGCCTCCGCAAGCCTGGACGCGGCGATACGGGCGAGGCTCCCTTCGCACCCTGGGGGATTCAGCTTGCCGGAAACTTTTCGAAGGAGCGGGCGCTCGCCACCTTCAGGCGAACGAGCCAGGCCTATGCCTCGATCATAGGCGATACACGGCCCATGATCATCGGGACACGGCTGCGCTATCGCGGCACCAGGACGTTCTACCGCGTCCGCGTGCCCGCGCCGACGCGTGACACGGCGGATCGGCTCTGCGGTCGGATCCGCTCAGTCGGCGGTAGCTGCATCGTCCTGCCGAGCTGACGAGGGTGTGAGGCAGGGTCCGCATGTTTCCACCTTGGGGAAATGGCTGCGGACCCTGCGCTTTCCTTCAGCGGCGCTGAGGGCGCAGCGAGCGCGCCAGCTCGCGGATGACGTTGTCCTCGATATTGAGGTTGCCGTTCTCCTCATCCGCCACCTCGACATCCACCGACGTCGAGGCCTCCGGCTTCTTCGGAGCGGCGGCCTGCTGGGGACCGGCCTTCTCGTTCGCAGGCGCGGGCGCGGGGCCACGCTGCACGACTCCCATGTCGGCGGCAGGGCCTCTCAGGTGCTGCTGGGGAGCAAAGCCCCTCGGGGCGATGTAGCGGTTCTCGAGGGTGTCGAGCAGGCTGTTGAGCGCCGAGTTCGAAAGCGGAACCTCGGGAACCTGCGGGGGCCCCTCGAGGGCAATCGTCCGGTTCTGGTAGGCGACTTCCGTGGTCACGTCCTGGCCGAACCAGGACAGGGGCCGGAAGTCCCTGGCTTCCTCCTCGCTCTCGAACGCAACTGAGACCAGGTCCAGCGGGCCGGGGGTCACATAGCGGACGATCTGGATGTCGCGTGTGCCGACGGTCAGGTGAGTGACCAGATAGTCGAGCTTGCCCGGCGTGACATCGAGAAGGGCCTCGGCATGGCTGCGCGGAACTTCCGTCCGCTCCTCGATGGGGCCGCCCGCCCCCGTGTGAAGCAGGACGAGGCTGCCCTTCTCGCCTTCCACCACGACGTAGGAGCTGCGATCGGCCTGATTGGGAAAGTGACCTTCCGTGACACGATTGCCGCCTCTTTCCTTACGGATCAATCGAGCCAGAGAGGAAGCAATAAGATAACGTCTGGAAGCAGCCATATGAGCTCTCTGTTAATAAGTCAGTAAATTTCTTGCCCTTACCTAAATCCAAAGACGCTGATCATCAAACAGAGCAGCGCTCCATTCATAACGATGAGGCAACTAGCCTCAATTCGTCATGAACTAACGTTCTGATCTTTGCGTATGCTGGATTCAGGCCGGCGACATGCGATGAACGCTTATGATGGCGTTCCCATGGCAAACTTCAATGAAAGGTGTCGGAAAGCCGTGGAGCTTTTTGGATAGGGTTAATTCCGGACACCGATGGTCGAAGCGACCGGGCGAAGGCCCGCCCGGTCGATCGGAGCTTCAAGGTTTTTTTATCGGTCCCATGACCTTGAGCGCCTCTTTCTCATGACGACGCAGAGGCTCGTCATGGTCGTGCGGTTTGCGCTTACTCGCTGGCCCTTGTCTTGGGCACGTAAGCGGAATTGCCGTCGAAGGTGTAGGCGGTCTTGACCGTGGTGTAGAACTCCTGAGCATAACGGCCCTGCTCGCGCGGACCGTAGCTGGAGCCTTTGCGCCCGCCGAACGGCACGTGATAGTCCACGCCGGCCGTGGGCAGGTTCACCATCACCA
>JBOZRS010000066.1:0-3272 GCA_050789065.1 Microvirga sp.
GCTCATCGAAACCGCCAAGAGCAATGGGCACAACCCGCGCCTCTGGCTGACCCGTGTCCTGGAGACCTTCGGGCGCGACCGCGACCTCACCGACTACAATGCGCTCCTGCCCTGGAGCATGGCGCCGGAGCCCGCCACTGCCTGAGGGACGTTCCGCGGCCGCTTACGGTCCGGCTGTCGATCACCACCATGCTGGGCTCGGCCGTGTCGCCGCAGGCCAGGCGCCACGTGCGGCGCAGCCGGTCGAGCAAGCGGCGCCACAGCCCGAGCCGGGTCCAACGAGCAAACAGGGTGCACAACGTGCCGAAGGGCATGTCGGAGAGCTGCCCGATGGCGCGCCATTGCATGCCGTCACACGCACCAGATGGCCATGATTGCCTTGCGCAAGGCGGCGCCGGTGAGCGCCGGCTTGGGCCCGGAGCGGGTCGGGCGAGAGCCCGCCATCGCCGTCAGATCGATCAGCACCTCGTCCTCGAAGGCATCGACGTCCGAGAACGCGTCCCAGGACGCCGGGACGGTGCTTGCGGGGCGAACGGCGGTGCCCATAGAGTGCTGTTCCAGTGGCTGGTGACGACGCCCACAGCCCTACCAAGCCGCCCCTCCACGCAACACCCCTTTCAGCTTAAAGTAGCATCCCGGCCAGGGCCGGGAGGGACCCGCCCGCTGCGAACAAGTTCTGACAGAACCCTTTGGCAAGATACAAGGTCACGCGCGCCCCAGCCGGCGGTCAGTCTTGTGGGTGTTCGGCCCGCGTATGGGGAGGCGCCTCAACTCGGCATCGGCGAAGACGTTGAGGACGCATTCCCAACCCTCGAACAGTACCAGCGAATCTTCAAAGCGCCGTTGGAGCAGGAGCTTTCTTGGAATCACCAGACAGTTATTAGGAATACGGTTCTTAACCCCGATTTCAGCCAGTGAAACGTCCGCAAGATTCACGTCCTGCTCGCTCACAACGAAGATGCCGTCCGGCCGTCGTTCTTCCTCGACAAAGCGTGGATTGCAGAGGAAGACCGCCTCCGTCTTGGAGTCGAGGAACGAAAGCAAGGTATCGACGAAATCCGGCGGAAAGCTGTCATCGTCGTTCAAAAAGAGGATATGTTCAGCCGAGGCGAGATCCAGACCCAGGTTGCGGCTAGCCGCCGGCCCGGGAGAGCCGCATCTTTGCAGGAAAAGATCCTGACCATCGAGTAGGCCGGCAACCGCACCGTAGGTCCCCGCTTCCCAGTCGTCAGCAACGATGATAACCTGCACCCGCCCTTGAGACTGCACCTTGACCGAACTCACCGCGCGCGCCAGAAGCTGGGGCCGGCGGTGGGTGGGAATGATAACGCTCAGCCGCGGGCGATTTTCGTGCGGCGCAGATGCCGGCACCGCCACCTGGGCGGCCTCGCTCGCCGCGGGTCGCACGGCCACCTGCTCGAACAGACTTTCCAGGGCCTGCACCTGCCGGGGCGTATCAAAAAGCGGGTGGGCGAGGCGGTTGCTCTGGATCTGCCGGCGCAACGCCTGCAATCGTGGCCGGTCGGCCGCCAAGGCCAGGGCCAAGGCCTCGTAGGCGGCAAAGGAGTCGGTCACCAACTCCGGCGCGCCCACCGCCCGCAGCAAGCTGCCCGCCATACGGGAGGCGAAGCTGCGCCCGGAGCAGGTGAGGACCGGGAGTCCCATCCAAAGCGCGTCACTGGTGGAGGTGCCGCCATTGAAAGGGAACGTGTCGAGTTGCAGATCCGCCACGGCGAAGCGCGCCAAGTATTCGGGCGCTAGTGCGGGCCGCGCGAAGAGAATGCGCTGAAGCTGCACGCCGGCGCTTTGAGCATGGCGCAGCAAATTGGCTTGGGCCGCCGAATTGGTGGCCAGCAACCAGAGAATGCTGTCAGGCACTTGACGCAGTATACTCATCCAAACATCGAAGAGTTCGGGTGTAAACTTGTTCGTATTGTTGAAGGCACAAAATACGAAAACGTCCTCAGGCAACCCATAGTCGCTGCGCTTCAGCACCGCTCCAGCCTGACGTTGCCGGTCGTTCACCTGAAAGCACTCTGGCAAGTAGAGTGGCTTTTCGGTGAAGAAGCGGGCTTCCGGCTCCGGAAGCACATAGCGGTCGGCCAGAACGTAATCCAGGCTAGGCAAAGCGGTGGTACCCGGCAGACCAAGATAGGAAATTTGGACGGGAGCCGGTTTGAACTCCAGGATGTTCGATCGGCTGTTGCTGGTCAGTCCTTGCAGATCGACAAGGATATCGATTTCCGCCGCCCGGATGAGGCGCGCGGCCGCCTCGTCGGAAAGCTCGTGGATATCGATGATATGATCCATAGCCCGACGGACCCGTGCGTACATCGGGCCGCCGTCATCGGTGCTCCAGTTAAACCCGTAGATCTCAAAGCGCCTGCGGTCGTGCAGTTCGTACAATTCCGCGGTAAGGATGGAAACCGCGTGCAGATTAAAGTTCGAGGAAAGATAGCCGATGCGCAGGCGCTCGTGTCGGTAACCCGACTTCGGCGCCAAGCGATCCTGACCGCAGCGCACGAAGGAAGCCACGGATCTTCTGCTGACCTCCAGTTGCAGTTGTGGATCATCGCTGATGCCCAACATGGATATGGCCGAAGTGGCCTTCCGCATTGTGTCCAGGGAGATGCCCTCGATATCCTCATATATTGGCCAAGCACAAATGTGCTGTCTCAGGCGGATCCAGTGGTAGAGCACCTCAGGCTGTTGTGTGCGGAGCTTGAGGCTGAGGGTCAGGCGAGCCAGAGCTTCCTCATAGCGCTCCAATCGTTCAAGCAGACGTCCGAGGTTGTTAAGGGCGATGACAACGAACTCGGGGTCCACTTCGCCACTGGCACTTACCACCTTGTCCCAGGTGAGGATGGCTTCCGCGGGGCGGCCGAGCTTTTCCTGCAGGACGCCGGCGCTGATATGGGCCTGCGGAAAAGCTGGGTTGCACTTCAGCGCCGATAAATGCGCCTGCAGGGCTGCCTCGTCCCGGCCGGCTTGGGTGAGGGCACAGCCCAAATTGAAGTGGGCAGCGAAGGCCAAAGGTGATTGGGCGTTATGCTTCAGCCACGCCTCGTAAAGCTCAATGCTGCGTTCCAGGCAGTCGGCCGGATCGAGGCCCTCCACAATCTTTATGAGTTCTTGTAGGCTGCAGCGACGGATGGATTGCAAGATCCTGCCGGAGGCGTGACCTGCCCCCCTGAACCCGCTCCAGCCCCTATGTGAAGGCTGGGCACTCAGGAGGAGGAAGGAATGGCCCGTCGGAAGCGGCATACCCCCGA
>JBOZRS010000067.1:0-25693 GCA_050789065.1 Microvirga sp.
CGCAGTCACCGCAGGGGAAGGGAATCCACGGACAAGCGCAACGGTCTGGATCCCCTTCCCGGCTCTTCGAGCCGCCGGGGATGACACGGTGGGATTCTTCAGTGTCATTCCCGGCCGGAGCGAAGCGGAGGGGAAGGGAATCCACTCACAGGCGCAACAGCAGGATTCCCTTCCCGACCCTTCGGATCGCCGGGGATGACGGGGAGGAGTGCCCCTCCCTCAAAGCCCGAACGGATAGGTTTCCGGCATCCCCTTGCCGTGGGCATGGGACAGGGGCGTCACGGCCCTGGTCTCGTCGAACCAGACGAAGGCGTCGAACTGGTCGGCCATGACGGCCTCGAAATAATGGCTGTAGAGTTCCGTTTCCGGGCGGTAGACCACCCCGATGGCCCGCTCCAGGCGCGGCCGGGACAGGACCGCCTTCAGGTCGGTCTGGCCGTTCTCGCGCCAGTCGGTCAGGAATTGCCCGAGCCCGGCATCGCGGAAGATCCGCTCGTGGCTGTCCGGGCGGGCCGGATTCACGTTCTTGATCCGCATGGGCTCGTCCCAGTCGTCCGCCGCCGCGACCGTGCCGCGATCCGTCCCGAAGCCGATGAGGACGGCCTCGCTCTGATAGGCGGTGCGGCAAAGCTCGCCGATATTGAACTCGCCCTGCCAGCCCATGGCCGTGGCGGAAGCGTTGCCGATGTGGGAATTGTGCGCCCAGACAATGGCCTTGGCATCGTCCCGCCGCGCCAGCAGGCTCTGGAGGGTGCCGAACATGTGCCGGTCGCGCAGGTTCCAGGACTCCGTCGAGCCCTCGTACATGATCCGGTAGTAATGCTCGGCCGCGTGAACGATCTTGGCGTTCTGGACCGCATCGAAGAACGCCTCGCCGCCCTTCGCCTGGAGATAGTCCATGCGCCGGTCGAGGATGTCCTGGAGCTGGCGCAGCAGGGCCTCGTCGCAGGGCTTCTTCTGCCCTGTCAGGACGGCCCGGCCGTAGCGGGCCGGGTCCGACTGCCAGGGGCTCAGGCAGCCGTAGCGCCCCCTCGCCTCCCTGGCCGCTTCCGGATCGACCCTGTCGAGATAGTCCAGCACGGCCCGGATGGATGAGTTGAGGCTGTAGACGTCGAGACCGCGGAACTCCGCCCGGGTCTCTTCCGGACGATCCTTGTTGTGGTCGCGCATCCAGTTGACGAAATCGGCGACTTCCTCGTTGCGCCACATCCAGGTCGGGAACCGCTCGAAGGCCACGTCGTCGCCGTCGGGAACGGGATGGTGGCGCACATAGGCGTCGATCCTCGCCGCATCCGGCCAGTCGGCCTCCACGGCCACGATGTTGAAGCCGTGATGCCGGATCAGGTGTTTCGAGATGGCGGCCCGCGCCCGGTAGAATTCCGAGGTGCCGTGGGTCGCCTCGCCCAGCAGCACGATCTTGGCGTCGACGAAACGGTCGAACATCGCGCCGAAAGCCTGCTCGTCGGAAAGCGGCGGCAGGCGCTCTCCATGCTCGCGCACGCAATCGACAGCCTCCCTGATGGAGGCTTCGTTCTCGTTCTGCTTCCAGGACAACCGGGCCATCGCTGCACCTCTCGGGAGAGAAACCGAACGGCTTCGTCTCACTAACGATGGCTCAGATGTCCTGTTCCTGCGTCAGATTCCGCGAACCAGACCGCCGTCCACGAGGATGTTCTGGCCCGTGATGTAGCCGGCATCGTCCGACAGAAGGAAAGCCGTCGTCTTGGCGACCTCCTCCACCGTGCCGTAGCGGCCCATCGGAATGCGGGCCATGCGCTCCGGCTTTTCCGGCAGGCTGTCGATGAAGCCCGGCAGCAGGTTGTTCATGCGGATGCCGGCCTTGGCGTAGCGCTCGGCATAAAGCTTCGTGAAGGACGCGAGCGCCGTGCGCAGGGCGGCGGAGACCGGAAAATCGGCATCGGGCTCGTATGCCGCAAAGCTCGAGATGTTGACGAAGACGCCTTTCCCGACCCTCTCCATGACCGGAGTCACGAGGCGGGCCATGCGCACCGCGTTCATGAGAACCACATCGAGACCGGTGTGCCAGTCGGCGTCGGGAATGGCCAGAAGATCGCCTTTCGGCGGGTGGCCGGTATGGTTCACGACCGCGTCGATGCGGCCGAACCGGTCAAGCGCAAGCTGCACGAAGCGCTCCAGATCGGCGGGCTCCGTCACGGAGCCCTGCAGCGCCTCCCCGTTCACCTCCCGCGCCAGTTCGAGGATACCCTCGGAGCGGGCAAGCAGGACCAGGTCATAGCCACGCGCGTGAAGCTCGCGCGCGATGGCGGCGCCCATGCCTTTGCTGGCAGCGGTAACGAGTGCGACAGGTTTCATGCGACCGTCTCCATGATGGATGCGAAGGCCCCTTCGGCCGCGATGACGGTTGCCATCTGCACCGTATGGGCGAAGCGGTATGCGTCTCCGTAGATCGTCTCGTCCGGAAACTCGGTGATCAGCGTGAGCGGCGTCGGATGGCGCTCCTCGGAGGTGATCAGGCACGGCACGTCGTTGATGATCTCGTAGGGCGTGCCGCCCGAATGGATCGAGCAGATTTCGATCTGGCGGCGGTTGAACTCCGCCAGTCCCGGAACGGCCGACAGGCCCTTCGTGACGGCCTCGATCAGCGTTCTGGCGGCCGGAGCCCAGGACGGATGGTGCCGCATGATGAGGAAGAAGCCCTTCGGAATCGACCAGAGCTCGAAGCCGCGCGGAAGATAGCCCGTGAAGGGCCTCGTCCATTCATGGGCCGGATAGCCGTGCAGGTTGATGTGCAGCTGCGCGCCCGAAAGGGCGAGCGCCCGATTGCGGGCGCCGATCTCGTAGACGGGTTCGGCCCGGCCATATTCCAGATCGTTGCCGAGCGAGGTGTAGCGCGCGGCATGGTGCATATGGCGCGCATTGCCCTCGCAGAGACGTCCGTGCAGGGCATAGCCGTCCGGATTCTCCACCGGGATGAAGGCGACATTGGATTCCGCATTGGCCAGGAGACGGCGCACCGCCCTGAACGCCCCGACCGGAGCCGAGGTCTCGTTGGCGTGCTGCCCGCTCGTGACCAGGACCGCCGGACGCGAGCCGGACCGGTAGAGGCCGCGCACGGGGCGGCCCTCGCGGGACCTGCCCTCGAAGGTCTCGCCCGGCAATGCAGCCAGCTCCCGCTGGAGCTGCGCCAGGCCGGGCGCGGCATCGGCCGCCTCGAAGTCCTGTTCCGGACGGACCGGATCCACCGGCTCGCCGAAGGGTCGAAGCTCCACGCGCAGATGCGCGTCGCCCTGGCCGGCCCGGATGTCCGGGACGATCTGGCCCGGCTGCAGGCCGCGGTCCTCGGGCGGACGTCCGGACTTGTGCTTGAAGAACTCCAGCAGCGAGAAATAGAAATCCTCGTGCAGCGCCTCGCGGGTGCTCATGACCTCGTCGCCATAAGGCAGGGGACGCTCGATCCCAGGGATCGTGACGTCGATGGCGATCGTCTCCGCGTAGGGCTCCTCGGCCGGCCATTCATGCGCCATCAGGGCCGCCATGGCCTTGTGGAAGACCTGCTCGATCTCGGTCTCGAAGGGCTCGTCGATGTCCTGCATGCCCTGGTGGCGATCCTTGATCCTGAGCCAGCCGGTCGGCGCCAGATCGGTTTGACCGAGGTGATTGGGCTTCACGCGGTTCGGCGCGAAGACCGTATGCTCCGCCACGCGGCCGTCGCCGTATTCGGCCCGGACCGCATAGGTGAGGTCCGCTTCTCCAGGCTCGAAATGCGTCTCCACCCCGTCCAGCATGGCGGCGAGCGGATAGGCCTCGGACAGGAAGCGCCGGGGATCGGCCTCCGGATGCACCGGATAGCGGACGGAAACGCGGCTCAGGCCCACCGTGTCGATCTCTTCGAGAAAGGCGTGGACGAGAGGCTTGTAGGCGCTGCGCAGGCGCGCCGCGACGCCGGCCTGCGCGAAGACCTTCTCGGCTTCGCGCCGCGCCGTCTCGTCCTCGAAGAGCCACGCTTCGAGATGCGTTCCGCGCAGATCCTCCCTGGCCCAGTCGCGCACAAGGGTGTCGAGGGTCCGTGGGACCCGCTCGTCGAGCAAGATGGTCATTTGGAGGTCTGCCCTGTTGGATCGAGATAATCGCGCAGCCAGTCGCCGAGAAGGTTCAGGCCGAGCACGGTGAACATGATGGCGAGCCCCGGAAAGACGCTGACCCACCAGGCGGTCTGGAGATAGGTGCGCCCGTCGGCCAGCATGCCGCCCCAGCTCGGGATCAGGGGATCGACGCCGAGGCCCAGGAAAGTGAGGCTGCTCTCGAGCAGGATGTTGTTGGCCACGTTGAGCGTCATCAGAATGACGATGGGGCCGAGCACGTTCGGCAGAATATGGGTGAAGATGATGCGCCCGTTGCCGACCCCGATGGCGCGGGCGGAGAGGATGAACTCCCGGTCCCGCAGCGCCAGCACGGAGCCGCGCACGAGGCGCGCATACTGCACCCATTGCGTGACGATCATGAAGAAGATCACCTTGTCGACGCCCGTGCCCAGAATGGCCAGGAACATGATCGCCACCAGGATGAACGGCAGCGCGAGCTGGATATCGGCGAAGCGCATCAGCAGCATCTCGGCGATGCCGCGGTAATAGCCAGCGATCAGGCCGACGAGCGTGCCGATGACGACGGCGCCGAGCACCGAGAAAATACCGACGGCGAGCGAAATCTTGCCGCCCACGATGACGCGCGCCAGAACGTCCCGGCCCAGCGGATCGGTGCCGAGGACATGGCCGAGGTTCTGGAAGGGAGGCGTGAGGCGGGCCATGAGATCCATGCTCTCGCCGCCATCCGGGAACAGGACCGGAGACAGCAGGACCGCCAGGCACATTCCCCCGGTGAGAACGACCCCGAGAACGAGTTCGAACGACTTGAAGAACCGGCGCGACGAGGGTGCAGCCTGAGCCACGGCCATGGCCTTACTCCGTCCGGATGCGCGGATCGATCAGCCCATAGGCGATATCGACCACGAGGTTGATGAGAACGATGAAGAGCGCGAGCACCGTTATGGTGCCCTGAAGCACCGGATAATCGCGGTTCGAAATGGCGTCGAAGGCGAGCGTGCCCATGCCGGGCCAGTTGAACACCCGCTCCACGATCACGATACCGCCGATCAGGCTGCCGAACTGGAGGCCGATATAGGTGACGAGCGGGATCGCCGAGTTGCGCAGCGCATGCTTGTAGAGCACCACGCGGTCGCGAAGCCCCTTCGAGCGGGCCACCATGATGTATTGCTGCGAGAGCGTCTCCAGCATCGAGGTGCGCACGAGACGCACGTTCGTGGCCGTGAGGATGACCGCCATGGTGAGCGCCGGCATGACGAAGCTCTCGGGCCCCTCCATCCCGCTCGGCGGCAGGATGCCGAGGAAGATGGAGAACAGCAGCACCAGCATGATGGCGAGCCAGAAGTTCGGGAACGACAACCCGACCAGAGACAGGATGCGGATGAGCTGGTCCGGCCAGCGCCCCCGATGGACGGCCGCGTAGATGCCGAGCGGCACCGAGAGGATGATGGAGACGAGAAGAGACACGAAGGCCAGGAAAAGCGTTGCCGGAAGGGCCTTGGCGATGAGCGTGGAGACCGGCGTCGAGCCCATGAAGCTCTTGCCGAAATCCCCCACCAGGATCCCCTGAAGGAAACCGAGATACTGGACGTAGAAGGGACGTTCGAGGCCGAGCGCCTGCCGGATGTTCTGCAGGTCCTGTTCGGTGACGTTGCCGCTGCCGATCATCATGACGGCCGGATCGCCCGAAAGCCGAATGGCGAAGGCGACGATCAGGGTCACGGCGAGAACCACGAAGACCGCCTGCAACAATCGCTTGAGGATGAAGCCTGCCATGTCGTGATCCTTGTTCTTGAAAAACGGCCCCACTCGCGCGGGGCCTCTCTGACGTCATGGGCCCTCGGGCGCGACCCTCGCGGGAGAGCGCCCGAGGGGGCAGGTTATTCCACCGTCGTCTCGGTGAAGCGGAAGCGACGGTCGGCGGGCGCGTCGAAGTTCTTCACGCGCTTGTTCACGCCGTAGATCGTGTTCTGGTTGTAGAGCGGGATCTCGAGCGCCCGGTCGGCCACGTAGCGGGCGATTTCCTGCAGAACCTTCTCACGCTCCTTCACGTCGTAGATCGTGCGCTGCTTCTCGAGCAGGGCATCGAGCTTGGCATCCTTCTCGTACGGGTTCCACTTCTCGCCCGAGTGGTACATGAGGTAGGCGGTGTTGTCGTAGTCGAAGGTCCAGCCGCCCCAGGCCTGGTGCCAGGCCTCGCCGGTCTTGCCGTTCGGGATGATGTCGTTGAGCAGGACCGCAGGCTCGTGGGGCTGGAGCGCGGGCTTGAGGCCGAGGGCCTGGAGATAGCCCGCCGCCGCCTGCGCCACTTCGCGGAAGGTCGCGTCGTTGCCGCGGAAGTCGATCCGGACCGGCGCGCCGGCCGTGACCTTCGCCTGCTGGAGCAGCTGCTTCGCCTTGGCGAGATCGAAGGGCAGCGGCTTCAGGCTCGGGTCGTTGCCGAAGGACAGATCCGACTGGAAGCTCGCGATGGGCTTGGCATGGCCGAGCAGTACCGCCTTGATGATCGCATCGCGGTCGATGCCCATGATGAGCGCCTTGCGGACGTTCTCATCCTTCGTGATGCCTTCCTTGGTGTTGAGGCGCAGCGACACCACCGTCGGGCCGGTGATGCTGATGAGGTCGAGATTCGCGCTCTTCTCGACCGTCGGGGCAAGACCGAAGGGGATGAGGGTCGCGACATCGATCCGGCCCGCCTGGAGTTCGGCGACCTGCGTGTTGGCCTCGGAGATGAAGCGGGTCACCACCTTGTCGAGCTTCGGCGCGCCGCCCCAATGCTCAGGGAAAGCCTCGAGCGTCAGGCTGACCTTCGGGTTGTACTCGACGAACTTGAACGGCCCGGTGCCGACCGGATGCGTGTTGAAGTATTCGTCGCCCTTTTCCTGGATGTACTTCGGCGGCACGATCATTCCGCCGTAACCGGCAAGCTTCGTCAGCATCACCGGATCCGGCTGCTTCATGACGAAGTCGACCGTGGAGTCGTCCACCACCTCGACATGGTCGATGGTGTTGTAGTTCGACTGCTGCGGCCCCTTCTTGCCCTCCTCGCCGAGGAGGCGGTCGAACGTGAACTTCACGGCCGCCGCGTTGAAGGGCTCGCCGTTGTGGAACTTCACGTTCTGGCGCAGCTTGAAGCGGATGCGGCTGTTGTTGTCCAGGAGCTCCCAGGAGGTGGCGAGGCCGGGCTTCAGCTTCATGTCCGCGCCGCGGGCGGTCAGGCCGTCGAAGATGTCGTTGGCGGCGGACGACCAGTCGACCAGGAAGGTATCGATCGGGTCCCAGCTGCCGGGATCGATGGCGACGGCGACGGTCAGCGTGCCGGCCGCCTGGGCGCTCGACGCCATGAGCGGCGCCAAGGCCACGGCGGCCGTAAGGCCGAGAGCCTTGAGGGTTTTAGAGAACTTCATCCTTGTCTCCCTATGATCAAGAGTCTTATGCCGCCCCGCGGAGCCGGTCGGCCTCGACGGCAACCCAGTGCCCGGGCTCGACTTCGTGCATGCGGTGAATGGCGGGTTCCTGGCCGACCGGGCGCACCGGGCTCGGGATCTCACCTTCGATCCGCGTCGTGGCGCGCTCCCGCTGCGGATCGGCGATCGGCACGGCGGACAGGAGCTTCCGGGTATACGAGTGCTGCGGGTTCTCGAAGATCGCCTGGCGCGATCCCAGCTCGACGATCTGGCCGAGATACATGACCGCGACGCGATGGCTGATCTTCTCCACCACGGCCATGTCATGGGTGATGAACAGATAGGACAACCGCCGCTTCTCCTGCAGTTCCATCAGCAGGTTCACGATCTGCGCCTGGATCGACACGTCGAGGGCCGATACGGATTCGTCCGCGATGACGAGCTTCGGATTGCTGGCGAGGGCGCGGGCGATGCAGACGCGCTGGCGCTGGCCGCCGGAGAATTCGTGCGGGTAGCGTCTGGCATGCTGCGGCTGCAGGCCGACCTGCTCCAGCAACTCGTGCACCCGCCGCTCGATGGCCTTGCGGTCCTTGATCAGGCCGTGAACCACGATGGGCTCGGCGATGCTGTAGCCGACCGTATGGCGCGGATCGAGGGACGCGAAGGGATCCTGGAAGATGTACTGGATCTCCTGCCGCAGGCGGCGCCGCTCGCCCTGGCTCATGGCCGCCATGTCGCGCCCGTCGAACCGAACCGTGCCGCCGGTCGGCTCGATGAGCTGCTGCAGCGTGCGCCCGATGGTGGATTTGCCGCTGCCGGACTCGCCGACCAGCGCCAGGGTCTCGCCGGGATAGATGTCGAAGCTGACCTCCTCCACCGCATGGACCCGGTGCGTCACGCGCCCGAAGAACGTCTTGCCCACGTCGAAGCGCGTGGTGAGCTTGTCCACCTGGAGGATCGGCTTCGTGTAATCGGCGGTGTTCTGCTCGTGCGTGTCGCCGACCTCGCGGGGAACGCCGCCATCCATCACCGTGACGGGAGTGCGCTTCGGCAGGGACTGGCCCTTCAGGCTCCCCAGGCGCGGAACGGCGGACAGAAGCGCGCGGGTGTAGGGATGCCGGGGGGCGGCGAAGATCTCGCGCACCGGCGCCTGTTCCACCTTCTCGCCCTTCCACATCACCACCACGTCGTCGGCCATCTCGGCCACCACGCCCATGTCGTGGGTGATGAAGATGACGGCGGTGCCCATCTCCTGCTGCAGGTCCCGGACGATGTTGAGGATCTGGGCCTGGATGGTCACGTCGAGCGCCGTCGTGGGCTCGTCGGCGATGAGGAGCTTCGGGTTGCAGGCGAGCGCCATGGCGATCATCACGCGCTGGCGCATGCCGCCCGAGAGCTGGTGCGGATAGCGGTCGAGGAGCTTGTCGGCGTCGGGCAGGCGCACCTTCTGCAGCAGCTCCTTCGCCCGCAGGCGCGCATCGCGCCCGTTCAGTCCCTCGTGCAGGATGAGGGTTTCGGAAATCTGGTTGCCGATGGTGAAGACCGGATTGAGCGACGTCATCGGCTCCTGGAAGATCATCGCGATGTCGTTGCCGCGAATGTCCCGGAGCTTGTCGTCGGATGCCTTCACGAGATCGAGCGTCTCGCCTTCCGACGGACGGAACAGCACCTGCCCGCCGACGATCCGCCCGCCCGTGTAGTCGGTGAGACGCATGATCGCCAGGGACGTGACGGACTTGCCCGAACCCGACTCGCCGACCACTGCGAGGGTCCTGCCCGGCTGCACGTCGAAGCTGACCTCCTTGACGGCCCTGAAAGCCCCCTGCTCCGTGCCGAATTCGACCGAGAGGGAGCGCACCGACAGGAGCGGCGGGTTCTGAGTCTTGAGGTTGGCTGTGGTGTCCGACATCAATCCATGCTCGTCGCAGGTACTGGCCTCATGAGACATAAGGCCAGTACCTCTTTGATACCTGTCCCCCATCGCAGCCCTGGGGCCTGAACGTCAAGCTCCCTTTGCGCGGGCAGGGGCAATATTCCGGAATGTTAGTCCCGGCATGACGCCAAACGCCACAGTTTTCGTTACGGAGTAACCCATTCGCCGCCACGCATCAGCGGTTCGGCCCGTCCGTCCGCCGAGATCCCGTCCACGTCCACCCGGTTGGAGCCGATCATCCAGTCGATATGGATGAGGCTGCGATTGGCGCCGCGCGAGGCGAGTTCCTCCTCGCTCATGGCGCCGCCGCCCCGGATGCACTTGCTGTAGGCCTGGCCGAGCGCGATGTGGCTGGAGGCGTTCTCGTCGAAGAGGGTGTTGTAGAAGAGAAGCCCGCTCTGCGAAATCGGGGACGAGTAAGGCACCAGGGCCACCTCGCCGAGGCGGCGCGCCCCCTCGTCGGTATCGAGCACCTTGTTGAGCACGGCCTCGCCGGTGCGGGCTCTGCCTTCCACGATGCGCCCGCCCTCGAACCTGACCTGGATGTCCTGGATCAGGGTGCCCTGGTAGGAGAGCGGCTTGGTGCTGGCGACGGTGCCGTCCACCCGGCCCTTGTGCGGCGTGGTGAAGACCTCCTCGGTCGGAATATTGGCGTTGCAGACGATGCCGTTCTTCGCCCTGGCGGAACCGCCGTTCCACTCGTGCCCGTCCGCGAGGCCGACGCGCAGGTCGGTGCCGGGACCGCGGAAATGGAGAGCGGCATAGTTCTTCTCGTTCAGCATCCGGGTGCGCGCCTGAAGGCTCGCATTATGCGCCTCCCAGGCGGCGATGGGATCCGGCGTATCGACCCGGGAAGCGGAGAAGATCGCCCGCCACAGCCTGGCGACCGCGACCTCCTGCGGATCGTCCGGGAAGACGGCCTTGGCCCAGGCGGGCGTGGCGGCGGACACGATGGTCCAGTTGATATCGAAATTCGAGATCAGGCTGAGAGCCGGCATATAGGCCTTGGAGCGCGCCCGGTTGGCACGGGAGACCTTTTCCGGATCCTCCTTGGCCAGGAGCGACGGGTCCTCGCCCACGATGGCGAGGCGGGCGGCGCCGTTCCGGAAGGCAGCCGCCATGCCCTCGTAGAGCCAGGCGGAGGCTGTATCGAAGCTCTCGTCCTTTCCATGCCGGAAGCGCATGAGCGTCGCCTCCTCGTCGGAGAGGAGCGTCGTGACCAGGGAGGCCCCGGCCCTGTAGGCATGTTCCGTGATGCGGCGCGCCAGGGGAACCGCCTCGAGCGGAGCGGTCATGACCACCTCCTGGCCGGGCTTCAGCCCGAGACCGACGCGCACCGCGACTTCCGCGAGACGGTCGAGGAGCACGTCATGGGAGGCGGCTGCGGACAGGTTTCGGGGTTGTTCGTTCATGATGGCAATCCTTGGAACTGAAGGTCGGCCGGAAGGCTACACGCCCCGACCGCGCGTGCAACCTCAAAGAGATAGGGTCATGCATCCCCGATATCAGGGCCTCCGCCGAGGGCCTCCCGGTCGAAGGCGATGCTCTTGATGATGGCGTAGACCGCAAGGCCGGGCGCAAGGCCGAGCTGCTCGACGGATTTCCGGGTCACCCGGGCCACGAGGCTGTCGCCGCCGCAATCGAGCAGCACGTCGACGCTCGAACCGTCTCCCTCGCCGAGGGATGAGACCGTTCCGGGCAACACGTTCAGGGCGCTCAGGCCTTCGGGCCGTCCACGGGACAGAATGATGTCGCGGGCGCGCAGGCGCACCCTCACGGGTTCGCCGACGGGACAATGGAGCCGGGGAACCGTCAGCGTGCCCGCCCTGGCCTGCAGGGTGCTGAGGTTGAAGGCTTCGTCATGGCCCGCCACCCGTGTCTCGATCAGGGCGCCCGCCTCCGCCGGCCCGGTTTGCGGAAAGAAGCCCGTGTGCAAGAGCAGTTCGGACGCCGCGCCGGAGGCAACGACCCGCCCCTCGGAGAGGACCACGATCGACGTGGCGAGCCGCGCGATTTCCGGGACCGAATGGCTGACGAGCACGATCGGAACGCCCCCTTCGTCCCGCAGCCGCTCGATATAGGGGTAGATCTCGGCCTTCCTGGCCTCGTCGAGCGAGGCCAGGGGTTCGTCCATCAGCAGCAGCTGCGGGTCCGCCAGGAGGGCGCGTCCGATGGCGACGCGCTGCTTCTCGCCGCCCGACAGGGTCTGGGGCCACCGATCCAGCAGGTGCCCGATTCCAAGGAGTTCGACGATGCCCTTGAGGCTCGCCACCCGCTCCTTCCGGGGCGTGAACCAGCGCCCGAAGAGGAGGTTCTGCCGCACGCTCAGGTGCGGGAACAGGCGACCTTCCTGGAAGACATAGCCGATCCGCCGCCTGTGCTTGGGCACGAAGACGCCCTGCTCCGTATCGACCAGAACCCGCCCCGTCACGGCGATCCGGCCCCAGGTCGGGCGGGTGAGCCCCCCGATGGCGTTGACAAGGGTCGTCTTGCCGGAACCGGAGGGGCCGAAGAGAGCCGTCAGGCGGCCCTCCGACTGGAATCGCGCCTGGAGCCTGAAGGCTCCCTGCTCATGCCGGATGTCGACATCGAGGATCATCAGGCGAGAAACCTCCGCCTGACGCGGCGCGCCATCCACTCGGACACCCAGAGTGCGCCGACCGAAATAACGATGGACACCAGGGTCAGCCGCAGCGCGCCTCCCTCGCCTCCCGGAACCTGCGTGAGAGCGTAGATGGCGGACGGAATGGTCTGGGTCTCGCCGGGGATGTTCGCCACGAAGGTGATGGTCGCCCCGAACTCTCCCATCGCCTTGGCGAAGGACAGGACCATGCCGGCGATGACGCCCGGCAGGATCAGGGGCAGCGTGACGACCAGGAAAACCCAGGCCGGATGCGCTCCGAGCGTGCCGGCCGCGTCCTCGAGCTTGCGGTCCACCGTCTCGATCGAGAGGCGGATCGCCCGCACCAGAAGGGGAAAGCCCATGATCGCGCAGGCGAGCGCGGCGCCGGTCCAGCGGAAGGACAGAACGATGCCGAACTGCTCGAAGAGAAAGGACCCGATGGGGCCACGCCGTCCGAAGCCGATGAGGAGAAAATAGCCGACCACCACCGGGGGCAGGACCAGCGGCAGGTGCACGATGACGTCGAGCGCCTGCCGTCCCCAGAAGCGCCCGCGCTCCAGCGCGAAGGCGATCGCGATGCCCGGCACGAGGCTCGCGGCCATGGCCGTCAGCGCCACCTTGAGGCTGAGGCGGACAGCCATCCATTCCTCGGGGGAGAGCCAATCGATCACAGGCCAGAGCCCGGTGCTGTCATGACAGTGAAGCCCTGCCGTTCGAAGAGAGGCTTGGCCCGCCTGGAGCGCAGAAAACCGAGGAACGGCGCGGCATCGGGATTGCTCGAATCCTTCGTCAGGGCGACCGGATAGACGATGGGAGGGTGGCTGTCCTCCGGAAAGGTAGCCACGATCCTGACCGTGGGGTCCGAAACGGCATCGGTCCTGTAGACGATCCCGAGCGGCGCCTCGCCACGGGACACGAGAAGAAGCGCGGCCCGGACATTGTCCGTTTGGGCGACCCGGCCTCGCACACCCTCCCAGGCCCCAAGCCTTTCCAGAGCGGCCCTGCCGTATTTTCCGGCCGGCACCGCATCGACATTGGCCATGGCGAGGCGGCCTGTCCCCAGTGCGGGTGCAAGATTCAGGCCCGGCTGGAGCTGAACCTGCGCGGCGGAATCCTTCGGTGCAATCAGGACAAGCGTATTCCTGAGAAGATCGCTGCGGCTCTCGGGTCTGATGAGGCCCTTTGAGGCGGCATAATCCATCCAGTCGGAATCGGCCGAGATGAAAATGTCGGCCGGAGCACCGGCCTCGATCTGCCGCGCCAGGGCATTGCTGCCCGCGTAGGACACCACGACCTTTTTACCGGTTTCGGCTTCCCAGGCGGCGCTGATGTCGTCGAGGGCGTTCTTCAGGCTGGCGGCCGCGAAGACCACGACCTCCTTGGCCTGAACGGCAGGCGCAAAGACAAGCGAGGAGCAGGTGAGAACGAGCCCGAAGAACAAAGCCTTGATGAAGGCGCTGCCGCTGGATCGCGCCGGATGCATGGTCCCGTTTCTCAAAAGCAAAGCCCTGGCATGACCCCGGCATCCTACCGAACCCTGTTCCGGCTTCAAGCGGGACGGCGCCTTGGCGAGCCTTTCTTCACCGAGGAGCGGACCAGCCTATACCCGAGCAGCACCGCCACGATGGCGGCATAGACCAGGGGCTCGGGCGGCCAGGACTTCACCACGAGGATGAAGTGGAGCGCCGCGCCCATGGCCGCGAGATAGACGAGACGGTGCAATCTGGCCCAGGCCTGCCCGCCCATGCGCCGGATGGCGGCATTGTTCGAGGTCACGGCCAGAGGCACCAGGATGACGAAGGTCGCCATGCCGATGGTGATGTAGGGCCGCTTCACGATGTCGGCCCAGATCGCCGCGAGATCGAGCCCCTGGTCGAGCACGAGATAGGTCAGGAGGTGCAGGACGACATAGTAGAAGGCGAGCAGCCCGAGCGCCCGGCGATAGCGCAGGAGATTGATCCCGAAGAGCTGCCTGAGCGGGGTGACCGTCAATGTCGCGATCAAGAAGCGAAGCGCCCAGAGGCCGAGGGCCTGTTCGAGATAGCGCATCGGATCCGCGCCGAGCTGATCGTTGATGCCGGCATGGAACAGCCATACGGCAGGCACGAAGCCGATGACGTAGACGGCGATCTTCGGCACCTGCGGCAGGGCGAAGCCCTTCGCAGGCTGAACGGAGGCTCGTCCCGCCATCAGTAGAGCTTCCGCAGGTCCATGCCGGAATAGAGGCTCGCCACCTGCTCGGCATAGCCGTTGAACATGAGCGTCGGCCGCCGCTTCACGAACAGGCCGCCCTCCCCGATCCGCCGTTCGGTCTTCTGGCTCCAGCGGGGATGGTCCACGTTCGGGTTCACATTGGCATAGAAGCCGTATTCCTCGGGCGCCTGCTTGTTCCAGGCAGTCTCCGGCTGCTTCTCGACGAAGCTGATGCGGGTGATCGACTTGATGCCCTTGAAGCCGTACTTCCAGGGAACCACGAGGCGGATGGGCGCGCCGTTCTGGTTCGGCAGCGTCTCGCCGTAGAGGCCGACGGCCAGGATGGCGAGCGGGTGCATGGCCTCGTCCATCCGCAGCCCCTCCACGTAGGGCCAGTCGAGGACGGGAAAGATCGAGTTCACGCCCGGCATCTCGTCCGGGCGGTAGGCGGTCTCGAAGGCCACGTATTTCGCGCTGCCCAGGGGCTCGGCGCGCTTCACGAGGTCCGCCAGCGGGAAGCCGACCCAGGGGATGACCATGGACCAGCCTTCCACGCAGCGCATGCGGTAGATGCGCTCCTCGAGGGCGGACTCCTTGATGAGGTCCTCCAGGGCGTATTCCGCCGGCTTCGCGACGAGCCCGTCGACCTTGACGGTCCAGGGCGAGGTCTTGAGCGTCTGCGCCCTCTTGGCCGGATCGTCCTTGCCGGTGCCGAACTCGTAGTAATTGTTGTAGGAGGTGACGTCCTCGCGGCTCGTCAGCTTCTCATCGGTGGAGAGCGGGCTCCTTGCGGCCGAGAGCGGCGCAGCCGCAAGCCCCTTCGGCAGAGCCGCAGCGAGGGCGAGCCCCGCGGCCCCCGCCATCCATTGCCGGCGGTTGAGATAAACCTCCCGAGGGGTGATCTCGGAGGGAAGAATATCGGAAGAGCGGCGGATCAACACGGCGGCACCTCGTCAAAGCTCATCGCCCATAGGTACACCCGAGAAGGCCGAAAGTGCTTTCACGTTCCCGTTATGGCGCGGGATCACGCGGAAGCAATGCGCCTTCCCTGTTCGTCGAAGAGATGCGCCTGATCGGCAACCGGCTTCAGGGCGATCGCCTCGCCGGGCCTGAGACTGCACCGCTCCCGCACCAGCACCGTGAGATTGCCGCCCTCCGCCTTAACGATCAGCGTCGTGTCGGATCCGGTCGGCTCGATCACCGAGACGGTCGCCGGGATGGAACCGGGGGTGCCGGCCGCGGCGACCTGAAGATGCTCGGGCCGGATGCCGTAGGTCAGCATCGCGCCTGCGGGACCGGGAAGGGGCCGATCCAGCGGCAGGACGGCTCCGCTCGGCAGGGCCAGCCCTGCCTGCTCCAGGCGCCCGTCGATGAAGTTCATGGCGGGCGAGCCGATGAAGCCCGCCACGAACCGGTTGGCCGGGCGGTCGTAGAGCTCGAGCGGGGCGCCCACCTGCTCGACGATGCCGTCGTGCATGACGACGATCTTGTCGGCCATGGTCATGGCCTCGATCTGATCGTGGGTGACATAAACCGTCGTGGTCTTCAGGCGTTGATGCAGTTCCTTGATTTCGGCCCGCATGGCGACGCGCAGCTTGGCGTCGAGGTTGGACAGCGGCTCGTCGAACAGGAAGACCTGCGGGTCGCGCACGATGGCCCGGCCCATGGCGACGCGCTGGCGCTGACCGCCCGAAAGCTGACGCGGATAGCGGTCGAGGAGCGGGACGAGACCGAGCGATGCCGCCGCCTCCTGAACCCGCCGCTTCTGCTCGGCCTGGGGCGTGCCCTTGAGCTTGAGCGAGAAGGCCATGTTCTCCGCCACCGTCATGTGCGGGTAGAGCGCATAGGACTGGAACACCATGGCGATGTCGCGGTCCTTGGGCGGAACGTCGTTGACGATCCGCGGGCCGATGCGGATGTCGCCGCTGGTGATGTCCTCCAGGCCCGCAATCATCCGCAGCAGCGTCGACTTTCCGCAGCCCGACGGCCCGACCAGGATCACGAACTCGCCGTCCTGGATGTCGATATCGACGCCCTTGATGATCGAAACCGGGCCGAAGGACTTTCGGACATCGCGGATCGAGACGTTCGCCATAGGAGTCTCCATCAAAGCATTTCAGGCGACGTGGATACCGGTTCGCCGTGGAAAATGCGTCAAAACAATACTTTCTAGGCTGCCCAGGACGCCGTGGCCTGGACGAATTTCCGGGTGATCTCGCGCGGATTGGTGATCGCGGTCCCGACCACCACCGCATGAGCCCCACGCCTGAAGGCTTCCGCCACGAGATCGGGCGTATCGAAGCGCCCCTCCGCCACGATCGGGGTCGGGATGGCGGCGACGAGGGCCGACAGGAGCTCCAGATCGGGCCCCTCGCCTTTGCGGGACGCCGTCTCCTCCGTATAGCCGGAGAGCGTCGTCGCCACGTAGGTCGCGCCGCAGGCATGGGCGGCCCTGCCTTCCTCCAGCGTCGCGATGTCGGCAAAGACCTCCCGGCCGAGCTCTTGGCGGATGCGGGCGATCAGCCGCTCCACCGGCTCGCCGTCGCGCGGGCGCGGCGTGGCGTCGAGTCCGATGATGTCGGCGCCAGCCGCGGCGACCTGCGCGGCCTGATCGAAGCCGGGCGTGATGTAGACCGGGAAGCGGTCGTCCCACACCTTCGCGATCCCGATGATCGGGAGCACCGTCACGGCGCGGATCGCCGCGATGTCGTCGGCGCCGTTGGCGCGGATTCCTCGCGCGCCTCCGGCCTCCGCCGCGCGCGCCATGGCGGCCATGTAGACGGGCCCGTGGAGCGGGTTGTCCGCGCGGGCCTGGCAGGAGACGACGAGAGTGCCTTTCGGGATCAGCATGGATATCCTCACTTCACGGCGCCCGCCGTCATGCCCTGGATGAACTGGCGCGACAGGGCGATGTAGAGAAGCGTGATGGGCGCCGCCGCGATGGTCAGGCCCGCGAACAGCATGCCCCAGTCGGTGGTGTATTCGCCCATGAAGGTCGTGAGGCCCTGCGGCAGGGTCTTGTACTGGTCGGTCTGGATGAAGACGAGCGGAAAGAAGAAGTCGTTCCAGATCGGCACCGCGTTCTGGATGGCCGCAATCGCCATCGGCGGACGGGCCAGCGGCAGCATGACGGACCACATGATGCGCGGTTCCGACGCGCCGTCGATGCGGGCCGCATCCTCGAGCTCCGCCGGCAGGGAGCGCAGGAAGCCCGCCATGATGAACACGGCGGACGGCAGTCCAATGGCCGTATAGGTGACGATAAGGCTCCAGCGGCTGTCGAGCAGGTTCAGGTCCCGCAGCAGGATGAAGAGCGGGATGACCGCGAGCTTCAGGGGCAGCATCAGGCCCGCGAGGAAGAACAGCAGGATGAAGGTGTTCGTGCGCGACTCGTAGCGCGCGACCGCATAGCCCGCCATGGTGCCGAGCACGAGGATGAGGAGGATCGAGGCTCCGGTCACGATGATCGAGTTGAGGAAGTACGTCGGCATCGCGGTTTCGCCGAGCACGCGGGTGAAGTTCTGGACCTGCGTGAAATCGGGCAGCGCGAACGGATGCTCGAAGATGTCGCCCGTCGTCTTGAACGCCGAGAGCACCATCACCACGACGGGATAGAGCATGATGAAGGAGTTCGCGATCAGGATGATCTGCGCCAAAAACGCAAAGGAAATGGGCCTGGACGAGGCGGAGGAATGCGGGACGAAAGTCGTCAAAACTGGATCTCCCGACGGCGCAGCCACAGGGTCAGCATCGACGCGAAGACGACGATGAACAGGAAGAGCAGCGTGGCCAGGGCGGAGCCCATGCCGAAATTCTGGATGCTGGCGCTCTGGTTGCCGAAGGCCGTGCGGTAGAAGACGAGGCCCAGCACGTCGGTCGAGCCGAAGGGCGAGCCGTCGAGACCGGCCATCACGTAGGGAATCTCGAACCAGTTGAAGGCGCCGATGAAGAGCAGCGTGAAGAGAATGGTCGTGCTCGGCGCGACCAGCGGCCAGACGATGCCCTTCAGGAGCTGCCATTCGGTCGTGCCGTCGAGACGCGCCGCCTCGATGATCTCGGAGGGGATGCGCTGCATGCCGGCGAGATAGACGAGGGTCGGGAAGCCGACGAAGTGCCACGCATTGGCGAGAATGAGCGCCCCGAGCGCGGTCGATGAATCGCCGAGCCACGGCTTGGCCCAAGAATCGAGGCCGACGGAATAGAGCGCCTGATTGATCAGGCCGAAATTGGGATTGAGGAAGAGCTTCCACAGGAAGCCGACGATGATCGTCGAGAGCACCACGGGCACGAAGACCGCTACGCGGTGGAAGCGGAAGCCGAAGGGCTCCTTGTAGAGCAGCCAGGCGAGGAAGAACCCGCCGCCGTTCTGGATGACCATCAGCGCGACGAGCGCATAGACGTTGTGCAGGAAGGCGTTCCACACGGTGGGCGCCATGGTGGCGCCGAACAGCACCTCCTTGAAGTTCTTCAGCCCCACGAACTCGCCGCGCGCCAGACCCTGCCAGTCGTAGAACGCATAGGCGAAGGCCGACAGGATCGGATAGACCACGAAGAGCGACATGAAGACGATGGGCGGGACGACGAGGAACGCCACCCAGCTTCGATGCTTCCACGTGCGGGCCTGTTTGGGCGAGACGGGCATGGGCCAAAACCTTCGGTCGGAAGCGGCGGGCCCAGTGCCCGCCGCCCCTTCGTCAAAGCCTTACTTCTGGAACGGCTTGTAGTAGGTCGCGATGCCCTTGTTGATCTCGGCCGCGGCCTGCTCCGGGGTCTGCTGGCCGGCGAGCATCTTCTGCACGTTCGACTGGAGCAGCACCGAACCGCTCGGCTCCTGATAACGGAAGCGGACGAGCATCAGGTACGACATGGAGTTCTCGGCGAGCTTCGCCACCTCCTGGGTGATCGGATCCTCGATCTTGATGCCCTTGATCGGCGACAGGTTCTTCAGGGTATTGGTGAAGGCCGTGCCGTATTCGGGCGTGGC
Source organism: Microvirga sp. (assembly GCA_050789065.1). GTDB lineage: Bacteria > Pseudomonadota > Alphaproteobacteria > Rhizobiales > Beijerinckiaceae > Microvirga. Next base: position 19,223 of record JBOZRS010000067.1, read on the forward strand.
GAGATAGCGGACGAACTTCAGGGCCGCGTCCTTCTTGTCCGACTTCGCGTTCACCGCATAGCCGCCGTCGTAATAGGTGGCGATCAGCGCCTGATCGCCCGCCTTCAGGACGGGTGCCGGGAACACGCCGAGATCGAGCGTGGGATTCTGGTTCTTGAAGTTCGCGACCTCATAGGAACCGCCCGCGAACATGGCGGCGCGGCCGGCCACGAAGAGCTGCTGCGAGGACGGATAATCGACGCCGGTGAAGTTCGGCGCGAAGTACTGGCTGATGTCCTTCAGCTTGGAGAGGGCATTCACGAAACGCGGATCCGTGAAGTTCGCCTTGCCGGAAACGATGTCCTCCTCGAACTGCTTGCCGAGCATGGACGACAGCAGGCCGCCGACGATGGTCTCGTTCTGCCAGGCGGTCGCCGTTCCGTTCGCGAAGGGATTGATGTTCTTGGCTTTGAGGGCCTGGCACAGGGCCATCATCTCGTCCCAGGTCTTCGGCGGGTTCACGCCGGCATTCTGGAAGAGCTTCTTGTTGTAGACCACGAGCTGCGCCTGCATGGCGAAGGGCACCGCATAGACCTTGCCGTCGGAGCGCAGGGTCTCGGCCGCGAGCGCCGGCTCAGGGAAATTGGCCAGCTCCGGCACGCTCTGCTTGTCGAGGGCGAGCAGGTAGCCGGGGGTCGCGATCGATTCCAGATTGCCGTAGGCGCGAACCTGGATCACGTCCGGGCCGCGGCCGGCCGCCAGGGCCGTCGACAGGATGGTCTGGTAGTTCTCGGGCGCGTAGGTCTCGAACTTGATGGCGATGTCGGGTTCCTTCTCCTGGAACTTCTTGATGGCGTCCTGATAGAAGGCCTTGTCCTCCTGACGCCAGCTCCAGAAAGTCAGCTCGGTCTTGGCCATGGCGGCTCCGGCCGAGAACAGGAAGCTGCCGGCGGCAGCGCCCATCAGAATGCGTCTGGTCAGTTTCATGGTGAGTTCCCTCATCGTTGAAGTCCTTTTCCTCCCCGAATGGCATCCTGTCCCGGAATGCCCCCGGAATCCGTTCAGCCGGAATGCTCGGCTGCGATCACGAGAACCGTCGCGTCGTCGTGGGTTTTAACACGAGGATAAGCGCCCGCCATGCGGTCGCTGCGTTCCAGTTCCCGTAATTCCTGCATCAGCTCCTCTCCCCTGCCGTCCGCGAGCCGGGCGTGAAGAGCGCTGTCCGAATAAGCCCCGAAGACATCGGCGAGACGCATGAACCCGTCCGTGGCGAGGATGATGGGTGCCCCCGGCTCCACCCGCGCCTCGAAGGACAACTGGCGGCCGGCCCAGGGCCGGCGCGGACTGACGACCCAATAGCCCTCGGGATGGTTGAGCATGGCGCGGTTTTCGAGGATCTGGCGCCTGACCGCGTCCGGGATCCGGCCAGGCTCGTGCTCCCGGCCCGCGAGAGCCGCCAGGGTCTTCCGCTCGAACGGCTTCGACCGCTCGTCGGTCCACCGCACCACGCCGTCCCCGGTGGGCACGAGGGCGACGACGTCCCCGAGAAACAGCCCCGTCAGGAGAAGTTTTCCATGATCGGCAGGCCGGATGCCGACCAGTCCGAGGCAGGCGGACGGGACATGATTGTCGTGGTGGCCGGGAAGATGAGCCGTCACGGCGTCAAAGGCGGCCTTGACGGAACCTTCGAGCCGGTGGAGGACCTCCTCCGCCGTCAGCCCCGTGGCGCAGAGACCCTGGAGCTGTTCTCCGATGGTCCCTGCAAGCCAGGCCGCGTCGCTTCCGCCGGTGGTCAGCTGCTCCGTCGACAGGCCCGTGGCCCCGTCGACGATCCACGCGTATCGGCCATTCAGGCCGAGCCCGTCCTCGTTGATGCGGGAGCCGGGCACAGACTGATTGGACAAGGACCGGAAAAGAGGGTTGAGGCCAGCTGGGTTCACACCTTAACTGGTCTCATATTGGTCGCCCTGTGTCCATACTGGTCTTAGGCGCTTTTCACATCCCTTCGGCTCCGGCAGAGCCGCAGGGCCTTCACAGGGGAAGCCCCGTATAGTTCTCGGCCAGGACGCGGGCTGCGGCCTCGGACCCGACCAGATAATCGAACTCGGACCGCTGCATCCGGCGGCCGAAGGCGTCGGTGTCCGGGAAGGTGTGCAGGATCGAGGTCATCCACCAGGAGAACCGCTCCGCCTTCCACACCCGGGAGAGGACGCGGGCGGAATAGCCGTCGATCCCGGCGCTGGACCGCTCGCCATAGAGCTCGATCAGCGCATCGGCCAGGCACCCCACGTCGCTCGCCGCGAGGTTCAGGCCCTTCGCGCCCGTCGGCGGCACGATGTGGGCGGCATCACCCGCCAGGAAGAGGCGGCCGAACCGGAGGGGCTCGGCCACGAAGCTTCTCAAGGGCGCGATTGACTTCTCGATGGAGGGGCCGGTGACCAGCCTGTCGGCCGTCTCCCCGTCCACCCGCCGGCGCAACTCGTCCCAGAAGCGGTCGTCGGGCCAATCCTCGACCTTCTGGTCCAGCGGCACCTGAACATAGTAGCGGCTTCGGGTCGGAGACCGCATGGAGCAGAGCGCGAAGCCTCGGGCGTGATGGGCGTAGATCAGCTCATCCGATACGGGCGGCCGCTCGACCAGAACCCCGAGCCAGCCGAAGGGATAGATCCGCTCGAAGGTCTTCAAGGAGCTTTCGGGAAGGCTGGCGCGGCAGACCCCGTGATAGCCGTCGCAGCCGGCGATGAAATCGCAGGCGATCTCGTGTTCGATCCCCTCCTTGACGTAGCGGACCTTCGGCCTGTCGCCGTCGATATCGTGGATCGAGACGTTTTCGGCCTCATAGATCGTGATGGCGCCGGACGCCTCGCGCGCCCGCATGAGGTCGCGCGTGACCTCCGTCTGGCCGTAGACCGTGACCGTACGGCCGATCAGCTCGCGGAAATTGAAACGGTGCCGGTCGCCGTCGAAACAGAACTCGACGCCGTCGTGGACGAGCCCCTCCGCGTGCATCCTCTCGCCGACCCCTGCCCTGTCCAGGAGCTCGACCGTCCCCTGCTCGAGGACTCCCGCGCGGATGCGCCCGAGGACATAGTCCTGGCTGCGCCGCTCCAGAATGACGGTCTCGATGCCCTGGTTCTCCAGAAGGCGCCCGAGAAGGAGCCCGGCCGGGCCGGCTCCGACGATCGCAACCTTGGTTCGCATCGCAGCTTCCTCCCGCCGGGCGGCTCGGGCCGCCTCTTTCGTTTCACGGACAATGTGTTGTCAGGTTCCACCGCTCGGGAGTGTCGCGTCAAGCGAACCGTCGCGATGCCGTGACGTTCTTTCGAAAAGGAGACGTGCCATGCCCGAACCAGAGCGCAAGAACCCAGGCGACGAGGACGTGCCCGGCGGCAAGCAGACGGGGGAAGACATCTGTCCGACATGCGGCGGATCCGGCAATCTCAACCGCAAGCCCTGCCCCGATTGCGGCGGCAGCGGCAGGATCACGGTCATTGTCGGCGATGCCTAGAGCCTTTTTCGGCGAAGTGGATCCGGTTCGTCGTCAAAAAATGCGGCATGGCAAAGAAGAGAGCTGTTTCCACGTGAGTGGAAACAGCTCTAGCCCGTCGCACCCTCCGCCGGAGAAAAGCCCATGCCGCCCATGAGCGCCTGAGCCCGTTTCAGTCCGGCGGCCGTCGCAACCGCCATCTGGGGCAGAACCATCCATTCGAGGGTCCATGCGGCTCCCGAGCGCTCGTTCTCGTGGACGAGCGCCTGGTGGATCGTGCCGAGCAGGCCCGCATTGAAGCGGGCGAGCGTCACGAGGATCTCTGCCGGAACGGGGTTCGATTTATGGGGCATGGCCGATGAGCCGCCGCCGGTCGCGAGGCGCACTTCGCCGACCTCGTTCTGCGCCATCAGGGCGACATCCTGCCCGAACTTGCCGAGCGTCCCGGACAGGAGGGACAGGAAAGCCGCGAACTCGCCGATCCGGTCCCGCTGCGAGTGCCAGGCCGGGGCGAAGCCGAGCCCGAGAAGGTCGGCCATGGTATCGGCCACCGCATCGCCATGGCCCTTCAGCTCGCCGCGCGTGCCGATAGGGCCGCCGAGCTGAACGATCAGAAGACGCGGCGCGATATTGTCCAGCGCCTCCCGGTGCCGCTCCAGCGGCTGCAGCCACGTGTCGATCTTGTCGGCCGCCGTGAAAGGCAGCGCCTGCTGCATGCGCGTGTGCGCCATCAGGCGGGTCGAGCCCTGCCGCGCCTTCAGGTCATGAAGAGCCGCGATCAGCGCATCGAGGCGATGCCCGATGATCTCCACCACGCCTTTCAGCCGCAGCATGAGCGCCGTGTCGATGATGTCCTGGCTGGTCGCGCCCAGATGGACGGCCTTGGCATGCGGCTCGCCCACGGCGGCCCGCAGCTGCTTCACGAATTCCGGAACGACCACGCCGTCCCGTGCGAGCCCCGTTGCCAGCTTCTCCCAATCCGGCTCGAAGCCGTGGCAGGTCTCGACGATCCGCCGCGCGGCCGCATCGTCGATGAGGCCCGCTTGCGCCTCAGCCTCGGCCAGCGCCGCCTCGGTCCGGAGCATGCTCAGGAGCTCGGTCCGGTCGGAGAACAGCGCCCCCACCTCCTCGTCGCCGACGAGGGCCTGCAGCAGGGAATGCGGGAGCATCTGTGTCACCATGGGTTCGAGGTTAGACCGCTTCAGGAGCGATGGAAATGCCGGACCGACACTGTCGGATACGGCTTCGGCCGGTCAGCTTCCCTTCTTGCCCCCATGGGCTCTTTCGGTCCTCGCCTGAAGCTCGCGCAGGGTGGTGAGCTCGAGCGCGGTCGGCGGCTGGGTCTCTTCGAGGCGGTCGGAGAAGCGCACCTTCCAGCCGCAGGTTTCCTGCACCTTGTCCCGGGTCACGCCGGGATGCAGGGAAACCACCGTGAATTCCTTCGTGTCCGGATCGGGCTTCCAGATGGCGAGGTCGGTGATCAGCAGCGTCGGCCCCTTGGTGGTGATCCCGAGCCGCTGGCGATGATCGCCCCCGTCGCCGTGGCCGAAGGAGGTGAAGAAATCGATCTTCTCCACCATGCCGCGGGTCGACTGCTTCATGGTGATGAAGACCTCCCCGCAGGAGGAGGCGATCTCGGGTGCGCCGCCGCCGCCGGGCAGTCGCACCTTGGGCTTGCGGTAATCGCCGATCACGGTGGTGTTGATGTTGCCGAAGCGGTCGAGCTGGGCCGCGCCCAGAAAGCCGATGGAGATGCGCCCGCCCTGAAGCCAATAGCGGAACATCTCGGGCACGGACACGGTGGTCAGCGCGGTCTCGCACAACTCGCCGTCGCCGATGGACAGGGGCAGCACGTTCGGCGCCGTGCCGATGGTGCCGCTCTCGTAGATGAGGGTGATGTCCGGCGCATGGGTCAGCCGTGCCACGTTGCACGCCGCGGACGGAGCCCCGATCCCGACGAAGCACACGTCGTCGTTGGAAAGCGCACGCGCCGCCGCGATGGTCATCATCTCGTTCGGCGTGAAGTCGGAGAGGTTCGTCATCTTACAATCCCTTCACGCGGGCGGCGAAGACCTCGGGGCCGACGTCGAGTACGTTCTCTTTCATCCAGGCCGTGAAGAGATCGCGGTCCGCGGAGATCCTGTCCCATTCGAGATAGGCGGCGTTGTCGCGGTCGTAATAGCCATGGGTGTAGGACGGATGCGCCCCGCCCGGCACCTGCACGACCGAGGTAATGGTCCAGTGCGGCAGGATGCACAGGTTCGGGTGCAGGTCGTCGAAATCATCCACGATTTCCTCGACCGTCACCACAGCGCGCCTGGAGGCGAGGACCGCCTCCTTCTGCACGCCGATGATGCCCTCGATCAGCACGTCGCCGCGCTTGTTGGCCTTCTGGGCATGGATGAAGGCAACGTCCGGACGGTGGGCCGGAACGGCCGCCAGCTCCTCGCCCGTGAACGGGCAGACGATGCTTCTGATTTCCGGATTGACCTCCTTCAGGCCCGCGCCGCGATAGCCGCGGAAGACCGCGCAGGGAAGCCCCGCCGCACCGGCCTCGTAGGCGTTGGCCATGGCGGCGTGGCTGTGTTCCACGGTCTCGATGGAACGCGGCCAGCCGTTCTCGATGGCATCGCGCATGCGGCGCAGAAGGCCGACGCCCGGATTGCCCGCGTAGGAGAAGACGACCTTCTTCACGAGCCCCATGCCGATCATCTGGTCGTAGATGATGTCGGGCGTCATGCGGATCACGGTCAGGTCCTTGCGGCCCTGCCGGATCGCCTCGTGGGCCGCGGCATGCGGGATGAGATGGGTGAAGCCTTCGAAGGCGACGGTATCGCCGTCACGAAGGTTCTCGGCAACAGCCTGCTGGAGGCTCTGGAATTTCGCCATGATGCGTTCTTCAGCTCACGATCACATATCGAAGAAGACGGTTTCGTTGTCGCCCTGGAGGTGGATGTCGAAGGTGTAGGTCGGCAGCCCGGCCTCGCTCGAGCGCGGCGCGATCA
>JBOZRS010000068.1:0-37624 GCA_050789065.1 Microvirga sp.
TGATCCGCAAGGGACAGGTTGGACGTGCACCAGCAAATGACATGGGCGCTCAGCGCGACTTCATTGCTGCCCTGTTCGGCGTAGCCGCATAACTAGCGCTCGCGTCTGGCCTTCGGTCGATCTACGTCAGCCGTTGCAACGGAACCCGCCGTAACGGCATTGAGCGGATGTTCGGCCATCTCAAGAACTGGAAGCGGATCGCAACGCGATAGGACCGGCTGGCTGTGAATTATCTCGCCGCCATTGTCCTCGTCGCGACAGTGACTCAATGGCCTGCGCGAGTCCCCTGCCTAGCCCATGCAGCAGCTTAATTTCCAGACACCCTCTAGACCGGCCGGCTTGCCACGGAAGAGCTGCCGAGCCGCTGCGGTGAGGAACAGCGTCGAAGCCCGCAGCCCCTCCGGTCATCGGCTTGTCCACCGCCCTCATCGTTGCAGGGCCAATCTCGCGATGGCGAAGGGTTCCAGCTCGACCGAGTCCATCCGTGCCATCCGGTCGAGAAAGCCTGGGTCGGCGGCAGCTGCCTCGAAATTCTCCGCCGCGAGGCTCACTCCTTGGACGCTCCCAATCCCTTCGAATGTGACGCGCTGGCGCTCGGCCGTAAGATTCGCAAGCCACAGCTCCCAACCCGAGTCCGACTGCGCAGCGAAGCCTTGCACTAGGCTGGGTGCAGAGATTTCCGTTGCGATCATCGCGCGTCCACCCAGCCGGGCAAGGCCGCGCAGGATGTGAAAAACTGGATAGAGTCCGGGCTGGGCATCGAAGAAGGGCTGCGGCCAGGAGCGGCGTGCATGAACGGCGCCGAATGCTCCCACCAAGCCGCCGAGCGTGATCGAGGCCGCACCGCCGCGCGCGAAATGCGAGAAGTAGCCTAGATTCCATGCCGCCCCGAGGAGGCCTCGCTGACGTGGATCGTTAAAGTTCATGGCCTGCCGGATGTTGCGCGGGTTGGCCATCGGGGCTTCGCCGTAAGGGTTGTCGCGCATGCCGATGGCGCTCGGCCCAACGACGATGGGAGTCTCTCCCGCGATCGCGCGGGCGCTCTTGGCGATGAACGGAAGCGAGCCGAGCCCCTCCATGACGGAACGGTCGTCGCCGGCATGGACCACGGCGCATGTTGTGAAGACCACGTAGTCGAGAAGCTCTGTCGGCGGGCGCTTGCGGTTGAGCTCTGTGAAGTAGCTAAACATTCCGCCGCCGATCTCCGCGCCGGGGAACGCCTCACGGGTGGCCCTGTAGAGCGTGTCGAGCGGCGGAGACGGCGGCCAGGCGCTGCCCGGCAGGGTGCATTTCAGATCGGGTGCGGGCGAGACCAGGACCACGTGGAACGGCGAGCCGAGCGAGGCTGCCATCCGGCCGAGCTCCCTGACCTCGGCTTCCGCCGCGCTCTGCTCAACCGAGAGGACGACGGCCTCGAGCCAGGGCTGCGCGCCGAGATCGCGTGCGATCTCTATCGCCGCGCGCAGGGTGTCAGGACCGTGGCCCTGACGGGGATCGTGGCGACAGACGAGATAGGAAGGCCCGATCTCGGCCAAACGGTCGCGTGCGGCGCGGGCATCCTCGGCGTCAGCCGGATCGAGCCCGAGGCCGAGCCGCGGGACCGGTCCCGTATCGTCGCCCAGGCGGACCGTGACCGTTCCGCCCGCCGGAGCGGTCGCACTCCCGCGATCCTCGACCGTCACCGTGACGGATTGTTCGAGCTCAGTGCCGGCCGCGAGCCGGTACGGCCAGGGCAAGGCGAGTGGGCGCACATAGGTCTTGAACGAAGCGTCCGTCCAGTTGCGCTGGTCCTCCATCTCGAAGGTATCGCCCTCCATCCGGCAGGTGACCGAGAGGCCCGGAGCGGCTTCGTGGGTCAGCGCACGCAGATCCATCATGGGCTGGACGGGATCGATCAGCTCCGGGAATGCGCCTTCCACGACCCGACCGTCGACATGCTCGATCCGGGCCGGCCGCCCGGCCGCGCTCTCGGGATGGAGCACCACGAATCCGGTGCGGTTCGTCTCGAAGTCCGTGGCCGCGCGGCCTCGTGCTCGGAAGGTGAGCCGGCCATCACTCGTGCCAGTGATCTCCGCCGAGTATCGGAACTCCTGGCGCTCGTCGGCCGTGACCGCGTCGTAGGTAACGCGGAAGCCGGCCTCTGTCTCTTCGGCGGACAGGTTCCTGATGCGCGGGTTGTAGGTGGCCCAATTGCGGTCGCGCACGATGAAGGACACGGCGCGCAGGAGCTCGTGGCCGCGAAAGCGGATGTAGCGCAGGTTCCCGGCTTCGAGCTCCGCGGTGAGCGGGCCCGCGCGGAGGATGCGCGGCGGCTCTACCTGCTCCTCGGTACCGTAGAGCCGCACGGCGAGTGATGCATTGCTGGACATATCGAATCTCCCTTTAGAACGCTCGGGCCGCTTGGTCTTTTGGCCGGACTTCCCAGTTAGCCGGCTTCAACGCTTTGCCCGGACGCTGACCAGCCTCTCGACCAGCAGCGCCAGGATGATGATCGCTCCGATGGCCGAGCCCTGCCAGAAGGGTGAAACGCCCATGAGGTTCAGGCCGTTGCGGATCATCACCATGATCAAGACGCCGATGAGCGTGCCCACGATCGAGCCTCGCCCGCCGTAGAGGCTCGCTCCTCCGATCACCACGGCCGCGATCGCGTCGAGTTCAAGCATGTTGCCCATCAAGGGGTCGGCCGAAAGGAGCTGCGCTATCGAAAAGGTCACTGCGACCGCCGAAAGGGCGCCGGAGATCACATAGGGCAGCGTGCTGTAGAACAGGACGGAGAGGCCCGCGGCACGCGCGGCCTCCTTGTTGGAGCCGATCGCGTAGATGGTGCGCCCTCCCTTGGTGTAGGTGAGGTACGCGAAGGCGAGGGCGTAAAGGACGAGAAGGAACGCGACGTTCGCCGGGATCCCGAGGATCGAGGTGTAGACGATGTTCGACAGGTCCGACGGGATGTTCGAGATCGCCGTCTGCCCGGAGAAAATGTACGCGAGGCTCCGGGCGATCGCCATCATGCCGAGTGTCACTACGAAAGCCGCGAGGCCAAAATAGGCAATCAGGCACCCAGAGACGAGACCGATGAAGCCGCCCGCCGCGATAGCGCACGGGATGGCGAGCGGGATCGGCAGGTGCTGCAGGGAAAGGCCCAGGACGATCCCGCACAGGCCTGCGACCGATCCGACCGAAAGATCGATCCCGCCGGTCAGGATGACGAAGGTCATGCCGACGGCGACGATGCCGACCACCACGGACTGGTCGAGGATGTTGAAGATGTTCGTGCGCGTGAGGAAATACGGAGAGAGCGCCGACAGCGCGATCGCGATGAGCAAGGCAAGGAGGACCATCCGCACCTCGAGGCGGCCGAAGATCCGCCTCGCCCAGTTGGTGCGGCGAGGCGCAACACCGTCGAGCGGTTCGCGGGATCCGGTGCCTACGAGATTATTCGCTGTCACTCCGTCAACTCCTGTTCAATCGGCGCTCATCAAGCCCTCGACGCGTGTCCGGATGGTCTGGTCGGAGGGGATGGGCCTCCGGCTGTCGACCGTCAGCCCGATCCAGCCGAAATCGTGACCGCGCGGGCTGCGCATCGGAACCAGCACGGTCGAGAGAGGCACATCCGCCTCCGTGACGAAGCCGTCCTGCCGCTCGGTGAGGGCGCGGGGAATGCGGGTCTCCCCAATCCGCATGGCCTCTCCCGTCCGCAGACCGGGACTGGGGCTGCCTGCGGCCTCCACGAGGTTGAGGCAGATCAGCCCGTCGCCGTCGATGAGCGCCCAGAAAGCCGCACCGCCGTGATCCGCCGAGACGGCCTCGAGCAGGGCGGTGTTGCGCGCCATGGACGTCCGCGGGGCGGCGAGCAGCGTGAGCTTCACTTCGTCGAGAAGCGCGCTCGGCAGATCCGCAATCGAGCGGCCGTCGCTGAGCACGACGATCCGGTCCGCCAGGCCGAGGAGTTCCTCGAAGTCGGAGGAGATTAGCACGATGGCCACACCCTGCGAGGCGACCTCCCGCAGGATCGCGTAAATCGAGGAGCGGGTGCCGATGTCGACGCCCTTGGTGGGCTCGTCCAGAATGAGAACGGCGGGTTCGAGCAGCAGCCAGCGCGCGATGATGACCTTCTGCTGCATGCCTCCGGAGAAGGTCAGCATGTTCGAATCGAGGAGGCGGTCGGACGGCAGCCCCAGCCGCTCCATGAGGCGCGTTGCCGCGGCGTCTCTCTTGCGGTAGCCGCGGCCGAACCCGTGGTGAGCGCCCAGATGCGCGAGGAGGAGGTTCTCTTTGACCGAGAGGTCGGGCACGATGCTCTGCGTGCGCCGATCTTCGGGGATGAAGCCAATCCCGTGGGCGATAGCCTCGGCGGGGCTTCGCGGCGCGATGCGCCTCCCCGAGAGCGTGATGGTGCCGCGGGCTCGCGGGCGCAGGCCGAAGATCGCCTCCGCGGCCTCGGATCGGCCGGCCCCGACGAGCCCACCGAGGCCTAGGATTTCGCCGCGGCGCACGCCGAAGGACACGTCGACGACGTGGGGCGGCGCGCCGAGCCCTTCGACGGCCAGCAGGAATTCGCCAGAACGTTCCCGGTTGGGCTCGCGCGCTCCTGCGGTGCGGGCGTAGATCGAACCTAGCTCCTGGCCGACCATGTGGCGCACTAGCTCACCCTGACTGAGCGAGGCCGTCTCCAGCGAAGCCGCGACGGTGCGTCCCTCACGCATGATGGTGACGCGGTCGGTGATCGCGAAGACCTCTTCGAGGCGATGGGACACGAACACCAGGGCATGGCCGTCCTGGCGCAACCGGTCCATGATCTCGAAAAGCCGCTCGACCTCGGACGGGCTCAACGATGCGGTCGGTTCGTCAAAGATGATGAGATCGGTGTCGAGCGCGAGCGCCTTGGCGATCTCGACGAGCTGGCGCTGCGCCGCGGAGAGATCGCGCACCTCCTGGTCGAGCGGCAGCATATGTTCGTGCCCGAGCCGGGCGAGCAGCTCGCGGGCGCGCTGGCGCAGCCGGCCGCGCGAAAGCCGGCCGGGCCCGCCGAGCTCAGGCAGGAAGATATTCTCCAAAACCGAGAGATCGGGCGCGAGACTGGTCTCCTGCATGACGATGGCGATTCCGGCCTTGAGCGCATCGCGCGTGGAGGCGACGCGGAGCGCTTCCCCCTTGAAGACGATTTCGCTCCGATCCGGGATGACGTGCCCCGAGATGACCTTCGACAGGGTCGACTTGCCGGCGCCGTTGGCTCCGAGAAGCCCGTGAACTTCGCCCGCGCGCAGTTCGAGGGTCGCGCCCCGGAGGGCCCGGGTGCGATCAAACGTCTTGTCGACGCCCGTCGCTTTGAGAATCTCTGAGGGCCGGACCCGGTCTGGCGCATGCATCGCTGCGGATTTCCGTTGGTGGGCGCGGCCCGGAGTTCCGGGCCGGCCGAGCCTAGGGTGTCATTTCACCTCGTTGGCGAACACCGTCTCCTTCACGGTAGGCAGGAGCTTCTCGATGTTCTCGCTGCTCACAACCAGGATCGGCACCAGAATCTCCTTCTGGGGCGTACCGCCTTTCAGATGCTCCAGGAGGGCCTCGCCGGAGCGCACCCCCATGAGGTAGGGCTGCTGCATGCCGGAAACAACGATCTCGCCCTTCTTGAGCAGGTCGACGAACTCCGGGATGCCATCGAACGCCGCGACCAGAACTTCGCCCTGCCGCCGGGCGGCACGGATCGCGCGCAAAGCCCCGATGGCGGGCTGGTCGGTCTGGATGAACAGGCCCCTCATGTCGGGGTTGGCCGTCAGCATGTCCTGCGTGAACTTGAAGGTCTCGTCGGCGGTGTACGACTGCATCTGCTGCAGGCCGGCATCCTTTGTGATCCCAGCCTCCGTGAGCGCATCCCGAAAGCCCTTCGTCCGAGCTTGGCCGTTCTTACGGGCCTGGGAGATTGAGACGATACCGACCGACCCTCCCTGCCAGCCCTTCTTCTTCATGGCCTCGGCAAGGGCCTTGCCGACACCGTTCGCGCCCTCATAGTTGTCGGAGATGATGAACGACACGTAATCGCCGCTGTTCGTTCCGATATCGGCGATGACGACCGGAATGTTGGCGTCCTTGGCGAGCTGGAGCACGCTGGGGGCGGTCGAGGAATCGGTGGGCGAGATCACGATGCCAGCCACTTTGCGGGCGATCGCATCCTGGGCATTGCGCAACTGGGTCTGAGCGTTGTTGGAGGAGTCGAGCGCCTGGTAGGCGTAGCCCTCCTTCTTGGCCGCGGCTTCGACGCCCTTGGAGAGGTAGCGCCAGAACGGCAGGTCGAGGCCGGGCGTGAGATAGACGATTTCCTTCTCGGCAGCCCGGGCTGGCGTGCCGGCGGCAGTCAGGCCGGAGGCCAGGGCTGCGGCGGCCACAAGGGCCAACAAGCCTCTTTTGCTCATCATGGGTTCCTCCTTGTCGTTCGTTACACCCCGACTGGGCTGGGGCCTTGGAATCCGACCTGTCATCCGGTGGCCGGTTCATCCTTCGGGTCACTTACGGCAGCTTGCATCGCTGAAGCGGCCGCATCTTCTGGGCCAGGATCCTCTTGTGGGGCTCACACCAGTCTCATGCCGGCACCGGGACCGTCTCGGGAAGCAGGCGCTCGGCTTTCAGATCGCTCCAAAGCGCGGCTGGCACTTCGGTCTTGATCGCCGTCATGTTGCGTTCGACCTCTTCGGGAGAGACGCCCCCGAGGACCACGGATGCAACGGCCGGTGCGCCGAGCGCGAACTGGAGGGCCGCGACCGCGATCGGGACGCCATGGGCCTCGCAGAGGCGCTCGATCCGAGCGACCTTGTCCATCACCTCGGGCGAAGCCGGAACGTAGTTGAAATGGGCGCCGGGCTTGGCCCCGGTGGCCAGGATGCCGGAATTGTAGACGCCACCGAGGATGACGCCGATCCCCTTCTTTTCGGCCAACGGCAGGAACTCGTCCAGGGCGTCCTGATGGAGGAGCGAGTAGCGCCCAGCGAGCAGCACGCAGTCGAAGTCTCCGGCCTTCACGAAGCGCACAGTCGTGTCGGATTCGTTGAGTCCGAGGCCCACCGCCTTGATAACGCCCTGGCTCCGGAGCTCATGCACGGCTTTGTAGGATCCCTCCATCGCCTCCCGGAACCGCTGGTCCGCCATCTCGGGCCCGTGCGTCCAGACGTCCACATCGTGCAGGAGGAGGATGTCGATACGATCGAGGCCGAGCCGTAGGAGGGACTGTTCGAAGGATCGCATCGTGCCGTCATAGGAATAGTCGACGATCGAGGCATGCGGCACGCCGCCGGCAAAGCCCGGGCCTCCGACACTGCTGCCCGCCACGCGCGGGTCCATGCGCCTTCCGATCTTCGTTGAAAGCACGTAGGAGTCGCGGGGAAAGCGCCGCAGCGCCGCGCCGAAACGCAGCTCTGACAGGCCGTTCCCGTAATGCGGCGAGGTATCAAACAGAGTCATGCCGGCGCGGTGGGCCGACTCGACCGTCGAAATGGCCCTGCCTTCGTCGAGCCGCTCGTACAGGTCCCCGAGCGGCGCTCCGCCGAAGCCGAGAATGGTGACCGGGATGCCTGTCTTTCCGAGGGGGCGGGTGGGAAGCATGGGAACGTCTCTGTGGCTTGAGTAAGGGATTGGGATCAGGCTGTCGCCCGAGCCTTTGGGGTGTCAGTGACGGTGTCGAGGTCCGGCGCCTGGCCGTAGCTCATCCTGCGCATCTGCTCGATCACCTGGGCCATCTGCGCCTCGGTGAGGCGCGGCGGCTCGCCGATTGCGAGCGCGTGGACGTACATCTTGGCGAGGGTTTCGATCTCCACGGCGCGCCAGAGCGCGCGTTCGAAAGTGTCGGCAAGTACGATCAGGCCGTGGTGCCCGAGGAGGCAGGCGCTGCGGTCTTGAAGCGCCGCAAGGGCGTGATCGGACAGGTCCTGAGTTCCGAAGCACGCGTAGGGCGAGCAGCGGATGTCCATGCCGCCGGCGACGGCCACCATGTAATGGAAGGCGGGGATCCCGCGCTCGTGCACCGCCAGCGTGGTCGCGTAGGTGGAGTGGGTGTGGAGAACGACGTTGTGGTCCGGTCGGGCTCGCAAGATGTCGCGATGAAAGCGCCACTCCGAGGAGGGGCGATGACGGCCCTCGAACGTCGCGTCGAAGCCCATGGCCACGATGTCTTCGGGACCCATCCGCTCATAGGGCAGGCTGGTCGGCGTGATGAGGAACCCGTCGGGAATGCGGTGGGAGAGATTGCCGGAAGTGCCCTGGTTGAGGCCGATTCGGTTCATCTCGCGACAGGTCTTGACCATGTCTGAACGGAGAAGGTGGAAGGGGGCTTGGGACATGGCGTTCTCGCGTTTCAGGCGGACAAGGCTGCAGGGTCAGGCTCAGCGGCCAGCCTAGCCCAACGGGCAGCGGCCTCGCGAAGGCCTGGGAGGACCAGAGGCTCGGATGAAAGGAGTGGGATCTCCACCGGCGCCGAACGTGAGAACCGCCCCCACAGGAGGCCAGCGCCCAAGGCGGTGCCGTGCGGCGACCGACTCAGGACGACGTGCTGGCCGGGGCGCAGCGCCGCGAGCAGACGGCCGAAGGCAATGTTGGTGGCGAACCCTCCATCGACCATGATCGGCGCGCGGGAGCCCAGCGCATCGAGGCAGGCGCTAGCGGTGAGTGCCGCGTAGAGCGTAGCGGCGGCGGCCGCCTCGGTAGCCCCGACGGGTGGAGGTCCGACGAAACGTCCGCGACGGGCGCTCCCGCGAAACAGGCCGTCATGGGGGCCAAATGAAGGGAGGGGCAAAGTCCCGCGAGCGATCAGGCCTGGCAGGACTGCGATGACGGCTTCGTCCGGCGCCAGCCCGGAGCCGGCGATCATCGCGTATTCGCGGCCCGTCATCGTGAGCGTAGAGGCGACAATCTCTCCGTCGACGTCCATGTTGGAGACCATCGCCCGCGTGCCGTCCAGTCGATCGAGAGGGCAGTGGCGGTCGAATCCAATCATCCAAGTGCCGGTGGACAGCAAGGTGTGGTCGGACAACCCGGCTGCCTTGTAGCGGAAGAGGTTGGCATTGCTGTCGTGGACCCCGCAGAGCACCTCGGTATTCCGTGAAAGACCGGTTCGTGCAGCCCAATCGGGCCGCAGACGCCCGAGCACCTCGCCGGCGCGGGACAGCGGAGGGAAAAGACGCTGGAAGCCGCGCCGTCGCACGAAGTTCGAGAGCGTGCCCGTCCGCGGATTCCACACCTGGCCCTGCGCGCCGAGTTGCGAGACCTCGCTGGCCGGCCCGCCGCCGAGCCTCCAGGCGACGTATTGTGCGGTCGTCAGGAAATGCTGCGCCCGCGTGAAGGCCTGCGGGAAGCATTCCGCCTGCCAGACGAGCTGCTTGGCAAGCTGCATCGCGCCGGCCCCGGTGAAGGAGAACACCTCCTCGTAGGATGGTCCTTCCTGGGCATAGAGGGCGTCGATCCCGGGCGGCGTCGCAGCCTCATAGTCCATCATCGGCAGAACGGGCCCAGACTCGTCGACCAGCACGCCACCGCCGCCATGTGCGGTGGTGACGAGCGCCCCGATCTGGTGACAGTCGGCGAGTTCGGCGAGGCCGTCGAGAAACCAGCCGATGATGCCGTCGACGTCGATTGCCGGATAAGGCTCGTCGAGCAGGAAGTCGTGAACGCGCGAGACCGAGGCCGTGCAACGCCCCTCCGGCCCGACGAGCACGAGCTTCAGATTGGTTTTCCCGATGTCGAGAACAGCCGCCTGGGGCTTGCCGGATCCTGTCATGGGCAACCGCCCTTGAGCCGCTGGCGCAGCTGGGTCATGCCCGCGACCGCGATCAGAATCCCGCCCCAGATCGCCAGGGTCAGGAATGCGCTGAAGTTCAGGAGGTTGAAGGCCGACGAGATGATCTGGAGCATGATGAGGGCCAGCACCAGCCCGCTCACCTTGCCGAATCCGCCCATCGGGTTGATGCCCCCGAGCACCGCCGCGAGGATCGTAACCAGCAGATAGCTCTCGCCATAGGAGGCATTGGCCGAGTTGAAGCGCGCCATCATGACGACGGCCGCTACGGCGGCGAGAAGGCTCGAGATCAAGTAGACCTTTAGAATCACGCGCCGCGTTTGGATCCCCGAGAAGCGCGTCGCCCGCTCGTTGGAGCCGATCATGTAGATCGCCGCTCCCAAAGGCGCTCGGTTCAGCATGATCGCCAGCGGGAGCGCGGCCGCGGCGAAGACGAGAAGCGCCACCGGGATGCCCAGCACCGCTCCGTTCCCGATGAACACGATGGGCTCAGGGAAGCCGGAGATCACGTTGCCTCGCGTGGTGCCGACCGAGATCCCTTTAACCAGGGTCATCGTGCCGAGCGTCGCGAGAATGGGCGAGACCCGCAGATAAGCGATGACGAACCCGTTCACGAGTCCGATCACCGCCGCGATGGCGAACCCCGCCGCGAGAGCCGCCACTTGGATCAGCACCCAGGCCGCGCCCTGCGATCCAGGCACGAAGCGCGTGAGAATGGCTGCCATCGCCAGCGCGCAAAGGTTGGCGGTCGCGATGACCGACAGGTTGATGCCTCCTGAGAGGAGCGTCACCATCATGGCGAGCGAGAGGATGCCGAGTTCCGGCAGTTGGTAGGCCATCGATTGGAGGGATGCTGCCGAGAAAAGCTGCTTGCCGATCACGAGCCCGAAGCCCGCTAGCAAGATCGCGATCAGCACCAGGAGCCTCAGGTTAGCGCCGTCGCCACCGAAATTCCGCAAGCGCTCGAAGCGCCCGACGCGTGGCGGAGGCGCCTCTACCGCCGCAAGCTCACTGTTGAGCGGCCCGACCATGCCGGCCGGCTTGGAAGAGGTCAGGGGGCGGTTCATGGCGAGGCGCTCCGCAGAGGAACCCGCGCCCATGGGAGCCAGCCGCCTCCACGTATTTGGAGAACCGATGTTGGGTACTTCATGCGACGGCACTCCTGGCACGGCGCCTGAAGGTGAGCGCGGTCGAGCTCACGGACACGAGGATTACAAGCCCGACGAAGAACTGCGACCAGTAGGACGAGATGCCCACCAGAACGAGACCGTTCTGCATTACGGCGAGGAGCGCGAGCCCCAGCGCTGTGCCGAGCACCGTTCCTACGCCTCCGTTGAGGCTCGCTCCGCCGAGGACCACTGCTGCCAGCACATCGAGCTCCCGGCCGACGAGGACCGTGGGCGCCACGCTCTGGGCGAGCTGCGCCTGCGCGAGCGACGCGATGCCCGCCATGAAGCCCATATAGCCGTAGACGAAGAGGCTGAGGCCGAACACGTGAAAGCCCAGCCGCCCCGCGGCGTCCCTGTTGCCGCCAAGCGCATAGATCTGCCGTCCGATGGTGGTCCGATTGAGCAGGACCCAAGTTGCCGCGAAGGCGAGCAGGAGCAGCAAGATCTGGAGATTCAGCCCGTAAGGGATCTGGTCGGCGTCGACGAATTCGAACCACCAGATCCCTTTCGAGAACCAGTCCGGCAGGGCGTAGATGTACTGGCCGCCGGTGACGAAGACGAGCAGGCCGTAAAAGACGTTGAGCGTTGCGATCGTGACGATGATGCTCGAGATGCGCAGACTCTCGATAAGCCAGGCGTTCATCAGCCCGCAGGCGATTCCCGTTCCGATGGCGAGCCCGAAAGTCCCAGCCCAGCCGAGCCCGTAGGCGTTGGCGAAGGATAGAGCCAGATATTGCGCCACCGAGGCTGTCGCCGTGAACGAGATGTCGATCCCCCCGGCGACCAGAACGACGAGCAGTCCCGCCGCTAGGATGCCGAGAAAGGCATAGGAGGTGAGGAGATCAAACAGGTTCTGGAGCGTGAGAAAGCTCGGGGTCGCGATCGTGAGGATGGCGCTGAGCGCAAGCACGACGGCGAGGAGGCGGGCCTCGTGGCTATGCGAGAAGCGGCGAAGAGCGTCGATCATGAACGACCCTGCTCGAATAGGGGCGTCGGATCCGGCGCGGGCCGCTCCGTTGCACCGCCGACCGGGAGGCAGATGGGAGGACCGAGCTCAAGCATTCACGGCCACCCTGAGCTCGGCTTCCGAAGTGCGGTGCGACCGGAATTCGCCGGTGAGCCGTCCCGCCCGCATGACCAGCACGCGATGGCTGTGGAAGAGCACCTCCGGGATCTCGTCGGAAATCATGATTACCGCGACGCCTTCCGCCGCCAGCCGCTTGACGATCTCGTAGATCCCGTCCTTTGCGCTGATGTCGACGCCGACCGTGGGGCTGTCCAGGATGAGGAGGCGCGGGTTGGTCGCCATCCATTTCGCCAGGACCACGCGTTGCTGATTGCCGCCGGAGAGGGTCTTCACCGGATTCTCGGGATCGGAGACCTTGATGCCGAGGTCCCGGATCCAGCGCTGCACGGTCTCGCGTTGCCGCTTCGGGTCGATGAGTCCGAGGCGCCCTGCCAGGCGATCGAGGATAGTCACGACCGTATTGGCCGATATCGATTGGTCGAGCACAAGGCCGAGGGTCAGGCGATCCTCGGAGACATAGGCAACACCGTTCTCGATGGCCTCTCTGTTGGAGCGCATATTGAGCGGCCGTCCTGCGATCCGGAGGGTGCCCGAGTCAGGGGGATTCATCCCGAAGAGCGAAAGAGCAAGCTCCGTTCGCCCCGAGCCGAGGAGCCCCGTGATGCCGAGAATCTCGCCCTCGTGCACCCGCAGATCGATGTTCTCGTATTCTCCGCGCCGCGTGAGGTTCTCGACCTCTAGAACGATGGGCCGCCCGGTGAGGTCGACATCCCTCAGATCGTAGTGGAACTCCTTTCCGGTCATGAGGACGGCGAGCCGGCGGTCGTCCATCTCGGCTGCGTCGTAGGTCCCGACCTTGCGCCCGTCGCGCAGCACCGTGACGCGCTCGGCGACCTCCATCACCTCGTCTAAACGGTGGCTCACGAAGACGACGCAGATATTGCGCGACTTCAGTTCCCGGACGAGCGAGAGCAAAGCGTCGACCTCGTGGCGGGTAAGCGATGCCGTCGGCTCGTCCATGATGACGAGGCGGGCATCCGCGGCCATGGCCCGGCAGATCGCGACGAGTTGCCGGTCGGCGATCGAGAGCGTCTCCACTCGGGCATGAAGATCGAGTGCAACGCCGATGCGTGCCATGGCGCTTCGTGCCGTCTCGTCGATCGCCCGCCAATCCACGGCACGGGGCCGGCCGAGATGCTGGCTCACCGCGATGTTTTCGGCAACGGTGAGGTTCGGGAACAGGGAGAGATCCTGATAGATCACCTGAATGCCGAGCCGGGTGCTCTCGACCGGAGTAAGCCGGGCGTGCTCGGTTCCCGCGACGACGATGCGACCGCCCAGTTCCGGGGGCTGCACGCCCGAGATGATCTTGATGAGCGTCGACTTGCCGGATCCGTTCTCGCCGACGAGGCAGTGGACTTCACCCGCCTCGAGCGTGAGGGAAATGTCCTCCAGCGCTCGGACGCCCCCAAAGCGCTTTGAGATTTGCTGCAGTGCGAGGAAGGCCATAGGAGCGGATCCTTGCTGACGGTTGCCGGTGCGGTCGAATGCTCCGCGCCGGTCGCTCGCCTCCGCGGCTTACAGACCCTGCGCGATCAGGCCGTCCACCGTGTCCTTGTTGATGCGCATAATCTTGTCGACCTTGATCTGCCGCCCCGCGACATCGACTTCGGCCTTGCCGAGACCGGGGATCTCGATTCCGTCCTTGATGTCCTTGCCGTCCAAAACGAGCTTGGCCACGGCCACCATGGCATAGCCGGCGTCGGTGGGGTTCCAAAGGAATCCCTCACGGATTGTGCCGTCCATGATCAAAGGCTTGGCCTGAGAGGGAAGCACGGTGCCGAGCACTGCGATCTTGCGTCCGAGCCGCTTCTCGCGCACCGCATTGCCGGCGCCGATCGGACCATTCGAACCGAAGCCGAGGATACCCTTAAGGTTAGGGTAGGCCTTAATGACGTCCAGCGTGGTCCGGTAGCTGGTGTCGATCTCGTCCGCGCCGGGGAAGCGGTCGGTGACGAGCTTCATCTTGGGATAGTGCTCTTTCTGATAGGCGATCGCCGCATCCGCCCATTTATTGTGGAGTGGGGTCGTGAGCGTGCCGACATAGACGACGTACTCGCCCTCTTCGCTCATCTCCTGCGCAAGGCGCTTCATCTGCTCCTCGCCGAACTTCTTCGAGTCGATGAGCTCGACGTTCCAGGTTCGGCCCTCCTGTTCAGGGCCTTCATGCGTGATGACCGGAATACCCGCCGCCTGTGCCCGCTTGAGCACGGGTTCGGTGACTTTCACGTCCAACGGCACGAGGCCGATCACGTCGACCTTCTTCGCGATCAGGTCCTCCAGCAGCTTCACCTGCTGCGCCGGATCGACATTGGCAGGGCCGACCATCGAGGCGTTCATCCCAAAGTCCTGACCGCCCTTCTTGATCCCCTTCTCGACCGCGTTGAACCAAGGGATCCCGGCAATTTTGACGACCGCCACCATCTCCTTCTGGCTTTGGGCGAAAGCTGTCGCAGGCACCCCGAGGAGCCAAGCGGCAACGACAGCACCGACGGTCGAGAGCAGTTCACGCCTGTTCATGTCCTTCCTCCCTGCAGGCCTATGGCCTATGCAATTATATTTTTGATTTTCCGGATCCCCGGAAGGGGTGCAGGACCGGCGGACCGGTCCTGCACGGAAACTTTCAAATGCGGGGCAACACCTCCTGCATGTGAGTGGCAGAACCCAGTTGCAGGCTTCTGCCATTGAACACGCATGGGCAATAGGGTGAAAAAACTATGCACCATTGTTAGCGGGAGGCAAGTATCGACTGTAATGAATACCTCTTAAGGGACTTCCTATACTTCTTCACAGGGCGGGCAGACGGCGCTTTTCAACAAACGTCAGCGGCTCCTGAAGCATATGATAGGGACGCACAGGAAGCACTGTTGCGAAGAGCTCCCGGCTTGCGGGCAACCTTAGATCACTGCCGAGATTCGAGGCGTTGACGAGCCGAGTTCTTGACCTTCAGCCGGGCGACAACCGTCGACAGCAGGCCCAAGCACAGGCCTTGAAGCTGCTCGCCAGTATCGCGGACGCGCGATGGGTATTGATTGAAAGGGCAAATACGTCCTTACCGACCTCGTTTGTGGTTTTTCTGATCTTCGGGCTGGCTCTGCTCTTCGGCAGCTTTGGTCTTTTCGCGCCCCGCAATGCAACCGTCATCATCGTTCTTCTGCTTTGTGCACTGGCAATAGCAGGAGGCATGTTCATGGTGCTCGAGTTGTGACGTGAGCCCTGCGAACTCCTCCAGATGAGGTTAGAGTCCGCCCAACGTGGAGACGGACGAATGAAACGCTCACGGTTCACGGAAGAGCAGATCATCGGCATGCTCAATCCGGCGCCTCTATCGCGAGGAGAGACTGCAGGTCAAACGCCGGGGCGGCCGCAAGCGGACCCTGGGGACGCGCGCTCCCATCCTGCTGCCCGGCGGGCCCAGCCAGCGCTGGAGCCTGGATTTCCTCAGCGATGCCTTTGCCGACGGGCGCCGCTTTCGTGTTCTGGCGGTGGTTGATGACGTTACCCGGGAGTGCCGCGGGCTCGTGGCCGATACCTCGCTCTCAGGCCTGCGGGCCACGCGAGAGCGGGATGCCAGCATTGCCTGCTGTGGCCGGCCGACAAGCTGTGTTTCGGACAACGGCACCGAACTGACCTCTTCGGCAGTGCCGCGGTGGTGTCAGGCCACGGGCGTGGAATGGCAGTATATCGCGCCAGGCAAGCCATAGCAGAACGCCTTTGTTGAGAGCTTCAATGGCCGCCTGCGCGATGAATGCCTCAACGAAACCCTGTTCACCTCATTGCGGCACGCCCGGCAGGTCCTTGACGCGCGGCGAAGAGATTACAACACCATCAGACCTCATTCAGCCTTGAAAGGAATGACCCCGACCGACTTTGCCAAGCACACCACCAGACGACTGCAATCGGAAGCAGCGACCCTTCCAGTTGCTATGACCGCCAACAACGGGCATCGATCAACCAGCGGACTCCAGCTCTGAGCGGAGGAAACTCAGGGCTCACGTCACCGCGTGTCGAGATGCGAATCCCTGCCTAAGGGATCACTCTTGAATGACAGGAAACTGCTATAATTTTTCCGAAGCACCCGTTTTGAGAGTGCGCCTGAGGGCATGGCGCTCGGCCGCGCTGGCAGGCAAAGGAGCAGGCGCTACCCGTTCCAGCCAACCTTACGCTGATGCCGTCGCCAGCCTGTGCCCTACATACCAGACCGGTTGAGCGCAACTTAATCCGCTCTGCTTGCGCCAGCGGTATGTCTCACACTCCTTTTGACTGAGAACGCCCTTGTTAATGCCTGCTGTCGCACCTGGAACGCGCTCACGGATGGAGCCCGATCAATTCAGTCCCTACGCACCTGTCGGGGATTACCAAAGGCGCACCACAAATCCGCCGATATTATACCCCTTAAGAAGTATGGCCGACCATATTCCCAGAAGGGGAATTCTAGGTTAGAGCTTTTTAAGCTAACTGTCAGGCCCGCGTCACGGCGGTTTTATGCAAAAAAGGCAGGGCGGGTTGAATTAAGAGCAAAGGGCAGGGCCCTTGCTGCCAGTTCGTTCAACCTCGGCGAAAGCTGATTAACCCTCATAACTTAGCATCGAACCGTCACGAGCGTATGCTCGTTTCTGACAGGGCATAACTATGTCTCTTCTGACCTTTCAGC
The DNA here is from genome assembly GCA_050789065.1 of Microvirga sp. GTDB lineage: Bacteria > Pseudomonadota > Alphaproteobacteria > Rhizobiales > Beijerinckiaceae > Microvirga. The sequence continues at coordinate 16,686 of JBOZRS010000068.1, forward strand.
AGTGGGTCGTCTCTCAAAATCCCACCCTGGCATCCTCCATGTTTGACGCAAACGGCCTCCTGAAGGACGGCGTTAAACAAGGGGACTTTTCCTCTGCTTACACGAACTGGCTTACCTACGTTTTCAATGACGATGCTGTCCAGACTTGGCTTGCAAGCCAAGACGCTTCTTACAATGCTTGGCAGTTGAGTCGGAGCACTGGCACCAATGTCACCACTAATGGTGGGTTCGCGGTTGAGCTGAATCAGAACAGCACAAGTCTCCTGCCGACCTTCAGCTATTCCAATGGAGGCGCGACTCGTACGATCGACCAGTCACTTGTCGCTCAGATCTTCGGCGCGAAGGACGATGTAACGATCCAGACGGGCAGCAAGGCTACACAAACGCAGGAGCGCTCCTACGTTTACAGCTTCGATAACATTGAAAACAAAGTGCCAACCGCAGCGCAGGAAGTGGACGAAGACCAGCCACTCTTGTTCAGCGGAACCAAGCAGATTCAAATCAGCGATGGTGACAGTGCCAATATTACTGTGAGCCTCTCTGTAGGGGCCTACGGCAACCTTTCAGTCGACTTAGCAGACCTGTCCAATGTCACGGTCACTGCTGGTGAAAATGGCAGCTCAGCGCTAACCCTTTCTGGTTCCAAGGCGGGGATCAATGCTGCTCTCCTAACCCTACAATATAAGGGTGACCAAGATTGGTTTGGAAAGGATGCCCTTACCATCACGACGAATGATGGATTGTTCTCAGACACAGACACTGTGGCGATTACCGTTAAGCCGGTGAACGATGCTCCAGTGGCGCAGGCGGGCACGGCTGCAGGTGACGAAGATACGATCATCACCGGCTCGGTCCAGGCCACAGACGTGGATAGCACCTCGCTGACCTACAGTGTTGTGTCTGGCCCGGCGGAGGACAAGGGCACGCTCAAGTTCAATTCGGACGGCTCCTACACCTTCACCCCAGCCAAGGACTTCTTTGGTGAGGTGACGTTCACCTACAAGGCAAGCGACGGCTCGGCGGTGTCCAACGTCGAGACTGTGAAGATCACCGTTAACCCGATCAACGACGCGCCGGTGGCGGTCGACATTCAGGACCAGTCGTCTGATGAGGATCAACCGGTATCGTTCACGGTTCCTGCGTTCACGGATGTGGACAATGCCAGCCTGACATACAGCGCAACGCTCGAGAACGGTGACCCACTGCCCTCCTGGCTCTCGTTCGATGCAGCTAGTCGCACCTTCTCGGGTACGCCTCCACAGGATTTCAACGGTGCAATCGTGCTCAAGGTCACGGGCAGCGACGGCTCGCTTTCGGCCTTCGACACCTTCACGCTGACCATTAACCCGGTCAACGACGCCCCGGTAGCACAGGCGGGTATGGCTGCGGGTGACGAAGACACGCCCATCCTCGGTAGCGTAGCGGCCACGGATGTGGACGGTGATAAGCTGGCCTACTCCCTAGCCCACGATGGTGCCCCCAAGAATGGCACTGTGACGGTGCACGACGATGGCTCCTACTCTTATCAGGGAAATAAGGACTTCAATGGCACTGACTCCTTTAAAGTCCTCGTTGACGATGGCCATGGTGGTACGGTCAGCTCGACGGTCAGCGTCACCATAAAGCCGGTCAATGATGCGCCTAAGATGGGTGCTATCAGTGGTCATACCATCAACGATACCGCTGCAACTCCCCCTACAGAAACCTTTGCAAATCTGACTGGGTCATTCAGCGCCAGTGATGTTGACAACGCGACGGGCACACTGACGTACTCGATTGATGGTGGCGTCTACAACGCTACAGCGGGTACTTGGACGAAGTCGTCTCCGTATGGGGACCTGACCGTTACCGAGAGCAGCGGCACCTATACGTTTGTCGCTAATGCCAATGCTGTAAACGGCCTATCCAGCGGCAAGAGCGAGCTCGTGGAATTCAATGTTGTTGTGAAGGATCCGGCTAGCCTCAGCGATACCGGAAAGCTTGCGATCACGATCAATGGTGCCGACGAGGTGGTGCGCGTTCAGAAGACTATGGACTTCGATACTGGTGTCTTCTCGGGCGGCAACAATCACTATATCGAAGACGGCTTGAGGATGACGCGGGAGCATGGCAGTCAGGATCTTACTTCTGCGATCGCCAACTGGTCGACTGCGGACCAGGATAAAGAAGTGAAGTTAACTAAGGTTCTGCAGCAGAATGGAAACACGCTCTCAGATGCATTCAACTTCTCCAAAGATGGCGGCGGAAAGGTCGTCTTTGTTTCAGTCGAGGTTTTGAACGGTACTGGCGATTGGTACGGCTACATTGACAATGGAACTGGTGGCTGGACGCAAGTGGCGCATGACGAGGTGACTACCACTGGGACGCACACGTTCAACGCATCCGAGTGGAGTGGCCTTGATAGAGTAGAGTGGGTCGCCAAGACGACGTCTGGACAGGTCATCGACAATCTTTTCTGGATCTAAGTTGCGGCGTCTAACCGCAGACGAATAGGAGAGGCAACATGCCACTCCTATTCTTATCGTGAATGGCTTCCTTTTTTAGTGCAATCTTAGCACGGCGTAGGGCATTTCGTAGTTTGTCCAAACGCTTAGCCTTGCGCAGGTTCAAATCATAATCTTTGTGTCGGGAGTTCAAATCCCTCCTCAGCTACACCGATCCCCAACAGTTGTGGGGATCGATTTGAACGGTTCTCCGCTACCATAGGGCCTAGGCGTTTTAGGTGCTTTCCCCGAGTTTCCGATCAGACCCGGTACCAACTCGCCCGCGCTGGGTGCCCCATATTTTCGTCTTCTAAAGACTGCCTCAAAGGATTGAGTGCGTAATCCTTCTCTGGATGATCTTCAATTCTTCTGGTGGGTTTGGCAGGTCGTAAAGGATCGAATCCGGAAACCAGGGTCGGCCTTTACATCCACACCCCTGAGCCTACTCCCTTAAGTGCATCAGCTAACAGCCAAGCTCCAGAATTTGCTTCGATGTGATCGAACACGCACCACAATGCCGAAACCGCAGGCTCCCGCAATTGATGGATTGTGCCGTTGATCCATGACCCGAGGATATTTGGATCGCTGTGACGAAATAGGCCGCCTGAGGATCTCTTTTCAGAGAAGCGGAAAGCAACCACGACGAACCCCTTCCGGCCCAACGGCCGAGTCGCTCGGGGAGTCGCTTGACGAGATCGATTTCATTCCGGCGCACGGGTCCAAGCGGATCATCGTCCGGAAGGGCCATTCGCAAGAGCCGCTTACTCAGTGGAGAAAACCTCAGGGGCGGGGCTGACGCGGTACCAAGCCAAATGTCCGTAGTGATGGGGCGAGCGGACCTTGTTACGGCCGAGCTGAATGGCTTGGCTTGACCCAATTCGAACCTTCCGTAGTGCGGATGCCGAACGTGAGGGACTGAGGATGACCCAAGTCCGCGCCTCGGAACGCGGCTGGCACCTCCCATTTCCAGGGAACGATGGTATGCTCCCGGTTCGAGTTGGCGCGATCCGGACTCGAGTTCAGAAACCGTCTGGCTTAGCCCCGCGAGGTTTCGAATGCGGCGGAGGGAGGTTCTTGCCCTGCTTTGCGGCCTCACCATGAGGCCGGTGGCGGCACGGGCCCAGGCCAAGCCCGCCCAGCTCAAGATCGGTTTCCTGCACCCAAGGACGGTGGCCCCGAACTCACCCACAATTCAGGACCTGAAGCCAGCTTGGGAAAAGCTCGGCTACAGTGAACCCGAGACGGTGCTTCTCCGCTCGGCCGACGGAGATCCTGACCGCCTGCCTGGCCTTGCGTCCGAACTCGTGAACGAGGGCGCGGCAGTTCTGATCGCAGTCGGGCCCGCCGCTCTCAGGGCCGCTTATCAAACCAGGGCTCCGGTGGTCGCCATCGATCTGGAAACCGACCCGGTGCGAAGCGGACTTGCTGCCAGCTTCGCCCGCCCCGGCGGCAATGTGACAGGCCTGTTTCTTGACCAGCCCTCGCTTGCGGGCAAGTTGCTCGACCTGCTGCTGGAAGCTGCGCCAGGGATCAGGTGCGTAGCCCTGGCCTGGGATCCGGAGACCGTTCCGGACCAGTTGCAAGCTGCGCAGGATGCCGCCGCGTCGAGAGGGCTCTCGACCCTCGTTCTGGAGGTTCGTGGACCCGGCGATTACGACATCCAGTTCGGAAGGATCAGCAATCAGCCCGCCAGCGGCGTAATCCAACTCGGCTCGCCCGGCTTCAGCGTCAGCGCCAAGGCCTTCGGCCTTGCTGCACAGCGCCATGGGCTTCCGAGCATGGTGCACTTGAGGCCGTACGCTGCCGACGGGGCCCTGATGGGCTACGGACCAGCCCGCGAAGGTTATTGGTCGCGGGCCGTGGTTCCGGCCGATCGAATCCTGAACGGCGAGCCGGCGGGCGAGATTCCCATCGAGCGTCCGAGCCAGTTCGAGCTTGCGATCAACCTCAAGACCGCGAAGGCTCTTGGCCTTGCCGTGCCGGACTCGCTGCTGCTCCAGGCCGACGAGGTCATCGAATGAGGCGCATCATCATCGCCTGCTTCGCCCTTCTGATTGCAGTCACTATCGCCAAGGGTCAGGTCCAGGACAGGGTTCACCGCCTCGGCGTTCTCGCGCTCAATCCGCGCTCGGTTCAATTGATCCAGACCCTGGTCGTGCCCGAGCTCGCGAAGAGAGGCTTTGTCGAAGGACAGAACCTGATCATCGATAGTCGTATCGGAGAGGCGGAGCAGCTCCCCGGCCTTGTGCGCGATCTCCTGACCCTGAAACCAGACGCGATCCTGGCCATCAACAGCACCGCCGTGGCGGCGGTACAGGCCGCCACCCGCACACTCCCAATCATCATGTTCGGGGGTGATCCCATCGCCCAAGGGTTCGCCGCCAGTCTGGCCCATCCGGAAGGGAACATCACCGGCATTACGATTGCCTCGAAGGAACTCGACTCCAAACGCCTGGACCTTCTCCATGAGGCGGTGCCGTCGGCTCGCCGGATCGCGGTTCTCGTCCACCCGACCAGCCAGGGGCTGGACGTCCGCAAGCAGGAAATGCGTGCGGCCGCGGCCAGTGCCGGGCTCGAGCTCTTTTTTGTGGAGGGACCCGACCCGCAGAGCTATGCCCCCATTCTGTCGGCAGTCCGTACCGATGGTGCACAGGCCCTCGCGATCAATGCGGATTCCCGCTTCAACCGTGATGCCGCGCTGCTGTCCCGCCTCGCGTTGGCGAACGGTCTGCCCACGGTCTGCGAATGGGGCGAGATGGCCAGCGAAGGCTGTTTGATCGGCTATGGCCCGGTGCTCGCGGACTTGTATCGCCGCACCGGCTACTATATCGAGCGCGTCCTCCAGGGCACCCCGCCCGGCCAGATACCGATCGAGGGCCCCTCGCGCCTGCGGCTTGTCGTCAACCTCAAGACCGCGCGTTCGCTCGGGATCACCATGCCCGAGATGCTGCTCCTCCAAGCCGACGAGGTCGTCGAATGAGGGACGGGCAGCACATGGATCCGCTACCGTCCGGATGCTGGCTCCCATGATGCGCCGCCTCGCACTGCCTCGCCCGTCCCTGTTCCGCAAGTATTTTATGGTGCTCTTTGCCGCCGTCGGCATCCCGCTCCTGGTCAATGGCGGCATCGAGGCCTGGTTCGGTTATCGCGATCAGCGCGCTCATCTGAGCGATCTGCTGGCGGCCGAAGCCAGGGGCGCGGCGGCCCGCATTGAGGGCTTCGTCGGGAACATCCGGGATCAACTCGGTTGGATGGTCCAGTTGCCGTGGACGCCAGGAGCAGAGGAGCGCCAACGGGTCGATGCCCTCCGGCTCCTGCGTCAGGTGCCTGCTGTTGTCAGCCTAACCCTTGTGGACGGGAGCGGCATGGAGCGGCTTCACGTCTCGCGCATCGGTCTGAACCGGATCGGAAGCGGCACCGACCTTTCGAACAACCCCGCCGTCGCGAGTGCGCGGGCGTCCCGGGTTTGGTACGGCCCGGTGACGTACTATCGCGGCTCCGAGCCGTTCATGACAGTGGCTGTCGCGGGAAATCGGGCTTCCGTGGGTGTCGCCATCGCCGAGGTCAACCTCAAGCTGATCTGGGACGTCATCTCCGCGATCCACGTTGGCCGGAGCGGGCAGGCCTTCGTGCTCGACGAGCCCGGCCGCCTGATTGCCCATCCGGACATCAGTCTCGTGCTGCGTGGGGCCGACGACCCGGCTGCGCGGCCGCTCCGTGCCTTGCGTGATACAGCTCTCGGCCCACACGGCGAGGCTGTCTTAGGACCCGACGAAACTGGAAGGACGGTCGTCGCCGCGACGGCGCCCGTGCCCGGCGTGGGCTGGACCGTTGCCGTCACTCAGCCTGTCAGCGAGGCCTTTGGCCCGATCTACGCAGCCCTGTGGCGGACCGGCAGCCTTCTGCTGGTCGGCAGTATTCTGGCCGGGCTCATCGCCGTTTCCCTCGCCCGCCGCATGACCGAGCCGATCCGTCTTCTGGAGCATGGCACCGAGCGCATCGGCGCCGGACAGTTCGATCACCGCATCGAGATCAGAACCGGCGACGAACTCCAGCGGCTAGCCGACAGCTTCAACGCCATGGCGGCCGAACTCGCCGTCTCGCAGGAGCGCCAAGAACGGATCTCCAAACTCAAGCGGTTCCTCGCCCCACAGGTGGCCGAACTCGTCGACCGGAAAGGCGATGATGGTATGCTCGAAGGCCGCCGTACCGAGGTGGTGGCGGTGTTCTGCGATCTGCGGGGCTTTACCGCCTTCTCAGCCAGAGCCGCGCCCGAGGAGGTGATGAGTGTACTCTCAGAATACTATGAGGCGCTCGGCCGGATTATCACCAAGCATGCGGCAACACTCACGAGCTTCTCCGGCGATGGCCTGATGGTGCTCGTCAACGCCCCCGTTCCGGTGGAGGAGCCTGCGCTTCGTTCGATTGACCTTGCAGTGGAGATGCAGTGGAGTGTGCAGGAGCTGATCGTCGGCTGGCGGGAGCGCGGCCACCGGATCGGGTTCGGGGTGGGGCTTGCCATGGGCGAGGCTACGGTCGGGCGCATCGGTTACGAGAGCCGCTTCGACTACACGGCGATCGGCAGCGTCGTGAACCTCGCCGCGCGGCTGTGCGCGTCAGCGGCGGACCGGGAGATCTTGACGGATGCGGCTGTCGCCACGGCGGTGATAGACAAGCGTACCCTGGTCCTGCTCGGGTTACGTCCTCTCAAGGGGTACGATGAGGAGCTGCCCGTGTATACCGTCGCATGTGAAAGAACGCCGTCTGCCGCGTAGGCCAGGTTCGGCTTCGGCAGGGTGCAGACGGGACCATGTGGAGCGACCGCTGAAGGGAAGAAGCTGTTTCGTATTCAGCCCTGCGCTCCTAGCCGGACGTATTCTTTTGAGTGGTTGCGCACTTGCGCAATGAGCGATTGAGGAGCCCTGTATCATTCTCTTACGGTGCGCGTGGCGGCCTTTGCTGCCGACTACCGCTTCTGCCTGTGATGGGATTCGAGATCTGGATGGCTGACGCGCCCCGGCTCGAGCCGTGTCATTCGGTGACACGGTCCGCTTGGGCCAGAACTGTCTGCGGAACCGCCGTTCCGATCTGCGATGCTGTCTTCAGATTGAGTACAAGTTCCAAATTCGTCGCCCGTTCAATCGGCAGGTCAGACGCCGAGACTCCCCGTAAGATTTTATCAACGAAGTAGGCCGAGCGACGGTAGGCATCTGCAAGGCGCGGTCCGTAGGAGAGCAGGGCTCCGGCTTCCGCGATCTGACCCCAACCTGAGATGACGGGCAGGCGCTGCACGAGAGCGAAGTCGAGGACGGTCCGCGCGTTTGCAGCAATGAAGCCATCGGGCAGCAGCAGAAGAGCATCAGGTTGTTCCTGTCGGAGCTGATCGACGGCTTGTTCCAACGCTGCGCGGTCAGCCGTTGGGTAGTACACGACCTTGAGCCCGAGAGCGCCCGTTTGCTGGTTGATCCAGGCCCGCTCCAGATGTTCCCCCGGGTGCAGTGGGTTGTAGACGACCCCGAGCTTCCGGCACTCGGGAGCAATCTCGCGAAGAAGCTCGATGCGCTTTGCGTTGAGCTCAGCGGCCAGGAGCGTGACGCCGGTCGCGTTGAAGTGAGGGCGGGCCAGATCATCGGCAATACCGGCAGAAACTGGATCGGCGCTGAACTGGTAGACGGCCGGGACCGCGCGAGGGGCCTTCACGACGGGAAGGGTAGCCTGGGCATGCGTGACGATGAGGCTGACGCCGCGCTGCTCCAGGTCGGAAATGAGGCCGGGTATGCGGTCGAGCACGCCATTCGCGAACACGGTGTCGAGCTTCAGCCGATTTGACTCCGTGTAGCCCAAGTCACCCATGCCGGCTCGGAAGGCGTTCAAAAACTCCCTCGATGCGGAGGGTGCTCCACCGGCAATAAAGCCCACGGACGCCAAAGGCGGCTCCTGCGCCGCAGCCCGAGGCGTGGAACGAACTGCCAGAATGGCACCCAACCCCGTGAGAACCTGACGCCGTTGCATGGCTCGCCTCCCTCTGGACTTTGATTATGGCCTTGATGCTCAGCGGAGAGAAGAGAAGAAGTCGAAGCCGCCAAAGTGGTCGGCGCGAGCGCAGGAGGGATCATCGCCGGACGTTCGAGGCGCGACACGACAAAGAGGGACTGAGTGGGCCTACCGAGGGCACCGGCGGCTCGGTGGTGCGACCAACGTCATGTCCTTTTGGCACGGGCCTGACCTTAACCTTCCTTCCGCACTGGTGGGTTCAGCAGACCTTCATTTGGACGCGTGCTACTATCGAGTTCGCAGGAAATAAGATTGCTCGAAGGAGTGGCCTGCCCGCAGTTTCACGCACTCTCGACCCCGACTGGACATTTCGCTTGGTGAATGATGCCGCTATTCGGAAGGGCAGGGTGCCCGTCGAATGCACCCCATGCATCAAACCTCCGGACCTCGTGCGTGAGCCTTTTGATGGCAGGGCGGCAAGGCTTCAGCGTATGAATATGTCGAGGCACGATGCCGATCATGAACGAAAGAACTGGCTCTTACTTTGTCGCGGGCATCCTATTGCAAGGCTCGGCGGAGATGCCGGACATGAGTGATGAGGCCATTCGTTGAACTGTCATGGCTTGTAATGGCCTTGTCGCTCTGGAGTTCAGGCAGGATGCGGGAGGCTAGCTCCTTACCGAGTTCGACGCCCCATTGGTCGAAGCTGTTGATGTCCCAGATGATTCCTTGAACGAAGATTTTGTGCTCGTAGAGCGCGATGAGGGAGCCGAGTCTGCGTGGGGTCAGCGCCCGGTACAGGAGTGAGGTCGTCGGCCGGTTCCCTTCGAACACCCGGTGGGGTGTAAGCGCTTCCAGGGTCTCACCGGACAGGCCTCGTTTCTGCAGTTCGGCTCTCACTTCGCTCTCCGTCTTGCCGAAGGCGAGAGCTTCCGTCTGAGCCAGGAAGTTGGCGAGAAGCTTGTCGTGATGATCCCCCAGAGGTGTTTGACTCTGCGCCGCGGCAAGGAAGTCTGCGGGGATCAGTTCCGTGCCCTGGTGGAGAAGCTGGAAAAAGGCATGCTGTCCATTCGTGCCCGGTTCACCCCAGATGATCGGGCCCGTCGCGTAATCGACTCGGCTGCCGTCGCGTCGCACCGATTTGCCGTTGCTCTCCATATCCCCCTGTTGAAAGTAGGCGGCAAAGCGATGCAGGTGCTGGTCGTACGGCAGCACGGCCAGGCTAGATGCACCGAGGAAGTTCCGATACCAGACGCCGAGCAGGCCCATGATGACGGGCAGGTTCCGCTCGAGAGGAGCGGAGCGAAAGTGCTCGTCCATCTCATAGGCGCCCTGGTGCAGTTCGCTGAACCGATCGTACCCGACGGCCAGGATGATCGGCAGGCCGACGGCGGACCAGAGACTGTAGCGTCCGCCGACCCAGTCCCAGAACTCGAACATGTTGGCCGTATTGATGCCGAATCGCGCCACCTCGGCGGCATTGGTCGAAACAGCCACGAAATGCTTCTCAACCGCACCCTCGCCCAACGTCTCGGTCAGCCATGCCCGTGCGCTGGCGGCGTTGGTCATCGTCTCCTGTGTGATGAATGTCTTCGAGGCGACGATGAAGAGCGTGCGTGCAGGATCGAGCCGCGCGAGCGTGTGCGTGAGATGCGCCGCGTCGACGTTCGAGACGAAGTGGGGGCGCAAGTCCGGCCGCTGGTACGGCTTCAGCGCCTCGCAGACCATAAGGGGCCCGAGATCCGAGCCGCCGATGCCGATATTGACCACATCCGTGATGGTTTCCCCGGTGGCGCCACGCCATTCGCCGCCCCGGACACGGTCGGAGAACTGCCGCATCCGCTCGAGCACGGCCGTGACGCCGGGCATCACGTCAGCGCCATCAACCAGGATCGGCTGATTTGTGCGATTGCGCAGGGCGACATGCAGCACGGCCCGATCCTCGGTCGTGTTGATCTTCTCGCCGGCGAACATCCGGTCGCGCCAACCTTCGACGTCGGCCTGCCGCGCGAGGTCCAGGAGAAGCCCCATCGTCTCGGTGGTGATCTGGTGCTTGGAATAGTCCAGCAGGAGGTCACCGAGCCTGATGGAGAAGCGATCGAAGCGCTCCGGATCTTGAGCGAACAGATCACGCAGATGCAGAGAGCGGATGGTGGCAGAATGCGCCTGAAGGGCCTGCCAAGCCGGTGAAGCGGTAAGCGTTGTCATCGATATGCAGCCAATGCGGTTCCTGCGAACTCCGGTAGCCAGCCCGGTGCCTTGTTAAGAGCACCGAAGAGGGGGGTACGCTCCACGTTATGCTCCCTTCCGGTCATTCTTCAACAATCCGCGTCGGGAACCGACTGAGGCATGGACCCCCGTGGGAGGGTAGGGCGGCGCTATGTGAAACACTGTACCGCAGAGCGGTCACGCTGAGTCGACTATCGTCTAGGAGCCCCGTGAAAACAAGATTGGTTATACCACTTGCCAGCCATTTTTTCGTCATCTAGCCTATTGGTATAACCAATAACAGATATCCCATAGGAGGAGACGAAAATGCTGAAATCCATGTTCCGTGGTGTCGCTACGGCTGCGCTGATGATGGTTGCGAGCGCAGCCGGCGCCCAGACCAGCCTCACCCTGTCAACGCCTGACCCGGACAATTCCGAGATTACGCTAGCGGCCAACAAGTTTGCCGAGCTCGTGTCGCAGAAGACCGGCGGCAAGGTCACCGTGAAGGTGTTCCCGAACGGCCAGCTCTATGGCGGCGATCCTTCGGCTGCCGTGAAGCAACTCGCCGGCGGGTCACTCGACATGCTGCTGCTCTCCACCTCTCTTTATGCCAACTTCAACCCGAAGTTCACCGCCATCTCGGTGCCTTACCTCTTCAAGGACACGGCCCAGCTCCGCTCTTACCTGTCGGGATCGATGGGGCAGGAGCTTATTGCCGATCTAAGCAAGATTGGCATCCAGGGGCTTGGCATGTGGCCGCGTCCTTTCCGCCAGATGACCAACTCCCGCAAGCCGATTACGAGTCCCCAGGACTTGGCAGGCATGAAGTTCCGCGTGCCAAACAACCCGCTCTGGGTCGAGTTCTTCAAGAAGATGGGAGCAGCTCCCACCCCGATGGCTTTCGCCGAGGTTTACAACGGCCTGCAGCTAAAGGTCATCGACGGCCAGGAAAACCCGATCAACATCCCGGTGACTGCGAAGTTCTACGAAGTGCAGTCTTACGCCACCATGACGAACCACATGGCGGATGGTTGGGTGCTCGCCATCAATCCTGTCAAGTACAACGCATTGCCGGAGGATCAGAAGACGGCCATCAAGCAGGCTGCCGTCGAAGCCGAAGCGTGGAAGGTCGAGAACGATGCCGCTGATGAAGGCAAGTCGATCGCGACCCTGACCGAGAAGGGCATGAAGGTCGGGCGCCTGACGCCCGAGCAGCAAAAGGCTTTCGCGAATGTCGCGAAGGAGCTGTTCCCCACCTTCGCGCAGCTGGTCAAGGACAAGGCTTTCTTCGACCGTACGATCGAGTCTGTCAGTAAGCAGTAAACCAAGTACCGTCCAAGAGTGCTGGCCGCACGCGCGGCCAGCATTTCAATCGGGAGTGATGTCCTATGGCTCATAAACCGTCCCTTCTTGGCCGATTTGTCAAAATCACGGGCGATTTCGCAGCTGGAGCGACTGCCGCTGGCATTATGATCGTGGTGCTCATCCAAGTTGTGAGCCGCCTGATCGGAATGCCGGTTTCGTGGTCCGAAGAAGCTACACGCTATCTCTTCGTCTGGATGGTGTTTCTTGGACTTGCGGCAGGCTTCCGAACGGTCGAAAGCGCAAGGGTAGTGGTGTTCATCGCCGCAATCCCAGGTGTCTTCCGGCGCCTCGCCGTCCCGATTTATGTCAGTTCCTCGATTTTGTTCTTCGTCCTCATGGGATGGACCGGGCTCAGCCTCATCCGCCAGCAGATCATGATGAATGAGGAGACGGCGACGCTGCCGGTGCCCATGTGGATCATCGGGCTGATCATGCCCATCTCGGCCATTCTCTCCATTCTGGCCATTTTCGAGTCGCTGAAGACGAACCGCGAACTCATTGAGCTTCCAGAAGTCGGCGCTCCCCCGCAGGTGGAAATCGACGAGACGGATGCCTTTGTATCGAAAGGTCATATGTTGTGAGCATCGCGCTTCTTCTCCTGTTTCTAGGACTGTCGGCCCTCGGAGTTCCTTTGGCGGTCGCGCTTGGTCTTGCCAGCGTCGCAGCCATCATGATGTTCACCTCGACGCCGATCGACCTGCTGTCGCAGAGCATGTTCTCGGCGATGAACTCCTTCCTGCTCGTGGCCGTCCCGCTCTTCATCCTGGTGGGGCATTTCATGGAGCGGGGGCGCGTGGCCGAACGCATCTTCGACTTCGCCGAGGCGATCGTCGGCTGGATGCCGGGCGGCCTCGGCCACGTGAACGTTGTCTCCTCCGTCATCTTCGGCGGCATCTCCGGGTCCTCCGTCGCGGATATCGCATCGGTGGGTGCGATCGAGATCAAGGCGATGGAGCGGCACGGCTTTCCCAAGGGCTATGCGGTCGGGATGACGCTAGTCACGTCGACGCTGTCTTCCATCATCCCGCCGTCGATTCTCGTGGTGATCGCAGGCTCCATCGCTAACGTTTCCATTGGAACCCTGCTCGTGGCGGGCCTGATCCCGGGCCTGTTCATCGCCTTCGTGTTCATGGTGTTCAATCACTTCTACGCGGTTCACTACGGTTATAATCCACCGTCGCCTTTCAATCTCCGCCTCGTGGTGACGACAGGGCTTCGGGCCATCCTGCCGATGCTCACGCCCGTCATCCTGCTGGGCGGCATCGTCAACGGCTTCTTCACGCCCACGGAAGCCGCAGCGATCGCGGTGGTCTATACGATGTTCCTGTCCGTGATCGTCTACCGCACGATCCCCCTCGCCGAGATTTGGAACATCTTCGTCGAGACGGCTCGCGCTTCCGGCACGATCCTGTTCATCGCTGCGACCGCGAAGCTCGCGGCCTGGGTGTTCGCCTTCGACGGACTGCCGGTGCAGGTGGCGGAGTTCCTGTCCAGCATCAGCACCGGACCGACCATGGCGCTGTTCCTAGTATTCCTCTTCCTCATCGTGGTGGGAATGTTCATGGATGCGATTGCGGCCATGTTCATTCTCATCCCGGTGCTGCTGCCGCCGGCACTTAAGATGGGCATCGACCCGATGCACTTCCTCATCGTTACGGTGATCACGCTCACCTTGGGGCTCGTGACTCCGCCTGTCGGTGTGTGCCTCTACGCGGTCGCCCAAGTGTCCAAGATGTCGATCGAGGAGGTTATTCGTGGGTCGATGGTGCCAATCCTGATCCTCACCGGAGCGATCCTGGCGCTGGTCCTGTTCCCCGTCCTGACCCTGGGACCGATCAGACTCCTGGGCCTCTATTAAGGCCGATTGTCCGACAGAGGGCCGATTGCACGGGCAGTCGGCTCTTTGCTCTTCCCAGCCGTGACGGGAAGCTCGTTCATCAGGCGGATTCACGCCTCACATGCATCGCATGGATCGCCACAGCCGACTTCCAGAAAATGGTGTTGCATGACTGAAGCCTTGTTCGGTGCGCCGGCACGCATCGTGTTTCTCGACCGCGATACGCTCTCGCCGGAAACGAAACTTCGTTCACCAGCCTTCCCGCACGAGCTCATCGCCTACGGCAAAACCTCGCCTGAGGAGGTTGCCTCGCATATTGCCGGTGCCGACATCGTCATCACCAACAAGGTCCCCGTCAGGCGCGAGGCCATCGCTCAGGCTCCAAACCTGAAGCTGATCGCCGTTGCGGCCACTGGTTACGATGTTGTCGATGTCGCGGCGTGCACGGAGCGCGGCATTGCCGTGTGCAACATTCGCAACTACGCGGTGAACACGGTTCCCGAGCACACGTTCGCTTTGATCCTGGCTTTGCGCCGCAGCATCCTGGCCTATGCGGAGGCTGTCCGCCGGGGCCGCTGGCAGGAGGCGGGCCAATTCTGCTTCTTCGATTATCCGATCAGGGATCTCGCCGGATCGACGCTCGGCATCATCGGCGACGGCGTATTGGGGCGGGTCGTGGCTGATCTCGGGCGTGCCTTCGGCATGCGGGTGCTGTTCTCCGCCTACAAAGGTTCAACCGGGATGGGGCCACTCTACACGTCCTTCGAGGACGCTCTACGCCAAAGCGATGTCATTACGCTTCACTCGCCGCTGATGCCCTCCACCCGCAACATGATCGCTGCGCCCGAATTCGCGCTGATGGAGCGCCGGCCGCTGCTCATCAACACCGCGAGAGGAGGACTCGTGGACGAGGCGGCCTTGGCGGATGCACTCACCGCAGGCCGGATCTCCGGCGCGGCCTTTGACGTGGTCACGGCAGAGCCGCCCGCACCGGATCACCCGTTCATGCGCCTGCTCGACCGGCCCGACTTCATTCTGACGCCCCATGTGGCTTGGGCCAGCAGCGAAGCGATCCAGGGTCTGACCGATCAGCTCTTCGAGAACATCGACCTTTTCTGGGCCGGAACACCCAGAAATTTAGTAGCGCGATAATTGGTTTAACCAATTGCGATTTCCTTATGGACGGTCTATAAAATTGGTATAACCAAATTGACTTTGTTCCGTCGGAATTCCGACCATGCACTAGGAGTGCCCATGTTTCTCGGCAAAGAAGTTCGCCTCAGCCGCATCGTGAACCGTAAATCCGGCCGCATGCTCGCCATTACGGTTGACCATCCAATCACCCGCGGAATGATGCCTGGGCTCGTGGACATCCGGTCGGTGATGAAAAAGGTCGTGGCCGGCAGTCCCGACGCGATCACCATGCACAAAGGCATCGCCGAGAAGGTGTTTACTCCTTATGCGGGGCAGTCCTCGATCATCCTGAAGGCCAGCGCCTATTCGGTGGAATACCATCCGACTTACGACACCCCTGTTGCGGACGTAGAGGAGGCGGTGCGGTTCGGCGCCGACGCCATTTCGGTGGGCTGTATCGTCGGCGGTCCCGATCAGGCTCAGCAGCTGACCTTCCTGGGCAAGATCTCCAAGGAGGCTGCTTCTGCCGGCATGCCGCTGGTCGCGCACATCTACCCGAAGGGATCTCTCATCAAGGATCAGCATGACGCCAAGGTGCTCGCCTATGCGGTTCGCGCTGGCGCGGAGCTTGGGGTCGACATCATCAAGACCATGTGGTCCGGGTCGGCCGAGAGCTTCCGCTCGGTTGTCGATGCCTGTCCGTCCATCGTGGCACTGGCCGGCGGCGAGATGGGCGAGACGCTCGAGGACTATCTCCGCATGACCCGCGAGGCTCTCGATGTCGGCATGCGCGGCGTCACCTATGGCCGTTTCGTGTGGTCCCATCCCCACACCTCGGCCGTGATCAAGTCTCTGTCGGCCCTGATGCATGGCGACGCCAGCGTCGAGGGAGCTCTCAGGGTCTATGACCGAGCTCTCGAGGAAGAGAAGGACCTGCAGAAATGAAGGCCGCCGTTCTTCGTGCTCCCGACGACGTCGTCCTGCAGGATGTCGCAACCCCGTCCGCCGGGCCAGGCGAACTGATCCTGAAGGTGAAGGCCGCGACCGTGTGCGGAACCGACATCCGCATCCTGCGCGGCCGCAAGACCAAGGGCGTCCGCTTCCCATCCGTTCTCGGCCATGAGTTCGCAGGCGAGGTAGTCGAAGTGGGGGCCGGCATCTCCCAGTTCTCCTGCGGAGATGCGGTCTCGGTTAATCCCGTGATGCCCTGCCGCAAATGCGCGTACTGCAAAACGGGCCGGGAGAATGTCTGCCTGAACCGTCAGGCCATCGGATACGAGTTCGATGGGGCCTACGCCGAATACCTGAAGGTGCCGGCGCTTGCGCTGGAATCCGGCAACGCCGTCCATATTCCGCAGGGCATGCCCTACGAGGCGGCTGCCCTAGCGGAACCGCTGGCCTGCTGCATCAACGGACTGCGGAATGTGGGCGTGGAACTCGGCGACGTCGTCGTGATCCTCGGGGCAGGGCCGATCGGCCTCATGCACGCGGCGCTCGCACGCCGGGCCGGGGCGCGGCTCGTCATCATGAGCGAGCCCAACGAGATGCGTCGCCAGGCAGCCCTCGAGCATGGCGTCGACATCGCCTGCAACCCGGTCAAGGAGGATCTGGCGCAGGTGATCCGCAACGCGACCGATGGCCTTGGCGCCGATGTGGTGATCCTGGCAATCGGCGTTCCGGCGCTTGCCAACGAGGCGCTGAAGTTCGTGCGCAAGGGCGGGCGCGTCAATCTTTTCGCGGGATTCTCGGCGGGCGACATGGCGACTTTCGATGTCAATCTCGTGCACTACAATGAGATTATCGTGACCGGAGCCAGTGCGCTCCGCCGGCAGGATTACGAGACGGCTCTCAAGCTCCTCGCAGGCGGACTCATTGATGCCAACTCGCTCGTCACCCATCGCTTCGAACTGGCCGACGCCGTCGAGGCGCTGAAGGAGGCGGAGAGCGGGCGGGCCTTGAAGGTGGCAATCCGCAATGACTGAAGTCTTCCTCGGAGTCGATGCAGGAACGAGCGGCATCAAGGTTTGCGCCTTCACGCGCGAAGGCCGACTTGTCGCCAAGGCGCACCGGGCCGTTCCGGTGATCACGCCTTACCCGCTCTGGGCCGAAATCGACCTCGACCGGTATTGGGCGGCGACCGCCGATGCCATTCGGGAAGTGGCGGCTCGTGTCGCCTCGGTCGTATCCATCGGGCTCGCCACGACCTGCCCGACAACCATTCTTCTCGACGAGGATGGCCAAGCGGTGCGGCCGGGCATTCTCTATCTCGACGGTCGCGCTCAGGCTCGTCTTGACGAGGTGGTCGGCTCCGATGCCGCAGCCTACATGCGGCAGACGGGCAATCGGGCGAGCACGTCGACCTGCTGGGCCGTTAATCTGGACTGGATCCGCCAGCACGAACCGGCCACCTGGGCACGAGCGCGGCGGGTCACTATGCTCAATGGATTCCTGGCGCGCCGCCTTTCAGGCCGGGATGGCATCGAGCCCACGCAGGCCTCCTATTCCGGTTTGATGCGGATTGGCGACGCCGAACCGCGCTGGAGCCGCGATCTCCTGTCGCTCTGGGGGCTTGAAGAGGGAATCTTGCCCGAGATCAGCCCCTGTATCGACCTGATCGGTCGGGTGAGGGACGAAGCGGCTGTCCTAACGGGAGTTCCCGCGGGCACGCCAGTGGCGCTGGGCGCGGCCGACACGGCGGCGGCTTCCTTTGCGGTCGGCCTGATGAACTGCGGCGAGGTCTTCGAATCGGTTGGTACGTCAGGGGTCATCACCTTCTGCCTGGATCGCCCAGACTTCGAAGCGTCCTTCCTGCATCGGCAGCACATCGTGCCCGGCCGCTGGCTCGCTCATGGCGCAATGTCGACCTTAGGTGGCGCTTTCGGCTGGCTTAACAACAAGGTCTGGCCGGAACTCAAGACCCTCGCCGAGCTCGAGCATCTGGCGCAGGAATCCGTGCCTGGGGCCAACGGCCTCCTGTTCCTGCCCTACCTTGCCGGGGAGCGGAGCCCTATCTGGGACGCGGAGGCGAGCGGCAGCTGGCTCGGGCTTCTCCTCCGGCACAGCCGCCAGGACATGGTTCGCGCCGTCTTCGAAGGGACAACCTTCGGCCTGCGGCAGATCCTCGAGCGGGGCTCAGCCAAGTGGGGCAAGCGGCCGGAGCGCATGCTCAGCGTCGGCGGTGGAGCACGGAACCGGTTCTGGGGCCAGATGAAAGCGGATGTCCTCAATCTCGATTACATCATGTCCGATATGCCTGACGCTGCGGCATTGGGGGCCGGGTTGCTCGGTGCCGTCGCCGCGGGGCAGTTCACCGGCAGCGCAGATGCGGATCTTCCGCGGATCTCGGCCAATGCGGCCGCGATCCGTCCCGGGTCCCCGCGGACGATCGAGACTTACAACCGCATGTTTAGGCTCTTCGACGCAGCCTACCCACAGATGCGCGATTTGATGCACGCCCTTGCGGATCGTAGCTCTGGCCAGTACGCAGACGAGGAGCCGAGGCTCCGTCTGGGGCGGGCCACTGGGTAAAAGGAACTGCGGCTTGCGATGACCGACGGCGAAGACGATATCCTGGCGCGTGTCATTGACATCGCCATGGAGCTCAGGCCTGACAGCAGCGGGCGGATCAAGCTGCCTACGGAGCGCGAATTGGCGGACCAGCTCGGCATCCAGCGCCCGACTCTGCGGGACCGACTGACCGTCCTCGAAACGCTCGGTCTGCTCCAGCGCGTCCAGGGCAGCGGGACCTATCTGGCGCTCCCGAATTCGCGCTTCCTGCAATTCTACTTCGGCGTTGCCCTTAAACTTGGCTTCATCTCCATCGACCAGATTCAGAGCGCCATGGAGATGATCGGCCGGGAGATGGCGGGCGCTGCTGCGATCCAGGCCAGCACCGCCGACCTTGAGGCCCTGGATGATCTCATTGACCAGATCGCCGAGTCGGACTCGCTGGAGGATGTTGTCGAGCTTCAATTTGAGCTCCATGCCAGCCTTGCCAGGGCATGCCGCAATCCCGTCATCGTCATCGTGATCGACGGCCTCTCGTCCGTCATCCGGTCGGTTATCGCGAACAAGGTCAGGATCATCTCCATGGTTCGCGGCGCCTTCGAGCGGAACGTCGAGGCTTATCGAGCTCTCGTTCAGGCGCTGCGGGATCGCGAACCGGAGCTGGCGCGCGAGGCTATTCAGGAATGCTACTGGTTGTGGCGCCGGGAAGAGTCGAAAATCTCGATCCTCAACATCAATGAGTGATGACCAGTGGATTCGTTTCGGCTGAAAAAGGACCTGACGGTTTTTACAAGCATGCCCGGATTGTCAACGGACATCCGGAAACGAGGGCGCTCCAACATCATTCGTGGAAGGCTTGATGCTTCCCACCAATCCGCATGACTTGCGCCAACGGTCGATTGGAGTGAGGGTAATGACTGATCCTAAGCCGTGTCCGGCTTGCAGAGGAGCCAAATTAGGCGTCAACTGTCTTGAGTCATACGGACAGTACGAAGCACTTTATCTCTGCCTTGATTGTAAGAGCGAAGAAGCACCACACGGTCCTTTGTCAGAGCCATGCGGTACGGCGGCAGAAGCTGAGGAGGCAGCTCTTGGTGCTTGGAACGACTTCGTCTCCAGCTATTGCGACCATAGGGCATCCTAGCTTGGCTTTTCTTTGCATAATCCAAGATCGAGCCGGCACTTGTGCTGGTGATCCGGGCGAAAACCTGCGCCTTCTTCACTAAGGAGCCTGTCCTCCGGCGACCACTTAGGGGCCGCGTCGCACCATCAGCACATTGATTTCGGTGAACCAGCGTTTTCTCGCTGTCGCCCGAAAAAGCGACCTGCATTGCCCGCTCAGATGAACGTCTTGCTGGCACGTGCAAGATGTTCATTCAGCATACGCTCGGCCCTAAACTGGTTCACATAGGCCATAGCGCTTACAAAGCGCATGAAAGCCCGAAGAATATTTTCGGAGACCTCACGCTTCCAATCACAACCTCGCCTCATACGATCGGCAGAGGACACCCTCGATTTTTGATGAATCGCAATCCAGCAGGCTTGGGTTCGGTTACTCTGTTCTTGGAACCCGACTGAGGATGCCATCATGCCCAAGCGCTTTCTGCTTGCGGCGGCCGTCGTTGGAGCAGGCCTGACCATCACCGCAGCGGCCCACGCCCATTGTGACGCTATCGGCGGGCCGGTCACAACAGCCGCGATGCAGGCGCTCGACGCCAGCAACATCCATGCCGTCCTACCGTATGTCCCGGGCTCGGCCGAGCCGGAACTGACGGCCGCCTTCACCCAGGCCATGGCCGTGCGGGCTGGCGGCCCTGACGCCAAGGCATTGGCGGACCGCTTCTTCATGGAGACGGCCGTCCGGCTGCACCGCGCCGGGGAGGGTGCGCCCTACACCGGCCTCAAGCCGGCGGGCACCGACTTCGGCCCGGCCATTCCTGCTGCTGAGCAGGCGCTGGCCACCGGCAAGGTAGAACCTCTCCTGGAGTTCCTGTCGCGCGAGATCGAGCACGGTGTGCGCGAACGTTTCGCCCACGCGGCCGGTGACAGGCCCAAGGAGCCGATGAGTGCAGAGCAGGTGCCCGCCGCCCGCGAGCATGTGCGCGCGGAACTCGGCTTCATCGGCTATGTGGAGGCGATCTATCGGGCGGCGAAAGGCGGCGGTCACGCAGAGGGACCGGCGACCGCCGACGCCTGTGGCCACTAGGAGGGCGGTCCAAACCATCCTGGGACGGAGCAGCAGACAACGATAGTCGGCACGGGTGACAACCGCCGAGGAGAGCCCAGCCCTGCGGTGCGAGCGGCATCGGGAAGGCGGCCCATGCCGACCCGACAAATCGTGCCAGGTCTCTGTGCCGCTTTCGGAGCGATGGTCCCGCATCAGACGCTGGCGCAAGTGGAGCAGCACA
>JBOZRS010000069.1:0-18272 GCA_050789065.1 Microvirga sp.
ATGGGTTCCTTGGGATCGCCGGACGGGAGTTCTCGGTCGATGCCAACCTCGATGATGTCGAGCGCAGGAACGATCGTACCTACATCTTCAGCGAGGGGGCCTCGGTGCTTGAGCCCAAGTTCAATGACCCGCGCAACCCGCAGCTTGACACGCTGAATGTCTATAAGTTTTCCACCTGCATCCGCTTCGAGCCGCGGCAAGATCGTCTACCTCTGGCCACCCGAATCGCTGCCCGAGCCGCCCATGCCATCTCCTGGGAACTGACGCCCGCTCCGGCGGGGAGGGCCGACCACAGGTGGCGAACGGATCGTCAGCGGCCTCTCTTCGCATGCGTGATGCGCTGGCGCGATTAGGGATGCTGGCGTACGGTTGCTTCACTGCCCTTGTGGCACAGAACGGCGTGTTTCCGGGACATGGAGCAACCGCTTGAGCGAGGTCCCCACCCGACGTTGCGCCGCCCTGCACCTGGCGGAATGGCCCTTCGGCACCGGCGAGATGGCCGAGCGCATCGGTGCGTTCGACTGGGGCACATCGCCGCTCGGCTCCAGCGATACCTGGCCGCCGTTGTTGCGCGTGGCTCTCGCCACCCTGCTTCACCTCGAGCTCCCCTCCTGCTGTGGGGACCGGACCGGATCCTGCTCCACAACGATGCCGGCCGGTCCGTGCTGGGCGCAAAGCCGGAGGCGCTCGGGCAGCCGGTGCAGCAGGTCTGGCCGGAGATCTGGGACGCGACCCGCGCCAGCCCGGCGCCGCGAGCCGGGGGCCTGCGCAGACCTGCCCCTCACCTTGCCGCGTGAGGGACATCCGGAGGCGACCTGGTGGACCTTTTCCGTCAGTCCGATCACGGGCGATACCGGTGCCGTTGACGGCCTCCTCGCGCTCGCGCACGAGACGACGGAGCGGGTGGGCGCCGACATCACGGCCCTGAAGCAGAACGAGAAGTCTCTGCGCCAGGCGCACGAGGCGGCCCTTGTCGCCTCCCGGACCGACCAGCTCACGGGGCTGCCCAACCGCCGCTACGTCCTGGAACGCAGCGACGGCGCGCTGGCCGAGTCCGAGGCGACAGGATCCAAGCTCTCGGTTGCCGTGATCGACATCGACCATTTCAAGGCCATCAACGACACGCACGGGCACGATGCGGGCGACACGGTTCTGCGCCATTTCGCCAGCCTCTGCCGCGAACGGGTGCGGGACCAGGACGTGCTCGGCCGGATGGGCGGCGAGGAGTTCCTGCTGATCCTCCCCGGGACCTGGGCCGGCGAGGCTACTGGGATCGTCGGCCGCATCAGGGAGGGGGACCCGGCGGCCAGGCTTGCTGAGGACGGGTTCGACCTGTCCTACACCTTCAGTGCCGGGATCGCCGAAGCGATGGCGGGGGATGACCGGAGTTCGATCCTGCGGCGGGCTGACCGCGCCCTGTACGCCGCCAAGGGCCAGGGCCGGAACTGCACCAAAATTGACGTCGCGGCGGAATGAGGGCCGCCTCGGCAAAGGTGTGAGAACGGCATATCGCGGAAGTAGACGGGATGTCCGCTCAAGGCAGGTACACCAGACGTTCCTCAAGGGAGGGGATTCCCGGGTTTGACCCACTCCGGACCATCACCGTTGGCTGGAATGCGCTCGTGATCCTCTGAGCAGGTGCCGCATACATGAAGCCTTGGAACACGCTCCTGTCGCGGACGTCCCAGGTTTACTCGTCATGGGCATAGGTATCCCCGCGCGCCGTCCGACGTGCACTTGGTGCCGTTCGGCAGCGTCACACCGCCCGTCCCATCAGGGGCGATGTAGGCCCCGTTCGGCAGCCGGAAGCCGCCCGATCCGTCTCCGGCGACGGTCGTGCCATCGGGCAAGACGTAGCCGCCGGCCCCATTGGAGGTGATGCGCTTCGCACCCGCAGGCGCGGGAGTGGTCGGCGGGGTCGGTGCAACAGCCGGGGCGCGTGTGTCGCCTACGTTAGCAGGCGGCACGGGCTGGGCCTGCTGCGGTCCTCCGGCCGAGACGCATGCGGACAGGACGAGGGGCAGCAACAGGACGGGCGGCAGGCGCATGGATTCCTCCGGTTGGGCAGCTAAAAGCCAAGTCTGACGACCGGACTAACAAGGCAGGTTTACCGGAATAAGCCAAGCGGCCCCTCTGATGTCGGACCGGCGGCGCTGCGCTTCTTTCCGCCCAATAGGTCGTGCGGCCTCACGCGGGTGCGATCCGAGCGCGATCCACGTTTACGAAGAAAAGCTGGTGGCAAATGCTGTGCGGGATTATGACAGGGCGTCCAGCAGGGCTGTGGCCTCCGCCATGGCGCGGAGATCGCCGCGTCCGCCGAACCAGCCGCAGATCGGGCCCAGGAGATCACGCGCCTTTTGGCGCTTGCCCTGCTCGGCCCACAGGCGGGCAAGATCATGGCTAGCCCGCAGTTCGGCGAGCCGATCCCCCTGTTGTCGTGCCTCATGCAGAGCCCCGGACAGCCACTGCTCGGCACATTCCGTGGAAACGGCTGCAGCTGGAAGCGCGTAACCGGCTCTCCGCCTGTGTAGTTCTGGCCGAATCCAAATCTCGCCGGTCGCTTCTGCAAGAGACAATGCACCCTGCAGCAAGCTATCTGAGCCTGCCAAGTCGCCCGCGGCAAAGCATACCTCCGCCACAAGCATCAGGTTGAAGGGCAGGTTCAGGAGGAAACCGGTCTCCCGCTGGCGCTCGAAGGCCTCTCGGATCCGATCCTCCTCTACCGCCTCCCCGAGCCGATGCGACGCCCACAGGAACAGCAGCTCACCTAAGTAGCGCCATTGCCGGACGCCTCGCTCGATACAAAGGTCGCGAAGGGCGGCTGCCAGGGTTTGGACTTCCCCGTGGTTGCCGGCGAGCGCCTTAAAGATCGACGAATGGCGCAGGACAAGCGCCAAGGTCAGCGTGTGGTCGAGGCGCCGGGCTTCCTCCAGCGCGTCAGCAACGAGCGTTTGCGCCTCGTTGATCTCACCCTGCCTGAGCCTCACACTGCCGAGATAGGTGCGGGCGGTGATCTTGGGATCGTGGCCGAGTTCGAAGGCCAGATCCGGACGCGGGATGCGGTCCGCCAGCCGCAGCGCTGTCCTCAGCTCCCGCTCGGCCGTGGCCAAGTCGCCCATCCATAACCAGCAAAAACCGACCGCCCGATGGCCGACCAGTTGAGGCAGGGTCTCGCCGCTGCTGTCCCCAAGCGTGACAATGCGGTGCGCGATCTCCAATGCCCGCCTAAGCTGCGCCGAGGATGTACAGTAGCTGAACTGGCTGAAGAGAAGCGGCAGAGACCTATCAGATGCTCCCAGCTCATCGCAGAGCGCGAGGGCCCGTTCTGCCGCCTCGGCGGTTTGCCGGTCGGCAAACCCAACGGACATCAGCACCGGGATCCGCGCCAGCTGGATATCCAGCTCCAGCCGGTTGGCCGTTCCCGGATCTGCCAATCCCTCGAGGTCGCGGAGCGCCCGGTCAAAGCACCGGAGCGCCTCGATGTTCGCGGCGCGATGCGCATTGCGACTCCCGGCCGTCAGCCAATGCCGCGCGGCCTGTTCCAGCGCCTCCGCCCCCTCGCAATGGTACGCCAGCACTTCCGCCGACACCTCGCTGCCATCGGCAGCCTGCCGGGTGAGAACCTCGGCAATGCGCTGATGCACTTCCCTTCGTCGCGACCGGAGCAGGCTCTCGGCCGCGGCATCCCGCAGAAGGGCGTGCTTGAAGCTATACCGGGCTTCCGGAGGGCTGCCGCGCCGGAAGACGAGCTCCGCCGCCGCCAGACGACTCATGGCTTCGTCCAGAGCAGCCTCGGGAAGAGCCGCGACCTTGGCGAGGATGGTGTGGTCAAACTCGCGACCAATGCAGGCGGCAATCTGCGCCACCTCCTTCGCAGGCCCGAGCCGGTCGAGCCGCCCAATCAGCGAGCCCTGAAGCGACGCCGGAACTGCGGTTTCGGACCACCGGGAGCGGCCATGCGCGTCGATGGTCCGGTTCTCGAGGAAGGCCTTCGTCAACTCCTCGACAAAGAGCGGGATGCCCTCAGCCCGTTCCAGGATCGCTTGGACGACGCCAGGCGGCACTGCCATGCCGACCACATTGGCGGCAATCGCGGCTGTGGCCTCGCGCGACAGACGATTCAGAGTGAGGCGCGTCAACTGCGGGTGAGCGCTCAGCCGCGGCGGGTTGTCGGGCCGGCTGGTGAAGAGAGTGAAGACCGGTGCCGTGGCGGTTCTGCCAAGGGCTTGGTCGAACAGCTCGAGCGTCGTCGGGTCAAGCCAATGAGCGTCTTCGACAATCACGAGTACGGGCCGCCGGCGCGCCCATCCGAGAAGCTGAGCGAGCAGCGCCGCGAGCGTTCGTTCCCGGCGCTGGCGCGGAGTGGTGTCGCCTGGGGCTGCATCGGCCTCCACGAGACCGGTGGCCGCGGCGATGAGAGCGAGGGTGTCGGCGTCGAGATCAGCTGCTTGCCGAAGCAGAAGGCCCAGCTTTTCCAGTCGCGCCGGGGAGTCGTCGTCCGGCTCAAAGCCGGCGGCGAAGGCCAGTTGTTGTCCGACTGGCCACAAGGCCTGATCAGAATGAAGGGGCGAGGCCTGATACCGGAGGCAGATCGGATCCTCCTCCCGCAATGCATCGGTGAACGCGCGCACGATCCTGGATTTGCCAACCCCGGCCTCGCCGAGGAGCAGGACACCTTGCCCTTCGCCGGCTCGCGCTTGGCGCCACCGCTGCAGGAGGAGTCCCAACTCAGTCTCGCGCCCGACAATCGGCCGGACCGCTGCGGAGCGGGCCTCAAACCGGCTGGGGGAGGCCTTCTCGCCAGCCAGCATGAATGCACTGACCGGTTCGGCGATGCCCTTCAACCGGGTGGCACCAAGGTCCTTGAGCTCAAAGAGATCGCCGACGAGTTTGCGGGTCGCCGTATCAATCACTGCGCATCCAGGCTCTGCCAGGGTTTGCAATCGGGCGGCGAGGTTCGGAGCCTCGCCCACGACCCCGCGCTCGCGGGCCTCGCCGCGTTCCACAAGGTCGCCCACCACCACCAGCCCTGTGGCAACGCCGGCCCGGGCGGCCAGGGCCGCGCCGGACGGGGTTCGAAGAGCGGCAACGGCAGCCACGACGCTCAACCCAGCACGGGCGGCTCGCTCAGGGTCGTCCTCGTGCGCCTGCGGCCAGCCGAAATAGGCGAGGGCACCATCACCCATGAACTTGGCGAGGTGGCCGTCAAACCGCGCGATCTCGCCCGCCACCCGGTCCTGGAAGCTGCGGATCACCTCGCGCATCTCCTCGGGATCGAGCTGGGACGCCAGCGCCGTCGAGCCGACCAGATCCATGAATATGACCGTGAGCAGCCGCCGCTCCGCCTCGGGGGACGGCGAGGCTGTGCGCAGGGCAGCAATGGCGGCGAGCAGCTTGCGGCGGTGCCCAATCGAGACGACGCCAATCCCACTAAGGTCATCGGCGGTGAGGTCGGGTAGGACGTCGCCATCGATGTCGTTGTCGCGGAACGCCTGTTCGTACTGTCCCAGCCCAAGACCCCGCAGCCACGTACCTATGTCCATGAGCCCTCCCGGGGTCGTGGGGACCGGAACGCCGAGATGTCAGCCTACCGCAAAATGGCACGCAGGGCGCGAGGAAACATCACGAGCTATCTCCGGACGAAGGGCAGCTTGTGGCACTGCTCGGAAGCAAACCGATGGTCTGCTCTCGCCGGCAACATCGGACGTTTCTGGAGGTCAGGGGATAGGCAGAGGATGACCCACTCCGGACTTTCAGCACCCGGAACAGACTATCGGATCTCAGTACGTCCGGAGCCGCTCTGGCTGGTCTGGCTGCATCTCCTTCATCATACCCAATCCCCGCTCAAAGTCGGCAACCTCTCGTTGTGCAATGCGGCAATCGGCCGGGATTCAGGGTGCTGTTCGTCTTAGAACCTGGAAAAGAGGGCGCATACCTCCGGACCCGAACACCTAATAGAATTGCCAGAAATGATTACTTATCCAGAGCCATGTCGGCTGGGACGCTAGTAATCTGCGTCAACAGTAATTCAGCTTGACGGGAGCTTTGATTAGAATTGTACTATCGGTGTTGATGTCGCGTGCCGCTTGTGAACATTGATGGTGCAATTGCGTGCGTAAAATCCCGGCGTCGAAAAGTATTCACCGCAAAATTTATTCTGGTTCGTAGCGTCCCAGAGTCGCTCAGTGGCCTGCCCCGAGTTGGTGATCCGAGTGTGATGTTAATTCAGCGTTGGTTGAAGCGCTTGGGTTTGGTGGTCCAGGCCGACGGCCACCATGGTGACGGGCTGAAGACCCAAAGTGTCAAGGGACTGTCTCCAACGATCAAGCGCAGCGTTCCGGCTGGGCTAAAATGATTTTGGCAGGGCCGGAAAGCCATCATTACGCCGGACTTGGTCAAGACGCGCGTTGGCCCGCCCATCGGTGTGAGGTCATCGCGTGACGTTATACCCGGATTGCCGCCGCCTGCTCCTTCGGGCCGTCCCCGAAAATTCGGTGATGGCTCTGACGCATGCAGGCTTTTTCCAGTGGAGGAAAGCTGATGAATCTCAAACAAGCTGTTGTCGGCATCTTGACGGCTGCGTGCTTCATCGGGGCCGCGATGCTTTTGCCGGGCGTTGGACAAGCTCAGGATGCGAAGGTCAAGACGGCGATGGACCTCCTGGAGTCGATGGCGAGCAAGCTGGGTCCGCCGAAGATTGAAGGGACCGATACGGTCGCCGGCAAGCAGGTGCCCGCCATCTATTTCGGGGCAACCAAGATGAACAACAATTTCGATCTCGTGGATCAGGTCGTGCAGCAGGCGGGCGGGACGGCCACGATCTTTGTGAAGAGCGGTGACGAGTATGTCCGCGTCGCCACGAACGTGAAGAAGGACGACGGTTCGCGAGCGGTCGGAACCATTCTGGATCCCAAAGGCAAAGCGATCGAATCCATCAAGAAGAACGAAGCCTTCTATGGAGAGGTTGATATCCTCGGCAAGCCTTACATTACAGGATACGACCCGATCCGGGATCAGTCCAAGAACGTGATCGGAATCTACTATGTGGGCTATTTGAAGTAGACCGTCCGCTGCCCAACCCGACCAGGGTTAATACCAAGGCTCCGAGCGGGAGGCTCGGAGGCGATCCAACGCAGCCGCTATCGCGGCGTCAGCGGTGAGGATGCCTTGGAACGTGGCTGTGGCCGCAATGAGAGCCATGCCGACCAGTCTCATCGCGGCCAGTCCCCGCAGCCTCCCGCCATGCAGCAAACGCCCGCGAACTCGCGTGAGGCTACCCGTGGCGTGGGGTAGTAGTCGTTGAGGACCGCTAATGGGATGGTCCGGCCGTGCTCCTGCCCCGCTTGCCCGTAAGCTGTGGGGCTTCGAGCCACGCAAGGAGCACGTCTCATGTCACGGTCTTCTGCCTCTGCCGTCATTGCCACCCTGGGCATCGATCTGGGCAAGAACAGCTTCCATCTTGTTGGTCAGGATCAGCGCGGCGCCATCGTGCTGCGGATCAAGCTCCTGGCCCCAGCTCCCGCAGCGCCTGGCCAACATTCCGCCGTGCCTGATCGGCATGGAAGCCTGTGCCGGAGCTCACCACATCGGCCGTCAGCTCCAGGCTCTTGGCCATGACGTGCGTCTGATCCCGGCTCAGTACGTGAAGCCTTTCCTCAAGGGGGCACAAAAAACGACTACCGCGATGCCGAAGCCATCGCCGAGGCGGTGCAGCGGCCCACCATGTCCTTCGTGGCGATCAAGACGCCCGACCAGATGGATCTGCTCGCCTTGCACCGAGTTCGCTCGCGACTGGTCAGTCAACGCACCGGCATCACCAACCAGATCCGTGGTTTCCTCCTTGAGCGTGGCATCACCGTGCGCCAGGGGTTCGCGCCGTTGCGGCAGGCCTTGCCCGGCATTCTGGGCTCGTACACCGACGCTCTCTCACTCCGCATCGTTCGCCTCATTGCCGATCTGGCTGAGGATTGGCGTCAGCTCGACGAGCGCATTGCCGCGGTCTCTGCCGAGATTGATGCGCTGGCGGCCGAGGATGAACATTGTCAGCGGCTCATGAGCGTGCCGGGCATGGGGCCGATCATCTCGTCTGCTGTCGTGGCGGCGATTGGAACAGGGGCGGGGTTCAAGCAGGGGCGGGACTTCGGCGCCTGGCTCGGGTTGGTGCCGAAGCAGGAGTCCACTGGCGACCGCACCATCCTGGGCAAGATCTCCAAACGCGGCAACACGTACCTGCGGACGCTGTTCGTGCAGGCGGCGCACATCGTGCTGGTGCGCCGGCCGCATGGGGCCAAGCTCGGACTGTGGCCGTGGATCGAGGCCGCGGGACGACGGCTGCATCGCAACATGCTGGTGATCGCCCTGGCCAACAAGCTGGCGCGCGTCGCCTGGGCGGTGCTGGCTCGCGGGCATACTTACCAGCCGAGGGGTGCCTCTCATGCGATGTGAGCCCTCGTCTTCGGAATGTACGAACGCTTCCCTGAGGAGAAGACGATGACCTCAATCACATAGCCAGCAGTTTCCCGCCGAGGTCTGCGAGATGAAAGAGGAGATGGACGAACGGTCTGCCCGGCGCAACCACCAGACTGGGTGCCATTTTGGCCCACAGAGGTCTTACCGCTAGTCAGCCCTGGATGCGCGCGGATCCCCATGATGGCCCGGAGCACAGGCTCCACCCTGAGGCCGAATACATTGATGCAGCTCTCACGTTCGTCAGTCTGCCAACATCATCTTGCGACGCACGGCCGGACCATACATCTTGGCACATCCTGGAAGAAACACTTTGGTCTGCTCGTCCTAGTTGAGCCGACTTTCGTACGTGGCAGAGATCTTCATAGCCGACCCAGGGCAGACATCTGCCGCACC
The DNA here is from genome assembly GCA_050789065.1 of Microvirga sp. Taxonomy (GTDB): domain Bacteria; phylum Pseudomonadota; class Alphaproteobacteria; order Rhizobiales; family Beijerinckiaceae; genus Microvirga. The sequence goes on from JBOZRS010000069.1 coordinate 8,863, forward strand.
TGATGGAGCCGCCCTTTCAGCGTTGGTTCAACGCTCCTCGGGCGGTTTCAAGCATCACGACTGTGAGGGAGGGCCAATGACCTTCGCAACCGCGGCAACGATGGTCTCGACCCGGAAGGGCTTATCATAGACGGCCGCGAACAGCTCCGGATGATTGCGGGCAATCGCCCCTTGCGCTCCGCTCAACAGAATGACCGGGATTCGCGCCCAATCGGGGTTGGCTTTGATCGCCTGGGCCAACTCCAGCCCGTTCATCAGCGGCATCATGAAGTCGGTCAGCACAAGCGCCGGCGTTTCCCGGTCCAGCACTACGAGAGCTTTGCGGCCGTTTGAGGCGCTGAGAACCTGGTAGCCTTCCTCTTCCAGGGCATCCACGAGAATGTCTGCAATGAGGAACTCGTCATCGACTACGAGGATGGTGGTCATGCCCTGGCCCTGCTCTCGCTCAGACAACGTGCCGGTTCATGAGCGGGTCCCCTCCGCTGGCCGGGCGGTGCCGCCCAGCACCTGCTCCGACTCCGCGAAGGATCGGGGGAGAGTCACGCCCTGATTGCTGATGGCGAACTCGCGGAAGGAAGGATCGAAGGCGGTGTCCCGCACCTTCATAATCGAGATCAAGCGGCGGAGCTGCGCGTGCTGGTCGACAAAGCGCAGGGTGATCAGGTTGTCGATCACACTGGAGATCTCAGGGGTCGGCGCCAGGATCTGGCGGCTGAACAGGTCCGCCAGCTCCCAGGTGCCAAGGGTGGTTACGTTCAGGGCCCGCAGCTCGTTCGTCAGCGCGGTGAAGAACTCCACCAGCCGGGAGGGCTCAACGGCAGCGCGCTCGAACGCTCCAAAGCCATCCAGGAATAGGCGCTTCACGCCCCGGCGATGCACAGCTTGCAGGAGCTTGTGCGCAAGGCCATCGAGCAGGTTCTCGGTCGAGGGCTGCCACAGGATCTCCAGAGCGCCCGAGGCGAGCAGCGGATCGAGATCCAGCCCGGTGGAGCGGGCCTTGAGCTTCAGACGCTCCGGTGTTTCGTAGAACCCGAAGTGCAGCGCGGGTTCCTCGGGGGTGGACCGGGCCAGGAAGTTCAGCCCCAAGGTGGTCTTGCCGGTGCCGGAGGCGCCGATCACCAGCGTGCCGGAGCCCTGTTGCAGCCCGCCGCCGATCATCGCATCGAGATCGGCAATGCCCGAGGTGGTCCGGGCCATGGTGGGACTATCCGGTACCGAGGGCCATCCGAGAACGGCTTCCAGCCGCGGGTAGACCACCACGCCCCGGTCCAGGATCTCGAACTGGTGGTGGCCGTGCAGGGCCTTCACGCCACGGGACTTGCGCACCTGAAGGCGCCGCGCCGAGCGGACGCCGAAGACCTCCTCCTTGAGCTGGATCACGCCGTCGACCATCGTGTGCTCCGGGCTGGTCTCGTCGACCTGGGCACTGGTGAGGAAGAGCACGGTGCAGCCGGCAAAGGCCGCATGCCCCTGCAACTCGGCGATGAAGGTCTTCACATCCAAGTTGCTCTCGGCCTTCTCGCGGGCGTTGAGCAGGCCGTCGAGGATGAGCAGAGTCGACTTCTTGCGGGTAATCTCCTGGCGCAGGAGCTTGACCACTGCGGTGAGACCCTCGTCGCGCAGGGTCGTAAAGGCACTCACATAGTCGATGCCGTTGCCAAGCCGGCCGTAATCGAAGAACGCCAGGGTCGAGAGGTTCTCAAACAGGCGCTCGTGCGACTCGGCCAGCAGCGTCACGTAGAGGACGTGCTCGCCGGATGCGGCCTGATGGAAGGCGATCTGGTTGGACAGGATGGTCTTGCCGGCACCGGGGTGGCCCTGGATAATGTAGGAGGAGCCGGCGACCAAGCCGCCGTGCAGCACCACATCAAGACCTTCGACTCCCGTCTCAAGGCGGGTCAACTGATGGGGCACGGTTCAAGCTCCTCGAAGAGTTGGCCCCAAAGAAACAGGGCACGCCAGGGCGCGAAACGCGGGAAGAGGCGGAGGAATCCTGTAGCAGCATTATGCCCGCATGTCTCGGGAATCTAGATCGAGCTTAGCTATGCGGAGCTCACCGCTCGGGACGCTGGCGAGGCACTCATCGTCTTCGAAGGCCGGCAGCAAGATCAATCTGCTGTTCACCGACCTGGGCATGCCGGGCAGCCCTGAACAGTCGTGGACACGAGCGGCAGGTGCCCCAGACAGGCGCGTCGCGCATCCCGATGCATGAGGGCTGCCCCCTTGCGCCCGACAAGAAGCCGGCAGGAGCATTTGGCGATACCGGGTGTCCACAGCGTGACAGAAACGGACTACTGCCTGTAGAAAGGAGCTGAGGATTTCCGTTCCAGGGACTATTCGGCCACGCCATGACATCGCTCGCCTCAACCGGGAACTTGGATCCAAGTCGGCAGGTCCACTTCCAGGCCCAGCTTCTCAATGCCGTCGAGCAGGCGGTGATCGCCACGGATCTCGACGGCACAGTCACCTACTGGAACCGCTGTGCGGAGCGGCTATACGGATGGGCTGCCGAGGAGGCGCTCGGGCGCAGCATCCTCGAACTGAATATTCCCTCAGAAGGGCTGCCCCAAGCCGAGGACATCATGGACTGCCTCAGGGCCGGCCAGGTCTGGTCCGGAGACGTCGTCCTACGCCACAAGGACGGACACACCTTTCCGGTTCATGTCACCGACTCACCGGTGCTGGACGATCGGGGGCAGATGGTGGGCATCGTCGGCATCTCGATGGAGATCACCAATCGGGTGCGCACACTCGCGGCTCTCACCAGCAGCGAGGAGCGGCTGCGGATTGCCCAGCATGCCGGAGGCATCGGGACCTTCGAGTGGAACATCCGCTCGGGCGAGGTGATGGTCACGGAAGACTTCTGCCGCATCTGGGGAATCGGGCTGCACACGTCGATCCGGGTCGGGGCCTTTGAGGAGTTCGTCCATCCCGATGACCGGCATCTGATCGCAACCTCCATGGCCAGCTCGCTCGAGGAGCTTGTTGGCTACTCCGAATACCGCATCATCCGGCAGAATGACCGACAGGTGAGGTGGTTGGCCCGGCGAGCGGAGATCATCCACGACGAGGCCGGACGCCCGTCGCGGATCCTCGGCGCGGTCTACGACATCACCGACCGCAAGCGCATGGAGGAGCAGCGCCAGCTTCTGATGCAGGAACTGACGCACCGGGTGAAGAACACCCTGGCCATGGTCCAGGCTATCTCCACCCAGACCCTGCGCAGCGCTCCGTCATTGGAAGCGGCGGGCACGATCTTTGGCGAGAGATTGGCAGCGCTTGCCCGGGCGAACGACACCCTGCTGCAAGAGAATTGGTCGAGCGCCAATATCAGGGTGATCGTCGAAGGCGCCATCCAGTCGCACAATGATCACGGCCGAATACAGTTCAGAGGACCTGATGTGCCCCTCGGACCCAAGGCGGCGCTTGCCCTCTCGCTGACTCTGCACGAACTGTGCACCAACGCGGCCAAGTACGGGGCGCTGTCGGTGGACGCGGGCCAAGTCGAGATTACATGGGAAGTGGCAGGAGAGGGAGATGCCGCCCTGTTGCGGTTCAAGTGGCAGGAAAGCGGCGGCCCGACCGTCAAGGCGCCCAAGCGCAAGGGCTTTGGCTCGCGGCTTATCGAGCAGAGCCTTGCGGGCAGCTTCGGCGAACAGGCTAGGATCAGCTACGAGCCGACCGGCGTCGTCTGGGACATCGAGACCCCGCTGTTATCTCTTCAAGAGCCAACTTCTGGCGAGAGTTAACGACACCGTCTCGCAAACGCCAACTGGCAGGCCGGTTGATTCCGGTTGTCGCTTTAGGTCGGTTCATGACACACCTGAGACGTAAGAGCTTGGTCCGCTCCATCGCTCAAGAGCCGACGTTCATTGGGCGGCCCGAATGTGAAAGATTGACCCGACCCGGACCTGCCGCTGGCAATCGCAAATCTCCTCAGAAGCTTCAGCGGCAGGGCTCCGTCGTTGACTACCGATGCGTGCGAACCGAACGGCCACGCCGTCATTGTCTTGGGTGAGGACCACTGTTCCTCGGCCTGGCCGGCTTGCGGCCGCAGCAGACGAAGGGATGACAATGGCTACGACAAAGAAGGACGGGACTTCACAACCCGGCAGAAGCCGGAAGGCGTCAGAGAGGGCGGCATCGAAGTCCGCCTCCCGGTCTGCCGCCAAAAGAGGGACGGCCGCTCCCAAGCGGGTGCAGCCCAAGGCGATGGCCGGCTCGCGATCAGCGACGAAATCCCAGGCTGTGCCCGCGAAGGCCCGCTCCACATCCCGCTCACGGTCGCAGGGCGGCATGATGAACCCGATGGCTTGGCTCTCGGGCCTTGAGACGACGCTCACCTCGCCGCACGCCCGTGCCGTGATGGCGGAGGCGCTCAGGGCGGTTGCGAGCGTGCTGGAGAAGCCGCAGGGCGGCGAGCAGGGACAGGGCAGTGGATCACAGCAAGGCGAGAAGGCCGTGGCAGCTGCGGGCAGCCTTGGGGCCGAGATCGTCGCCGCGCCGCTGGAGGTCGCCGCGGCTGCCATCGGAGCCGCCGGGGAGGTTGTGACCAGCGCCCTCGGCGGTTCGTCAGGCGAGGACCGCAGCACCGGTGACAGCAGAAAGGGCAGCAGGCGGACCTCCGCGCGGAAGAGATCATCGGCAACCAGCGATTAGCCGGATCAGATCATCGACCGGACGGAAAGCGGATCGTTCAGCGCGAACCCGTCCGGCCGTCGTTCAAAACCGTGATCCCAGCTCGTTTGCCAGTCACGTTTGATCAGGAACGCACGGGCCGGGGTTGGCACTTCCCGGAAGCAGGCCGAATGTCAGCTCACGCGGGGAGCCCCAGACCTTCCAAAACATCGGGGAATTTCACTGCCTGACTCGGAAGAGACCGTCCCGGACGAACCACGTAGGGAACCCTCATCCGCATCGGACATTAGCCCGCTGTGCTTTCACCACCACACAAGACCGAACGCAGCATCTCCGTTTGCCAGGATGTCCGAAACGCTGCGCATGACCGGAAGAGGCGCCATGTCTGACATCGTCGTAAAAAGCCCCATGCAGTATCTCGACAGGGCTACGTCGGCCCTGCGCGACCTTGGCATCATCCCCCCGCAAGCCCTGGATGCTCCCATCAATGGCCTTCTGGAGAAGATCTCGGATCTGGATCAGGACCGGATCGTAATCATCGCCCGTACCCTGGGCCAGACCAGCGTCTTCAACGAGGTTGTCCGCGAGCAGACGCAGGCGATGGAGATCGGCGAGCGTTACCGCGAGATCACCGAGTCCTTCAACTCCATCCGTGACGACACGAAGAAGATGGTCGATCAACTCGACGACCAGAAGATCGACCTACTGGAGCGCATCAACAACGTCTGGATGAAGCTCTCCCGGGGCGACGTCGCGGACCGCTTCGATAAGATCAAAGAGGTCTACCTCGACGTGACCCGGTCGACCAAGGACCAGATCCAGCGCGAGCAGATCATCCTCGATGCCTACCGTGACTTTCGCGGTGCCCTGAAACATGCCGAGGTGATGGCCCTGGAGGTGCTCCGGACTGCGGAGCGGAGGCTCGACGCCGCCAAGGCGGATCTGCAAAGGGCGTCCGATGCTGTCACCGACTTCAAGGGCACCGAAGTGGCCGAGCGCGCCCGGCTGGAACTCGCCCGCGACGAGCAGCTCCGCCGCACACAGGACGAGGAGAAGCGCTACCAGATTGCGAAGGACCTCTCGGACAATCTGACGGTCAGCTACAACACCTCTGAGGTGATCATGGCCCGGCTGATGCAGATGACGAATGCCAAGGAGCGCGTCTACGCCCAGGCGGTGACCTTCTTCTCCACCAACGACTCCGTGTTCACGGCGCTGAAGGCCTCGTTCACCGGCATGTTCGGCTTGAACGAGTCGACTCAGACCCTCAACGAGATGAAGGAGGGCGTCTCCCGCAGCCTCGAGGTGTTGGCCGAGATTGGTGATCAGGTTGGCGAGGCTGCCGTCAGGGCGGGCTACGGCCCAACCATCCGAGCCGATGCGGTCAGGAAGCTCGTGGACTCGGTGATCACGTTCCAGGAGCGCTCGCAGGAGATCATCGACGAGATGCGCCGGCTGGCGACGCAGAACTCGGCCGAGATCCGCGACGCGGTCGAGGACGGCAAGCGGCGCATTGCCCGCCTCATAGCGGAAGGACAGGCATTGCCGGCCAATGGTTGAGACGGCCACCACACCGCCCGAGCCCCCTACCGAGAGGCCATCACAGAGCCTCGATGAGGTGATGCTTGCCATGGATGTGGTGGACACGCTCCGCCACCAGGAGAACCTCGTCAGCCGCGAGCTGGGGCAGGAAGGCCGTGACGCCCAGCTTCTGCAACGGTTGCGCGAGATCTACCGCGGGCAGGGCATCGAGGTGCCGGACCGGATCCTGCAGGAGGGGGTGCAGGCGCTCAAGGAGCAGCGCTTCGTCTACACCCCACCCGGCCCGAGCTTTGCCCGCACGGTGGCACAGGCGTGGGTCAATCGCGGGCGGTTCGGTCGAACCCTCCTGGCCATCGTGGCGCTCCTCGGCCTCGGCTGGGGGGCGTACCAGTTTGGCGTGGTCGAACCGGCCCGGCAGCGGGCGGCGCAGGAGCAGGCTCAAGCCGAGCGCAACCGAATTGAACTGGCCGAGCGCCTGCCGGCTGCCCTGGAGCAGGGACACGAGGACGTGCTGCGGGAGGCGCAGGTCCCGGCGGCCCGGGACCGGGCCGACCAACTCCTGGCGGACGGCAAGGCCGCCATTGCCCGTGGCGATGCCGGGGGCGCCCGGCAGGCCATCGACGACCTGGAGGTTTTGCGCGCGGATCTGCGCCGCGAGTACGTCCTGCGTATCGTCTCCCGCCCGGGCGAGCCGACGGGTGTCTGGCGGGTGCCACAGCGCAATCCCGCGGACCGGAACTACTACCTGATCGTGGAGCCGGTTACCCCTGACGGGCGGATCCTCAGCTTGCCGGTGACCAGCGAGGAGGACGGCCGGACCGTGACCACCTCGAAGTGGGGCGTGCGCGTGAGCGAGGACGTGGCCCGGCAGGTGCAGCAGGACAAGAACGACGACGGCATCGTGCAGAGGAACCGCCTCGGCGAGAAGCGGCGGGGGCAGCTCGACGTGACCTACCTGATGCCGGTCATGGGTGGGGCGATCACACGATGGTAGAGCGATGATTTCGGGACGGCAGGCGCTCGCGCGGATCGAGCAGACCACCGAGAAGGCGCGTCAGCAGGAGGCGCAGTTCGAGCGCGCCTATGCCGCCGCGACCGAGGAGGTCGGCCACCTGCGCATCCAGCGCACAGAGGCATTCCGGGAGTTGGCGCGGCTGAAGCTGGATGCGATCACGCAGGACAAGGTCGTCGGGAATCTGGATGCCGCCGAGCGCCAGGCGCTGGGCGTGCTCAACAGTCGGCAGGAGGCCCTGCGGCAGCTTACGGAGCGGCGCCGCCAGGCGGAGGAGCGGGTGCGGCAGGCGGAGGCGGGGCGGCAGGCGGCCGTCGACGCCCTGGAGAAGGCCGCGGGCGCCGTCGACACCCTGCGCAAGGATGTCGAGGCACAGGTCAGCATCGATGCCGGATGGATTTCAGCCCGGGCCCGGGTCGACGAGATCACCGGTCAAGCGCAGCAGGCGGAGAAGAAGGCTGTGCAGGCGGAAGCCGACCGGGACGAGAAGCGCCGCCCCTACGAGGCCGACCCGCTGTTCATGTACCTGTGGACGCGGAAGTTCGGCACCGCTGCCTACCGGGCCAATCCCTTCACGCGCACCATGGACCGCCTGGTGGCGCGCGTTGTCGGCTACGACCGGGCCCGGGCCAACTACGCTCTGCTCAACGAAATCCCCGAGCGGCTGCGCGAGCATTCCCGTCGACTTATCGCCGACCTGCGCGAGGAGCGGGCCAGGCTCACCGCTCTGGAGCGCAAGGCGCTCGTCGAGGCTGGCATCGAGGCGGCGGAGGCCGAAATGGCCAAGGCGCGGGAGGCGGTGGCAGACGCCGAACGCCGGCTCGCCGAGGCGCGGGAGGGGCTCTCCACATTGGATTGCACCTACGATGCCTCGGTTCTGGAGGGCGACGCTCCCTACCGCGAAGCCATCGAGGTCCTCGCGGCTGCTGACCAGCGCGAGAACCTCGATCAGCTCTACCAGGAGGCCCTGCGCACGCCGACGCCGCGCGACGAGGAGCTTGTCCGGCGGATCCAAGCCACCGACGTCATGATCAACCGGGCGCTGCGTCAGGCGGTGGATGCCCACCAGCGACTGAAGGAGGTCGCCCAGCGTCGAGCGGTGATCGAGCGCGAATGGGAGGAGCTTCGGCACCAGGGCTATGACACTCCCTACGGCACGTTCGGCAATGAGGCTGCCCTCGGCAACGTGCTGGGTGGGGTTCTGACAGGTGCCATCGGCGGCGCGATCCTGGGACAGGTTCTGCGCGACGGCTTCCATCATGGGCCGAGCCCTTGGGACTCTGGTTTCGGCGGCGGATTGCCGATTCCGCCGCCGGACGGGTTCGGGACCGGCGGGTCCTTTGGGGGCGGGGACTTCCGGACCGGCGGATCGTTCTGATCTGGACAATGATGGACAATGATAGGCCATCCTGCGGCGAGCGTTCCGGCGCCTTGAATACGAGGTGCCCGGGAGGGTGGCTCGCATTATCCGTCACCTGCGCCACCCCCGTGCCCGATGGATCCGCATCCCGGTCGCGGTGGCCCTCGTCTTCGGTGGGATCCTTTCGATCCTGCCAGTCTTCGGGTTGTGGATGCTCCCGCTTGGCCTGCTCCTGATCGCCGACGACGTGCCGGTGCTGCGAAGGCCTATTGCACGTTTTACGCTCTGGGGAATGCGGCAATGGGCCTCCCTGCGGCAGCGGTTGTTCCCGGGAGCGCCGAACGGCCAGTGATCGCCCTTGTGCCGTTGGCGTGGAAAAAGACCCCCTTTGGGAACACTGGCAGCAGGGTGTTGTTTCGTTGGCACATTTAGCCTCCAACCATGCAAGAGGGACTACCATGGGCAAGGGGCCGGGTCCAAGAGCGCCCCGGTGCACGACGTTAGCGGCACTGGTGAGCCGCAGGCACTTGCCACTCATCTGACGCAGACCGCGAAGGATACCACAGCCGGCATCGCAGGCTCGATCTCGAACCCGGCCGTCTTCAGGCCGGCCAGGCAATCCTCGGCTGCCGGGACAGCTGGTGGCGCTTCCGCCGTCGGCGCCGGCGGAGCTTGAGGCCGTGGGGCAGGGGGCGTCACGGGAGAAGGGGTCTCGATGGGCCGTGGAGGCGGCAGAGGTGGCGCAGGCTCGGCCAGGGCGCCTTGCTGGGCCAGGGCGCCTTGGGCCATCAGCACGGGAATGGCCGCCGCGGCGGATCTGATCAACATCGGCTCCTCCGGCCCCCCGGAGAACTAACG
>JBOZRS010000070.1:0-26160 GCA_050789065.1 Microvirga sp.
CACGGTCGGCCTGTCGCTGCAGACCCAGGCCTACTTCGTGTTCGCCACCATGGTGATCGCGGTGCCCACGGGCGTGAAGATCTTCTCGTGGATCGCCACGATGTGGGGCGGCTCGATCCGCTTCACGGCCGCCATGCACTGGGCCATCGGCTTTATCTTCGTATTCACGGTCGGCGGCGTCACCGGCGTGGTGCTGGCGAACGCCCCGGTCGACCGCTACATGCACGACACCTACTACGTGGTGGCGCACTTCCACTACGTGCTGTCGCTCGGCGCCGTGTTCGGCATTTTCGCCGGCACGTACTACTGGTTCCCGAAGATGACGGGCTACGTGTTCCCCGAGTGGGTCGGCAAGCTGCACTTCTGGATCGCCTTCATCGGCGCCAACGTGCTGTTCTTCCCGCAGCACTTCCTGGGCCTTTCGGGCATGCCGCGCCGCTACGCCGACTACCCGGACGCGTTCGCGGGCTGGAACCTGGTCTCGTCGATCGGCGCCTACATCTTCTTTGCCGGGCTGTTCGTGTTCATCTACGGCGTGATCACGGCCTTCCTGCGCAAGGAGAAGGCAGCCGACAACCCGTGGGGCGAGGGCGCCACGACCCTGGAATGGACCCTGTCCTCACCGCCTCCGTTCCACCAGTTCGAGACCCTGCCCCGCATCGCCGAGACAGGACACTGAAGCGTTTCGATTGCCGGCGAACCGGATCCGTTTCGCCAGTCAAAAGCAAAGAAGAGAGCTGATTTCACGCCCGTGGAATCAGCTCTCTGCGTGTTGGCGCACAAGGGATCTGCCCATCCGCGAGTCTCACGCTGGCTGCAGCGGGATTGACGGTCTGGGGCCGATGCTGCTCCTGCCGCTCCGCGATGTGTGCTTATGCGCGCAGGACCAGCTTCTCACCCGACGCGGTGATCAGATGCGCCTGGCCTTCCCCAAGCCGATGGAGCGCCTGCCCAATGTCATCCGGCGGCATCAGGCTGAAGGCCGTCGACAGGGCATCCGCGGAGGTCGCGTCCGGCCCCACCACCGTGACGCTCTGGTACAGGCGCGCCGAATGCCCGCTGCGGGGATCCAGGAGGTGGTTGAAGCGGCCCTCCGGGTCGAAGCGGAACCCATAGCCGCCCGAGGTGGCGACCGCGCCGTCCGCGAGATTCAGAACATCGCCGATCTTGGATGGTTGGGCAGGGTCCGCGATGCCGACTCGCCATGGCTCGCCTGAAGGATGGGAGCCGACCGCTCGCGGCTCGCCCATGTCGACCAGCGTATGTTCGATTCCACCTGCGCGCAGGAGGTCTACCACCCGGTCGGTGGCGTAACCCTGCGCGATCCCGTTCAGGGTCAGCGCCATCCCGCGCCGAGGGAGGGCGATCCGGTCCGCGTCGAAGGCCACCTGATCGAAGCCGATCTTGGTTAGGGCAGCCTCGAGCGCTGGCGCAGGCGGCCCCTGCGGATCGGCATCGGGCTTCGAGAAATGGTCCCAGTAGAGGGTCCACAGAGCCTGCACGGTCGGGTCGAAGGTGCCTCCCGTGAGGTCCCGGACCCGGCTGCATGCCGCGAGGACCGTGACCAGATCCGCAGGCGGGGCTACCAGGATGCCGCTGCGATTCAGGGTCACCAGGGCGGAATCCTCGCGGTAGAGGCTGAACACCGCCTCCAGCCGCCGCACCTCCGCCAGCGACTGCTCGATCAGCCGTTCGGCGGCTGCGCGGTCATGGTGGTGGATCTGCAGGCTCGCCACGGCCCCCATGGCCTGTCCCTGCCAGGTGACGAGGTGCGCCTCCGCCTTCGCCCTCCGGCCGAACGGCAGAAGGCTCAGGCCAGCTGCGGCGGCGGCGATTCCGATGAAGCGCCTGCGGGAGAACAACGGACGCATGGCGAACTCCTCAGTGAGCATGTCCGTCCTTCGGTGCAGCGGGCGCCTGTTCCACCGAGCTCGTGGCATCGGCCGTTCCGCCAAGGACATAATCTTTCGGCACCTCCGAGAAAGCCACGACCCGCCCGCCGTTCTCGGCTGCGAACTTTTCAGCCGCAGCCTTGTCGGAGAACGGCACAGCCTCCTCGCCGCCCATGCCGCCCTTCATGCGGCTTCCGATCACGAACGAGGCCTGCCTGGCGTTGACCCAGTTTGTCGCCCCCGGTTCATCCCAGTTCGGAGCCTTGGCCATGTCGGACATGTAGATCGCTCGGATGTCCTTCGGCTCTTCCGGCAGCATCGTGAAGGAGAGCGCATCCCGGGCCGAGGAGAACCAGACCGGCTCCTTCTGGCTGGACAGAATGATCTGTCCCTTGGGGCCGGGGTGTTCCAGCACGTTCATGCCGCAATAATGCCCGATGGCCGCGGCGGTCAGCTCCTGCGGGGGCGGCGGAGCCTCGGCGGTCTTGTTGTCGTTGCATCCCGCCAGCGCCAGCGCGCCGCCCAATGCCGCGAGGAGGACGAGTCTTCTCATAATTCTCTCCTGGAGAAAGCCAGCGTAGCCAGGGCGAGCGGAACGACAGCCCAGGCGGCGAGCCCGGCGAGGAGGGTGGACGGGCTCAAGCTGACGTTCTTCGCGACGCCGGCCATGCCCGAGAAGGCGCCGATGCTGCCGGAGCCGGTGAGATTGAAGAGGCGGTAGGTGTCGGTCGGGTTGAGCAGCAGGAGGGCGCTCAGGATCCCGCCGGAGACCGTCTGGCCCTGATCGACCACGAGAAGGCCCAGCAGCGCCATGTCGTAGATCAGCACGAACACGAGCCAGATGCCGATGGCGATTCCGCCGGCCGTGCCGCGCTCCCGCACCAGGGCGCTCACGAGATAGCCCACGGCGATGAAGGCGGCGCCGAGCAGGATCGAGGATCCGATCATCGACGCGAACGCCGTCCAGCTTTCCGCGTCGATGTCCGCACCGGTCGCGGCCAGCGCGGCCGCGGCGGCCCCGTAGCCGAGCAGCGTCGCGAAGGCCAGGATGGACAGGTGCCCGACGAACTTGCCGAGCAGAACCTGCCAGCGCGCGACCGGGTAGCTCAGAAGCAGCAGCATCGTGCCGCGCTCCATCTCGCCCACGATGGCATCGTGGGAGATCAGCAGGGCGATGAGGGGAAGCAGGAAGATCGTCAGGCTGGAGAGACTGACGATCACCACGTCGAGCGCCCGCACGCCGACGGTGCCCGTGGGAGCGCTGCCGAGAAACGTGAGGGTGAGGGCGAGCGCCGCCAGCAGCAGCGTCGTAGCCAGAACCCAGCGGTTGCGCAGCCCTTCCTGGATCTCCTTGCGCGCGATGATCAGAATGTTTCTCATCGCGCGACCTCCTGCGAGCGAAGGAAGTGGGCATAGAGCTCGTCGAGGGTCGGCGGGACCACATCGAGATCCTCGACAGGCGCACCTTCATCCGTCGCGCGCCGCAGCACCTCGATCTTCCGTTCGGGGGATGCGTCGATCTCGACCATGTGGCCGTTGATCCGGCGCCATGCGTCGACGGGGCCGAGCCAGTTCGGGACGTTGGTCAGACCCGCGTCCGTAACCTTGAGGCGGATGCGGGTCGGCAGCCGGGCGATGCGGCGCAGCTCATCCAGCGTGCCGTCTGCCACCTTGATGCCGCGGTTCATGATGATCACCCGTCCGGCGCGCTCCTCCAGTTCGGTCAGGGCGTGCGAGGACAGGAGGACCGTCGCGCCGCGCGCGCGCAGCTCCTCGACGATGTCGTAAAAGCTCTGGCGCAGGGCGGGATCGAGGCCGGTGGTGGGCTCGTCGAGCAGAAGAACCCGGGGGTCACCCAGGAGCGCCTGAGCGAGGCCGAGCCGCTGGCGCATGCCCTTGGAATAGGTGCCGACACGCCGGTCCGCCGCATGGGTGAGGCCGACACGCTCGAGGAGTGGCGCCACCGATTGCTGCGGCTCCCGCTTGAGGCGCGCATAGAACGCCAGCGTCTCGCGGCCTGTCAGGGCTGCGTTGAACGAGACGTTCTCCGGCAGGTATCCGAGCCGCCGCCGGGCCGCGAATTCACCCGCGGCGGGATCGTCCCCCAGGACCCTGATGCTGCCGCTGGTCGGGCGGATCAGGCCCAGCATCAGTTTCATCAGGGTCGTCTTGCCTGCGCCGTTGTGGCCGACGAGCGCCACTGTCTCGCCTTCGTGCAGCTGGAAGGAGACGTCGCGGACCGCCTCGACCTTGCCGAACCGCTTCACGACGTTGCGGATCTCGACCGTTCCGGTCATGGCCGGCCTCCTTCGGCAACTTTCGGGCGCGAGGGCGGCGCCATCAGGGGATGGCTGTCCACGACGCCGCCCGGCAACAGGGCCGGGAACTGCGCCTGCGCCCAGCGGATCACCTGCACGGCAGGGCTGTTCATCAGGACCTTCGCCTGCGGCGCGGTCCAGAGAACCTTGTCGACGAGATCGTTCGGACGGTAGGCATTGTCGCCGATCCCGTCGCCGTTCAGATCGAAGGCCGGATTGTCGCTCCAGTAGTTGCCGCGTCCGCCCGACGACCAGTCGAGATAGCGGGTGCCGACGTATTTCACCTGATTGCGGTTCCGGATGAAGGCGTTGCCCGTGATCTCGTTGCCCTCCGAGCCCGCCGTGAAGTGAATGCCGATGTCGCAGCCCTCGAACCAGTTGCCGCTGAACCGGTTCTTGTTGGCGTTGTAGATGAACACGCATTTCGTGGGCCCGGGCCGCAGACCCGCCGTCTGGTCCGCCGACTCGTCGGCGGCGGGCAGGCCGTGTTCCTTGTCTTCCTTGGTGCGGATGCCGACATTCGCCCAGCGTTCGGCGGACTGGAGGCGTCCCAGAACCGTGTTGCCGGTGATCTGCGAATTGTTGGCGTAATTGAACAGGAAGCCATGGTCGCGATCGCCGTCGGACACGTTCCCGCTGACCTTCAGGCGGTGCGAGAACATGATCGCATACCCGACTGTGTTGTTGATCGACACGTTGTCCGTGATCTCGCTGTCGTTGGTGTACATGTAGTGGACGGCAAAGCGCAGGTCGCGGAAGCGATTGCCTGAAAACACGTTGCGCTTGCTGGTGACGACGAAAATGCCGTCGCGGCCGAAGCGGACATCGTTGTCGAGGACCTTCGCGCCTGGCGCGTTCCAGACCGAGAAGCCATTGCCGGCCTCGTTGACGCGGCCTTCCTCGATTCCGACGATCGTGTTCTTCCGCGCGACGGAGTCCTCGGCGCCGTGTAGATAGACACCGTAAAGATTGCCCTCGATCCGATTACCTTCGACGACGGCTCCCGTCGCGGACTTCTCGACGAAAACGCCCGAGTCCATCTGCGGGAGATCCATCCCAGACCCGCGGATCGTCAGCCCGCGGACGATTGCTCCCGGCGCCAGAATGGCGACCACGCTGCCCTTGCGGTTGCCCGAAAGAACCGCCCCGGGCTCCCCTTCGAGGGTCAGCTTCTTGTTGATCGTCACGGGCCCGCGATGCTCGCCCGCCTTCAGGACGATGACGTCGCCGTCCGCGGCCTGATCGAGGACGGACTGCAAGTCGGCGTCTCCCGGTTCGGCCGTGATCCGCGCGGCCCAGGCGGGCAGGGAGAAGCCGGGCAGGGCGAGGCTGGCGGCGAAGATCGCCGCCAGCCCCGAATGCACGATGGTGCGAAGGTTCGTCATTCCGTCAGGTCGCCTGCGGCTCGACGAACATCCGGCCCTTCATCTCCATGTGCATGGCATGGCAGAACCAGGTGCAGTAATACCAATACACGCCGGGTTTCGAGGCCGTAAAGGTCACGGATGCCGTCGCCTGCGGCGCCACCTCCATGTTGATGCCGTAGTTGGTGATGCAGAAGCCGTGGGTCAGGTCCTCGACCTCATCGATGTTCGTCACGTAGACCGTGACCTCGTTGCCCTGCTTGACCTGGAAGCTCTCCAGTCCGAAGGCCGGGGCGGAGGACGTCATATAGACCCGCACCTTGTTGCCGTCGCGGATGACCTTCGAATCCTGCTCGAGCGTGATGCCATCGGCCTTCGCCTGCTTCACGGCATCGGCGAAGAACGGGTCGTCCCGCTTCCAGACGTGAACCGGGTTGATCTTCGAGCGATGCACGATCGTCGCGTCATGCGGCTCCGCGAAGCTCGGGCCGTCATGGACGAGGACCATCTTGTCGCCCGAGATGTCGATGAGCTGGTCGTTCTCCGGCTTGAGCGGACCGACATTGAGGTAGCGGTCCTTCGAGAACTTGTTCAGCGAGATGAGCCACTTGCCGTCTGCCTCCTTGGTCTGACCCATGGAGGTGTGGTTGTGGCCCGGCTGGTAGTGCACGTCGAGCTTCTGGATGACCGGATTGACCTTCTCGCCCTTGAAGGCGCGCTTGGCCAGGTCGATGTTCCACTTGACCACCTGGCTGTCGAGGAACAGCGTCGTGTACGCGTTGCCCCGGCCGTCATAGGCGGTATGAAGCGGGCCGAGGCCCAGTTCCGGCTCGGCCACGACAGTATCGCGCGGCTGGATCTTGTCATCGAAGAGGTCATCGAACTTGCGCACGTCGAAGACCGTCACGGTCGGCGAGAGCTTGCCGTTGGCGACCACATGGATGCCGTCGGGCGCGGTGTTGATGCCGTGCGGGCTGTTCGGGATCGGGACATAGCGGGTGTAGGGAGAGCCGTGGCGACCATCGACGACAGGAACGCCGTTGATCATCTCGGCCTTCCCGTTCTTCACCGCCTCCTCGATGCGCTTGATGTTGAAGATGACGATCCAGTCCTGCTCCTTCGCCATCATCTCGGCCAGGGTCACGCCTTCTTCCGAGTTGTAGCACGTCGCAAAGGCGTACTTGCCCTGGTAGTCGGCATCGACGTTATCGAGATTGCCGTCGATCCGCACCTGCCAGGCGACCTTCATGGTGTCGCCGTCGACGGCGGAGAACATCGCCGTATACTTCTTCGGATCGTCCAGAATCTTGCCGTCGTTCGGAATCGGCACCCGGTCCTCGCCGTTGCAGAAGACGTAGCCGGTGCGGGGATACTTCTGAACGCGCAGGCCGTGAACCGTGTGCTGGTTCGGCAGCTGGATGATCTTGTCGCATTTCATCACGTCAAGGCGGATGCGGCAGACGCGGGTGTTGGACTTGTCGTTCGCAAACAGATACCGCCCGTCATAGCTTCCGTCCGTGAACGAAAGATGCGGGTGGTGCAGATCGCCGTTGTGGTAGACTCCGCCCTTGTCCTTCAGGAATTCCACCGTCTCCGGCAG
Organism: Microvirga sp.; assembly: GCA_050789065.1. Classification (GTDB taxonomy): domain Bacteria; phylum Pseudomonadota; class Alphaproteobacteria; order Rhizobiales; family Beijerinckiaceae; genus Microvirga. The sequence continues at coordinate 7,175 of JBOZRS010000070.1, forward strand.
CAGACCCTCGGTCAGGATCTTGCGGCTTTCATTGGTCAGGCCCCAGCCGGTGGCGCTGTCGCGGTTGAACACGGGGACGCGCATCAATTCGCGCATGGAGGGCAGGCCCACGATGCGGACCTCGCCGGTCTGACCGCTGGAGAAGAACACGTAATATTCGTCGAGTTCGCCCGGCTTGACTTCGATCTTGCTGGCAGCGGCTGGACGCGCCGCCGGGGCCGCAGGCGCGGTCTGCGCCTCGGCCGGAGTGACCAGGCCCGTCCTCGTCAGCGAGGCTCCGCCCGCGGCGCCGGCGGCCCCGGCCACGGCGGCGGCTGCCGTCGTGCCGAGCACCTGGCGTCGGCTTAGACCGTCTTTCTTCTCTTCTTGCGACACGTGAGCCTCCTTCTTGCTCATGAACCGGTGGTCGGTACGTCGGCCGTGGTTGGTTGGTCCGTAGGCGTTCCGACAACCTTTCCCTTATGGGTGATGATGGGTTTAGCGGGACCTTTGCCGCCGTCTTTGTTCCCGCGCATGGTCGGGGACGAAAGGGCCTCGCGCTTCTCGCGCTTGAGCCGCACCTGGATCATGTGCGGGCAGCGCTGGTCATCGTGGTACAGCTCCTGGCAATGCATGCAGTAGATGCACTCGTTGACGTTGATGAATCCCTCGGGATGGATCGACTGGACCGGGCATTCCTTGGCGCAGCGCTGGCAGGGCGAGCCGCATTCGGGCCAGCGCTTGAGCCATTCGAACATGCGGATCTTGCCGGGAATCGCCAGCGCCGCCCCCAGGGGGCAGAGATAGCGGCAGAAGAACCGCTCGATGAACAGGCCTATGGACAGCAGCGTGAGAGCATAGATGACGAAGGGCCAGTCGCGGACGAATTTCAGGATGATCGACGTCTTGAACGGTTCGACCTCGGCGAAGACCTCGGCCAGCGCAACGTTGTAGAGCGAGAGGCCGAACAGGCCCAGGAAGATGATGTACTTGATCGGCCACAGGCGCTCGTGCAGGCCCCAGGGCACATTGATCTGCGGCACCTTCAGCCATTGGGCGATGTTGTTCGTCAGTTCCTGAAGTGCGCCGAAGGGGCATAGCCAGCCGCAGAACGGCCCCCGGCCCCAGAACAGCAGCGCCGCAGCGACCGCCGCCCAGAGAACGAAGATCAGCGGCGCGGCCAGGAAGAACTCCCAGTTGAAGCCGGTGATGAGCGAGTTGGTGAAGGTCAGGACGTTGACGACCGAGAGCTGGGCGTTGGCGTACCATCCGAGCCACACGAGGGTGAACGCCAGATAGGCCCGCCGCACCCAGACATAGACCTGCGGACGCCGCACCAGGGCATCCTGGAAGAAGAAGATGGCCGTGAGGGCCGCCAGGGCCAGGGCCGTGATGCCGATCGAGACGGTGTTGGTTTTCCAGATCTTGAGCCAGAGCGCCTCTTCCAGCGGTCCGGCCGCAAGCGCGTCCGCGTCGTTCAGGGACGGGGTGGCCGGCGAGGCGGGGGGCTGCGCGCCCGGCTGCCCCTGCACCTGTTTCTGGGCCTGCGTCTGTGGCGGGACGGGAGCGGGCGCCGCTGCCGGAGGCTGCTCGATCCGCAGGTACTGGTCGGGCAGGGTGTAGTCGAGACTGTACGTCAGGAAGGCCTTGTCGCGCGCCCCGATATTCCGCTGGACGAGCAATTGCAGCTGCCACGGCTCGGTGAGGTCGAGCTTGAAGTCCTCGGGCACGACGAACAGGCCGATCTCGCGCAGATCCGGCGCGCCCGCCGCCGCGAGCGAACCGAGCCGCTCATGGTTGCGGTCGCGAAAGCGCGTGCTCTGGCCGCCCTGCAGCAGCTCGATCCGGTCGAAGATGCCGCCGCGCACATAGCCCGAGCCCTTGAACGAATAGACGCCGTCTCCCGCCACGATGATGGCCTGCTGGTCCGGCTTGAGCCGGGCCTTGAGCCGATCGTAGGCGGCGTCCCCGAGCAGGCTGCGCCCGATGGTGGGTACGCTGACAGGCGCGAGGTAGAGGTCGATGAACGTGTCCGCCGGATCACTGGTCTCGGCATTGTTCGCCGCTTCCTGATTGCCGGCCTTGGCGAAGGCCTCGTTGACCTCGCCGACCGTCAGCGACAGGCGGCGCACCGAGCCGTCGCCGAGGAGCGACTGCCAGTCCCGGATCTCGCTCTTCGCAAGGTCGAGGGTCTTGACCGCCGCAGGAGCCGCAGCCGCGGCGGCCTGGCCTCCGGTTCCGAGGCGTCCGCTGCGGATGAGCCGCACGGCGGAACGCACCACGCTGTCGCTCATCACCAGGACGGTCACCGTCGCCCCGCTGACGATGTCGACCTGCGGCGGACGTTCAGCCCCGGTCGCAACCGGACGCATGTCGTGGCCGATCAGCTTGTTGAGCGCATCGACGATGCGCCGCTCCGGAATGCCGATGAGAACGATGGGCTCTTTGTGGTCGACGAGCTTCAGGCCCCGGACCGTCCCCTGTTGGTCGATCCCGATCAGGATCTGGATCGGCTTGCCGGAATAGCCGACGGCGCTGGTGAAATCCGAGTTCAGGTAGACGTAGCCGAGAAGGCGGTCGCCCTGGTAGGCGGGGATCAGCGGCGGATCGCCCTGGGGCTGGCCGAACCGGTCGGCGCCCGGAATCAGTTCGCCGGGCTGCGCCTTGGACAGGTAATCCTGGATCCGTCCCGCCGCCAGGGCCGGATCCGAGAAGAGCAGGAACAGAGCCCCGACGAGCGCCACGATCCAGTGCACGTGCAAGCTAGCGATGAAACGCGACCGAGTGAGATGGCGAGAGCGCGATCGTTCCAACAGAACCGTCCAGATGCAAAGTTTCGTTTCTGAACAGAAAGACGAAAACGGCGTCGGTGCGGAAAAGGTTCCGTCCGGCGCTGCAGACTTCCTGGGGCCGTTGAGGGGGGGAGAATCAACGGGCCCGCTGCTTTATGCGATGCTTAGGGGGCTCCTACGTTGATCTGACGCAAATTGACGATACCTGAGTCTCTCTGTCAACCTCTGGGGCTCTGTCCCCTGCATTCCGCGGAGAACCAGATGTCGCTTCTGAAGACCGAGCCGACGAGCTCCGTAAAGACTCTCGACGAACTCTTCGCCATCGCGTCCGCCATGGAGCAGGAGGCGGCGACCCGCTACGCCGAGATCGCCGAGAGGATGCGACGCGAGGGCAATCCGTCGCTGGCGGAGGTGTTCGAGCATCTCTCCGCCGACGAGCAGGGCCATCTCGACAGCGTCGTCCAGTGGTCGCAGAAGACCAGTGGAGAAAATCCCGACCCGGCCCGGATCCGCTGGCAGTTGCCGGAAACGTTCGATGACGAAGGCGCCGCCACCACCGATCCGCGGTTGCTCAGCGCCTATCGCGCGCTCTCCATGGCCGTGCGCAACGAGGAGCGCGCCTTCGCGTTCTGGAGCTATGTGGCCGCCCACGCGGAAGCCTCCGAGATCCGCCGGGCGGCGGAGACCATGGCGCTCGAGGAACTCGGTCACGTGTCGGTCCTCAGGCGGGAGCGCCGGAGGGCCTTTCATGCGGAGCGCACGCTCTCAAGTGCCGGTTCGCAGGGCCAGGACCGGGGAAGGGACCTCGCGGCTCTGGAGCGGCGGCTCGCCGATCTGCTCGGCCCCCTCGCCGCGAAGGCGCCGCCGGACGAACGCGCGCGCATCGAGGGCTTCGCCTTGGAGGCGAGACACCACGCCGAGGAACTGGAACGATCTCCGATTCCCATGGACGCGGTCTCTCCTGCGGAGCGTGTACCGGACGATCCGCTGGCCTTGGCGGAGCTGCTCACCGACCGCTATCTCGAGGCCGGCGACGTCCTTCGCGACGAGGACGCGCTCGGGCGCGTGCAGGTGCTGGCCGGGCGCGCCATCGCCCGTCTCGCTTGGTTGAGAATGGATCTCCCCGAACTGCAGCGGGCTTAGACAAGAGAAGCAGGACGCCTGTCCCTGCTCGCATTCGCGAGGCACACGACGAAGGCGACGAGTGCCAGCACGGTCAAAATCCCGCTGGCCCTGCGCCCCAAGTCCCATTCCGCCAGGTCGCTGCCGACCCGGATGAGCAGCGAGGCGTGCAGGAGGGCGAGCGGTCCATACAGAAACGGCGCGTACCGCACCCGAAGACGGGCCACTGCCGGCAGGATGATGAGGGCATGGCCGAAGACCATCGACAGGACGAAGCCGATCAGGACCGCATGCATCGCGGCATCGTAGCCGAAGGCGCTGTGCTCGGGTGAAAACGCGATCAGACTAGCGGCGGCGATCCCAAGCCAGAGATAGCCGGCCAGCATGCAGGCCGCCATAAATCGCGTCTGGCCCGTCCGGCGGATGTTCAGGCGGGCGATGTCCTGCCACAGAAGCCATCCGGTCGTGACGAGCAGGCCGATGCCGAAGAGGATGGCGCCGTTACGGGTCATCAGGCCGTTCTGGGCGCCGGCGACGAGAAGCCCGACCGCGAACAGAAACAGCGCCTCGCTGCCGCGCCGCTGCGGCATGAGACGGCTGAGCTCCAGGCGCTCGCCGGCGATGGTCAGGATCAGGAACGCAAGCCACCAGCCTGTCACGTCCGGGATCGGGTTGCCGATGAGCCACAGCGCGTTGCCGGCGAGCCAGGTCAGAGCGCCGAAGAGCAGCGTCCCGTTGAACAGGGCCGGCTGGCGTGCCGTGATGATAAGGGATCCGGCGGCGAGCGCGGCCGCGCCGAGCATATAGGCGGTGGCTCCGACCTGCACCGGAGCCCCTGCGAGCAGCGCGAGGGTGCCGAGCCCCGCCAGGGCGGGAGCCGCATAGGACCAGTTCCGGCCAAGGGCCACGGCCCGCTCCAGGCTGATCAGGGCGCCGAACAGGCCGGAGATCAGGAGAGGGCCGTGCAGGGCCTCCAGGGAGCCTGCTCGCGGCAACATCCATCCGATCCGCCCCAGGCCGCCGTAGAGGCCCGTCAGCAGGGCGAGAGCCCCCAGGGCGAGCAACGCTCCGCGGGTGATGCGGCGGCTGCCGAGGGACGAGGGCGTCGCGTCAATCAGCGCGGCTGGTGCGGACACGCCGGACATCGGCGATTTCCTCCATGTTTGTTGCCCGGACGCGTCCGGGCCGGTGAGGATGAAAGGCGGGAGAGCCGGGACGCTGTCAGGATGCGTGCCTCGGCGGGCGGCCCAGGAGTTGGAGGCCGCGGTCGGTGATCAGATCCGGATGCCAGACGGGTTCCCAGACGAGGCGCACGTCGACGCTGCTCGTGTCCTGGAAGCGGCGCGCGAGGCGCTCTCTCGCATCCTCGACGATCATCTCTCCGAGCGGGCAGGCCCGGGTCGTCAGGGTGAGGGCGACCTCGATGGCGCCGGGCGTCTGGCAGGCTTTGTAAACGAGTCCGAGGTCGACGACGCTCAGCCCGATTTCGGGATCCATCACGTCCTGCAGGCAATCCAGGATATCGGGATCGAGAGGGGAATTGTCCGATTGCCGGCTCATGAGGCCTCGCTTCGAAATGTCCTTGTTCGAGTGGCGCGACCATGCCCCTGATCCCGGAAGACCTCTTTGATCCGGCGCAAACAGGGGATCATTGCTCCGAAGTGACGCAGGCCGCTGTGCGAAGAGCGGTTCCCGCCGCCCCGGTTCGTCCGCCGCGTGGAGGTCGCGGACGCTTCAGGCGATCGATCTCCTGCGAAGCCGATGCGCGAAATCGAAGGCCGTGAGCAGGCCGAGCGTGCAGATGGCGATCCCCGCCATCTCCGAGACGCTGGGCCACTCGCGCAGAATCGGGATCGCCAGGAGAAGAGCCCCGGAGGGGACCAGAGCTGGGAACAGCGCGGCCTCGCCGGCACCGAGCCGCGCCACCGCCTTGGCAATGGCGACGGATCCCAGGCAGCCGCCCAGGAGGCCTTGATAGAAGGCCTGCGAAAGCCAGACGGCAGGTGGGGCCGCATGGCCTTCACGCCAGAACAGGAAGACAGGCAGAACGGCGAGCGCCGAAATCAGCGAGACCTGACCGATGCCGATGGCCGGGTCGACTTTCCAGCGGCCCAGGAGATAGGTGAAGCTTCCCCAGAGCGAACCGCTCCCGATGAAGCACAGGTCTCCCAGCCAAACCCCGTCAAGGGATTGCTGGGTCTGGTTCCGCTGCCCGGCAGCGATCACCAGCAGTCCGAGAATGAGGATTGCCATGCCTAAGAGCCGGGACGCCGACGGCCGCCTGCCGTCGATTATCCAGGCGAGAGCGTTGGCGCTCAGCATTGTGGCGCCCGCCGAGAGGACCACCGCGTGGGACAGGGGCGCGAGTCCGAAGCCCGTGTTGATGAGCAGGCCGAACAACGGGCCGCCCAGGGCGGCGAGCCCGATGGCGCGTCCCCATCCGAGGCCGTTCCCGGCCCGGCGCAGCAGCACCAGCGGCATCAGCAGCAGCGCCGCGACGCCGAAGCGGAGCATGGTCATGTCCGCCGGCGCAAGGCCCTCCATGCGCCCGAGCCTCGAGCCGACGTTATAGCCGGTCCAGGCCAGGGCGGCGATCATTCCCCAGAGAACGCCGATCGCGGTCGATAGTCCGCTTCCTGCCCGATCGTCATTCGTCCGGATGGGTGACATGCCGCCTCGACACCGGGAGGGAGTTATCGGGATGTGCGGTCCAGGAGCCTTTAGAGCTGCTTCCCCTGGCATGGAACCATCTCTTTTCTTGACTGGACCGCATTTTTCGACGGCGAACCGGATCCACTTCGCCGAAAAATGCTCTAGGCTGCCGGCAGGATCGTTCCGCTGCACGCGCCGAAACCGATCGGGGCGAAGCCTTCGCGGCGGCAGCGCGCGTACATGATGACGGTATCGCCGTCCTCCAGGAACGTGCGCGTCTCTCCTGACGCGAGGGTGACCGGATCCCGGCCGCCCTGCGTGATCTCCAAGAGACTGCCGAAGCCTTCGCGGTCGATGCTCGAGATCGTGCCGGTCCCGAGCAGGTCGCCCGGCCGCAGGTTGCAGCCGCCGCTGGTGTGGTGGGCGAGCAGCTGGGCAGGTGTCCAGTAGAGGTCCCGCGCCGTGCCGCGCGAGAGGCGATGGGGCGGCAGGTTCCTGGCCTGGAGGCCCTTGGTCACAAGATAGACCTCCAGATCGATGGCGAGCGCGCCCGATGCCTGGTCGCGTTCGTCGGAGAGATACGGCAACGGAGCGGGGTCGCCTTCGGGGCGAGGCGCCTGGGCCGTCCGGAACGGCGCCAGCGCCTCGGGGGTCACGATCCAGGGGGAGATCGTCGTGGCGAAGTTCTTCGCCAGGAAAGGCCCGAGCGGCTGATACTCCCAGGACTGGATGTCGCGCGCGGACCAGTCGTTGAGAAGGCAATAGCCCGCGATGCGGTCGGCCGCCTCGGCGATCGGCACCGGCGAACCGAGGTCGTTGCCTGGGCCCGTCCAGATTCCCAGTTCGAGCTCGTAGTCGAGATTGCGGCATGGGCCGAAGCTGGGCCTGTCCTCGGACGCCGGCTTCCGCTGGCCGCTCGGACGATGGACGCTCATTCCGGACGGGCCGATGGACGATGCGCGGCCGTGATAGCCGATGGGGACGTATTTGTAGTTCGGCAGCAGGGGATTGTCCGGCCTGAACAGCTTGCCGACATTGGTCGCGTGGTGGATGCCCGCATAGAAGTCGGTGTAGTCGCCGATGGTGGCCGGGACGTGCAGGCGGCAATCGGCTGCGGGGTACAGCAGCTTATCCCGCAGGCTCTCGGCTTTCTGGCGATCCGCCCCGCGGGCGTCGAGGATGTCGGCGATGCGGGCCCGCAGGGCCGCCCGCGGGGCGCGGCCGAGGGCCAGAAAAGCATTCAGGCTCGGTCCCGATGCCGCCTCCGCCGCTTCGGCTGCGGCGCCGTCGAAGAGCCCGGCCTTCAGGGCCGCCGAGAGATCGAGGATCTCGTCGCCGATGGCGACGCCGCCCCTGGCCTCACCGTTCGGGGGGCTGAAGACCCCGAAGGGGAGATTCTGAATCGGAAAGTCGGCGTGACCGTTGGCCGATCCGACCCAGCTTTGACGGTCGGGGGAATGCGTTGCGTCGATCATCGATGAGCACTCGTTGGAAGGGAAGCCCCGAGAAGCGGGCCATTCCGCGCAGAGGGACGGGCCGTATCCCTGCTCAGAGCAGTGGGGGCACGCTAGTTGCAGCCGAAACTAACGTCAAGTCAGTTCGTCTATTGCAAACGCGTTCGCTGTAGGGTACCACTGTCGGCAAGCTCTGGGAAAAGAGCGCGGAAGACATGAAAACGGAAGGTGAGGAGCGTCCGGATTCCGAGGGTGGCTGGCCCGATGGCCCGGCTTCGGGCGGCGTGGCGATCATGGCCTCGGACGGTGTCTCACTTCATTCCACCTTTTGGAACTCGGCAGCGCAGTGGCCTGCCGCAAGCCTTGAGCGGGTAGCGGGCGACAGGTCGCCACAGCCGCAACCGGAATCGAACCCTTTGAGGGAAGGAAACACATGACGCCAAAATATGCATCGCTGAAAGCGGCCCTTCTCGGCAGCGCTCTCGTCGTCTCGACCGTCGCTTCCGCCGAGGACATCAAGATCGGCTTCAACGGCGACCTGTCGGCCTCGCCGTCGGCCCAGAGCGGTCAGGCGGGGGTTCTCGGAATCCAGGCCGCCATCGACGACATCAATGCGGCCGGCGGCGTTCTCGGGCGCAAGCTGACGCTCGTGGTCCGCGACGACCTCTCGCAGCCTCCGAAGTCGATCCAGAACATGAGCGACCTGATCGACAACGAGAAGGTCGCCACCGTGCTCGGCCCGACGAATTCGGGCAATGCGCTCGCCTGGAAGCACATCCCCAACCAGAAGAAGAATCCGTCCATCGGCTGCATCGGTTCGGCGACCGACATCACGAAGCCCATGAGCGCGAATGCCGAGAACTACATGTTCCGCGTCTCGATGGTTGACCGCGCCCAGGTGGCGGGCCTCATCGCCTACGCGAAGACGAACCCGGCGACCAAGAACGTCGGCTATCTGGTCGAGACCACGGGCTACGGTCAGGGTGGTCTGAAGGACCTCCAGGAGCTCGGCGAGGCGAAGGGCCTGAAGCCGGTCGCGACCGAGAAGTTCGGCGTCAACGACACCGACATGACCTCGCAGCTCAACAAGATGAAGGCGGCGGGCGTCGACACGGTTCTGGTCTGGGCGCAGGGCACCCCGATCGGCCAGCTCGTCCGCAGCATGGAGAAGATCAACTACTTCCCGGTCACGCTGACCTCCTGGTCCTCCGACAACGCGAGCTTCTTCGACACGGCCGGCAAGACCCTCGCCGAGAAGCCGATCTTCATGCGCACGATCACCGAGGACAGGACGCCGAAGCAGCAGAAGCTCTATGAGCGTCTGGAGCCCAAGATGGCGTCCAAGAGCGCCTTCAGCTTCGCGGCCCATTGCTACGACGCGACCATGATCGCGGCAGCCGCGATGAAGCAGGCCGGCAGCACGGAAGGCCCGAAGGTGCGCGAGGCTCTCGAGAACCTTCAGGCGCCCGTCGAGGGCATCATGAAGACCTACAACAAGCCGTTCTCCGCGACCGAGCATGAGGCCCTGACCGCCTCCGACTATCGCTGGACGCGCTGGAAGGATGGCAAGCTGGTCAGCTACACCGACGACGTGGTGAAGGGCCTCAAGCCTTCCGACTTCACCCAGTAATCCAGAACGCAGGACCTGCCGGTCCGAACGACCGGCAGGTCCCTCCTGCCTGCACCGTTGGAGCGCCTTTATGCTGGATGTCTATCTTCAGACCCTCCTGAGCGGCCTCGCGATAGGCGGCGTCTACGCCCTGATCGCACTTGGCTTCAGCATCACCTTCACGACCACCAAGACGCTCAACTTCGCGCAAGGGGAGTTCATCTCCTTCGGCGCCTTCATCGGCGTGACGATGCTTCTGCTTCTGTCAGGTCTGGGGAGCGCGACGACGGCCGTGCCGGGCGAAGCCGCGGCAGGCTGGCGCTATCCCGCAGCCGTGATCGGCGCCGGAGCCGTCGCGGGCTTCATGGGAATTCTCATCTTTCTGACCGCAGTGAAGCCCTTCGCCGGCAAGGGTGGTATGAACTGGGTCATGAGCACCATCGGGTTCGGTGTCATCCTCCAGAGCATCGGCCTGGCCATCTGGGGACCGGCTCCCGTCATGGTGCCGTCGCCGCTGGGCGACGACGTGCTGCGCATCGCCGGCGCCGGCGTCCGTCCGCAGGAACTGCTCGTGCTCGCAAGCGCCATCCTGATCATGGTCGCCCTCGATCTCGTGATGCGCCGTTCCCGGATCGGCAAGGCCATGATGGCGGTCGCGCATTCGCCGCAGACCGCGAGCCTGATGGGCATCAATGTCACCCTGGTCATGATCGGCGCCTTCGCGCTGTCGAGCGCGCTGGCCGGGGTGGCGGGCGTTCTGATTGCCCCGATCGCCTCCGCGTCGCTCTTCATGGGCATGGGCTTCGCGCTAAAGGCCTTCTCCGGCGCCATCATCGGCGGATTGAACAATCCGCGCGGCTGCATCTATGGCGGCTTCATTCTCGGCGTGCTGGAATCCGCCGTGGGCCTCTGGCAGGCGCAGTGGCGCGAAATCGTCGTCTTCGGCCTGATCATCCTGGTTCTGGCGTTCCGTCCGGCGGGCCTCTTCGGCCGGGCCGCTGTCGACAAGGTTTAGCTCGCATGCGCCACGTCATCGGATCCATCGTCCTGGTCGCCATCCTGGCGGCGGCCGCCTCGTTCATCGAGAACGAATTCTACCTGCGCACGCTCTTCATGATCTGCGTCTACTTCCTGTGCGCGGCGGGCATGAACGTGCTGCTGGGATTCGCGGGCCAGAAGTCCCTGGGCCAGGCTGGCCTCTTCGCGGCCGGAGCCTATGCGGTCGCCCTGCTGACGACCCGGTACGAGCTCGGGCCCTGGCTGTCCCTGCTGCTGGCCTGCGGCGTCTCGGCGGTGTTCGGCATTCTGATCGCCGTGCCGTCGCTAAGGGTCAAGGGGCCGAGCCTCGCCATGGTGACGCTCGCCTTCGGCATCGTCATCGAGAAGGTCGTCACGGAAGGCTCGGATGTCTTCGGTGGCGCTATGGGAATCTACTCGATCCAGCCCCTGACCATCGGCGGTGCGCCGTTTACAATGGTGCAGTGGGTCTGGTTCGGTCTCGTGCTCTGCCTCGTGACCCATCTCCTGCTGCGCAATCTCCTGCGCGGACGCTTCGGGCGAGCTTTCCTGTCCCTGCAGGCTGATGAGGTCGCGGCGGGCGCGGTCGGCGTCGCGGTGTACCGCTACAAGGTGCTTGCCTTCGTCATCGCGGCCGTGACCTGCGGGCTCGCCGGCGCGCTCGTGGCTCAGCAGAACCAGTACATCAATTCCGACTTCATCAATTTCAACCTGTCGATCTTCATTCTCCTGCTGGTTCTGTTCGGCGGAAGCGGCTCTCTCTACGGACCCCTCCTCGGATCCGTGAGCCTCGTCATCATCGGGGCTCTCGTGGCCCGCTGGACCTGGATCGAGCACTTCGTCAACGGTGCGCTGCTCCTGTTCGCCCTCTACGCCATGCCCAAGGGCCTGGCGGGCGTGTTCGGCTCGCTCTTCCAGAAGGTCGGGTTGATCCGGACCACAGGGAAGGATAGTGCCGCTTGGCAAGGCCCGGTCTCGGCGGCGCTTCCGACGCGGACCGCGCCCGGCGCGGCGGGCGCAAGCCTCCTGACCGCCGATTCCCTCTACAAGTCTTTCGGTGGCGTCGTTCCGGCCAGGGACGTCTCCGTCAATGTCACGGCGGGTCACATCCATGCCCTGATCGGTCCGAACGGCGCCGGCAAGAGCACCTTCATCAACATGCTGACGGGCATCATCCGGCCGAACAAGGGACGGGTGACGTTCCTGGGCTCCGAGATCACCAGCGAGACGGTCCACGACATCTGCGGCCACGGCATCGCGCGGACCTTCCAGAATCTCAGGCTGTTCAAGGACCTGTCCGTGCGCGAGAACGTGCTGCTGGGCCAGCACTCGCGGATGAAGAACGGGTTCCTGGCGTCCCTCCTGGGGCTCCCCAAGGCGCTCAGCGAGGAACGGCGGGCGCTCGAGAAGGTCGACGCCATCCTGCACTTCACCGACCTGTCGCAATATGCCGACGCGCCTGCCGGAAGTCTGGCCTACGGCCTCCAGCGCCGGGTCGAGCTGGCGCGCGCCCTGGCTTCCGAGCCCCTGCTGCTCCTGCTCGACGAGCCTGCGGCCGGGCTGAACCCGCAGGAGACGGCGGAGCTGGGGCAACTCCTGGTCCGCATCCGCGACCAGGGCATCACGATCCTTCTGATCGAGCATCACATGGACCTCGTCATGACGATCTCCGACCACGTGATCGTGCTCGACTACGGCGAGAAGATCGCCGAGGGCGCACCGAGCAAGATTCAGGCCGATCCACGCGTCATGGAGGCCTATCTCGGCACCTCCATCGAGGCGGCCTAAGGGGGACAGCCATGCTGAAGCTTCAGGACATACAACTCGCCTACGGGCCGATCACGGCCGTCCGCAAGGCGAATGTCGAGGTCAGGGCGGGCGAGGTCGTGGCGATCGTCGGCGGCAACGGGGCCGGCAAGAGCACCCTCCTGAAAGGCATCGCGGGACTGATGCCGGTGACGTCGGGGCAGATCGTGTTCGACGGCGAGGACGTCTCGCGTCTTCCTCCCCATCGTCGGGTCGCGAAAGGGATTGCCCTGTCGCCCGAGGGGCGGCAGGTCTTTCCCGATCAGACGGTCCATGACAATCTCACGCTGGGCGCGTATTTCCGCCGCCTGCCGAACGAGGCGCTGGAGGCCGAGATCGAAGAGCAGTTCAGGCTGTTCCCGCGACTGCGGGAGCGGCGCGACCAGCTGGCCGTCACCCTCTCGGGGGGCGAGCAGCAGATGCTGGCGATCGCGAGAGCCCTGATGGGCCGGCCCAGGCTGCTTCTCCTCGACGAGCCCTCGCTCGGCCTTGCCCCCAAGATCATTCAGGAAATCTTCGACATCATCGTGTCCCTGCGCCGGTCCGGGATCACGATCCTGCTTGTCGAGCAGATGGCAAATATGGCACTTGCCATCGCCGATAGGGCTTATGTCCTAGAGACGGGCGATGTCACGCTCTCGGGAACCGGTCAGCAGCTCCTTCACGATCCGAAGGTTCGCGCGGCCTATCTCGGGGGCGCGCACGGCACGGCTTGATCCCTGCGGGCTTTCCGGGGCCATCCTCCCGGAAGGCCCGCAGTACAACAGTATCGGGTGAGCAATGAGCATCGGTGGTCGGGGTGTACAGTCGGTCGAGGTCGGAGGACGGATCCTCTCGGCGCTCGTGAAGGCGGGCAAGCCTCTGATGCTGCGCGAACTCGCCGCGATGGCCGAAGTCGCGCCCGCCCAGGCCCATGCCTATCTCCTGAGCTTCCGCAAGCTACTGCTCGTCGAGCAGGACGTGGCGAGCGGGCGCTACCAGCTCGGTCCCTTCGCGCTTCAGCTCGGCATCGCGCGGCTGAGGAGCTTCGATCCCTTGCGGCTCGCCGCCAAGGCCGCCGTCGAGCTTGCGGAAGAGACCGATCTCATGGTGACCGTCGCGGTCTGGGGAACGCATGGTCCGACCATCGTTCAGGTCCAGGAAGGCAGCGATCAGGTTCACGTGAACGTCCGGGCCGGGACGGTCTATTCGATCACCGGAACCGCCACCGGAAAGGTTTTCGCGGCCTTCATGCCGCCGAAGATCGTCGAGGCGCAGCTCGCGGAAGAGCTGCGAAAGGGAGCCCGCATCCAGGCCGGCGGAGCGTCCGTCTCGCGCAAGGAACTGCAGGCCGAAATCGCGACGGCGAGACGCCTCGGCTACGCTGCCACCGAAAGCAAGCCGGTCACGGGCATCAACGGCATCGCGGCTCCGGTCTTCGACTACAGCGGGCAGATGCAGCTCGCCATCACGCTGATCGGCCCGACGGGCGTTCTCGATCTGGGACCCAGAGGCCCGCACGCGAAGGCCCTCCTGGCCTTCACCCGCAAGCTGTCGGCGGAGCTCGGCTACACCCCGGACCTGGCCGAAGACCAGTCGCATGAGGAAGCGGACCTGCTCGACGTGGAGCCCGCGAAAAGCGCCGTCAAGCGTCGCCGCCGGGCCTGAGATCGTCTCTTTCGGCATGAGGCTTCCTTCATAGGGTGCGCGTGAGCGCGCCATCGCTGCGACGCGCCCGGATCATCCGCGTGCCACCTCGTCCAACGAAAGGCTTTCTCGCCATCGTGCGATTTCGTTCATTCGTCGTTTGCGAATGCGTTCGTCATATGCTTATCTTGCGCGAAACGCCGCTTCGACGCTCGAGTGAGTGAACCACGCGAAAATTCAGGGAGACGAAACACATGCTGCTCAAGGGACGGATTGCGCTCGTGACGGGCGCGGGTCAGGGGAACGGCGCCGCCATCTCGCGGGGGCTTGCGGCGGAAGGCGCGCGGGTCGTCGTGACCGACCTCAACGGAGAAGCCGCCCACCAGACGGCAGACGCCATCGTTCAGCAGGGTGGCGAAGCCTGGGCCTATTCTCTCGACGTGGCCGACGCGGAGGCATGCCAGGCGCTCGCTCGCGACGTCGAAGCCTCGGTCGGCCAGGTCTCGATCCTCGTCAACAATGCGGGCATCTGCCCGCGCAACACCATCGACAGCCCCGATGTCCGGCGCTCGTGGGACGCCGCGATGCAGGTCAATCTCGACGGCACGCTCAACGTCACGCTCGCCTTCGTGGCGGCCCTGCGGGCCACGAAGGGAACCGTCATCAACATGGCGTCGATCGCGGCCTTCGTCTCGACCTCCACGTCGATCAGCTACTCGACCTCGAAGGCCGCGGTGCGCATGCTGACGCAGAATCTGGCGCAGGAACTCGCCAAGGACGGGGTTCGGGTGAACGCCATCGCGCCCGGTACGCTCAACACTCCGATGACGGAGGCGACACGCAACAATCCCGAGCGCGCCGAGCGCTTCCTGAGCCGCATCCCGCTCGGTCGCTTCGGAGAACCCGAGGAGCTGATCGGGCCGACGGTGTTCCTCGCGTCCGACATGTCGAGCTACGTGACCGGTACGACGCTCGTCGTCGACGGCGGCTATCTGGCGGTATGAGGCGCGCAATGATCGTTCGCATGGGACTTCTCACCCGCAAGCCCGGCACGAGCACGGCCGAGTTCCGCAGTCACTGGCGCGATATTCATGGGCCCTTGGCCGCTCGCCTGCCGGGCCTGAAGCGCTATCATCAGAACCACGTCGTCGACAGCCGGCAGCTCGCGATCGATCATGCGCGAGGCGCGTGGTCCATCGACGGCATTTCGGAGCTTTGGTTCGAGAGTCCGGAGGACATGCACCGGGCGGTATCGTCCGACCCCTACAGGAAGGTCGCGGAAGACCATGTCCTGTTCGTCGGCGACACGGCGATCGTGACGGCCGAACAGAACGTCGTCGTTCCGGTCGACCGATCCGCAGGGCCGCTCGTCAAGCGCATGTCGATCCTGACCCGAAAGCCGGGCCTCACGGCGGAGCAGTTCAAGGAAGAATGGTGGGGCTTCCACGCGGAGGCCGTCAGCCGGTTCCCGAACCTGATGGGCTACACGCAGAACCTCGTCGTCGAACGGGGCGTCGGCCTCGGCCAGTCCGCGTCGTACGAGGCTCTTCCCATCGACGGCATCGTGGAAATGTGGTTCCGCTCGGTCGCCGACATCGAGACGGCGTTCCGGTCTCCCGCCGCGGACGTGTCGCAGACGCATGCCCTCAGCTTCATCTCCGAAATCACGACCTTCTTGGTCGAGACGCACGAGTTCGTCTGAGCGCGACGGCGAGGCCGGAACCCGGCGAAAGCCAAAAACATCTTGAAGCAACGAATGCGTTCGTTTAATACAAACAACGAACGCATTCGCATATAAAGAACGAAAGCCCTCCGCAGGCTGCCAAGCCAAGCGAAACATGAGGAACGCCATGAAGCCCACAAACACTGTCACCTGCGATGTTCTTGTGGTCGGGTCCGGAGCCGGCGGTCTGGCGACCGCGCTGACTGCCCGCCTCCATGGCCTCGAGGTCATCGTGGCCGAGAAGGAGCCCGTCTTCGGCGGAACGACCGCCCGCTCGGGGGGCTGGATGTGGATTCCCTGCAACCCGCTGGCGCAGAAAGAGGGATTCAAGGATTCGCCTGAGGCGGCGCGTACTTATCTGCAGCACGAGGCGGGCAACCACTTCGATGCGGGCCGGGTCGATGCCTTCCTGGAGAACGGCCCAAAGATGGTCGAGTTCTTCGAGAAGAACACCGAGATGGAGTTCACGCTTGGCCCTGCATTCTCGGACTACCATCCGGATGCGCCGGGCGGCACGCCGGGCGGCCGGTCGATCGTCGCGACGCCTTATGACGGGCGCAAGCTCGGCAAGGAGATCTCCCGCCTGAGGCCGCCGCTGCGGGAAATCACCTTCCTGGGCATGATGATCGGTTCGGGCAAGGAACTGCTGCATTTCTTCAACGTGACCCGTTCCGTCAAATCCGCCGCCTATGTGGGCGTGCTTCTGGCGAAATACGGCCGCGACCTGGTCTCCCACGGCCGCGCGATGCGCCTGACGAACGGCAACGCTCTCATCGGGCGGCTCGCGAAATCGGCCCTGGATCAGAACATCCCGATCTGGACCTCCTCGCCGGTCAAGGACCTGATTGTGGAGGATGGCCAGGTGAAGGGCGCACTGGTGCAGACCGAGAAAGGCATCACCGAGGTTCGCACCCGCCGCGGCGTGGTGCTGGCGGCAGGCGGATTCCCGCAGGACGTCCTGCGCCGGAAGGAGCTGTTCCCCCATGCCCCGACGGGAGCCGAGCACTGGTCCCCGGCACCTCCCGGCAACACCGGCGACGGCATC
Organism: Microvirga sp.; assembly: GCA_050789065.1. GTDB lineage: Bacteria > Pseudomonadota > Alphaproteobacteria > Rhizobiales > Beijerinckiaceae > Microvirga. The sequence goes on from JBOZRS010000070.1 coordinate 24,000, forward strand.
CGCCTGGGCGAACGGGTCGGAGGGCGCGCCATCGAGGGGCTGCCGAACACCGCCGCCTGGGTGCCGGTTTCCCTGGTTCCGCGTCGTGACGGCACGTCGGGTCCGTTCCCTCACTTCATCGATCGCGGCAAGCCGGGCGTCATCGCCGTTACGAAGAACGGCAAGCGCTTCACCAACGAGTCGAACTCCTATCACGACTTCGTGCAGGCCATGGTGAGCGCGTGCGGCGACGATCCGGAGAAGGCGGCCTGGCTCATCGTCGACCACCCGACGATCCGCCGCTACGGCCTCGGCTTCGTCAAGCCGTTCCCGGTTCCCCTGACGCCCTACCTGCAGAACGGTTATCTGCTCAAGGGGCGCACCCTGCGCGAGCTTGCGGCGAAAGCGGGCATCGATCCGGCCGCCTTCGAGAAGACGGTCGAAACCTACAACCGCGATGCCCGCAAGGGAGAGGATCCCGAGTTCAAGCGCGGCAGCACCGCTTATAACCGGTATCTCGGCGACCCGGATCACAAGCCCAATCCTTGCGTCGGACCGATCGAGCGCGGCCCCTTCTATGCCGTGAAGGTCGTTCCCGGCGATCTCGGAACGTTCGCCGGTCTGAAGACCAACGCGAACGCACAGGTGATCGACGACAACGGACAGGTCATCCCCGGCCTTTATGCCGCCGGCAACGACATGGCGAGCATCATGGGCGGCAACTATCCCGGCGGCGGCATCACGCTGGGCCCGGCCATGACGTTCGGCTACATCGCGGGCCGTCATCTGGCAGGCGCTTCCTCGCAGGCCGAAGCCGCGAGCCGTCCCGCGGCCTGAGATGAAAAGCGCCAGTCGGCCGATGGCCCATGGGAGAGAAGGATGATTCCAGCGCAGCCGCGGCCTCGTCTGTTCGAGCCCCTGACGATCCGGGGGCTCGAACTCAAGAACCGGGTCGTCATTTCGCCCATGTGCCAGCACGCGGCGGAGCAGGGCCGCGCCGGCGCATGGCACCTCGTCCATCTCGGCAAGTTCGCGCTCGGCGGAGCAGGACTGATCTTCGTCGAGAGCACGGCCGTGGAGCCAGGAGCCCGCATCGGGAGCCGGGATCTGGGGCTGTGGTCCGACGATCAGATCGCGCCATTCAGGGCCATCGTCGATTTCGTACATGAGAACGGCGCGGCTATTGGCGTGCAGCTTGCTCACGCGGGCCGCAAGGCCGGGTCGCAGGCCCTGTGGGAGGGCGGACGGGCCCTCACGATGGAGCAGCTGAAGGCCTCGGGAGAGCCCTGGCGGCGCGTGGGGCCGAGCGCTGTCGCGGCGGGACCGGAATGGTCCGTGCCGGAGGCCCTGAGCCTGGACGGCATCGCCGAGATCCGGCGGATGTTCGTCGACGCCACGAGGCGGGCTGATCGCGCGGGCTTCGACGCGTTGGAGCTCCACTTCGGCCACGGCTATCTCGTGGCGACCTTCCTGTCCCCACAATCCAATCTGCGGGACGACCACTACGGCGGCTCGCGCGACAACCGCATGCGGCTCGCCCTGGAGATCGCGCGCGACGTGCGGGCCGCATGGCCCGACGCGAAGCCCCTTTTCGTCCGCATTTCCGCCGTTGATGGAAGCCAGGATGGCTGGAGCCTGGACGATTCAATCGTCCTTGCGCGGGAATTGAAAAAGATGGGCGTGGACGTGATCGACTGCTCGTCGGGCGGCCTCACCGACGAGACCCGCAACATGAACGTTCCGCGCGGCCTCGGCTTCCAGGTGCCGTTCTCCGAGCGCATCCGCCGCGAAGCGCAGGTCATGACGCAGGCCGTCGGTGTCATTCTCGACGGGCCTCAGGCCGAAGCCATCCTGCAGGAGGGCCAAGCCGATCTGATCGCGGTCGGCCGGCAGGCGCTCTACGATCCTTACTGGGCGCATCACGCCGCGCACGCCCTCGGGTACGATCCGCGTTTCGAGGAATGGCCGGTCCGGCACGGAGCCTGGCTCGCGAAGCGGGCGCCCCTGATGGAAAAACTGAACCTCACCGACAACAGCGCCAGAGGCCGGTCCGGCCCTGGCCCTCAACAGGGAGACACTGGACGATGACTGAGAAGAGCTTTGCGTCGACGGGGGACATGGCGGCCAAGACGGTGTCGTTTACGGAGATCGGGCCGGATCTGTACGCCTACACGGCGGAGGG
>JBOZRS010000071.1:0-34107 GCA_050789065.1 Microvirga sp.
GCAGCGTGGAAAGTCGCGGCGAATGTCGTTGCTTGAAACGGTCATGCGGCCGAATTTGCCTCGATGCACCCGATGCGGGTTAACGTGACAACACCGACAACACTGAGGCTGCCTTGAGCCACCTCCCTGCTCTCCTGTCATCGTGTCGTTGTTTCTGGTCCAGGATTGCCCGCTCACCGACGATGTCCGACCGTCCACGATGGGCTGCGTGCAGTGCAAGCTCCTCTTGGCATCCCTATGCCGGAGCGATTGAAGAGGCGGACACATCAGAATTGGATTCCAGGGCTGTAAACATTAATGTTTACATCGCTTCCGCCACACCAGCATTTCGTTTGCTTTACGGATGGAAGTGGATCGACTTGCCGCGCGCCAGTTAATAGATTTTTAACGTTCCTGTTTTTCGGAATTTATACTTGCAATAATCCAATATTCCCCTATCTTACAGTCAAGCCGATGTGGCAACGGCCCGTCCATTCAGGGCGGCCCCTGCCGGTGTACCACCACCGACAGGGTGCCTGACCACAGTCCGAGTCCGTAGGAGACCCGACCATGGCTGCTGTATGCAGTAGCGCGCTCTCGCGCGCATTGAAAGCCCCTTGTCGAACCGAGATGAACCGTCCGTGCGCGATCCTGGCGATCCCGTGCGGTGAGTTCCTGCGCCCGCAGCCATCCGGCTGCCGCGCCTGAGCCGCTTCACCCCTCATCTCTCCGGCCCTAACGCTCCTCCTCTGCTGGCAGCCTGCCTGGCGGGTTCAGTCACGGCCCTGTCCTGCGGACGGAGCGGCGTGGGCCATCGTCAAGGACTTGCATTCATGTCAAACAGCCTTCCACCTTCCGCGGCCGTGATGTCCCTCATCAATCTGAGGGGGCCGGTCAAACAGCGCGCGTCCATCTGGGTGCCGACCATTGCGGTCATGCGCGTCGAAGATCTCCCTCATGAGATCTCCCTGCCTGTCCTCAATTCGACGGGCTGCTACGTTGCGGTCGGCTTGCCCGATGCCAGCGATCAACGCCCTTACGTCATGTGCGGTGAGGGTAGGAACGTGGGTCGACGTTTGATGCGCAAGCTTGCGGACTCCGACCGCGACTGGCACTACGTCATCATCTTCGGCTGCGAGCAGCCGGGCTGGTTTGAAGCCGCAGGCAAGCACCTGGAGTGGCGCGTCAACAGCCTTCTTGAGCATGCCCCGCACCTCGATCAAGTGATCGGCGTGTCTCCCTGGCGCAATTATGTGTCCGAGGAGGAGCGCCGCGCGCTCGACGCCTATGTTGTCGAGGCCCGCCGTCTGTTGGTAGCAATGGGACATCACTTCCTCGAGCCGGTGCCCGTCCTTGAGCGTGACGCCGCCCCGCACACGGCCCCTCCGGCACCATCGCGTTTCGACTTCAGTGAGTTCCTGAAGCCATCCCAGCTCAACTCAACTCCTGATCCGATGATGCCTCAGGAGCCGTTCGCTCATTCGACCGGATTGGAGGGTAAACGTGGCCCAGGCCTGAACGCCGAGGATCCGGCCGGGACCCGCTATCGGCTGCACTACGGCGATCTTCAGGCCACGGCGGAAAAGCTGCCTGACGGCACGTTGCTCGTGCACAAGGGCAGCGAGGTGAGCGCCGAGGAGACCACGACGCTGCCGCGCTACATTCGCGAGCACCGGGCGACGTTGCTGGCCACGGGCGTCCTCAAGCCTCATCCAAAGGATAAGACGAAACTCGTCGTCACTCGTGACGAACCGTTCGAGAGCCCGAGCCTATCAGCCAAATGCCTCACGGGCTCGACCCAGGGTGCCGGCGCGGTCCTGCGAACCTGCACCATCGATCCTTCTCGTCTGATCTGATCCAGGTCGGCGCAGGCTCCTGAGCCTGCGCACCTTTCCCCTTCCCTTTCTCATCATCACCGCCACGCCCATCGCGCTGGCGAACAGGAAAGCTATGCCTATGAATTTCGTTTCTCCCATCACTGCCTCCAGTGCACACGAGACCTCCTCGCGTGCCGCCGTGGTCGCCAGCCTCGGGCGTGAGGCTCCCCTGCCCTATGCCGTCGATGCGCTGCTGGGCGTTCAGTCCGGTGTCCGTTCCGTCTCGGATGACCCACGGTGTGAAAAGTTCGCGCACACCCTCGGTCTGGCGCAGGTTGGTCTTGACCTCCGCTCGGTCCGACTCACGGGTGGACGGACCGTCAGCATCGTCGCGGTCCCGAGCGCCTGTTGGCGTGACCCGGTCCTGCATGCCCGCGTGCTTAACCTGAAGTGGACGGTTGAAATGAGCGGGCGCCGTCTGGTGCTGGTGCCGGAGAGTGTCGTTCGGGCCGAACCGCGACTGACCAATGCTTTGCTCGTCTCGGCCTGTGACAGCGTGCACGTCACGCCGCGCGAGCGCCTCATCCTGCTCTCGCATCTCGCCGAGGTCGGCGGCAGCGCCTCGCTCGAAGTCTGCGCCGAGGCACTGGCCGGCAGCACCGATCCAGCCAGGGCGGTGCTGCGGCTTGTGGCCGAGCACGTGCTGACGATCGCCCTCGACCGTCCGATCGATCTGCAGAGCGAGGTCAGCCTCGCCGCCTGGCGCTGACCCTCTGGCCGGAGATCATCATCATGAGCATTCGCAATCTCTCCAGCACCAGCACCGTTGATGATTTTGCCGTCGAGGCAGAAGATCAGGACGGCAGCCCGGATCTGCCGGCACCCTCGGGCCATGAGAGCCTCCTGGCTCAGGCGCGGTCCCGGCAGCGGCACTCCCTGCGGGAGCTGCTCGCCAAGCCACTGCTGCGGCAGGCGCTCGGGCCCGATCTCCTACGCCGGCTCAAGCGTGGTGACAGCACCCTCGCCCTCGTTGTCGCTGTGCCCTCACCGGCCTGGGTTTCCCCGCTGTCCGAGGCGCTCAGGGATTTGGCCTTTCAGGCACTTCAGATCATCACTCCCTCAGAGCGACTTAATCGCCCTGAGGAGCAGCTCTACCGCGCCGAAGAGGCCGCCAAGGCTCTGGCCAAAGGCGTGACAATCGCCGGGATCGCCGCTGATCCGAGCCGCGAGCTCTCACCAGTGTTGCTTGGCGCGGCGGACGCCAGTGTCATCGTGCCCGTGCCCAGTGCTGCTCTGGTCGAGCAGGCCATCCGCGCGTTCAGCCGCAAGGGCCGGTCTGTGGCGCTGTCGGCGCGCGATCTCGCCGGCCTCGATTGGACAGACTTTGTGGCAGCCTTCCGGCCGGGCTCGACCCGCCAGGCCATCGCAGCCCGGCTGGCACGGGCTGCCGGAGCGCGCACCGGCGTGACATTCGCCGAGGATGCTCCGCCCCTGGAGACCCTCACCGGGTATGGTGAGGCGCTCACCTGGGCCGAACAGATCGTCCGTGAGGTCGAGGACAGGCGCGCCGGCCGCGCCTCGGGCGCGGCCCTGGAGAGTGCGATCCTCGCTGGCCCGCCGGGGACCGGTAAAACAACTCTTGCCAAAGCACTGGCCAAGGCAGCCGGGCTGCAGTTGGTGACCACTAGCGTTGCCAGCTGGTTTAGCGCCTCGGACGGTCATCTCGGGGCCGTGGTCAAGGAGCAGAAAAAGTTCTTTGTGGACCTCCGCACCATGCGCCCCTGCGTGGGTTTCATCGACGAACTCGACGCGCTGCCGAGCCGTGGCAGTCTGGCCGGATCGCAGCATAGCGACTTCTGGGTACCGGTTATCACGGGCATGCTGCTCGGCATCGATGCGTTGCGCCAGGCCTGCCCGGATGTGGTGCTGATCGCCGCGACCAATTATCTCGACAGAGTTGATCCCGCCGTGCGCCGACCGGGACGGTTCGACCGGCTCATCGAGATTGCTCCACCTGACGTGGAAGGGCTGACCAGCATCCTGCTGGCACACCTCAAAGGTGAGCTCACTGATGTCGATCTCTCCCTGGTGGCGCAGCTCTTGCTCGGCCGAGTGGGAGCCGATGTTGTGCAGGTGGTGCACAGCGCTCGTCGGCGCGCTCGGCTCGCCGGCCGTGCCCTCACGCTAGAGGATCTCGTCGCGGAGGCCAGCCCACCGGATCCACGCAGTCCTGCGGAGTTGCGGGCCTGCGCCATTCACGAGGCGGGCCATGCCGTCGTGGCGCTGGCCCTGGGCCGCACGCTACAAGGCGTCTCGCTGCAGTTGGCCGGCGTGAGCGGGGGGATGACGCGCTTGGCGCATCCGGGCTTTGTCCCGACCTGCGCCGTGATCGAGGACACCGTCGTGATCGGCCTCGCCGGACGGGCGGCCGATGTTGTGCTGGGTGCCGGCGCCAGCGCCGGGGCGGTAGGCGACTTGGCAGTCGTCACACGCGAGCTCTCGGCCCTGCATGCCAGCTACGGCCTCGGCCGCACGTTGCTGCACCGGACCGGGGTTGAGGATGCCAGCGCTTTGGTCTGTGCCGATCCTTGCTTCGCTCAAAGCGTGGAGGCCGATCTGCAGCGACTGTTGAGCCGCGCAGTCATGATTGTGACAGCGCACCAATCGGCAGTGCTGGCTGTCGCCGAGGCACTCATCGCTCACCGGGTGTTATCAGGAGCCCAAGTGCAAGCCCTGATGGAGGCATTCCCGCCCTCTCCTGCCGCGGGGGACAACGTTCCCACAAGTGTGGCCCGGACAGGCGATGCCGATGCCTTCAATGACGGCCTCGAGGGAGTCACCCTGCCCCGCTGACGCCAACTCTCACAGCCGCATCTCATTCCAATCTCAACACTGTCAAGGAACTCCCTATGGCAACTCTCCTCCCCTTCCCTGCCCGCCGCGAACAATTCTGGCCCAGCCTCGGCCTGCATCTGCGCACGACCACGGCGATCTGGCGTCACGAGCTGGCCGAACTCTCGCCTTTCGGTGCTCCGGAGATCGGCTGGCGCCGCTCGCCTGCAGGAATGGAACTCGTCTGGCCGGGCGTCTCGGAAGGGAGCGACCGGACCGTGGTGACGGTCTCCGGCCACTGGCAGCCTCTGCGCGACCCGCAACGCGCGATTGTCGCCATTCTGCAGGAAGCGGAGCTCGAGTACGAAACGCTCCGCCCGATCGAGCCCTGGGCTCTTGCGGTACAGCCGCGGGATGTGGGTCTCGGCCTGCCGCCGGGGAGGAAGATTGGCCGGGTCGCAATCGTTGCTACAGTGCCACCGAGATCGGCGGGCTGCGTATGGCGCTGCGCCTTGCCAGCGAGTCTTCTCTGTCTGGCAGGGATGCACTCAGCCGACCACTTGTTCCCGCTGCGCTGGCTCGCGTATGCGCAATCGTTGCGGCGTGGGATACCTATCAGGCCGCCAATATTCTGGCTCTGACCAGGAGCGGCTATGCACTCTGGCGCCGGATTGCTGTTGTGATGGGCGATCAACCCATGGCTCCGGAGATGACAGGGTCCTTACCGGCTTGCCTGAAGGGATGCTCCGGCTCCATCCATAACCTATCGCTTTGGTGCGAGCTGAAAGTTCCCCAAAACAAACGAGCTGCAGATCTCCAGCTGACCTGACAGAGACGGATTTTACACCGGTACTATGAGAGCCGATCAGTCCGGGCGGAGGAAAATCGTGCGACTTATTCGTCAAACTCATGGGCGACGTGGTGGAGCCCTGCTGCCGAGGGCTGCATGACTTACTGGATGAACCACTTAGATTGACCTCGACATGACACGTCGTGCGCTCGCCGCGCAATGTTTTCACCTGGTGAGAAACCCGGCGAGCCAACCATTGTCACGGTGCGCCGGCTCTTGGCCGATAATCAGGTCCTCCTGACTTCGTCGCTGGTTCAATCGACGCAGTCCACACTCGACTTCACACTCGGACGTTGCGTCGCCACGGTCGTTCACCTGGGGTGAGCCATAGTCCGTTGGTCTGATCTCATCAATAATCGCGACCCGGACCAAAGAAGGCCATGGGGGATTGGTGGTCTGCCAAGCTCGGCCCTGTGACAGACCACCAATGTCTCATCGCATTAATGTCGCTTTCGCCGGGAAAACTTGCGAGCAATCCGCGATCTGATCCACTCCAGGTGCCCCGGGACCAGCTCGATATATCTCAGGACCAGCCATCGAGAGCTCTTCAGGATCGGCTCAATCTTGTGGCGCACTGCGTCAGCCCAGGTCGCACATCTATCAAGCAAGCGCCGGATCGCAGAGAATCGACGCTTACGCTGCATCGCTGCAAAGCGGCGATCTCGCTGCTTGAGAGCAGTATCGCTCACGGAGCTTGGAAACCAGAATAGATCCAACTTACGAACCCCCCGTTCGATATCTCCGGGTGGGAGCCCGCAGAACCACCTGATCGCGTCTTGCTTCCAGGTTTCACTATCCTTCCAGATCTCCAGAACGGTTCGCCCATCACGTCTCGCTTTCGGGAAAGCCAAGCTGACGCACGACCTCCTGGCGTGTCAGCTCAAGGGTCAACGAGAGTTCGCCCTGGCGGCTCTTGGCAACCGCGTACCCGACACCCCAGTGCTTCATCGCCACATCCGTATCCATCGTGGCAAGGTCCGTCCAGGGGACGTCGCTGGCTCGCAACGCCGTGGCCAGTCTCGGCGGCATCGCACGGATGACGATGCTCCCACCGCGCCTGATAATGGGACCAAGGACTTCCTCGGCCATCTTCGCGATCGGATCGTTCTTTCGAAGGTTGCTCCAGAGATGGTCCACATCATTGAGACCAATGGCAATGGTCGCACTCGGGATCGCCCGCCGAAAGGCTTCTTCGGTCACCCTGGCCAGCCGGATCATCTCGGTATCGCACCTGACCATGATCACAACGACAATCGGCATCCCGTCAGGAACCTCGGTGGCAACATCGACACCGGCAAAGAACGTCACGGCACGATCGTCCAGGTTGGCGCCGGTGTCCCAGATGACCGTCTCGCGTTGCGAGAAGCTGGCCCGGGTTGCCGCGTAAGCCTCGTTGAGAACCTCCATGTCGGCCTCCTCGTTGCCTTGGAGTTCGGTCGTGGAAGGAAGCGTCACGCTCGTCACGAGCTCAGGCAGCCGGTTGCCATGTCGGCGCTGATCGTCGAATTCGACGATTCGGCTCGGCAGCCCGGACAGCTCAATAGACGTCTGGAACAGCGCTGTGGCGGTGCTTTTTCCAGCACTTCCGGCTCGTTGAACCACAACGATCAGCGCGGGCGAGGAAGATGTAACCGGTTCTTTCCGGCGCAGAAATGGTAACATTGTTGAACTCCTGTCTGAACAATCCGAGAGTACCCGCGATTGTTTAGCAGTTTGCTAATCAAGATGAAGAATCTTGAGCTCTCCCTTAGTGGCGCGTTTCCGGCTATTCAGCCGTCCCGGAGTTGAAGGAGGAGCAAAAGTGTCCCGGTCCCTATCCTGGCAGGAGGTTGCGCGGGCAACAGCAAAGCGGTTGCAGGCCGCCCCCCATGGCCAGCACCGGGTCATCCTCAATTGGGTCGCTTCAGAAACGGGCTATCGGCCCTCCACGCTGCGCAGCCTGATCAAGTCGCTGCAGTTTCTGGACCAGTTGAGCCAAATCGATCCGGACCTTGCAGGCAAAGCCCGCGGGACGAGTCATGCCGTGGTCTCAGTATTCGAGAGATGGTGGCGCCACAACCAGGCGGGTGCCCAGCAGGCACTTCGGGAATATTGCCGGTCTCCTCAGGCCATCCGGGATCTGGTTGCACTGGAGAAGGAGGCCCGGGTGGTCATGGCTGCCAAGGCGGCCCAAGAGGATGAGGATCATGCGCCAGATCCGGTAAGCTTGGTCCGCCCTGATGCCTTCCCCAGCCGAACGTTACGTCCAATCGGACACCAGAATAGCCTGATTGAGATCTTGCAGGCCAAGCGGTTAGCTGGCCGACGCTCGGATGATATGTGGGCGGATCTGGATCGAGCCTTCGAGCGTATGGACGAATGGGAGTACTCTGATCGACAAGCGTTGATGTGGCAAAAGCCAAGCGATTTGTGGCGCCGCCGCCGGGTGACCGCCGTCGGGTGCTATGACAACGGAATTCCTCTTGCTGCGGCGCTAGAGGTCCGCCCGCCAGCCACCCTGGACCTGCTCCGCGACCGAGCCCCTGATATCATCTTACGAGGCCACGGCCTGAGAAGTGCCGTCAACGTTGTGGTGATCGTGCTTCCGGACCCGATCTGTGAGCAAGTCTTCGACGACAGCCATCTCGGCCCCGAATATCGCAACGGGAGCGGGAGCGTCTGGTGGTGTCACCGACTGTAAAGTGGCTGTTGCGGCCCGATCGGGCTCAGTCGGACTTCAGCAGTGCGGCCCGCTTCCGGATCGTGCGCCGTCGCTTGTCTGCAGCAGGGCTCGCATGCCTGCTGGTCTGAGCCGTGCCGTTCTCCGGTATCGCGGTGCCGGGCGTGCCGGTCGGAGGGCTCGCCTGGGGCATCTCGGTTGGCGGAATTGGCTTGGAGCTTTCTTGATCCGAATGGGCTGAATTCCGGGCCCGGTACAGAGCCTGCCGGAGAGCGCCCTTTTTGATGCTCGGCGCGGAGGACTGGGTCAGGCTGAGGATGCGATCAAAAATTGCCTCCGCCGGGTAGCCATCGGCCACCAAGGCTTCAATCGTGCCAAGATGCTTGCCGATGACCCGAGACACGAACTTTCGCCCCAAGGAGGGTTCGAGATCCTGAGCGATGGCTTCAACGAGTTTCAGAGGATCTTTTGCGCTCATTCGGCACTCCAAGCAATCTTAAGACATTATAAGACATATTTATAAAAAACAAAGCACAACTCAACAAAATATGACAAAATCGGACATTATGGGCGAAGCTCAGAGCTGGGCGGGAATTGCTCTGGCATAGCCCAGGAAACCCAAGAGAACGGGGGCTCCGGATCCGAACGGCCGCGCACCCAGAAGAGATACCGGCACCATCCCGTTTTTAGAGAACGAACAGCCCATCCCGGTCGTTGTGGCTTGCCAGCGTGGCCATGACAATACCCGTTCACCAACGTGGGAGACCGGGTGTGAAGTCGTCGAATTCTTTTCCAGAACCAACGCGCACGGACAAAACGGCGGAAGAGTACCTGACGGAGGGCGAGCGGCACTTGCGCCGGGCAGGAAGGAAGTTCCCGCTCATCGCCTGCCCGGCAAAGGCGCTCGTCGCGGTCCGCGAGAACAACCAGGTGCTCAAGGCGAGCACGGCCCGCCGCTATTGGCAGGAGCACCTCGCCATCCTCAGCAAGCTCCGGCAGTCGGGCCAGATCCCGGGCGAAGCTTATGACGAGGCGAGAGCCGCGATCCAAGCCGCCTTGTTCGACAACAGAAAGCGCCCGAGCATCCCGCGGACCGGCGCCAAGAAGGTGCGCGATCTGAGCGAGGCGGAGGCTGCCGCCCTGATCGAGGCGCTTGTGCAGAAGATCCAAGATCCGAAAGCCGACGATGTCGACCGATATCTCCTCCTCTACGTGCGGCTTGCTCCCGTCCTGGGCTTTCGTCCCTGTGAAGGCGTCGGGATCCGGCTTTCGGGCCTCACTCTTAACCTGCCATGCGCCAAGAACACCAATGGCCGCGCTGGGCGCGACACGCGGGACGTTAACCTCAAGACCCACGAACCCGAGGTTCTGGATCTGATCACGGAGTTCATCACCATTCAGCAGGCCCTGATCGACACCTATAGCGGCTTCGACCAATTCTACCCAGCCGCGCGACAGCGCCTTGCCCGGCTGAGCATCCGGGTCGTGCAGCGGAGGGTCTGCCCTTATTCGTTCCGGCATGTTGCCATGGCCACCTGGAAGGCGGCCGGCTACGATGCGGAAACCATCGCGCTCCTTGCCGGCCACAGCAGCAAGCTCACGGCTGGCAAGCACTATGCCGGGAAAAGCAAAGGCTGGAACGCGGATTTCGCGCTTGTCGCTCCGGCCGACGTCCCTGCGGTAACGGCTAACGAGGCTGCGGTGCCGATGAACATTGCAGACTTCGTGGAGGCGACCAGGACTAACGAAATCGATGCGCCGAATACGGCTGATCTCAGTGCAACTCCTGAGCCCGATAATGAGGCCAGTGAGGAGGCCGGAAAGTTCACGCCTTGGGAAGCCTTCTTCGAGTTCTCCTCATTGCCCGTACCCTCTCAGAAACCTGCGAGAAACGCTCTATGGGATCGTAGGCGGGATCGGACGCATCCGGTGGCTTGTGAGTATCCTATGTCCCCAACCCTGGATCTCGGCCCGGCGGGCATCCCGGCCCACGAGGATCCTGGAGAACCGGGTACGGTCGACATAATCGAGGAGGATGCTGGTCTCGGAATGCGATTCTGGTGAAAGGCCATGCGCGTCCGCGCAGCCGAAAGGCCGATCCTTGTCTGCTCTAAGGGATCGATTATCAAGATCCACACTGTTCTCACCGACAATGGCACCCACTTCACCACACCTGGCAAGGGCTTGTCATGTTGCGGAGCATAGCCGAGACGAAAGCCGCCGGATGCCTTTGACTATGCCGTTACACCTGCCGCTTCCCGCCACGCGGCAACCGCTTCGGCTCGGAGGAGCCTCCGGGAATCCCGGCGCGGTTCAGAGCGTCCGCGATACAGATTACCACGATTGGGCTGGATTTGGCCAAACACATCTTCCAGGCTCACGCCGTTGACGAGATGGGCAAGGTTGCCATTCGCAAACGCCTGCGCCGATCCAAGGTGCTGTCGTTTTTTGCGGGCCTGAGCCCTTGCTTGATCGGCATGGAGGCGTGCGCGATCTCCCACCACTGGGCTCGGGATTTGATCAAGCTTGGCTACATGGTCAAGCTGATGCCGCCGGCTTACGCCAAAGCTTATGTCGAACGCGGCAAGACCGACGCGGCTGACGCGGAGGCGATCTGCGAGGCGGTCACACGTCCGAGCATGCGCTTCGTGCCGGTCAAGTCAGCCGAGCAGAGCAGAGCGTATTGATGCTCCACCGCATGCGGGCCCTGCTGATCCGCCAACGTACCATGCTGGTCAATGCCCTGCGTGGGCACTTGGCCGAATTCGGCATCATCGTCGCTCAAGGGATCAACCGCGTCCGCGAGCTGATCAAGCTTATGACCGACGAAAGCGCCGATGCCGTGTTGCCGCCCTTAGCCCGCCGCGCTCTGGCACCGCTGGTGGACCAACTGCTCGATCTGCAGCCGCGGATCCGAGTTCTCGAGGCAGAGTTGCTGGCTTGGCACCGGCAGAGCCAGGAGAGCCGGAGGCTCGAAACAATCCCGGGCGTGGGCTTCATCACCGCCACGGCTCTTGCAGCTACCGTGACAGATCCATCCCAATTCCGCTGCGGTCGGGAGTTTGCCGCGTGGTTGGGACTGACACCGCGGCCGAACTCATCTGGTGGCAAGGAACGGCTGGGGCGGATCTCCAAGATGGGTGATGGCTACCTGCGTACGCAGCTGGTGGTCGGAGCCACCGCAGTGATCCGCTATGCGCGCACAAAAGCAGCAGCGGACGCAGTTTGGATCAACAGCCTACTGGCCAGGAGGCCAGCCCGGCTTGCGTCAGTGGCCCTGGCCAACAAGACAGCCCGCATCGCATGGGCGGTGCTGGCGAAGGGGGAAGTCTACCGGGCTCCCGTGCCGGTTCCGTCGCAGATCCGGGGCAGGGATGAGAGAATGGCAGGTCTTCGTTACCCGGTCATGCAGTGAGTTGCTGGAATTGCTCGGCGAGCGACAGCTGCTGACTGCAGGCATATTTCGCCTGCTGTTTGCGCAGCATATGGATCAACTCGATGCCACCCAAGATCATGCGGGCGCTGTCAAAGGACTTGAAGCCGAGCATCGGTCGCACACGGCGCTTGACGGCGCGGTGATCCTGCTCAATGCGGTTATTGAGGTATTGACTTTGCCTGATCCGGATTGCCTTAAGCCGACGTCTTGAATGGTCCTGCAGCCGGCTCTCGGCATCACACGACATGATGGCTTCGCGATTGGTCTGGCTGCCGTCGATGACAATCCGCTCGGGCCGGCCGTGCCGCTTGAGTGCCTTGCGCAGGAACCGTCTGGCAGCCGACAAGTTTCGCCGCTCACTGAACCAGAACTCGACAGTATCGCCATTGCTATCGATGGCCCGATAGAGATATTTCCATTGGCCTCGGACTTTGATGTAAGTTTCGTCAACGTGCCACTTGGCAGTGACGGCTCGCTTGCGTGCATTGAAGCGCTTCAGCAGTTCAGGCGGGCAGCGGACAAGCCATCTGTGAATGGTCGCGTGATCGACGGAGATCCCTCGTTCGGCCATCATCTCCTCAAGATTGCGCAGGCTTAGGTTGTACGCCAGGTACCACCGGACGCAGAGCAGGACCGATCGATCAAAATGCCTGCCCTTGAACACTGTGGCCTCCCCCATTATGGCTTGGACACAGTAGCTGAAACTCTGAAACAAATTGTTGCGACAGATCCTTCCGCCGTCCACGTCAACCGGCGATGGTCGCGCACGGTGACGGTGATGGGGGGCAGATCGACGGCCATGGCATTCCTCCTCGTCCGGGGCATCTCGGCACCCTATCGGTTTGGAAGGCTGTCCACCGGTGACGATGGGCATCCGACCGGAAGGATCGCCGTGGCCGCGATCTCCACAATGGCAGCGGGATCAACGAGCGCGGAGACTTCCACCAGCGCCATGGTCGGGGAATGGTGGCCCATGACCTCGCGGTAGACCACGCCCAGCTCCCTGAGCAGGGCCCGGTAGTGCTCGATGTCGAGCACGTACCAGGTCATCTGCGCGATGTGGTCAGGCGCCCCGCCTGCCTCGGCGAGCACCGTGCGCACGTTCCGCAGCGCCTGGCGCACCTGGGCCACGAGCCCGACCGACGTCACCCTGCCTGCACTGTCGGTGGCGATCTGCCCGCCCACGAACACGAACGTGCCGGTACCGACCATGGCATGCGAGTAGCCGCGCGGGCTCGGCCATTGCGGAGGGTTGATCCCGCGCAGCGGGGTGGCCAGAGGCGGTGGAACGATGGTCATGGTGTCCTCCTGTCAGCTCCGCGGCGCAATGGGCCAAGGGCGGAGCCATGATGATCCAAGGGTATCCTGGTGATGCCCCCGGGCGGCGGTGTCCTATCGGCACTCACCGCCCGCGGGGCTCAGGTTCCCGTTTTCAGGAGCACCATCGCGGCTGGATCGTCGCTCCTGGAGGCGGGAGCGAATGTTGGGGGCAGCGTGAATGCGGCCCGGTGCACCTCCGGCGTGTAGTACCGCGTCCGGGCTTGCAACGAAGAAAAGCGCTCCCGCAGAACCTTGCACGGGGGACGCAGCGCACCGCGCGACCCGCCCGCCGCGACCAGCGCGAGCATGCCGCCGGCGTAGGTCGGGACCGGCGCCAGGTATGGTCGCACCCCGGCGAAGGATCCGGACAGGCGTCGGCACACCGTCTCCAGTTCGTCTGGCTGAAAGAACGGCGCCCCACTCTGCACGACGATCATTCCTCCGGGACGAAGGCGACGCTGACACGCCCTGTAGAACGCGGCCGTGAAGAGCGGCTCCCCTGGTCCTATTGGATCCGTCGAGTCGATGATGATGACGTCGAACATGTCCCTAGTCTCGGCGATGTAGCGTGTGCCGTCCATGACAAGCACGTTTGCACGCGGATCGTCGAAGGCACCCTCCGACACACCAGGAAGGAAGCGGTGCGACAGGTTGATCACCTCACCATCGAGTTCGACCATCGTGGCGCTCCTGACCGGATGCTTCAGCACCTCCTTCAGCGTGCCACCGTCGCCACCGCCGACGATCAGGACGTCCCGCGCGGAACCATGCGCCGTCAGCGGCACGTGCGCGATCATCTCGTGGTAGATGTGGTTGTCGCGCTCGGTGAGTTGAACGATGCCGTCGAGCACCAGAACCTTGCCGAAGACCGCGTTCTCGAAGATGAGCACGTCCTGGAACTCGGTTCGCCAGTGATACAGCACACTTTCCATCGAGAGCATCTGCTTGTGGTGCTTGTAGAGCTTTTCCTGGAACCAGTTCATAGGACCACTCCTCGCTTGTGCTCGGCAAGCGTCACCAGTCCCGGCAGGAACGCGCCTTTCAAGACATCAATGGCCTTGTGCGGCTGCGCGGTGCCGCACATGAACACGTCGACAGCCGCGTAGGAGATTTCGGGCCACGTGTGGATGGAGATGTGGCTCTCGGCAAGGACCGCCACGCCGGAGATGCCGCCGTTGGGCGTGAAACGGTGGAGATCGATGTTGAGCAGCGTCGCGCCCGCACGGGCGGCCGCCTCACGCAGCGCCTGCTCGACAATCTGCAGGTCGTCCAGATTGGTCGCATGCCAGAGGTCGACGATCAGATGCGTGCCCGCGAACAGCATGCCGTCGCGTTGGATGAAATGGTCGAGGCCGCCGTCATTGGCCGGCATAGGGGCTGTGGGAAAGATCGTAAGAGGTGTGGTCGGGTCAGCATGACGCGGGTGGCCCTCAAATCCATGGGCAGGTGGGCGGGGGGCGGGAGCAGGCATCACGCTGAGGCGGGTGGTTTCGGCCATTCATTTCTCCGTTGGCAGGGCGTCTGCCGGTTGCAGGGCAAGGGTGGGCCACGCAGTCGGCAAGGACCGCGTGGCGCATCGTTCGCATAGCGGGCGCAAGGCATGCGCTCTTACGCGGGCTGGAGCTCCGCGGTGGCAGGCCCTCGCACCTGCTGCACTGTCAGCCGCTTCGAGTCTCCGGTGCGCGTGGTCCAATCAATCGACTTTCCGACGGGCAGTCCGATCAGCGCCGCGCCAATCGGCGTGAGCACCGAGATGCGTCCCTTCGAGATGTCGGCCTCGTTCGGGTAGACGAGGGTCACCGGTTGCACGGGTCCGGTCATGTCGTCGCAAAATTCGACCGTGCAGCCCATGCACACGGTGTCGGCGGGCTGGCGCCCTTTGGGCAGCACGTGCGCGCGGTCGAGTTCGTCCGTCAGTTCGGCCGCAACCTCAGGCATGGTGTGCGCGGCCGCGTTGGCGAGCACCGACAGATTCTCGTGGTCGGCGGCGGTGAGGGTGATGCGCGGCTTGGCGCCGGTGGCTTTCTTCGTCATCTCTGGTCTCCAGTTCTGGTGTCGTTGCCGGCGCAGCTCATGCGGCGCTCGGTCCGGGATCGTCGTCATCGCCTTGCGGATCAGGGAGCCGCTCCGGCCCTGGTCGGCTCCGCGGCATCAACCGGACCACCTTTCCGTCCGGCTCCTCCGTTCCGTGCGGCTCGGGCTTGAGCAGCGGCTCGTTCGGGGACTGTTGCATGGCACGACTTCCTTTTCGAAAGAGGGGTTGGGGGCTCATCCGTGTCAGGCGTTCGGGAGCAATAGGCTCCTGGCACACCACCTCCGCCGGCAACCCGGGCTTCGCGCCCGCCGGGAGTCGATTGTGCTCCGCCTGGCGCAGCATGGGATTGAAGAAGCGTTGAAGCATACCGCCACACCGGATGCCTCGGCAGCCGGCCTCACAAGATGTCCGAAGGTTTAAGGATCTTGCGCTCCCCCGAACTCGGGGTGCGGATGCACGTCGAGCTCGGGGCTACTTGCCCGCGATGAGGTTGCCTGCACGCAGCAGGCCGCGACGGTGATGTGCGAAGCTCAACATGATGCTTCTAAGCTGGTGCACATTGCCCCGTTTGTCAAATCGTCGGCGGGCTGTGTGGCGGAATGCCCGGGTCCAGGCTCGGGCTCGCGCCAGGTGTCGCTCGTGAGCACGACGTGGATCGCCTCTGCGTCCTTCGCCGACCTGAGGCGCGCCGCAACCTCACGGTCGCGCAGCCGCCGTGCCAAGCACGCCAAGGCCCGCAGGTGCGTGGGGTCGTCTCCCTGCGGGCTCAGCAGCAGGAAAACGAGGTCGGCGGGAATGTCGTCCGCGGCGCCGAAGTCCTGCGCGGGCGTCAGACGCGCGAAGGCGCCAATGGGCCGACCGAGGCCTGGGATCGCGGCATGGGGGATCGCGACGCCGCGGCCGAACCCGGAGGTGGACGCCTGACCGTGCTCCAGAACCGCGCGGCAGAGGGCATAGCAATCCTCGACGGATTCCGCTGCGCGGCAAACGAGTTCGCCGATGACCTGCCGGACGTCGCGGGCACGCAGGCACGGAACCACGCGGGCAGGAGATATCAGGGTTGTCATCATGGTGGGTGCCATCGTCACCGTCGGCCGGATCCTTGGCCGCCTCATATTTCCGGAAACAGGACAGGGTCGCTTGCCCCGGGCGGCATGCTGCCGCAGCGGGTTTACCTGCCCGTTTGCAGCAGTCCTTTCCGGAACAGCAGGCGCTGCATGAGACGGCGTGTGTTCATGGCAGTATGCCAACGCTTGTCGGGAAGGTAAGTTCAAGCTCATCCCGGCGGCTATCCCTAAGAGGCATTGCAGCCCGCATCCATCGGCACAGGCTCCATACTTGAATAGCCGCCCTTCCCATCTATCTTGAGAAAACCATGCCAACGCCCGCCACCACGCTTTGCATTGCCGTCCAGGCCACCTGCTGCGCCCCAGGCGCCTGAGCCGGAACAAGACGCCTGTCTTGCGCCCAAGGGCTTTCACCAACCAGCCAACACTCACCAGTCAGCGATCAGCAACCATGTCCTGTTCGCAGCTGCCCGCAACATGTGCCCAGGTGTCTGAACCGCCTGGCGGATGATATTCGTTTCAGGAGGATGAGGTGTCCGCGTCTGATGTCAGCCCGACCGTTTCCGCACTCGACCATGAACGGCTTCAAAGGATCGCCTCGGCCGGCATGCGGATCCGCAGGGTGCCGCCGTCGGCGCAGCTCCTCGCGGCGGAGCTCGAACGGGCCCGCGTGGTCAACCCTGCCAGTCTTCCTCCGAACGTGATCTCCATGCATTCAGTCTTCGATTTCCACGACGGGATCATCGAGCAAATCCGGCGCGCGATGTTGGTTTATCCAGGCGAAGAGGATGACGGCTTGGGGCGGATTCCGGTGCTGTCGCCGTTGGGCGCAGCGCCACGGGCGCACGGCGGATGTTGCGGGTCATCCGCGTCGTGCATCAACCCGAACGCGCGGATGCGTGCGGGGATCTCAACGACGGCACAGCGACAGCACTCACGCGAACTGACCTGACGCGGATGGCGGGCTAGCAGTGCGCCGGGCCGGAGGCATCCTCCGGCCCGGAGGCGAACTTAGGCCAGCGATGGAGCCGACGCCTGGCCTCGGCTGGCGTTGACCATCCGGCGCTTCCGCCGGCGCAACTGCTTGTCGACTTTTCCAAGCGCTTGGTCGAAGGCCTGGTGACAATCGCTGGCGGACGCCTCCGCCACGATCAGCCTGAGATTGCTCACCTGAATGTTGATGGTGCAGCTATAAGAATGCCCGTCACGGGTGAACCCAACCGTCCCATGGTTGAGCTGCCTGAAATAGGTCCCAGCGACATGCATGAGTTCATCCTGGACCTTGCGGGGCAGCGCCTCACCGAGATCGATGTTGGTGCCGTTGATCCTGATCGGAGCGGCTGTAGCGTTCTGCTTCATGAGGGCCTCCTTCATGGGCTTACGGGATGGGAGCTCCTGATGGGGTGCACCTCATCAGGGAGTACGGGAGCGTGTGGTGTGCAGGATTTGGCCGGTTTGTCGTTTCTGTAGGAACACCAAGGGCACCGGGCTGCGGCCCTCGGCAGATTGCGCTTGCAGATCCTGCAGACGTCCCGTCGGGCGCGCTTCAGCATCGTCGTTCTCCTTTCGCGAGCCTTGGGCTCAGCAAAGCCGTTGTCGAGTTTCGTGCGGGAGGGTGGTCAGGACGACCGCAGCCGTCGAAGAACGTGTGGGCTGCGGCTACCAGAGCTGTCAGGATCAGCGTGATGGACGCAACCAACCCCAGGACGCTGGTCGATGTCGCATGACCGAATGCTTCGTCGAGGCTCCCCCAGAAGACGAGTTGCGCGAGGGGCAGCGCGAAGATGATTGCCGGGTGACGAAGGACATGACCTCACCATGCGGCGGTCTCAGCGAGACAGCCGCTCATCACGATTTGGATTGTGATTGCAAAAACCCGCGCGCGCCGGATCAATCCACGCGGTGGATGACGATGGGATTGTCGCGAGTTGGGTTTTGCCGTGTACCAAGCATCCCCGGACTAAAAGCGTCCGGGGCTCAGGCTCCCGTCTTCAGACGGCCTGCGCGCAAAGCGGAAAGAGTACGGATCGTGGGCATGACATCATCTATGTCGGCCGCGCCAGGATCGTTGTCAAGGTGCTCATCCGCGTCAGAAGGCGCGGTTTGACAAAGGCTCCGGTCATCCTATGCTTGTCTCGCTATGGTGACATGCCCAAGATGTATTCGTGGCCTCTGCCACGCCGGAACCCTGACCGCAGGACTCTAACCCCGCGGTTCCGCGCCTGAACGCGCGTGCCCCGGGGCGCCAAATCTTTCCAACCTTCGACGGGATACAGATCCGGGTGCTTCGGCGCCTCGGAGACATCATGTTCAACACGCTTCCCCATCAGGCCGTTGAGGCCCCGCGGCGCATCGATGACACGACGGGCGGAGGCAACGGGGTGGCTGTTTTCGGAAGCTGATCAACTTGCGGTGGATCAACAGAACGAAATGAGAAACGAGGCGAAGTACAGGTCCTTAGGCTACCGCGTCAGAACTCCCGAGGAGCGGGCCCGACATAAGACTGACGTCGACAAGCGGGCGGAGCGCATCATGGCGTTGAAGGCACAAGGCTTGAACAACACCATCATTGCCACCCGGATGGGCTTGAGCCCGAGCCATGTGGGCAAGATTGCACGGGAGCACGGTGAGAAGGCGCAGGATTAAAGATTTGTCCGCGTGCAACGTCAACACGCGGCATTCGCGTGCAGTCAGCCCCTGCGCTGCTGTGAAGGAGGGAGAGATGTCTGGTCACTCGGATCACGTGGCGAGCCTTCGCACGGATGGTCTGCCCCCTGCAAAGTGATCCTCCCTGAAGTATGGCTTTTGAGCCACTGGACCTGCCCCCAGATGTGATCCACGGCCTTTGCAACTTTCCGGGCCTGGTGAGATTGTCGGGCGAAGGCGCTCGGGGTCAAGCCGCCAAGCGCCATATGCGGTCTGGTCTCATTGTAATCTCTCCTCCAGTCTTCGATCCGCTCTCTCACATCGGCCATGGATAAGAACCACGAGGCATTCAGGCACTCGGCCCGCAGGCGGCTGTTGAATGCTTCGATGTACGCATTGTCGGTAGGCGTTCCGGGGCGGGAGAAGTCGATCTCCACCCGGTTGAGATAGGCCCACTGATCCAAGGCCCGACCGGCAAATTCCGGGCCATTGTCCACCCGTAGGCTCTTCGGCCGACCGCGGCTCTGAGCGATCTCATCGAGCGCCTCCACCACCTGGTAGGCCCGGAAACTCACTCGCGGGACGATCGCCAGTGACTCTCGCGTATGGCAGTCCACCACCGTCAAAATCCGGAAGGGCCGCCCGTCGAAGAGCTGGTCGGCCATGAAGTCCATGGCCCACACCTCGTTGGGACCACCCACCTCCGGCCGACCCTGCCGGTAGCGCCAGGCGCGCTTGCGCTTGGGTGCTTTGGGCCGGATCGACAGCCCCTCCTCGCGGTAGAGGCGGTAGGTGCGTTTGTGGTTCACCGGCCAGCCCTCCCGCCGCAGCAGGATGTGCAGCCGGCGGTAGCCATAGCGCACACGGGCAGCTGCGAGCTCCTTGAGCCGCATCCGCAGCTCGACCTGCGGATCAGACCGTTTGCGGTAGCGCTGCGAGGAGCGTTGGAAGCCGGTGGCCGAGCATGCCCGCCGTTCGCTGATGCCGTAGGCTTTCTGCAGATGGCCTGCGACCTCACGCCGAACGACGGGCTTCACCACTTTCTTTTGAGCACGTCCTGCAACATGGTCTTGTCGAGCGTCAGATCCGCCACGAGCTTCTTGAGCCGGGCATTCTCATCCTCGAGCTGCTTGAGGCGGCGGATCTCCGCCACGCCCATGCCGGCGAACTGCTTCTTCCACCTGTAAAAGGTTGGTTCGGTGATGCCCATCTTGCGGATCACCTCGGACACCGGTGTGCCGCTTTCGACCTGGCGCAGTGCAAAGGCGATCTGTTCTTCCGTATACCGTGACCTCTTCATGGCACTGACCCTCCTCAAGGATCAAAATGCCCAGAAAAGTTGTCCTCCGAATGGACCAGTTTAGCGGGTCAGGACCACCACAAACTTTCAAGGATCGCCTCCGTCATCGCGTAGGCGAGCGCTCGCTCCAGAAAACCGGTCCTGAACCCCGCCGCTTCCACTTGGCCGAGCATCAAGCCCTCGCGTTTCGTGCGCAGCCGCAGGGTGACGCCCCTATCGTTCTGGAGCCAGAGCCGTCCATCGCCCTGGTTCGCCAGGGCTTCTCCCAGGCGAACCTGCCCGTAGACACCCTCCACGTCGAAGATCCGGGCGAGCTGGTAGACCTCCCCGGTCGCCTTGGTCTTCGAGGCGCTAATGTCGCCGACACCGAGACCATTGATTGTGAAGCGGCAGAATCCCCCCACTGAGGAAAATGGTCCTACTGCCGATTAAGGCGAGCTGTGCCCGGTCAATGGAGACCCAGCCCACAGGCCGTGGCGCGGATGCCGTTTACGCGCTGCCCTGCGATGCTATCGCCGCCGTCATCGCAGCAATCACGAAGGCCCAACAGGCTCTTCCGCCGGTTCTGCACAACCTCTGCATCCATGCCTCCTCAGGCAGCAACGGGGTGGCGTAAGGAACGGCGGCCGAGCCTTGAACTCCCTTGCGTTTGCGTCCACTCTGGCGCGGTAGCCGGAGCGAGCTTGACCGGTGGGGGCGATCTCTTGACAGGTTCGGACATCGGCGGGGGCGGTTCGTCCAGGGACCGATCCTGACGGATACGGTCTACGGGATCACCGGAATCATCTTGGGATCATGGCTCCGGGATATTGCCGGATCTTGTGCCTGGTGTTGGCTGCGACGGATGACGGTGGGATGGATCAGGTGCGCCCGGGTGCCAATCTCGACGGGCCAACCACGGATCGGGCCAGGGCCTGGATCGTGGTGGGCCTGTTGTTTCTGTTCATGCTCATCAACTTTGCCGACCGGGCAGTGCTCGGCCTCGCCGCAATTCCGATCATGCAGGAGCTGGGGCTGAGCCATACCCAGTTCGGCCTGATCGCAACGAGCTTCTTCGCCCTCTTCTCGATAGGAGGCCTGATCGGCGGCTTCTTGGTCAACCGTATCGCAACCAAATCGGTGCTGGCCACCCTCGCGGTGATCTGGTCGCTATGCCAGTTGCCCCTGCTCCTGTCAGTTTCGGGGGCTGCGTTGATCGCCAATCGCATCGTCCTCGGCTTTGGTGAGGGTCCCGCCTATCCGGTCGCGCTGCATGCCGCCTACAAGTGGTTTCCGAACGAGCGTCGTGCCCTCCCGACGAGCCTCGTCGCCATCGGCGCCCTGGCGGGCAATGGGATTGCGGCCCCCCTGATCGTCACCATCATCGCGGCATGGTCCTGGCATGCCGCGTTCGGCTTCCTCGGGGCCGTCGGCATTGTCTGGTGTGCCGTGTGGCTGATGCTTGCCCGTGAAGGGCCACCCGCCTCAGGCAGCAGGATCGCAGATATAGCTGCTGAGCCTGAAGCGCACCTGTCGTATCGCCGACTGCTTAAATGCCGGACGGTTTTGGGCGTCCTGATCGTCGGCTTCGCAGCCTACTGGCTTCTGACTCTGGCAATTGTCTGGCTGCCCGCTTTCCTGACCCAGGCCTTCGGCTACACTCCAATCCAAGCCGGATGGATCATGACGCTGGTGTCCCTTGGACAGATTGTGCTCCTGCCCGGCGTGTCGGCCCTGTCGGATGGACTGAAGCGGCGCGGCGTTCCCAGCCGGCACGCGTGTGGATCAGTTGCCTGCGCGAGCACCCTTGCTGCGGGATTGACCGTGATCCTCCTGTCGCTCTCTGAAGGGTCGGGATTGGTCATAGCGTGCACGGTGGCCGCTTTCTCCCTCGGCAACGTGATCTTGGTGCTCGGCCCTGTCCTTGTGGCCGGGGTCGCTCCTGCCAGCAAGCGTGGTGCGGCCCTTGGGATCGTCAACGCCGTTACCACGCTGGCAGGACCTCTCGCCCCATCCGTCACGGGGCTGATCCTCGACGTCGGCACCGCGACAATGGACGGTGCCCGCACGGCCCTTCTGCTCGCCGGGGCCGCCGTCGTCCTGGGAGCGGTCGCGGGATTTGTCCTGATCAACCCAGAGGCCGACCAAGGCAGTGACGCCGTGGATCGGTCAGACAAGCGCCAGTTGGTTTAGCGCTTGACCCGATCAGTGGAAGCCGAGCCAAGACCGGACAGCGATAAGGCTTGGACTCTTTCCGTGGACGGTCCGGCACGGGTTCCGCGGCTTTGAGAGTGAGCAGGGCTGAACCGATGCGATAGATCGGAGCTTGGCTATCAGCCGTGGTAGCCGTCGGTGCGCCAAGCAGTTGGCGTCCGGCCCGACCAGCGCCGGAAGGCGCGGGTGAAGGCGCTCGCCTCCGAGTAGCCCAGCGCCGCCGCGATCTCGCCGAGCGGCACCTCGGTGTCTTCGAGTAACTGCCGGGCGATCTCGAACCGGACCGCGTTCCTCATCGATCGATAGTCATGGCCGCTGCCCTTAAGGCGGCGGCTCAGGGTGCGGCGGTGCATCGCCAGCAGATCCGCGATGTCCTCAACCGAACAGCGGGTGCTGGTCAACCGCGTGCGCAACAGCCGCCTAATGTCATCAGAAAACTCGGAACTTTGGCTGCCCTTCATCTGCCGGATCCGCTCTTCCAGCAGGGTCCGCATCACCGGATCGGCATCGGCGATCCGGATCGTCAGGTCACCGGCCGGAAAGACGATGATGGCGCTCTCCTGGTTGAAACGCACGGGCGCGCGGAAGTGGCGGCGGTAGGGCTCCTGTTCCGCAGGGGCGGCCCGGGGCAGAAGTACCTCAGTTGGGTTCCAATCGGTCCCGCACAGGGCCCGTAGAGCATTGACCGCCACGGCAAGGGATCCGTCGGAGATCTGATCCGCGCTCTCGGCCTCGGGCTGGTAGACCGAGAAGGTGAATAGGGCCGTGTCGCCACTGATCGTCAGCGACGGGACAGAGCCCCGGTTCTGGATACTCAGGTTGGAGACGAGCGCCCCCATGGCCTCGCCGACCGTCTCCGACTGTTGCATCAGGCGGCCGACCAGCCCGAGCGACAGGATCGTAGCGCGCCGGCCGACCAGCAGCCCGAAATGCGGACAGTTGGTGCGTGCCACGCACAGGGTGAGGAGCCGGCCCAAAGCGGCATGCGGGATCACGTTCGCCCCGTCGTCGAACAGTCGCGGGTCGAGCCCCGCCTCGCGGATGACTGGGTCGGGATCGATACCGGAGTCGTGCAGGGTTGGGGCGATCTCCTTGGCGACACCCAGGTGGATGTAGCCGGGCGGCAGCGTCCGCCCAGGCACGGGCGTGACTGGGGACTGCCGTGCGCTGGCGCTCGCGGACGGAAGAACGATGTCCTTCATTGTCTTGTCCTTGCAGGTTGTCGCCGCCCCGGCCGGAACTCGAGTTATTATCGTTCCGCCCAGGCACGATCTTCGGGACGCCACGGGAAGGCCTTGATATGCATCAAGTTAACATAGGTGGATGAAGGATCTGCGGCCATTAAGGCCGATTGACGGCAGCCGCCCGCCTTTCCCTCGTCGCTTTCCCAAAGCGCTGGGATCCGATGATGGCGATGAGCCCCCCGTTACGGGGAACAGGCTATGCCATCGAGCGGCGTTATTGGCGGAAACACCTGGCAGGGCGGGAAATCCGATGGTCGAGGGCCTCGGAGAATGAAAGCCAGAAGACCAGCTCGTCCGCAGCGTTCACGACCTCGATGGTGTAGTCGCACGGATTCTGGCCGCAGGCCGCGAACACAACCCTGATGTCGCGGGCTGCGCAGAATGTCTCACGATAGGCGGTCTCCACGTCAGGAAAGTCGAGCCCAAATTCGTCGCGGCTCAGCTTCTGGCGTGCACCCCTGACGTGAAAGAAGAAGCGAGGCATGGCCGCTCTCCCTTTTGATGGGCGGGCGGCGCTCATCAGAGTGTCAGGACAACGCAGCGCACTCCATTCTACTCCTGACTGGCACGTCTGTCTCGCCACACCGGTCAAGGAACGCCACATGAAATCCGCACGAGCCTCCTCATGGAGCTGTATAGGGTTGCATTTGTGTGTATTCAGAAGGCTCATTCGGCACTTTGGGGGCAGGTCAGTATAGAGCCAATCCAAGCGACCGCTCTGCCCGGCCTGATGTGAGGGCGAGTACTGAAGAGCACTGTGCTTAGGGGCTGCTCCTGTGCTCCTGGCTACTGACAGCAGCCATGCTACCTCACCGCTGGGTGGGAGCCATCTACAGCATCAAGGACGGATATTGGCACCCTCTGCCCCTCCCAATTCGGTGGCATCTCCTCCTGAACAGCCACTCGCGCCGGTGCCTTGGTGGTCTAAGGCGGCATTTCAGCTCATTGCTCAGACTTGGTCGTTCCCTTCCTCCTCCACTGTCTCAACTGATCAAAGGCCTGTCCCAAAGCGTCAAGCCGATTAATCCAATCAGCGCGATAATGACGATCGCTCCTGCGGAGTCTGGAGGGACACTCCTCAATGCGGCTGTAGGAAACAAGCTCGGGAGGAGGCTGCGATGGGCCGGCAAGATGCCGTCAAGACGAAGCGGACGACGACCGACGATGCCGACAGGCCGCTCCCACCCATGAAACGGAAGGAGTTTGAGAGTGAGCTGAGGAAGCTGCAGATCGAACTCGTGCGCCTGCAAACTTGGGTCAAGGCGACCGGCGCTAGGATCGTCGTTGTCTTCGAGGGCCGCGACACCGCCGGCAAGGGCGGTGTGATTAGTCGGATTACGCAGCGGGTGAGCCCCAGGGTCTTCCGGCATGTCGCCTTGCCAGCGCCGACGGAGCGCGAGAAGAGTCAACTCTACATCCAGCGCTACATCGCCTACTTCCCTGCCGCCGGCGAGATCGTGCTGTTCGACCGTTCCTGGTACAACCGGGCTGGCGTGGAGCGCGTGATGGGCTTCTGCACCGATGACGAGTACGAGCGGTTCATGCGTCTCGTGCCATCGTTCGAGCAGGAGATCGTCGACAATGGCATCATCCTGCTCAAGTACTTTCTCGATGTCAGTCAGAATGAGCAGCGCAGACGTTTCGCCGACAGGATCGATGACCCAGTTAAGCACTGGAAACTCAGCCCAATGGACACCGAGTCGGTGCGGCGCTGGTGGGATTACACGCTGGCCTATCAGGACATGCTGCATGGCACCGATACGCCAGTCTGCCCCTGGTACATTGTTCCGTCCGACGACAAGTGCCGGGCGCGGCTCAACCTGATTGCGCACATGCTCAGCACAATTCCGTACGAGAAGGTTAAAGTCGAGCTGCCGAAAGTACCCAAGGCCGAACCGAGGCCAAAAGGGGCCGAGGACGGACTGCCCGCAGCGCACATTGTGCCGGCCCTGTACTGAACGCCGTGAGGGAAAACCCGGAGCGCGGTCATGGCCGGCACGCGCCCAGTAAATCCACTTCCCTCCAGCCCGATGGGAGTTCCGACAGTGCCGCCTGCGGATGGGCGCAATGCTTCAAGTGGACATGCGGCTCGAAGCACACGCACTCGGGACGCGACGTCGGCTGCCCGGGGAATCAGCCATCGTGCCGAATGGTTGCGGTGGGTGCCCGGCCTTAGCACCCTCCTCCGGTACGAGGCCGCATGGTTGGGCCATGATGTTGTGGCCGGCCTGGTGCTCGCGACCATGCTCGTCCCGGTCGGCATCGCCTATGCGGTGGCATCTGGCCTGCCGGGCATCTGCGGCCTTTACGCCACGATCGTCCCGTTGCTGGTCTACGCAGTGTTCGGACCGAGCCGCATTCTCGTCCTCGGCCCCGACTCGGCCCTTGCGGCTGTCATCCTGGGCGTCGTGCTCCCGTTGTCCGGCGGGGATCCGCAACGCGCCATTGCGCTGGGCGGGGTGATGGCGCTCGTGTCAGGCACGGTCCTTATCCTAGCCGGGCTGACACGCTTGGGCTTCGTGACCGA
Source organism: Microvirga sp. (assembly GCA_050789065.1). Lineage (GTDB taxonomy): Bacteria > Pseudomonadota > Alphaproteobacteria > Rhizobiales > Beijerinckiaceae > Microvirga. The sequence goes on from JBOZRS010000071.1 coordinate 25,906, forward strand.
GCTTCTGTCGAAGCCAATTCGCTACGGCTACATGAACGGCATCGCCTTGACCGTCCTGATCAGCCAGCTCCCCAAGCTCTTCGGCTTCTCAGTCGAGGGCGCGGGACCGTTGCGGGACCTTTGGGCAATCGGCGTGGCCATCCTGGCTGGCAGGACAAATTGGGTGGCCCTTGTGATTGGCCTGGGAACACTGGCGACCATCCTGCTGCTGCGCGGAAACCGGCGTGTGCCGGGAATCCTCATCGCTGTTGTCGGTGCCGACGTCTTGGTCGGCATGTTCGATCTCGTGGAGCGCCACAATGTCTCGATCCTCGGCTCGCTCCCCCAAGGTCTGCCCCGTTTCGAGATCCCTCTGATCGGAGTCGGCGACATAGTTCCCGTGCTGATCGGAGGCTGCGCCGTCGCCATGGTGTCGTTCGCCGACACCAGCGTTCTCTCCCGCGCCTACGCCGCCCGGACCCGCACCATCGTCGATCCCAATCAGGAGATGATAGGACTCGGAGCCGCCAATCTCGCCACTGGGTTCTTTCAAGGCTTTCCTATCAGCAGCAGCAGCTCGCGCACGCCCGTGGCTGAAGCCGCTGGCGCGCGCACGCAACTGACCGGCATCGTCGGCGCACTCGCCATCACCCTGCTGTTGCTTGTAGCCCCTGACCTCCTGCGGAACCTGCCGACCTCCGCCTTGGCTGCCGTTGTCATTGCGTCGGCCATCGGATTATTCGAGGTGGCCGACCTCAAGCGCATCTTTCGGATCCAACGCTGGGAGTTCTGGCTGTCGATCGCCTGCTTTGTCGGTGTTGCAGTGTTCGGCGCCATCCCTGGAATCGGTTTAGCGATTGTGATCGCCATCATCGAGTTCCTGTGGGATGGGTGGCGTCCCTATTCCGCCGTCCTTGGACGTCCGGCCGACGTCGAGGGTTACCATGACGTCACCCGCTACCCGGAGGCTAGGCGGATCCCCGGTCTGGTCCTGTTCCGCTGGGATGCTCCGCTGTTCTTCGCCAACGCGGAGTTGTTCCGCGAGCGCCTTCTTGCCGCCCTGGCGGAATCGCCGACGCCGGTGCGGTGCGTGGTTGTCGCGGCCGCTCCGGTTACAAGCGTCGACGTGACCGCAGCCGATACCCTTACGGAGCTCGATGAGGCATTGCTGGCGCGCGGCATCGAGCTCCGGTTTGCCGAACTGAAGGATCCCGTCAAGGACAAGCTGCGGCGGTTCGGACTGTGTGACCGGTTCGACGAGACGCGGTTCTTCCCCACGATCGAGGCAGCCGTGTTGCGTTACCACGCAACGACCTGAAGGGGCTCGCAGGTATAGCGGATAGTGTTCGGGTCATGACAAGATCGACGAGACAGGACAAGGCGGGCGGTGCTTTTGCCCCAGGAAAACGGAAGGACGCTTGAGAGGAAGACGGTGCCCCATGAAGAAGACAACTCCAAGAAACGGAAAGAAGCTTGAGGAACTGAGGGCAAAGGCCCTTCGTCGCGGCGACAAATTGGCCATGACGCTTCGCAAGCTGGCGGTCAAAGGTGACCCGGACAATGCTTCAGTCGAACCTCTCCTGAAGGAACTGGAGCAGATATTACTGCGGCTGCGCGGGCTCTCGGGCCGGCCGGACGGTACGCCGGCTGACCGAGATGCAAGACAAATCGAGAGGTCCTCCGGGAGAGTTGGGCATGAGCCCCCGTTCGCGCCAAAATCCAAAAGCCGGAAGAACAAACGGCACCCAACCTCCGCCCCGGCTATTGCGGAGTAGCGGCGGGCCTCAAGTGGTCAACATCTTGCATTGGCAATGGCCGAGCGCCACGTCGCTTCTCCCCAGCCGAATGTGGTGGTACATCCCGAAGAGGTCGGTGATGGCAGCGCAATGAATGTGTCTGAGCTGTTGGTCCGCAATGCGTCCTTACGACACTCATGGCCCGACCCTCTGATCGCGGTGGCGCACGGCTTGCCGCAGCACCTCGAAGATGACCGCGGTCGACCAGCCGAACAGCAGCACGCCATTCATGGCCGCCATTGGGCCGAGCAGACGCCAGCGTTCGACGGGCAAGATGTCGCCGTAACCGAGCGTCGTGTAATTGACGAAGGCAAAGTACAGGACGTCGGCTCCAGTAGGCGCGGCACCCAGGATCGCATAGGCGAGCGACCATACGATCACCTCGGCTATGTGGGCCACCATCAGCACCCCGACGGTCGCGACCATGGCGGCGGCGAGCCAAGCTTGGGGCTGGTGGTGCTCCCACTTCAGCACCCGGCGGGCGGTGCCTACGACCGTTGCCATCACGGCGGCGTGGATGGCAATGTTAACCAGGCTGACGGCGCCACCTACGAGGAGTTGTCGGAACATGGCTCACCTTCTACGGCGTGGTGGCCGGGATCAGGTAAAGCATAGCCGCAATGATGAGGTAGAGCGCCAGCAGTTGCGCGCCCTTGAACCAGTTGGCTTGGCCCGTCGCGGTGACGGTCGCCCCGAGCAGCACCGCCCCGAACAGCATCCACATCTCGGCCTGCGAGAACACCAGCCGAAACTGTGGCTGCCCCATGGCCGGCGCGGCCAGTACCAGGATGGGCGCCACGAACAAGGCGATCTGCACGCAGCTTCCCAGGGCGATGCCGATGCTGAGATCGGGACGGTTGGCCCGACCCATGGCAATCGCCGATCCGATCTCAGCTGCGCCGCCGACGAGCGCCAGCACAATCACGCCCATGAATATCTGCGACATGCCCAGCGAGTGTCCGGCCTGCTCGGCGGCCCCGACGAGGAGTTCACTCATCCAGGCCGCGCCGAGCGAAGCAACCAGCAAGGTCGCGACACCCCGTGCGAGGCTGGGATGCTCCTCAGCCTCCCCATCCGACGCCGGCGCGTTCAATTCGGCGAAGGTCTCCGGGTGGGTTCTCAGAGAATAGAGCAGGAACAATCCGTAGAGGCCAAGCAGGACGATCGCCACGACGAGATCGAGGAGGGCGTGCAGGCCTAGGTGGGGTTCCGTCTCGAGGGCGCGGTGGAACGCGCTCGGCAGCGCAAGGCTGATCCAGGCCAGCACCATGGTTGAGGAATAGGTCCGAACGGCATTCGGGTTGTATTCCTGGCTGTGGTGGCGCAGGCCACCAAGTAGGAAGGAGAAGCCAAGAGCCACCAGCAGATTCGCAAGCAGCGCCCCAATGATGGAGGCACGCACCATTTCCAGGAGGCCGGCCCGCAGGGCCACCATGGCAATGATCAGTTCCGGCAGGTTGCCGAAGGTGGCGTTCAGCAGGCCACCGACTGTGGCGCCGGTATGGACGGCAACCTGCTCGGTTCCCTGCACGATGAGCTTCGCGAACGGCACGATGGCCAATGCCGCGCAGAAGAAGACGACACCGGCCGGAACCATGCGGGCGCGGTCGAGACCGACGGCAATTGGCGCGAGGACCAGGAGCCACAGAAGTGAGGGCCTGAACAGGGACGATCTGAGCGCTCGTAGTTCGGGCACCGGATGAGTGTCGGGATACGTCTTGTCTGTCACGGCCTTGTCCCCAATTGGCTTCCTACAGCGTTACAAACACCCCGTTCTCGACCAAGACTTTATAGTAGCGCTCTTCGGCAGGCGCCTCCCTCAGAAATGGGCTCGAGGCTTCAGCGCCCATCGAACAGCTACTGCGCTAGGTCTACGCGATCAGTCAGGGCCGGTGTCGCGCTCAGCAAGGAAATGGCCAGATGACGATGCATGGGCGATCCCTATCCATCTGAGCCCCGACGACATCCGGTGTGGGCATCTGCCTCGTTGCTCAGATAATGATACACAGAAATGTGTGATCAGCGCACACGTGACCTCCCTCCAATCCTACGAGCGAAGGCTCACCATCCGTTCAACGACGACGACCTCCGAAGCCGCCACCCCGAAAGCCACCGCCGCTAAATCCGCCGCGTGGCGTGAAGTTGCGCTGGGAAGCAAACGACGGGGGCGAACGGGAAAATTGTGCCGATGGCGGGCGGTTGACCTGCCGACTTGCAATCTGGCGCTGGTTCCCAAGGTTCCGTGCCTGGACATCCCGCATCAGGTTCGGCGGCAACTGTTGGCTGACGGCCGGACGCGATGTTGGTCGCTGTGCCGTCGGCGGACGGGGTTTTGCCACAGGACGCTGCTGAGCCGAGCGTTGCTGCGCCGCTGGTCGCTGTTGGGGCGCCGCTCGCTCCTGCGTGGCCGGGCGCGATGGCCCGGATGGACGCTGTTGGGCTGACGGGCGTTGTTGCGCCTGACGCTCTCCGATCGGGCGCTGCGCTGCCCGTTCCTGCCTCCGTTCCCGACCAGCGCTGCCGTCTGTGCGATCTCTGCGGGCCTCAATGCCTTCAGCGGTCCGTTGCTGGCTGAGAGCCGCTCCGGCTACCCCGGCTGCACCCGCTCCCGCGAGGCCTCTCAGAGCCTCACCCCCGCCACGCTCCTGCAGCCGCTCACGTCCTTCCGGCGAGAGGCCTTCGCGTCCCTCACCACGCCCAAGCAGGTCGCCTCCCTTGGGCTGTGCCACGTTCTGCCAGCCGCCGTCGAAGCGCTGCCATCCATCGCCAGTGTTGCGGTAGACGTTCCCGTCCCGGCCCGCATAGATGTCGCCGCGCCGGCCCTCCCGGATGAAGCCTTGCCCGTTTGACGTGTTCCAGCGCAGCGACGAGCCGCCTGACGCAGTGTCCCGCGCCGTCACCCGCGCCCATTCGGATCCCCGCCTGACCCCGGCCGATTTCCACGCGCCGTAGACATTGCTCCCGCCCGCGAGGTATCCGCCCGCATCCGTGCGCGGATTGTAGGCGCCGACGAAACCGGCCGATCCACGCGGCCCCCAGGCTGCGCCCGCACGGGCATAGGTGCCCGTGCTCGGGTTCCAGGCCCGCACCCCGGCGATTCCGCGATAGGGCCCGTAGGCATAGCCATAGCGGCCGTACATGCCACGGACCGGGTTATAGTAGGCGCCGATGCCCCAGGTGACCGGCCGCGGGTAGTAGATCGGGTAAGCGTAGCCCGGCCAGCTGTACCAATATGGCGGATAAGACCAGCCGGTGCCGTAGACATAGGTGCCCCAGGCCAAGTAGCTCCACAAGTAGCCCATGGTGTAGCCGTACCAGACGGCATCGGGTTCGGTGCCGTACACCCGCACATAGGTGGCGTTGTAGATCGGGGAGGACGCCGGGATCGCATAGATGGCGTCAGGCACCGCACGGGCGAGCTGCCATGGGCCGGTCGGGCTGTCGGACACGAACCAGACACCGTCCTGCAGCAGGAAGTACTGCTCGCCAACCTTGACCACGGCGTCAGTCGTGTTGGTCGCGTACGAGAGATCGGTCGTCTCGATGGGTGCAAATTGGGCGTCCCCGGCATAGGCAACCGTCGGTGTAATCGAACCTGTCTCAACCCGTGCGGTGGTGGGGATGCTGGCCTTGAGCCGGGCTTCCGCGGCCTCTGAGGTTCCAGGCACGGATGCGCGCACCGCATAATAAGGCGCATCCTCAGGAATGTTCTGGAAGTCGGCCGGCAGGTCGGGCGTGGCGAAGGTCCATGGCCCATCCAGTGCCGGTGCGCGGAACCAGCGGCCGGACAGGAGCGCGTACCATTGCTGGCCGGCCTTGTCGAAGAAGACATCCGACTCGGTGTTGGAGGCCCACTGCAGCGAGATCTTCGGCACGTCCTGGAGCGTAGGCGGCCCGGTGAACAGGATCATCTCGGCCGGTGCATCCGTGGTGATCACCTTAGGCGCCTTGCCATCCTGATATGGTTCCGGCGGCATGGCCGCTCGGGCATCGGCCCAATTGCCGTCGTCGGGCAGATCCCGCAGGAGTGCCGGCAATTCGGCGACGGGTGCCCACGGTCCAGCCATCGCGGAGGCTGTCAACCAGTGGGTGTCGTCGCGCAGGTAGAGAGCGCCGCCCTCGTCAATCCGGAAGAGATCCCAATTGGTGTTGACCACGAAGGAGAGACCGCTCTTACCCTTGACGGGTGCATAGGCAGACTGGCCGTCGGTCTGCACCAGGATCGCCGGCATGGTTGAGACAAGGATCCGCGGCGGGTCCGCCTTAAGTCCTTTCACGTCGGTCATGCGTTTCTGCTCGGCGAGGCTTGCCGTCACCCGTGCCTCCGCGACCGTGATCGGGCCTGTCGGCAGGAGCTTGCCAGTCTCCACGGAGAGCGCCGTTAGATCGGCGCGGTCCAGCCCCGAGAAGTTGAGCTGAGTAACCTTGATGTCGCTGATGACGATCTCGCCGGCGTCTTCGTCGTAGGAGGTCGCGCCCTTGAGCCCGATGACGCCGAAGACCGGATTGGCATTGGGCGCTTTCACGTATTCGGCTGCCACGAGAGCTTCGATGCTCTTGAAGTCGGTCCACTCGGTGAACTGGGGCTGAAAGAGCACCATGCGGCCTTTGCCAACTTCATAGGTGCGGGGCCAGCCTTCGGGATCCTTGCTTTCCTGCAGGTAGCGCCCACTGACGAACCCACGCTGTCCCTTCACGGTGACGGCGCACCAGTTGCCTGACTCCTCGCAATCACCGATATCGACTGATGTATCCGCCGGAAGAGTCCGAATGGACGAGAAGTTCGTTCCTGGCCCCGAGCGGAAGTTGACACTGGTCGTCGTCACTCCCGGAACGGCGAGTGCCGGCGCTGAGACGAAGATCGGGACGAGCGCAATCGCGATGACTTGGCGCATCAGAGGCCACTCCAGCAAAGCCCGGTCTCGGGAAATTCTCGATACCGAGAAGTCTCTATCGTCCAAGCCCTGCGGACCCGGACAGGTCGAAAGATCATCCAGCCCGATGCCCCGGCGCGAGACGATCACTGCACGTTGCTGCGGGCCTGGAAGCCGTCGCCGGTGCGGACTCCTCTACCTCCGAAGCCTTCGCCACCGCCCCACCAGGCTTCGGCATCGCCTAGAATGAGAAGTGCACTCCCGGCGAGAGCATCCAGAGCCAAAGGAGTCTTGTTCATTGCCATCCCGGAACGCAGCCAAAGCATAAAGTATACTGTTGCAAGCGGAACATGTTGTGGTTCCTTCGGGAAGACCTGCTTGATCGTTTGGGACAGGTGTTTGGCATTTTGCGACGAACGCCCATGCGCCCCCCTCACCGCTCCTACGATCTCCTCCTGCGTAAAACCGGAAGGATGGCGTTCGCTGGAATGGCCAGGTTGCCGGCGAAAAGCGCCGGCCTAATCCGCCTTCAGCGTATGCCGATCTCTATGCCGCTCACGTTGGCGTTGAACTCCAGCCCGATGTTGCGGCCGCGCAGGTCGAGGACGACACCCCTGGCATTCTGCAGGCGGATACTTGAGGCGCCACCGCCGACAGCGACGCCCCCGCCGACGGCCGAATAGGTGCCGACAATGTCGGTGGCCCGGCGCAAGTTGTAGGCCCGCCCGACCAGATCAGCCTTGGATGCTCCAATCGTCGCTCCAAGGCTCAAGCCGCCGACGCTCAGTGGGTATCGCCGCCCCTGGAAAACGAGTGTCCCCCGGCCGCCGCCGACGCCGACAATAAACCCAGCCTTGGCGATCTCGAGGCGAACCGTCCCAGTGGCAGCCCATCCCGGTGTCATCAACAGCGGCGAGACCAGCACCGCCAGAACAGTCACACCACAACGAAGCGCTTGTCGGAATTTGAACATAGTTTCTTTCCTCTTCTCGTGAGCAACGGCAAGATCAAGGCCTATCGAACACTGCGCCCGTGATGCTCCCGGGGCAGGTGTTCTTGGGACCAGCACTGCGTGTCGGATGCAGCCGCTGTCCTCGGCATGATGGTCATAAATCATCCTCCTTTGGGCCTTTCCTCCGAACGACGGCGTTGCTTTCACTTGACCTGGGCAACTGGGAGTTATTCGCCAGGTTCTTTCTCGCCTTCATGTCAGTGCCCGCCACCGAGCACGAGGGTCTGGATAGGGTACACCAGCGCCTGGATGCGCAGGATCGCGGCGTGCACGAGCCCGACGCCGTCCACCCCGTGGAGAACGATCCGCCGCATCGTGCCGGTCTCCGGGGAGACGATTTCCTCGTGATGGCTGGTATAGGCGTTGACGATGCAGCTGCTGCCGGGGGCGACGCCGTCGAACCCATCCGCGTAGAGCGGCTCGAGAAAGGCCAGGATGGTTCCCGGCCGCGTCACCTGCTGAGCCTCGATCAACTGCTCGCCGCTCCGGACTTGGCCGGCGGCGATATAGTCCTGCACCCCGGTCACCACCATTGGGATGA
>JBOZRS010000072.1:0-3950 GCA_050789065.1 Microvirga sp.
CCGGTCACTCATCGAACTGAAGCGCTGGGTGTAGCCAAGCCCAGATCCCGCCCACCTCAATGCCACTCGTACGGTGAAGTTCGGGTTCGGACCCGTAGGACGAGGACTGCGGATCAGCAGGCGCTGGCGATGTGCACCTCACTCGCGGCCCGATCGAGCATCACCTGCCAATTGAGTGCACGGTTTCAAGGATCTAGCTCAAGGTCCGGGGCCAGACCGTAGCGGCTCGGCTGGCGTGCATTGAGCAACCATCGCCATCAATGAAAGGTGGTGGGCGGTCGCCTCCGCAATCCGGGCCGGTAAGAACGGCATCCACGCCGACCTCCATGACGCGGAGCCCACACAGTAACCGAGTAAGGCAAACCGGGTCGGGACTTCGGTTCTGGAAAAGGCCGAGTGCGCATGCCCCGTGGGCGATGCGTGCGCGGCCCTTCTACCTCCCAAAGCTCAGATCGCGGCCGAAACCGATAGGTAACGTTCCTGGAGCGCCCTGTCTTTGGCGAACTCCGCCGTGCTGCCCTCGTGTACGACTCGACCCGTCTCCAGCACATAGACGCGTGAGGTGAGGCTAATGATGAACGGCAGATGTTGCTCGGCGACCACGATCGTCACGTCGAAGTGCTCTGGCAGCCGCGCGATGCTCGACGCGATGCCCTCGACGATGAGGGGGGCCAGACCCTCCGTAGGCTCGTCGAGGAGGAGCAGCCGCGGCCGAGGCACGAGCGCTCTTGCGACGGCGACGAGTTGCTGCTCGCCACCGCTCAACTGGTTGCCGCGGCGGTCTATCAGCTTGCCCAAGAGCGGCAGGGTAGCAACGAGCTCGTCGATCTCCACCGGCTCACGGGCGCCAGCGGCGAACTGCGCCATCGCTAGATTCTCCCGCACTGTGAGCGCGGTGAAGATCCGCCGGTCCTCAGGGACCCAGGACACACCGCGCCGCGCGATCGCGTCGGCGGGCGCGTTGGTGACGTCCTCACCGTCGAGGGCCACGGTGCCCGCGCGCCTGAGACCGAGGTTCATAATCGCTTTGAAGGTCGAGCTCTTTCCCGCCCCATTGCGGCCAAGCAGTCCGACCACCTCCCCGGGGCGGGCCTCGAGGTCGACTCCGAAGAGCGCCTGGGCGGCGCCGTACCATCCGCTGACGCCGGCGAGGGAGAGATGCGTCGCGTTCGAATTCTCAGCCATGGTCTTCCTGTCCGAGGTAGAGCTCCTTAGTGATCGGATTCGCGGCCACTTCGGCAGGTGTGCCCTCGAGGACCGTACGACCGTTCGCCATGAGCACCACCCGCTGTGCGAGCGAATAGATGACCTCCATGTCGTGCGCAGTGAGGATGATCGTCATCTGAGGTCGGGAGTCGAGGAGTGCCTTGAGCTGAGTCGTGGCAGCCCGAGCGTCCTCGTACCCCATTCCCGCTGTTGGCTCATCGAGCAGTAGGAGTTTGGGGTTCTGGACCATGGCCATCGCCATCTCCAGAGACTTTCTCGCGCCCTGAGCGAGGGTGGAGGCTTCCAAGTGAGCCACGGAGGTGAGGCCGGAAGCCTCCATCATGGCATCCGCCTCGGCCCACACGTCAGCACGGGTCGAGAGCGCATCCCAGAACCTAACTCCTTGGCGACCACCGGTGAGAGCGGCGAAGAAGAGGTTCTCGCGCACAGTCATCGAGTGAACCAGACGCGCCACTTGGAAAGTTCGGCTCAGCCCGCGCACAGCGCGCCGTGACGAACGCATCCGCGTCACGTCGCTTCCGTCGAAGAAGACCTTTCCGCTGCTCGGGGCGTGTTCGCCGGCAATCATCCCGAAAAGCGTAGACTTGCCTGCCCCGTTCGGACCGATGATGGCCAGCCGTTCGCCATGGTCAACCTTCATGGACACGTCGGTCACGGCGGGCACACCTTCGTATGTCTTCGACAGACGGTCCAGCAGAACGATGTGCTCGGTCATCGGCCGGCTCCTTCCGCGGGTTCAAGCGCAGTATCAGTGGGAAGCGGCTCGGCTGCCTCAATGGATTGGGCGGCCGCACTGGACCGGTGGGCCCGCCAGGATTTGATCCGGGTCGGGAGCGAGACGAGCCCCTGAGGCAGCGCGACCACGGTGATGAGCAGCAGGAGCCCGACGAAGATCGCCGAATCCTCCACGTAGTTGTTGGCCAAGGTCTTGGCCCAAACGAGCAGGAGCGCCCCGAGGATGGGACCGGCGAACCGCCCCATGCCGCCGATTAGGCACGCCACGAGGACCTCACCGCTGATGGCGAAACCGAGCACGCCCGGGCTCACCACCCCTTGGCCCTGAGCGAAGAGCGCACCAGCGATGGCGGAGAAGGCCGCACAAGCTGCGAAGGACCGGATCTGTACGCCACGCACCCCCACACCGAGGGCGGCGGCGCGGAAGGGGTCATCGCGAATGGCTCGCATCGCCATGCCTGCCGAGGAGCGGTGCAGTAGCCATAGCATCCAGATGCACACAGCGACGACACCAATGGTGTAGTACCACAGCGACAGGTCAGACGTCAGAGGCTTCGTGATCACCTTGATCGCGAAGAGCCCGTGGAAACCGTCCTCCCCCTTGAGAGCCGACACCCGGAAGGTGAGCAGCCACAGCACCTGGGCGAGAACCAAGGTCAGGATCGCAAATTCGGCCCCGCTTGTGCGCAGAGCCATAGTCGCGAAGATGGCCCCGATCAGCCCCGCGATTAGACCAGCCATTGGCAGCATAAGGAGCGCAGGGATCCCCGGGGCATGCTCGTTGAGCAGTGCCAAGGCGTATGCGCCGATGCCGAAGAAGGCTGCTTGGCCGAATGAAATCAGACCAGCCCACCCGAACAGCACGTTCGTTGCCATCGCGAACAACGCCCACACGGCTACGAGGCTCCACGTGAAGAGGCGGCTGCCACTGAACAGCAGCGGAATGATGAGGGCGACCACGCCTGCGACGAGCAGGATCGGCAGCCCGGCGGCATGTGCCAGTTGCAGGGGGGTATGACGGCTGCCTGTCGTGGCGCTGTTGGTCATGTCAGTTCACCGAGCCATTCCGAGAGAGCGGGATGGGGACCCGAAAATCCCTTGGGGTCGGACCATGAGGAAGATCGCCACGACGATGTAGTAGCTGAAGCCACTCAACGCAGGGGCGAAGCGGAAGAGGGCCGCCTCGATGACACCCAGGGCAAGGGCGGCCACTAGCGCGCCGGGGATCGACCCGAGGCCGCCGACGATGATCACAATGAATGCGGGGAGCATGTAGGCCGCGCTGAGGCCCAAGCCTTCATCGATTGAGGTGACCGGCGCAATTATGGCCCCCGCGAGACCGGCCAAGAAGGCGCCTATCGCAAAAATGGTTGTCGACACTCGTCGGACACGGACGCCGAGGGCCGTTGCCATCGTACGGTCTTGGGAGATCGCACGGACACGCATGCCGAGTGAGGTCTTGTTGACCAAGATGTACAGGCCCGCGGCGACGACCATGCCCACGCCGACGACGGCGAGGTCGTACTGGCCGAGGCGGGCGCCCGCCACCTCGAAGGAGCTGCTGAGTTCCTGGGGGTAGGCCACGGTGCGTGGGTTAACGCCCCAGATCAGGACCGAGACACCGCTGAGGGTGAGGAACAGGGCGAAGGCCCCAAGAAGGCTCACCGTGGAGCCAGCCGAGTAAAGCGGGCGGAAGATGAGGACCTCACTGAGGATGCCGACGGCCATGACGCCGAGCCCAGCCAAGACCGCAGCCAGCACGTAGGAGCCCACGCTGGCACCGACGAACGCAGTAGTCACGATGAATGCCCCGATGAGGAAGAAGGCTCCATGGGCGAAGTTGAGAACGTGCAGCACCCCGTAGATCAGAGTCAGTCCGCTGGCCACGATGAAGATTGGGACGCCTTGGGCGACGCCAGAGACGAGAATGGTGAGGATCACGTCCATTGGGGCTCCTTTCCGGAGAGTGGGTTGCGGCCCGGTAGCCC
>JBOZRS010000073.1:0-8097 GCA_050789065.1 Microvirga sp.
GCGCCGAGGTGATCGGCGGCCTCGCCTGGGCAGGCCTCACGCTCAACGAGGCGGCCAACCACACCGGCGGACCGCGGATCTCCGCCGGAGCCGGCCCAACGGCGTGGGTCATCCCCACCAATGAGGAACTCGTGATCGCCCGGCAGACGCGCGGCGCGCTCGGCGCCGTGCCGGCCAAACTCGCATCGTGAACATGGAGAATGATGTCATGGAAACCCTGAAGACGAAACCTGACGAGTCCAAGGCTCAGCAGGAGCTTGCGGACGAGACGTTCATGTCGGCGGCCGACCTGCGGACCTACATGACCGAGATGCAGATGGCGAAGGCCACCAAGTCGATCGACGGGATGGATCGGGCCGAGAAGGCACGCCAGGACCTGATCAAGCGCCTGTCCGAGCCTCTGGACCTTACACCGGAGCGCCTGAAGGACATTCTGCAGCCGCTGCAGTCGAAGCTGCGGGCCGCGGCGGAACGTGGCCAAACCGAACTGATGGTCATGCGCTTTCCCAATGCGCTCTGCACCGACCACGGCCGCGCCATCAACAACTCCGATCCGGATTGGCCCGAGACCCTCACCGGGCGCCCGCGCCAGGCCTATGAGTTGTGGCGCGACCAGCTCAGGTCCGCCGGGTTCAGGCTGAGCGCGCTGATCATCGAGTGGCCGGGCGGGCTGCCGGGTGACGTCGGCTTCTTCCTCAAATGGGGCGAAGCCAAAAAGTGAGCTTCCCCGGAAGCCGGCCATTTGATGGGATAAGAGCAATGCGAGCAGTCGAATTCAGGACCGAAGAGCAGCACGACGGCGGGCAGGCGCAGCTGACGGAACTCGCCCGTGCGCAAGCGAAGGTCTCGCAAGTCTATCAGGAGCGGTGCACCAGGGCGGTTCAGCGCTACCTCGATGCCGTGAAGGCGGCAAGCGAGCCATTGAGGGACGGGGCGATCCGCTCAGTGTCGCCTCTCGATCTCTGGCGCGATGCGAGCGCCTATTGGCTCGATTTCACCCAGCGCTCCGTCCTGTTCTGGGACACGCTGCGTCAGCGCGGCAACAACTGGGTCGAGCACGAGAAGGCCGGCAAGCCGCCGCTGCTGGACTTCGACTGGGAGATCGTCGCGGACGCTCGCACGTTCGAGCGGCCCGTGAACTACGCCCTCGTGCAGATCATCCCGCCGGTCGGCATCAAGAGCGACCCGGAGCGCCGGCCCTTCGTCATCATCGACCCGCGCGCCGGTCACGGGCCCGGCATCGGCGGGTTCAAGCAGGACTCGCAGGTGGGTGTGGCGCTCAAGGCGGGACATCCGGTCTACTGCGTGATCTTCTTTCCCGATCCGATGCCGGGGCAGACTCTTGCGGACGTTTCCCGCGCCGAGGCCGAGTTCCTGCGCATCGTCGGCGAGCGCCACCCGAAAACCCGCAAGCCTGTCCTGTTCGGCAACTGTCAGGGGGGCTGGGCCTCCATGCTGGTCGGTGCTGTCGAGCCGGACCTCGTCGGTCCGATCGTCATTAATGGCGCTCCGATGTCGTACTGGGCCGGCAACGACGGCGAGAACCCGATGCGCTATGCCGGCGGCATGCTCGGCGGTCTATGGCCGGCGCTTCTCGCCAGCGATCTCGGCGCCGGCACGTTCGACGGAGCTTATCTGGTCGAGAACTTCGAGTATCTCAATCCGGCCAACACCTACTTCGACAAGTACTACACGCTGTTCTCGAAGATCGACACCGAGCCCGAGCGCTTCCTGGAGTTCGAACGCTGGTGGGGCGGCCTCTTCCTGATGAACCGGCAGGAGATCAAGTGGATCGTCGAGAACCTGTTCGTCGGCAACAATCTCGCGGCTGGCGACGCGGAATGGTCCGAGGGCCGCGCCTTCGACCTGCGGGCGATCAAGTCGCCGATCATCCTGTTCGCATCGCTCGGCGACAACATCACGCCGCCGCAGCAGGCGTTCAACTGGGTGGCCGACCTCTATCCGACGACCGAGGCCCTGAAGGCGAACGGGCAGGTGATCGTCGGCCTGATGCACAAGAGCGTCGGTCATCTCGGCATCTTCGTCTCCGGTGCCGTCGCCAAGCGGGAGTACACACATATTGTCGATCTGATCGAGTACATCGAGCACCTGTCCCCCGGCCTCTACAGGATGCAGGTGGAGGAGCACAAGGCGAATGGCAGCGTGCACTATGACGTGCTGCTGACCGAAATGCGGGTCGAGGATCTGCAGGTCCTGCAGAAGTACAGCCGCAGGGACGAGATGCCATTCGAGGCGGTCGAGAAGACCTCGGAGGCGCTCGCCTCCGCCTACGAGACCTTCGTGCATCCGTTCGTGGCGCCGCTGGTCACGCCGGCTGCGGCGGGGCTCATCCGGGCGTTCAATCCCCAGCGCGCGCAGCGCTGGGCGGTGTCGGATCTCAACCCCTTCCTGTGGTCGCTCAAGGGCATGGCCGACATGGCCAGGGCGAACCGGGCCCCGCGCGACAATGGCGGTCCGGCAGCGACGATGGAGCACTATGCGGCCGCTGTGACGTCGGCCTCGTGGGACCTCTATCGCGACCTGCGCGATGCGGCGGTCGAGAACACCTTCTTCCGCGCCTACGGCCCGGCTGGCATGGGCATGGCCGCCGAGGGTAAGGAATCGGTCGCGGAAGAGTCCATCGACGTGCGCAACGCCCCTCTGGTGAAGGAGGCGCTGGCACGCATCGAGGAGGGCGACCGGACGGAGGCCATGGTCCGCGCAGCTCTCCTGCTGATGAAGGCCGGCACCGGCCGGCGCCGGCTCTCGACCATGAAACGGGCCCGCGAACTCGTCAGCCGGGATTTTGGCCTGCTCGACATGACGACGGAGGCTGCCCGCAAGGTCATCCGCGAGCAGTCCTTCATCGTCGATTTCGAGCCAGTCAAGGCGCTCACGGCGCTGCCCAAGCTCCTGCGGACCTCTGCCGACCGGCGCAGGCTGCTCGACATGCTCGACCACCTGGAGGGCCAGATCGAGGCCAATCCCAAGCAGATCACCCTGATGGGCGAGATCCGGCGTCTCCTGGCCGAAGAGGAGACAGGAGACAAGACGGGCAGCAGAGAGAAAGCCGAGCCAATCACTGTGACACTGGTGGAGCACCATGCAGAGGACCGTCCTACGGGCGCCAAGCAGGGATCCTCCCGTCACGCACGCGACACCCGACGCACAAGGGCAAGCTCATGAACGATCAACCGACAGACCTGACCAAAGTCGCCATTCAATCGAAGATCCTGCACGGCAAGCGGGCCCTCGTCCTCGGCATCGCCAACGAGCATTCGATTGCCTATGGCTGCGCCCGGGTCTTCCGCGAGCTTGGGGCCGACCTCGCCATTACCTACCTCAACGAGAAAGCCCGGCCTTATGTTGAGCCGCTCGCCAAGGAACTCGGAGCCTCGATCTTCGCACCCTGTGACGTGGCCCAGAGTGGTCAACTTGAAGCGGTCTTCGAGCGGGTCCGCGAGACCTGGGGCAGCCTCGACATCGCGCTGCATTCCATCGCGTTCGCTCCGAAGCAGGATCTGCAGGGCCGGCTCGTCGACAGTTCGGACGAAGGCTTCAAGGTGGCGATGGACATCTCGTGTCACTCGTTCATCCGCATGGCCCGGCTTGCCGAACCGTTGATGCGTGAGGGCGGAACGCTCCTGGCGATGAGCTATCACGGCGCCACCAAGGTAGTGCCGAACTACAACCTGATGGGCCCCGTCAAGGCGGCGCTGGAGAGCGCCGTCCGTTATCTCGCCTATGAGCTGGGCGACAAGCACATCCGCGTGCATGCAGTCTCGCCGGGTCCTCTGAAAACCCGGGCGGCTTCAGGGCTGAAGGATTTTGATGTCCTCCTGTCAGAGGCCATCGAGCGGGCGCCCATCGGCGAACTCGTCGACATCGACGATGTGGGCCTCACGGCCGCGTATCTGACCACGCCGTTCGCCCGGCGCCTTACCGGGACGACGACCTACGTCGATGGCGGGCTGAGCATCATGGCGTGAGGGGATCCCAGACAAGGCGTCCGAAGAGGGAAGAGAGCCGTGCGTTCAGTGGATCCACACGACGCGATGAACAGCCGGGAACGCGTTGCGGCTCCCGAGGCGTCGTACGTGGAGAAGGCCATCGGGCTCGTGCTGATCCTGGGGCTGGCCGCCGGCTGCATCTACATCCTGACGCCATTCCTCAACGCCATCTTCCTCGCCGTCACGCTATGCGTGTCCACTTGGTCCCTGTTTCGGAAAGCCGAAAAAGGGCTGGGTCGGCGCCCAACCGCCGCGGCGCTGCTCATGACCCTGGCGACCGCCGCTCTGCTCGTGCTCCCGCTGCTGGCCCTGGGCGCGAACCTGGCGGACGACAGCGCGCGGCTCGCTGCCGCTGTCCGATCCACTATCGATCAGGGGCTTCCGCCGCCCGTCTGGCTCGGGCGTGTGCCTGTCGTCGGCCATGAAGCGGAGCAGGTCTGGCTTCAGGCGTCGGAGCAGGGGAAGGGGCTCGGTCCGGCGCTGGCGCCCTATGTGGGGCCATTGCGCGAATGGGCGCTGCGCCAGGGGGCGACGCTCCTCTCCGGCACGCTCCAGGTCGTCTTCGCCATCGTGCTGGCCTTTTTCCTCTACCGGGACGGTGCCTATGTGGAGCGCCGGCTCGAATGGGCGATGTCGCGCCTGGGCGGCTGGCGGGCCCGGCATGTGCTCAAGGCTGCGGGATCCACCATCAAGAGCGTGGTCAACGGGGTCCTCGGCACCGCTCTCATCCAGGGCATCCTGCTCGGTTTCAGCTTCTGGCTCGCGGGCGTTCCCGGCGCCGTCGTGCTCGGAGCCGTGGGCGTGGTCCTCACCCTTGTGCCGATGGGCCTTCTGCTGCTCTGGCTGCCGGCGGGCCTCTGGTTGATGTCCAACAGCCACACGGGATGGGCCATTTTCGTGATGGCCTGGAACGGGCTTTTCGTCGGCAGTCTCGACAACGTCCTGCGTCCGTACCTGATCAGTCGCGGCATCCGCATGCCGATGGTGCTGATCTTTCTCGGGGTGCTCGGCGGGCTGCTGACATTCGGGATCATCGGCGTTTTCCTCGGCCCGGTCCTGCTCGCGGTCGCCCACACCCTGTTCCAGGACTGGGGCCGTGCGGACGAGGCGCGGTCATGAGGGCGATCATGAGGATTGAGAATTCGCAATGTGGAGCGAGGAGGGCCAGTGTCATCTACCCTTCTGGAGGAGATCAGGAATGAACGTTCCCGCATCCGTCAATCCCGACCTCCAGCTGTTCGCCCTCCCGGTCGACGGCTGGATCGCACAATGAGGAGGGCCCGATGAGAGCCATCAGCCTGCAAGATGCCGTCGCAATGATCCCGGCCGGAGCCACCCTGATGGTCGGCGGCTTCATGGGCGTCGGGACGCCGGAGCCTCTGGTCGACGAACTCGTGCGGCAGCGGACGGGTGACCTGACGGTCATCGCCAACGACACGGCAGCGCCCGGCATCGGCATCGGCAAGCTGATCACGGCCAAACTCCTGCGACGGGTGATCGTGAGCCATATCGGCCTCAATCCCGAGACGCAGCAGCAGATGCTTGACGGAGAACTGCAGGTGGACCTCGTCCCGCAGGGCACGCTCGCCGAGCGCATCCGTGCCGGAGGCTTCGGGCTCGGCGGCATCCTGACCGCGACTGGCGTCGGCACCATCGCCGAGGAGGGCAGGCAGAAGATCGCGGTCGACGGCCGTGATTACCTGCTGGAGCCAGCATTGCGGGCTGACTTCGCCCTCGTGCATGCGTTCATCGCCGACTACCTGGGCAATCTCGCGTACGCCCTCACGGCGCGCAACTTCAACCCGCTGATGGCCATGGCCGCGGACACCGTCGTCGTGCAGGCGGAGAACATCGTGCCGGTGGGCGTCGTCGCGCCGGACCACGTCATGACGCCCGCTCCGGTGGTCGACTACCTCATTGCGAAAGGCTGACCTCATGGATGCGCAGTCCCTCATCGCCAAACGCATCGCGCAGGAGCTTCGGGACGGGATGCTGGTCAATCTCGGCATCGGCATCCCGACCCTCGTGGCCAACTTCGTCCCGAAGGGCATCCACGTCTTCTTCCAGTCGGAGAACGGACTCATCGGCACCGGACCAGTGCCGGAGCCGGGTATGGCGCTCCCATGGCTGACCGATGCCGGCGGCAAACCCGTGACCGCCCTGCCGGGCGCGTCCACTTTCGACAGCGCCATGTCCTTCGGCCTGATCCGAGGCGGGCATCTCGATCTTACAGTGTTGGGCGGCCTGCAGGTCGACCAGCATGGTCATCTCGCGAACTGGATGGTGCCGGGCAAGATGGTGCCCGGCATGGGCGGCGCGATGGATCTGGTGGCCGGGGCCAAGCGCGTGATTGTCGCCATGCAGCACACCGCCAAGGGCCGCCCGAAGATCGTCCGGGAATGCTCGCTGCCGCTCACGTCGAGCCGGCCGGTGGATCTCGTCGTCACGGAGCTTGCGGTGATCGGCTTCCCGGATGGCCGCGCCACTCTTCTGGAGACGCAGGATGGCGTCACAGTCGAGGAGGTCGTCGCCGCAACGGAGGCCGAGCTCGCGATTTCTCCTCAACTCTCCAAACCAAGAATCCCGATGGCTGCGCCTGAATCCGTTGGCGTGCCGTCCGTGGGAGAGGCCATATGACCGCATCGCTCAATCCTGCCGCACCCCATCATCTGCCGATCTTCATCACCGCACCCGGCGAGACCGATGTCCTCATGGTCGTCACGGCAGTGTTTCTGGTGCTCGCCGTTTTGGCTGTCGGACTCCTGTTTTTGCGCCTGCACACGCTGCCCGAGCGGATCGCCCATAGGGGCCATAAGCTGCAGTTCGAAATCGTGGCCGTGCTGGGCCTACTGGCTCTGTTCACGCACATGCACATCTTCTGGGTGGCCGGGCTGCTGCTCGCGCTGATCGACATTCCCGACTTCGGAGGCACTTTCAACAGGATGGCGGGATCTCTTGAGAAGATCGCCGGCATCCCGCCGGGCAAGGACGCAGGCGAGGCCCCGGACGAGACCGGCGCCGAAATCGCGCCAGCCGAAGCGCCCCGTGCGGACGCAGTCGAAGTGCCGACGACCGTCACTCCGTATCGCATGCCAAAGGAGCAGACCCATGCTTGAGCTTCTTCTCTGCTCCATGCTGACGATTCTGCCGGATTATCTCTACCGCCGCTACGGCCAGGGCAAGCGGCTCGGCAAGGAAATCACTCTCTATTCGGTGTGGTTCGAATTGAGGTGGGGCATCACTCTTTGCCTTATGCTCACCATCGGGCTGATCACGACCGTCTTCTACAATCATCCGGCGACCACGAATGCCACGGCGTACTTCCGCACCATTCCGATTCTCCCGGAGACGAACGGGCGCGTTGCCGAGGTCTATGTCGACGGCGTGAGCGGAACGGTCAAGCAGGGACAACCGATCTTCAGGCTCGACAACTCCAAACAGGAAGCAGCTGCGGAGACCGCCCGCCGCAAGATCGCCGAGACCGACGCGGCCATGGTTGTGGCGCAGGCCGACATCCAGGCCGCCGATGGCAAGCTCCAAGAGGCCAGGAGCGCCTACCAGCAGGCGGTGGACGAGCTGGAAACCAAGCAGGAGATTTATCGGCGTAATCCAGGCGCTGTGGCCACACGCGATATCGAGAAGCTGCAAGTGGCCGTGCAGGGGCGCCAGGGCAGCATCGACGCTGCCACCGCGGCCAAACAGCAGGCCGAGGCGCAGCTCTCTACACTGCTGCCCGCCCAAAAGGCCAGTGCTGAGGCCGAGTTGGCTCAATCCGAGGTGGACCTCTCGAAGACACTCGTCCGGGCTGGTGTGGACGGGCGGGTCGAGCAGTTCACGCTCCGGGTGGGCGACATCGTCAATCCACTGATGCGGCCGGGCGGCCTCCTGATCCCGGAGGGCGCCGGAAGGGGAAGCCTGCAAGCCGGATTTGGGCAGGTAGAGGCCCAGGTGATGAAAGTCGGCATGGTGGCGGAGGCCGCCTGCGCGTCTAAGCCCTGGACGGTCATCCCAATGGTGGTGACCGGGGTGCAGGACTATATCGCCGCCGGCCAAGTCCGGAGCGGCGAGCAGTTGATCGAGGCTCAGC
>JBOZRS010000074.1:0-36021 GCA_050789065.1 Microvirga sp.
ACGAAGCAGTGGCTGATCCGCCGCGCCGTGCGCAGGCCACCCTCGCGGCGGACCACTGCGCCCATGAGTTCGTCCGTGTGCAGGCTGCCCTTCATCACGGCTTCCGCTTGCCCGGATCGCACGAAATTGACGGCCTCTTCGGCGGCCGCATGGCTGTGCGGGACGTCGACGATGCGCATTTGAGAGACATCCTTGCCCAACGCCTGCGCGGCGGCCATGATCTTGGCCTGCGGTCCAACGAGGATCGGCTCGATCAGGCCGAGCTCGACCGCCTCGAACACGGCTCCCAGGGACGCCTGATCGCACGGATGCACCACCGCGACCTTCAGCTTCGGCAGAGACTTGGCGGCTGCGACGAGCCGATCGTACTTGTCGTGTTGGCGCGCTGGCTGAGAACCGCTTTGGGTCGATATCGCAACGGTCATAATCACCTCTGATCGTTCTATCCGGCGGTCTGCCGCATCGGCTGCGAACAGTTTGGACCTCGCTGGGCCTGCTGCTTGACCGATTGAGCCACCACTTTGACAATCTGGGACGAGGAGGTGAGGCCCTTGCCCCAAGAAGGTCGTGATTGGATTGCTACTGAGATCCGCGAGGATGGTTTTGACTTTTCGCAAGGTGGCCGGAAATTCTCGAGAATTCGGCTTGTGGCTCGGGCAGTTCCGCAACTGCTGCGGCATGAGGCCCGATTACAGGGATTGTTGGCGAAGGCACCTCGTCCGCCCCTGCATATGGCTTAAGCAAGCCGGGCGGACTTCGGGCGCTGCGGCAAAGCTTCGCATCGCATGTCGAGCCTGATCTCTTTGTGGGGAGCGCCGGCTCAGGCGAGCTTGCTGTAACGGCCGGGCCTGAACGGCTTGCGGAGCCGCCGCGGTTTCCGGGCATGGAGATGGCTGGTGCGCCATGCCGATGGGGACTGTCCGGACCAGCGTCGGAAGGCGCGGGTGAAGGCGCTCAACTCCGAGTATCGCAGCACCGCCGCGATCTGGCTCAATGCCATTTCGGTGTTTTCCAGCAACTCGCAGGCGATCTCGAAACGGATCTCATTGGCGACCTGGCGGAAGGCGAGACCCTCTGTGCGCAGGTGCCGGTGCAAGGTGCGGCGGTGCATCGAGAACAGGCGGGCCACCGTGGCAGCGGAACAGGCCTCCTTCAGCAGTTCTGTCCGCAGCACACGGCGCAGATCCTCGGTGATCGGCCCGGAGCCATGGCTGGACCGTGGCTCATCGGCCCTGTGGGTGGGTGGCATTTCCATGGCTCCTTCCCCCCTTTCTGGCAGAGTTGCCGCTGCCGGACCGGCCACATCATAGCGGTTCCGCATCCGTCCGCTTGATCCCTTGGGACTTTCCTTTGACAGTTGGAAACACACGCGAATTACCAGCCACCCCGCCCTCCTCAGGCGGCTTGCCTTCGATCAGGGTCAGAACCTGCAGGCGTGGTGTTGTCTCGCCCGGGGGTGCCGCTGACTGCCGCTGCTCGTCGATTCATATCGGGGCGGCCGGAGCCGAGGCGGCCTGAGCGCAGGCTGAAGCGGCGCCAACCTGGACGAGGATCAGACACACCAACTGTTACAGGGCACGGGCTAAGGTCTGTCAGGCTGACTATGGACAGCGGTAGACGATCTGGCCATAGGAGTTCACGACCTGCTGACAGCCGGGAGCGGCATAGTAGTACGTGCCTGCCGCCGCGGCTCCCGCAGCCGCCCCATAGGCGACACTTCTACGGGTGGTCCGACGGGCCACGCCAGCATAGCTCATGGGCGTCGCGGGACGTCCGATTCTCGCCTCCGCCTGGCTGACGAACGAGCCCGGGGCAATGGAGGGTCCATCACTCCCGACCAGGGCCGCACCGCCGGCCAGGAAAGCGAGTGTCATACGGGATATAAGCTTGAAGCCTGACCTGTTCATTTCACACCTCCAGTTATCCCTCCGGGAACCACGCCCGCTGGAACCTCATCGATGTCCTTGAGGGCAGTGATCGCGACCCCGCTGGAGCCTTCCGGCAGCTTGAACGCAAAGGCGTCCGGAGCCGGGCTGATACCGGTCTTCCAGTCCCTGAGCCGCAGCGTGTACTGGGGCGCGGCCCCGACCGCCTTGCTCGTGATGACGTATTTGCGGGGCACCGGCCGCTCGCCGGTCTCGATCCAGATCTGCCAGTCAGTGTCGAGATTGCGGAAGGCGAGATGCTCGCACTCGACACCCTCAACGACGCCGCGACCGATGTGCTTGGCTTCCAGCACGCCGGACATCAGCTCCTCGTAGGGCTTTGACAACAGGAGATCGGCGCCCGGGAGTTCGAGCGGTGCCTCGGTCCGAAGCCGGTCGACAACCTCGTCGAACGTCGCTGCGGCGGGAACCTGGGCGAACCGGTTGCCGCCGCGATCATAGATCGTCACGTTTGAACCGTCCGAGATCAGTTCGACATCGGCATAACCGCCGGTCCGGCTGATGCGAAACTTGTTCGGGCGGCTCATGGTCACATCGCCCGAGGCGCTGAACTGGATCTTCTCGACGGCGGGGGTCACCACCTCGACATCGGCATCATACTTCAGGGACAGGTTCTCCTGCCGGCTGATGTAATCCGACATGGCCTTCAGGATGCTCTGGGCCTCCCCACCCTGCGCCCAGGCTGCGGATACAGGGGCACCCGCGACGGCCATGGCGGCGAGCAGGCCCAACACGGGCTTCGTCAGCACAGCGCCCGGACGCGAACAGGTGACTCGCTTCATTGTCAGACCCTCCTCAGTACTGGTCCGGGGACCGTGCTGTTTGTGGAAACGGGGAGCGAACTGGCGCATGGGCCTTCGCATCGCCCAGTCCGATCACCTTAGGCCGACGGCGGCAGGGCGCTTGATCGGAAGGGACAATCTCTTGACAGTTTGGGCCGGCCACGCGTCAGGCCGCGTGGCCTTCGTCCCGCCAAGCAAGCGGGCGTCTGACCCGTGGTCGGCCCATCTGTCATCACGACGGTCATGGCCTATGGCCTTATCCAGTTGCTCGGATCGTTCCTGCGCCCCGTATGGTGGCTTGGCGCTGACAAACGCTCGGCGAAACCACGAACATTGCGGTTCCTCAATGCGGCTGTGCCTGAAACGAGCGATATGTTCGGCTTAGTTCGATTACCCTGCCGCAACAGTTTTGTTCAGGACAGCTGGAGGCAGCAGCGGGAGGAGCCTGAGGTGGCGAAACAAGATTTCTTGAAGAGAGCAGGAGCTACGGCCAAGGGTGAGAGCGATCCCTCTCAGCCTGAGAAGATGAAGCGGAAGGAGTTCGAGAGCGAACTGCGCAAGCTTCAGGTCGAGCTTGTGCGCCTGCAAACCTGGGTCAAGGCGGCGGGTGCGCGGATCATCGTGGTGTTCGAAGGTCGCGACACCGCTGGCAAGGGTGGCGTCATCAGCCGCATCACCCAGCGGGTGAGCCCCCGCGTATTCCGACATGTCGCTTTGCCCGCTCCCACCGAGCGCGAGAAGAGCCAGCTCTACATCCAGCGCTACATGGCGTATTTTCCCGCCGCTGGCGAGATCATTCTGTTCGACCGCTCCTGGTACAACAGGGCGGGCGTCGAGCGCGTGATGGGATTCTGCACGGATGACGAGTATGAGCGCTTCATGCGCCTCGTGCCCTCGTTCGAGGAGGAGATCGTCGACAACGGCATCATCCTGCTCAAGTACTTTCTCGACGTCAGCCAGGACGAGCAGCGCCGGCGCTTCGCCGACCGGATCGACGATCCCATCAAGCATTGGAAGCTCAGCCCGATGGACACCGAGTCGGTGCGCCGCTGGTGGGACTACACCCTCGCCTACCAGGAGATGCTGCGTGGCACCGATACGCCGCACGCCCCCTGGTACATCGTCCCCTCCGACGACAAGCGCCGGGCGCGCCTCAACCTGATCGCACATATGCTCGAGCAAATCCCCTACGAAAGGGTCAAGGTCGAGCTGCCAAAGGTGCCGAAGGCAGAACCACGGCCCAAGGAAGCCGAGGACGAGCTGACCGCTAGTCATCAGGTGCCGGCACGGTACTGAACGCTCTGTCCTAAAAGGAAGCCCAACGGTTCACCCGCCGATGGAGGCAGACCACCATGTACCGGAACATCGCCATCCTCTTTGCCTTCGCCTTCGTCTACAGCCTGGTGGCGGGACGGCTGGAGCGCACCCCGGTGGCAGGTGCCCTGGTGTTTACGGCATTCGGCCTGGCGGTCGGCCCTGCCGGCCTGAACTGGCTCACGTTGGACATACACGCCCAAGGGTTGAAGACCCTGGCAGAGCTGACCCTGGCTCTGGTCCTGTTCACCGACGCCGCCGGTGCGGATCTCAAGGTCCTGAAGGTGAGCTACGCGATCCCGGAGCGCCTGTTGCTGATCGGCCTACCCTTGACCATCCTGCTCGGCACCGGGGCCGCCGCCCTGCTCTTCCCTGCGCTCGGGATCGTGCAGTGCGCTCTGCTCGCCACCATGCTGGCTCCCACCGATGCGGCCTTGGGCAAGGCAGTCGTGAGCAATCCCGCCGTTCCCCCACCGATCCGTGAGGGCCTGAACGTGGAGAGTGGGCTCAACGACGGTATCTGTGTCCCTGTTCTCCTGATCCTGCTGGAGCTGGCCGCGGAGCCGGCCGGCGGATCGTGGGAGCTGGTGCTCCGCCGCTTCCTCGAGGAGATCGGCATCGGGTTTGTCGTGGGTGTGGGATGTGCGGCGCTGGGGGTTTGGGTGCTGCGCTCTGCCGTGGAGCGGGGCTGGACGACTGCGGTCTGGCGGCAGCTGCCGGTTACGGCGCTGGCGTTCACCACCTTCGCGGCGACGCAGGCGCTGGGCGGGAGCGGCTTCATCGCTTGTTTCGTCGGCGGCGTGGTGGCCGGCGGAATGGCGCGGCGGCAGGAGCAGAAGCACGAGTTCCTCGTCGCCGCCGAAGGGGCCGGCGACATCTTCGCCCTACTGACCTGGGTTCTGTTCGGCTCGGCCGTGATCGGCGAGGCCCTGGAGCGCCTGGAATGGGAGATTCTGGCTTACGCGATTCTGAGCCTCACCGCGATCCGCATGGTTCCGGTCTGGGCGGCATTGGCCGGAACGGATGTTGGAGCGGACGGCAGGCTGTTTCTGGGTTGGTTCGGCCCAAGAGGCCTGGCCAGCGTCGTCTTCGCCATCATTGTGCTCGACGCCGGTCTGCCGGGCAGCGAAACACTCACCGCAACGGTGGCCTGGACGGTGATCCTCAGCATCGTGGCGCATGGCCTGACCGCCAGCCCGATAGCCGAGGTCTTCGCCCGCCGGACGGGCAGTCTGGATGCCCCTATTCCTTGAAGCATCGGACGCGAATTCGATAGCAGATCCAAAGACGGGAGGGGAATGGATTTCCCCTCCCGTCCGTACTCATCGGCAACACATGGCGATCAGCTCGCCCCGCGATCACAATGCGGCCACATTGGTCTCCCGCAGCAAAGCAGCTGTTTCGTCGAGGGTGACCTTAAAACGCCGCACCATATCGTGGACTTGCTCCTCCGTGATGATGAGGGGCGGGCAGAATGCGATGACGTCTCCGATCGCGCGGATGATCAATCCGTTCTCATGGGCGCGCGAGAACACCCGCGCCCCCACCTTCCCTACAGGATCGAATTTTGCCTTTGTCTCCTTGTCGGCGACCAGTTCCACTCCGGCAATGAGCCCGGCGCCGCGAACCTCGCCCACCAAGGGGTGGTCCGCCAGCTTGCGGAGCTCGGCCTGCATCACTTCGCCGACGCGTCGTGCATTCTTGACGAGGCCTTTCTCTTCGATGATGTCGAGGTTCTCGAGCGCAACCGCCGCAGGAACCGGATGGCCGGACGTCGTGAAGCCATGGCCGAAGGTGCCGATGCGGGCGGAGTTGTCGGCGATGCCGTCATAGAGCTCCTGGCTGATCATCACCACTGCAAGAGGTTGGTAGGATGAGGTGAGCTGCTTCGAAAGCACCAGAATGTCGGGATCAATTCCGTAATATTCGCAGGCGAACATCGTGCCGAGACGCCCGAAGCCATTGATCACCTCGTCGGCGACGATCAGAACGTCGTACTTCCGGCAAACGGCCTGGACCTTTTCCCAGTAGGTTGCCGGCGGCGGCATGACACCGCCCGCCCCCATCAGCGGCTCGCCAATGAACGCAGCTACCGTATCAGGTCCTTCCTCAAGGATGACCGCCTCAAGTTCCGCGGCGAGTCGATCCGCGAAGGCCTCCTCGCTTTCGCCCGGCTGCGCATACCGGTAGTAATGCGGGCAGGTGACGTGCCGCACCGGAATGAACGGAAGGTCGAAATCGCGCTGGTTTGCCGGAAGTCCCGTCAGGCTGCCCGAGGCAAGCGTGATGCCATGATAGGCATTGGTGCGGGCAATGAATTTCTTCTTCTGCCGCATGCCTCGCGCATTGTTGTAGTACCAGACCATCTTGATGACGCTGTCATTTGCCTCGGAACCCGAATTCGTAAAGAACGCGCGCTTGAGGCGGTCTGGGGTCATCTTCACCAGCCTCTCCGCCAGCAGGACGGAAGGCTCGTTCGTTTTGTGGGAGAAGGTGTGGTAATAGGGCAGCTTCGCCATCTGGCGTCGAGCGGCCTCGACGAGGCGCTTCTCTCCGAACCCGACCGCCACGCTCCAGAGACCGGCCAATCCCTCGATATAGCGGTTGCCTTGGTCGTCGTAGACGTAGATCCCCTCCCCGCGGTCGATCACGATTGGACCGATCTCCTCATGTTTGCGGGCATTGGTGACGGGATGGAGCACGTACTCCACATCACGGGCATAGATCGAGTTCGGGTGTCCACGCATGATCTTCTCTATCCTTCCTGTGCGCTGGATCGGAATTGTCAGAGAGCATCCTATTGATCCCAAGAGCTGAGTCCAACTTTTTGGATCGATGCGGTGCCCATTGTTAAACGGTTGCCCGAAGAGCGTTCTGTTCCTGGCGCCACCGCAACAGAGCCGCCAATCCTCCAAGACAAAGCGTGCCGATGATGAGCAGCAAGGCAGCCGCAACCACAGTCGGGCTGATGTTTTCCCGAATGCTCGAAAACATCTGACGGGCCAGTGTTCTCTGATTGGGACCGGCCACGAACAGAGTGATGACCACCTCATCCAGGGAAGTCGCAAAGGCAAAGACCGCACCGGAAATAATGCCGGGAAGCGCCAGCGGGAGCGTCACCCGGCGGAAGACCGTGACCGGCGAGGCGCCCAGGCTGCTCGCGGCCCTCTCCACGGAGGGATCGATCCCTTGGAGCGATGCGGAGACGCTTACGATCACGAAAGGCACACACAGGACTGCGTGAGCGATCATAACGCCCGGATATGTGCTTGCGAGACCAAGCTTCACGAACAGCATCTGCATCCCTACGCCCAGCACCACGGCTGGCACGACCATCGGCAGAAGGAATATGGTCCTCAAGAAATCTGCCAGCGGCAGAGCTCTCGAGCGCATCCCCAATGATGCCAATGTGCCTAGAACGGTGGAGAGCACCGTTGCTCCCAAGCCGATGATCAGGCTGTTTATGATGGACAGACGCCAGGCCTCAGCCGTCGCCAGTTCCCTGAACCAGCGGAGGGAGTATGCCTCGATCGGGTATGTCAGGAAGATGCTGGACGTGAAGGCCAGAGGCAGGATCGCGACGATCGGCATGAGCAGAAAGATTACGATCAGGATGCCGAACACGATTTGAACTGCCCGGAACATGGCCTCACGCCCCCAGCAATTGGGGAGACTTCGAAAGCCGCCCGTAGATGAAGTAGAGGATCATCGTCACCAGAAGAAGGATCAGCCCCAGCGCTCCGGCCAGCCCCCAATTGGCCGTTCCTGTTGCGTAGAACGCAATGACGGAACTGATCATCTGGTCGTTGGCTCCGCCCACGAGCGCCGGAGTGATGTAGTAGCCGATCGCCACCATGAAAACGAGGAGCGAGCCCGACAAAAGGCCCGGAAGACTGAGAGGCAGCAGCACGCGCCAGAAGGCCCGCAGAGGTCCGGCCCCCATCGAGGCGGCAGCCTGCATGAGGTTGCGCGGAACGGACAGAAGCACACTGTAGATCGGCAGGACCATGAACGGCAGAAGCACATGCGTCATGGCGATCACGACGCCCATCCGGTTGAAGATCAGCGGCAAGGGCCGATCGATGAGGCCCATCGCCTGCAAGGCCCCGTTGATCAGCCCTTCGTTCTGCAGGAGGACAAACCAGGCCGTGGTGCGCACCAGCAACGATGTCCACAAGGGGACCAGGACCGCCAGCAGGAGCACCGTGCGCTTCCAGCCAGTCACGGCGGAAGCCAGCATGGCATAGGGCAAACCGATCGCCGCGCACGCCATGGTCACGATTGCGGCGACCAGGAAGGTGCGGAACATGATCAACCGGTTGGCCGATGCACCAGGCTCCTCGCTGACGATGTTCCCGTCCGCATCCCGCTTCATGTCAACCGCCGCAAGGAGATTGCGATCGGTATAGGGCGGGACCGCCTCCTTGAGCGCCAGCCAGAAGCGGGGATCCTTCCAGCGCCGGTCGAGGCTCCCCAGATCGATAGCCTTTGGATCCGTTTCGTCACGGATGGCACTCGTCGTGCGGGTCATCAGCGTTCGAAAGCCCGAGACGGCGCTGTTGAGCCGCCGCACTGTCTCGCCTAAAGCCTGTTGGTCTTCGGCCTGCCTGAGATCCTCGACCAGAGCCTGCTGAACCGGCACCGGCGGGAGGTCTTGACCGTCCCAGGAGACGATGACCGCAGCCGTCCTCGGCAGGACGCGGCTGACCGTATCGTCGACGACGGCAGCCGTCACCATCGTCCAGAGAGGCCACAGGAAGAAGACCGCCAGAAAGCTCAGGAGCGGCACGATCAGCAGCAATGCGCCCAAACGGTCTCGTGCGGGTATTCTGCTCATGGGGCGAGAACCGTGCAATCGCGAGGATCGAACGACACCACGACGGGAGCCCCGACCGTCCAGTTGCCCGCGAGGCGCTCGCATCGTGCCGTGAAAGCAAAGTTGCCCCGCGCCAACTGCACCCGCATGTGATCCCCGTGGTAGATGCAGTCGGTGATCGTCATGTCGAACGCGTTTTCGCCGGCCGGGTCCGCTCCTAGCCGCATCCGTTCCGGGCGCAATGAAAACCACGCCTTCTGTCCGGCCTTCAACTCAGGATCGATGCGGACCTTGGCCGCGAGAAGATCCCCCAAGGCGATGGTCGCCTGCCCGTCCTGGATATTGACGACATCAGCCTCGATCAGATTAGTCTCGCCGATGAATTGCGCGACGAAGCGCGTGCGGGGCGTGTCGTAAATCGCATGGGGGCTGTCGATCTGCTCGATCTTGCCCGCATTGAACACGGCGATCCGGTCGGACATGGTCAGGGCCTCCGACTGATCGTGCGTCACGAACACGATGGTCAGGCCAAGCCGCTTGTGGAGTTCCCGTATCTCCAGCTGCATATGTTCCCGCAACTGCTTGTCGAGAGCCCCGAGCGGTTCATCCATCAGGATCACCCTGGGCTCGAACACGAGAGCCCGCGTCAGGGCGACCCGCTGCTGCTGCCCGCCGGACAGCTGGGAGGGCCGGCGGTTTTTCAGATGGCCCAGCCGAACCATGTCGAGGGCGCGCTCGACCTTCTGGGAGATCTCGGCACTGGGAAGCCTCTTCATTTCCAGCGGAAAGGCGACGTTCTCGGCCACCGTCATATGCGGGAAAAGGGCATAGTTCTGAAAAACCACGCCCATCTCGCGGCGGTGGGGCGGCAGCTGGTCAATGCGCGTGCCGTCGAGCCTGATGGCTCCATGGGTCGGCCGCTCGAAGCCCGCCAGCATCATCAGAATCGTCGTCTTGCCCGAGCCGGACGGGCCGAGAAGGCTCAGGAACTCGCCCTTCTGGATGGTGAGGTCGAGGTCATCGATTACGGTGAGCGAGCCAAAGCTCTTTGAAACGGACTCGAACTGAATAAACGGCTGCATATCTCTCCGCTCCATCCGGCTCTGGCCGTGACCCATGGGGTTGTAGCATCGTCTCTCACCCGGTGCAGAGCCAGATCCGTTGGCATAGGTCCGTCGGGAGGAAGCGTGGGGATGCCCCACGCCTCCTTCGATCAGGAGATCAGCCCTCCTGTTACTGGGCCAGCCAAGCGTTGAAGCGCTTGTTCAACTCCTCGATGTTGTCGACCCAGAAATCGGCATCGAGCGCAACGGCCTTCGAGAGGTTTTCCGGTGAGGTCGGCAGATCCTTTTGCAGTTCCGCCGGGACCTGGGAGGCCGCTTGCTTGTTCGGCAGTCCATAGGCGATGTACTCGGGCAGCTTCACCTGGTTTTCAGGCTGGCTGGCGAAGGCGATGAAATCCATCGCCTGGTCCTTGTTCGGGCTGTTCTTGAGGATCACCCAGCTGTCGATGGCGTAGACGCTGCCGGGCCAGACGACCTTGAAGTTCCTGCCCTCGGCCTTGTTGATGCCCGAGATGCGGCCATTATAGGCGGAGGTCATCACCACCTCGCCGGACGCGAGGAGCTGCAGGGGTTGTGCGCCGGATTCCCACCAGACGATGTGCGGCTTCAGCTGATCGAGCTTCTTGAACGCCCGATCGACCCCCTCTGGCGTCGCCAAAACCTTGTAGACGTCGGCGGGCGGGACGCCATCGGCCATCAGGGCAAACTCCAGAGCGTATTTCGGTCCCCGCCGGAGACCGCGCTTGCCCGGGAACTTGTTCACGTCCCAGAAATCGGCCCACGATGCTGGCGCCTCCTTCAAGCGATTGGCATCGTAACTCAGGGCCGTCGACCATACGATGGCGCCGACTCCGCAATCGCTCACGGCCGCGGGAAGGAACTTGTCCTTGCCGCCGAGTTTGCTCCAGTCGATCTTCTCGTAGAAGCCATCGGCGCAGCCGAGCGCCAGTTCCTCGGCCTCGACCTGAACCGCATCCCAATTGGGTGTGCCGGCCTTGACCTTGGCGGCCAGAACGCCGATGCCGCCGTCCCAGCTTTCCTCGAGAAGCGGCTTGCCGGTCTTCTTGGAGAAGGGTTCGAAGTAGATCTTGCGCTGCGCATCCTGGTAATTGCCGCCCCAGGAAACCACCGTGAGATCACGAGCCTGGACGGCCTGAACGCTCCCACCTAAGAGCAAGGCGGATATACAGCCGGCGATTTTGAGCATCTTCGCGGAATTCATCGTCCTATCCCTCTGTTGGTTATTTTCCTCTGGGGAAGCCGAGCATACCGTGGCAATTTAACGGCTGCCAAGGGCGATCCTTGGTGAGAATAGTCACCAACATGGCAATGCGGCGGCCATAACGAGTATCTGGGACGTCGCAAAGGTGGAAGGCCGCCTTCGACGTACGAGGCGCTAGTAGGTGGGCGGTGTGACGGCGCTGATGATGGTGCTCGTTCCGCCCGATGCGTTTCGGAACCGGTGCGGTATCCTGCTGTCGAAATAATAGCCGTCACCCTCCCTCAGGATCCGGCTCTGATCCCCGACCGTCACCTCTATGGCTCCGCGAACCACGACGCCAGCCTCCTGGGCCGAGTGGGAGAACGGCGAACCCGAATCCGCACCGACCGCATAGGTCTC
Organism: Microvirga sp.; assembly: GCA_050789065.1. GTDB lineage: Bacteria > Pseudomonadota > Alphaproteobacteria > Rhizobiales > Beijerinckiaceae > Microvirga. Next base: position 11,544 of record JBOZRS010000074.1, read on the forward strand.
GTGGAGCATCAGGATCTGGCGGTTGGGGTGGTTCATGCCCAGAACCCGATAGGAAATCGTCTGAGCCTTGCCGATTTCCACCCATTCGTCGGCCGGGTAGAAGGGAGAGTACGGAACGGCCGCGCTCATATCGGCGAAGAAGCCGGTCAGGGTGGTTCCCAGCGCATCGAGGATTGCGCTCAGGGTATCCACGGAAGGGCTCATGCGGTCACGCTCGATCAGCGAGATCGAAGAGTGCGAAATACCCGACCGCAGGGCGAGTTCCCGGACCCCCAATCCGCGCCGGCGGCGAAGCTCCCGTAACCGTGTTCCGATTTTCGGCATGGCGATCCTGCGTAATGGAATATCCCGAATCTGCAGAGCATCCGGCAATGGGCAACTCTGCCCTGACCCTATCTCTGGTGAGAATTCTGAACAATCCGGCAGGGCTCCCTTGAGGGATCCGGCACGATCTCCGAACCTGGAACCGAGAATGGGAGGGAACGATGTCGAATCTATCTGCGGCCACGCGCGCGAAAATCACGTTCATCAAAGCCTCTCGGCGCGGTGCCGAGACGGACACCGGCGAGATCGAGGCAACCGTACGGGAGATCGTCGCGGCCGTGCGCGATCAGGGGGATGCTGCCCTCCATCACTATTCAAAAGCGTTCGACCAAGCCGATGTGTCGGTGTTCGAGGTGAGCGCCCAGGAGCGGAGCGAGGCGGTCAGGAATCTTGATCCGCAAACCCGCCGTGACACCGAGTTCGCCATTGAGCGCGTGCGCGCCTTTGCGCAGGCCCAACTGGGTACGATCCTTCCGCTTGAGATCGAAGCCCTGCCCGGCCTTCATCTGGGCCACCGGGTCATCCCCATCCAGACAATCGGCGCCTATGTTCCGGGTGGGCGATACCCTCTCCTGTCGGCTCCGATCATGACGCTCGTGCCCGCAAGCGTCGCCGGATGCGAGGAGGTCATTGCCTGCCTGCCGCCCAAGGCTCACCCGGCAATGGTCGCGGGATGCCACCTGTCAGGCGCAGACCGCATTTTCCGCGTGGGCGGGGCCCAGGCGATCGCCGCCATGGCCTTTGGAACCGAGTCCGTTCCTGCGGTCGACAAGATCGTCGGACCGGGCAATGCTTATGTGAATGAGGCGAAGCGACAGGTCTTCGGGCGCGTGGGCATCGATCAGCTTGCCGGGCCGAGCGAAATTTTCGTGGTCGCCGACGATACGGGAGATCCGCACCTGATTGCCGTGGACCTGCTTGCGCAGGCCGAGCACGACGTGCGGACGCGGGTAGGCCTCATCACCACGAGCCGGAGACTGGCGGAGGCGACGCTTGCGGAGGTCGAGCGGCAGCTCCAGGACCTTCCGACGGCCCCCGTTGCGGGCGCGGCGTGGCGCGACTTCGGCGAGGTCGTGCTGTGCGAAGACGAGGAGGCGATGATCGCCTATTCGGACTCCATTGCGGCCGAGCATCTCCAGGTCCACACAGCCGAGCCTCACGCAACCGCGCAGAAACTGCGGAACTATGGCTCCCTCTTCGTCGGTCCCCTTGCCAGCGTCGTCTACTCGGACAAATGCTGCGGAACCAATCACACGCTGCCCACGATGGGAGCGGGCCGCTATACGGGCGGGCTCTGGGTCGGTTCTTACGTCAAGGTCTGCACGCACCAGTGGCTGGATGAGCGCGGCGTTGCTGCCGTTGCACCGCCCGCTGCAAGGCAGAGCCGGAGCGAAGGCCTGGAAGGGCACCGTCGTGCGGCAGCAATCCGGATGAAGAGGACCTGACGGAGGCGTCCATTCCGGGCCGGGTCCAGCTGGCAATGACCGGCTTGGAGCGATCAGGCTACAGTGCGCCCTTGAAGCGCCCTTGTACGCCTTGGCTGCCCAGTGGCTTCCGCCATGGCGGTCCGACTGTCGTGTCTTGCTGCGGTCTGGTGCTCCATCTCGGCATTGAGGTCCGCCCCGAGAAGCACGACAACGCTCGAGATCAAGATTGCAGACCGGGATCCGTCACGGCCTCGGGAATGGGACCACTTTGGCCGGTTCGCAGGATGGCGTGACAATCGACGCGATCGCAATCTCCAACTCGTCGCGCCTGAATGGCTTCGTCAGCCGTGGAACGGCGATGCTGGCCCGCTCCGGCAACTCGGCGTGGCCGCTGGCCAGCAGGATCGGCATGCCGGGCCACTCTCCCCCGATCCTCTCCGCCAGTTCCAGGCCGGTCATGCCTGGCATCGCATGGTCGGTAACCACGAGATCGACCGATGGATTCTCACGTAGGATGGTCAAGGCCACCTCGCCGGACGAGGCCTCGACGACGGTGTGGCCTAGATCTTCCAGCATCGCAGCCGTGGCTGTCATCACCAAAGGATCGTCCTCGACGAGGAGGACCGTGCAGCTGCGGTGAGCCGGTCTCTGCCGTCTATCCCGCCGCGACGTCTCAGGCATGGGCTCGCCCTGCGGCAGCCAGATCTCTGCGGTCGTGCCTTTTCCCACCTCGCTCTTCAGCTTCAGGGTGCCGCCGGACTGCACGGCCAATCCATGGATCATCGAGAGGCCCAGGCCCGTCCCCTTGCCGATACCCTTCGTCGTGAAGAAGGGCTCGATGGCGCGCGCCAGCGTAGCCGCGTCCATGCCAAGGCCCGTGTCGCTCACGGATATGCACACATAGGCCTCCGGATTCAGGCCTTGGTCGTTGCCTTCGGCGACCGCCTCGGCACGCGCCGAGATCGTGATCGTGCCGCTGGTCGGCATGGCGTCGCGGGCATTTACCGCCAGGTTCAGCAGCGCCATTTCCAGTTGGTTCGGATCGGCCTTGACCGGAGGCAGGTCCCGGGGGAACTGGGTCACGATCCGGATGCTCGGACCGAGCGAGCGTGACAGCAGGTCCGTCATGCCGCTCACAAGCTGTGGCACGTCGACGGTCTGCGGAGTGAGATCCTGGCGGCGGGAGAATGCCAGGAGCCGCTGGGTCAGAGCCGCGCCACGCTGAGCACCCTGAATCGCCCCTTCCAGCAGCCGTCGTGCGCGATCATCATCCTTGATGCGCTTGCGCAGGAGATCGAGGTTGCCGAGGATCACCGCCAGCAGGTTGTTGAAGTCGTGAGCGATCCCGCCGGTGAGCTGGCCGATGCTCTCCATCTTCTGGGCCTGCAGCAGGCGCTGCTCGGCCGCGAGGCGCTGCTCGCTTTCATGGCGCAGCCTCACGAGAGCGGCCTGCTCCGCCTGGGCGCGCCGTAGGGCAAGCCAGGAAACAAGCAGCAGGATCAGAGCCGACAGCCCCGCCACGACAGCGTAGGCAGCGACGTTCCGGAGCCACTGCCGAAGGATCGCGTCGACGTCGATTCCGGACGAGACATAGAGCGGATACGGCGAAACATGGCGATAGGCGTAGAACCGCTCGCGCCCGTCGGTCATCGATATTCCGGAGAACATTCCCCCACCCGGCTGAGCCGCGATGCTGCGCATCAGAGGGCTCTCCGGCGAGAGGCGCATGGTTGCTGACGCAACCGGGGACCGGGCCAGCACGGCCCCATCCTGCCGGAGAAGGGAAGCAACATGAGGTCCGGGCGGGGCCGCCTCCCGGAAGAAGCGGGCAAAATACTCTGGGTTGAGCGCGACGTGTATGATGCCGTCGAAGTGCCCTTCCGGCGTCGAGCGTCGGCGACTGACCGCGAACCCGAGCACGCGGGTTGCCTTGCCCTCGAAGGCGGCGCTGATGAAGGTTCCCGCGTCGCGTCCGCGCTGGGCTTGGAACCATTCGCGCTCGGCGATGGTGACATCGGGATCCCAGGGCTGGCTGCCGGCGCGGACATGCCCGGTGGCGTCCGTGATCCAGATCGACACAGCCTGCTCCAGGGGGGCCTTGAGCCGCTGCAGAAAGGCGCTCGTTTCCGGCGACGCGATCTCCTCCCACGACATGCCCTGGATGCGGTCGTCGATGCGCCCGAGAACAAGGTCCACCGTGTCGAACACCTTGCGGGCATGCTCGTGCAGGATGGCCGCCGTGCGGGTCAGAGCCTCCTCGTTCTCGCGCAGAACTTCCGACCTGTTCCAGGCTGCCGCTGCGATGAATACGATCGCCGGCACGAGTATCGAGGCCATCAGCAGCAGGCGGTGCAGACGGACGGAGGAAATCGACACGATTCGTTCCGGTTGATGGTCATGAGGCGGGGCACGTCAACGCGCTGAAACTTGTCCGCGTTCCGTCGGCAGAAACTGGAACGACGCGATGGGAAGACAAGACCGTTAGTCGCTCGGCCGGTTGGCAACTCGCACGAATGTGACCTCGTCCGAATGCTCCCTCGACGGAGACGATCCTTTGAGGTTGAAAACTGTCCGGCCGTGCACATTTGTTTGGGCATGACCAAGACCATTTCAGACCCACGCACCCTTCCCGCTGAAAATCCGATCCTCGACGCGGCCATCCAGGCCCATCTCGGCACGCAGCTGCGCGCTCTTTACGGCGACCCTGCCGCCGAGAAGCTGCCTCAGAGCCTTGCCAGGCTCGCCGACCGGGTGGCTCAGGTTATCCGGGCCCACACGCAGCCGATGGACCAAGCGTTCGTCGATGGGATCATGGCCAGCCTGTCGCCGCTGCGCTCCTTCGCGATCTCGCTCACCCGAGACATCCACCGGGCCGAGGACCTCGTCCAGGAAACAATCCTGAAAGCGATCAGCCGACAGGAGAGTTTTGCGGCGGGAACGAACCTCCAAGCGTGGCTTTTCACCATTCTCCGCAACCAGTTCTTCTCCGCCCATCGCCGTACGCAGCGCGAAGTGGAGGATGCTGACGGAGCCTACGCAGCGACGCTGATTTCGATCCCCGATCAGGAGGATCGGATTGTCGTGCAAGACCTCGAAGCGGCCCTCGCAAAGCTGCCGCAGGAGCAGCGTGAGGCTATCCTGCTCGTAGGGGCTGAGGGGATGTCCTACGAGGAGACCGCAGATGCTCTCGGGGTGAAGGTCGGCACGATCAAGAGCCGCGTGAACCGGGCCCGGAACCGTCTGGCGGAATTGATGGGGCTGTCCGGGGCCGACGGCATTGCCGCGACCCGCGGGGATCATCCCTGAGGATGGCCCCATCCCAGCCATTCTGAGAGACCTTATCAGCAAGCTCTATCGCGCCGGACGTTCGCCCGGCGCTTCCTCCGGGCGAGCCTCCTCCAGAGGAGGGTTCGACGAGTTTTCTCGTGGTTCGTGACACGCCGATGGGACATTCGGAAGGGATCCTCCAAAAAATCCCCGGCTCCGGAACTTGGTGGAACCCGTGCTGTATCCTGAACTACGCCCTGTAGAATACGATCTCCTTAAAGCATTCCGCAAAGCTAATTGCCAAGCTTATTTGCCGGCTGTTGTTTAAATACGACACGACCGCTGTTTTTGCTGTCAAGACCTAGTATTGACACTCGCTTCATGTCTAGTGCGCATCCTCAGTCAACCAGAAGAGTCCAACCGGGCAGAATTTGTCAGAGCAAGGGGTGCACATGAGCGATAAGCACGCAAGCCAACGTGGGTCGGTGACGAGGCTCCAGCCGATCGCAGCTCCGCCGATCGATGAGAACACAGCGTCCATGATCGATCTCTTGCAGGAGCATCTGCGGCTCGCCCGGGAAGGTAAGCTGCGCTCGCTCGCGGTGGTATCCGTGTCGGCCGATGGTTCAGCTATTGGAACCCAGTGGTCGTGCGATCCAACCGATATGGCATCGCTGATCGGCAAGCTCACCGTTCTCACTCACGATCTCATGGCCGCGCGCAAGTGAGAGAAGAGCCGTTGTCCTGCGATATGGCTCGGACAGCGCAGCAGTGCCTTCCAGGCGGATGATCCTGATGGGGTAAGCCGTGCAGCGAGATTTTCAAACTGCGTGAGTGTCTTGAGCAGCTTTGCGGATAAGCTGCTTTGCGTTCACCTTGCACGAAGTCCTCAGCACTCTGGCCTTCTTGGATCGGCAGAAATCGACAGCTGCTTCCAGGAAGGCCTGACGTGCCTGTGAGTGCTGACTTACGGCTTCGATCCAGGGCTTATCCGCAATGAGCGTCACGAGCCGTTCCGGAATCAGACGGCTCTTCTCCTCCTCAGCGGCTATCATGCGTTCATAGGCATCCAGCAGCTTTGATTGTTTGGCCATGGACATTCCCAAGAGTGACAGTCGGGGCAGGATTTTTCCGATGTGCCCTTGGTTTCTTACCGCAGATCGGTCTAGCAATCGTTAAGCTGGGCTGCGTTTTGAGGCCGTATGGCGCGCCCAGCACGGGACCAGAGGCGAGCCGATGGTCACGGATCCGGGTCTTGTGAGGCTGAATTCGCGGTCAGGACGACGTTGATCCCTGAGCGATCAGCGAAGTCTTCATTCCATCGCCCGAGAGACGCGTCATTTCTTGCAGAAAGAGCGATGCAGAACGCCGATGAGATCGATGACCTCGGGCCTGCCTAGAGAGTAATAGATGTTCTTGCCGTCGCGCCGGGCTTCGACGAGATTGTCGGCCCGCAGGCGGGCCAATTGCTGGGATACGGCGGGCTGTCTCAGATTCAGGATTTGTTCGAGCTCCGACACGGACTTCTCACCATCCATCAGCAGACACAGGATGATAAGGCGGACCTCATGGGAAAATGCCTTGAGGAAGTCAGCGGCCTCCCGCGCGTTGCCGAGGAGAGCATCCAGATCCGGCTGAGAATTCTTGCCTGCAGTCGTTTCGGCGATCTCGGCCGCCATGGAGGGTTACCTTCTCGAATTGAGCCGTTCGGTCCATTGTGAGCAATGCCCTATATGGAACTTCGGGCAGGAAGGCAAAGGCACGTTCCAGCCCCGTCCAGGAGGATTCGACCAAGGTCGATCATGCCGTACCGGCAGCGCCTGCCATTCCGTTTCGGCAGATCTGGAGAGGCTGACGGGGATGTGGCTTGCCTGCCATAGGAGCTGTCGCAGCCCTTACGAGGGCGCTCGCCCGACCCTTGCGGCTCGCATGGTGTTTCTTCTTTCCCGGGCGATCATGCCCCGCCGTCAGCCATCCAATCCCGGAGCTTCGCGTCGGAAGGTCACCTGCGGCCACCCTGCAGGCATGAGCCGGAACAGCGCCATCCCGGCGATCATGGCAGCGACGAACACGAAAATCTCGCGAGGGCCGAAGGTCAGAGCCACCAGCGCGGGGCCCGGGCACAGGCCGATCAGTCCCCAACCGATGCCGAACAGCACGGCGCCCGCGAGCAGGCGAGGATCGAGGTCGCGTCTGGTCGGAATCTCGAGCTTGGGCGACAGAACAGGAACGCCACGGCGTTTGGCAAGAGCGTAGCCGAGGGCCGACACCACGACAGCGCCGCCCATGACGAAGGCGAGGCTCGGGTCCCAATGACCGGCAATATCCAGAAAGCCCAGGACCTTGGCCGGGTTGACCATTTCCGAGACGATCAGCCCGAGGCCAAAGAGCAGGCCGGACACGAAGGCCGAGATGACCAAAGGCATAGCCTAACTCCCCAGAACGTGGCGGGAGAGGAAAACGGTTGCAACAGCGGTGACCATGAAGACCGCCGTCGCGGCAAGAGACCGGGGCGATCCGCGCCCGATGCCGCAGACACCGTGCCCGCTGGTACAACCTGCCCCGAGCCGCGTCCCGAACCCGACCAGAAGACCGGCCAGAGCCAGAAGCCCCAGGGGCGCATTCAGGGTGATCGTCGGCAGCGTGCCACCAGCCGCCCCATAGACCAGAGGTGAGATCAGCAGTCCGGCCAGGAAGGCAGCGCGCCAGCCGAGCTCGTTGCGGGCCGGCTGGAGTAGGCCGCCGAGAATGCCGCTGATGCCGGCGATCCTGCCGTTCAACACGAGCAAGAGGGCTGCCGAGGCTCCGATGAGCAGGCCGCCGAGAAGTGCCGGGATAGGGGTGAAGTTCTCCATGGGCATTCTCCCTCGATGGGCAGGTAGCGAGCCGGCGTGGTCCGCCGACTAAGCGGACTTTCCCTGCTTCGCCTGCCTGCAGAACAAGGCATAGAGAGTGGCGAACAGTTGCTCGATGCGCGGGTCGGCGATGCGGTACCAGATGGTCTGGCTTTCACGCCGGGTGGTAACGATCCCCTCCTCACGCATCCTGGCGAGATGCTGCGACAGGGCCGATTGCGACAGCCCGACTGCCTCGGCCAGGGAGGTCACGTTCGCCTCGCCCCATTCCACCAGCTTGCACAGGATCATCAGGCGCCGCTCGTTGGCGAGCGCCCGCAGGATGTCGGCCACTTCCGTGGCCTGCTTCTCAAACATGTCGAGGTCGAGATCGAGTTTGGGCATACATTTACATTTCGTATTTCAATGGCTCTAATTTAGTATCAACTAATTTATTGTGCAAGGCCATCGCATGCACGAAATTGGCTCTCGTGCTCTCAAGGCCGGATGACAGGTGGATGTCTGAAGCCACGAGCCGGCGATTATTCGGCCGCATTCTCCCGGAAGGCCCGGATGAAGGCAGGAGCCGCTTCGGCGACTGCGGCGAGCGAATATCCCCCCTCCTGCACGACCAGGGTCGGAAGATCGAGTTTGCCCCAGATCTCGCCGATGCGCGAAAAGGCATCCGAGGTCACATTGAGCTTCGACAGCGGGTCATCCTTGTGGGCATCCCACCCGGCCGAGAGGACGAGAGCCTCGGCTCCATGGGCCTGCACGGCGAGGGCAAGGCGCTGATTGGCGTCGATGAAGGCTTCGCCATCGGCTCCCGGCGCGAGGGGCAGGTTGAGGTTCGCCCCCTCGCCCTGCCCCACTCCGGTTTCATCCGCATAACCGGCGAAGTGGGGGTAATAGTTCGAGGGGTCTGTGTGGACCGAGCCGTAGAACACGTCGTCACGGGCATAGAAGATGGCCTGTGTGCCGTCACCGTGATGCGTATCGAAATCGATGATCGCCACACGGGGGAAATGGCGCCGGAACACCTCCGCGGCGATGGCGGCATTGTTGAAGAAACAGAAACCCGAAGCGCGATCTGCGTAGGCATGATGGCCGGGCGGCCTGCACAGGGCAAAGGCGGCACGTTCGCCCGCAAGAACCGCCTCGGCGCCCGCCGCCGCGGTCTGCGCGGAGGCGTAGGCTGCCTGGAACGTTTCTTTCATAATGGCGCAGGACATATCCCCGATGTACCAGCCGGCGCGCCCGAGAATGCCTGTTGGATGCGGCCGGTCACGCTGCCGCAGGCTGAAATCCGCCCCACGATAGGGGTGGACGTTGGGCAGGACCTCCGGCCCATGGTTCGGGAGTTCCATGAAGCGGTCGTAGGCCTCCGCGAGGAAGTCTACGTAGTGATCGGCATGGACGCTCAGGAGGACGCTCCGGCCGAGGTCTCCAGGCTCCGTTCTTGTCAGCCCCAATCCGCTCAGGGCATCGATCAGCGTGGTTGCCCGGTTCGGGTTGTCGAACGGATCGACGATCCGGCCGTGAACCATGTACTGCCTGGGCTGATGCGAGAGTTGGGCTTCCGAGAAGAAGAGCTTCATGGTCGTTCTCCGGAGCGTCGATGGTCACATGGAGGCTATCTCAGGCTCCGCGTTTTCGTCGATAGCTGTCCAGCTGTGGGTGATGGTAGCCACCGCCCCAAGCATGATTGAGGCGGAGCAGTATTTCTCCTTCGAGAGCGAGATAGCCCGCTCGACCTTGGCCGGTGCAAGATTTCGCCCCTTCACGCGATACTCGAGATGGATTTTCGTAAACACTTTCGGGTCGGCTTCCGCTCGCTCCGCAGCGACCTCGACCTCACAATCGGTCACCTGCTCGCGCCCTTTCCGGAGAATCTGGACCACGTCGAACGCCGTGCATCCTCCAAGGCCGATGAGGAGCATTTCCATGGGCCGGATGCCGATATTGCGACCACCGTATTCCGGCGCCCCATCCATGACGACCGCATGTCCGCTCCCGGACTCCCCCAGAAAGGCCATTCCGTCGATCAGCTTAACCCGAGCTTTCATATCCCTGTCCTTCGAGAATCATTAGCGCCTCGGCCATTATTAACTCACTCGTCCGTTCCGATGGCCAAATCCGACTGGCTCCCGGCCACAGCGTTGGGCTATGAAGCGGCGACGCGCCCAGGGAGCCTATCATGAAGCCTTCTTCCGATATCAAACGGCTTTTGGAGATTATGGCGGCCCTGCGCACTCCCGGCACCGGATGCCCCTGGGATCTCGAGCAGGATTTCGCCTCCATCGCTCCCTACACGCTGGAGGAGGCCTATGAGGTCGTCGATGCCATCGAGCGCCACGATCTGGCCGATCTGAAGGAGGAACTGGGCGATCTTCTCCTGCAGGTGGTCTTTCACGCCCGCATGGCGGAGGAGAATGGTGCCTTCGCCTTTCCGGACGTGGTCGAGGCCATCACCCGAAAGCTCGTCAGGCGCCATCCGCACGTATTCGGCGATTTGAAAGATCTGTCGCCCGAGGAGGTGAAACACCTCTGGGACGAGATCAAGCAGGAGGAGAAGGCCGAGCGTCGCGACGCCCGCGAGAAGCTGGGCGTCATGCCCGATGCCCGTGAGGCGGGCTTTCTCGGCGGCATCCCGACCGTCCTGCCTGCCCTGACGCGGGCGCAGAAGTTGACGACCAAGGCAGCGAAGGTCGGCTTCGACTGGCCCGATGCCGCGCAGGTCGTCGATAAAATTCATGAGGAGCTGGAAGAGGTTAAGGAGGCGTCTTCATCCGGAGAGAAAGACCGGATCGAAGATGAGATCGGAGACCTCCTGTTTTCGGTCACCAACCTCGCGCGTCACTTCAGCATCGATCCAGAGCGCGCCTTGAGACGAACGAACGCCAAGTTCGAACGGCGGTTCAAATCGGTCGAGGACGCTCTCAAGAAGCAGGACAAGAGCCTGGACGAGGCATCTCTCGACGAGATGGAAAGGCTTTGGGTGGAGGCCAAGCTCGCTGAGCGCGGGCCCGGCAAATCCTCATAGGACACGGGCCTGCGGGAAGCGGTTCAGGAAGCGAGGCTCTTTTCCGGACACCAGGCGCACGCGGAGGAAGGAGTGCCCGTTCTCCCGCGTCGTTCGTTCCAGGATCTCCGTGTTCTCATGGAGCCAGGCAAGTCCCTGCCCGTCTTCAGGAGCCACATCGACCTCATAGGTCGGCCGGCCCATGGCTAGATGCTGCTCGATGGTCGTGAGGAGCTCCGGAAGACCTTCTCCGGTCAAAGCCGAGATGAGGATCGGCCGCCTCTCCTCGCCTGCCCGTCCCGAGGTCGCTGCGAGCCTCTGGCGATCATCCGGCGAGAGGAGATCGGCTTTGTTCCAGACCTCGATGATGCGCCTCGTGTCGTCCGGGTCGATGCCGAGTTCCCGAAGCACGACGGCCACATCGCCGGCCTGAGCCTCGGTCTCGCCGTGGGACACGTCGCGGACATGGAGCAGAACATCGGCTTCGACCACATCCTCCAGCGTGGCGCGGAAAGCCGCGACGAGCATCGTCGGCAGATCCGAGATGAAGCCTACGGTGTCCGACAGGATAGCCTTCTCGCCATGAGGCAGTTCGATGGCGCGGGAGGTCGGATCGAGGGTCGCAAACAGCATGTTTTCGGCCAGCACTTCGGCCTGCGTCATGCGGTTGAAGAGCGTGGACTTGCCGGCATTGGTGTACCCGACGAGGGCCACGATCGGATAGGGCACACGCCTCCGGCTCGTCCGGTGCAGAGAACGCGTTTTGACCACACCTTCCAGGTCGCGCTCAATGCGGCTCATCCGCTCCTGGATCAAGCGTCGGTCGGCTTCGATCTGCGTCTCGCCCGGGCCGCCAAGGAAGCCGAAGCCGCCGCGCTGCCGCTCCAAGTGGGTCCAGGATCGGACAAGCCTGCCCTTCTGATACGAGAGATGCGCCAGCTCGACCTGAAGCGTGCCTTCCTTGGTCCTGGCGCGTCGGCCGAAGATCTCCAGAATCAGTCCGGTCCGGTCGATCACCTTGGCGCCCCAGGCCTTCTCCAGGTTGCGCTGCTGGACGGGGCTGAGGGCGCAATCCATGATGACGAGGCCGATCTCCTCCGCCCGGATCAGGGCGGCCAGTTCATCGACCTTGCCGCTCCCGATATACGTAGCGGGGCGAGGCGAAGCCAGAGGCGTGATGGCCGACTGGACGATGGTGAGATCAATAGCGAGGGCCAGGCCCACCGCCTCGTCCAGCCGGGCCTCCGGTGGGCGTGGGTTCGCAGCCGCCTCCGTGCCCGGTTCTACGGAAACCCGACGCTTGCGCGTCAGGTAGGGTCCGATCACAAGGGTTTTTGTGCCTGCCGCGACCTCTCTCTCGGGCTCGGCAAGCTGGGCAAGACGGTGTTCACCCGGTGTGCGTGGCTCTGTCACCTCAGGCCTTTTCGCCAGCCTCGTCGATCTGGTCGAACAACTGGACGGGCTGTCCTGGCATGATGGTGGAAATGGCGTGTTTGTAAACCAGTTGGGAGTGGCCATCCCTGCGCAGAAGGACGCAGAAATTGTCGAACCAAGTGACGACCCCTTGGAGCTTTACCCCGTTTACGAGGAAAATCGTCAAGGGAATCTTATTCTTCCGGACGTAGTTGAGGAAGGTGTCCTGGAGGTTTTGCGCGCGATCGCCCGCCATTGAAGTTGCCTCGCCAGCCCATCGCCGCCGGTCTTGGCTATGGGGCCGCTTGTATCGTTGTCCGCTTTCGTGCGGTCGGTGACCGGCAGGCTTATTACAGGGCGAAGATTACCTTTAGACAAGGGGGGACATGGCAGTTCTACCCCCTCCGGGCAGTTTTTCCCGTGGATGGCCCCCGGAAGGAGAAGGTTAAGCCAGGAAATCGCAGCTTTTTCTTGGACTTAAGGTTTTGTCCGTCAGGCGCCGCGGGGCAGCCCCCTCGAATCCCTTTTACCCGCCGATCCCGAGGGACTTCAGCTTCCGGTGGAGCGCCGAGCGCTCCATGCCGATGAACTCAGCCGTCCGTGAGATATTGCCGCTGAACCGGGCGATCTGGGCCAGGAGGTACTCGCGCTCGAAAATCTCGCGCGCCTCGCGAAGAGGCAGGCTCATGAGCTTCTCGCCGCCCGCCCCACCGGGTGTCGTGGGCACCAGCGTTCCGATCTCGGATGGCAGCATGTCGGCCGTGATTTCGGCATCGGGATCGCCGGAGGTGAGGATCATCAGGCGTTCGACGTTGTTCCGAAGCTGACGCACGTTGCCGGGCCAGTCGTGCGATTGCAGCACTGCCATGGCGTCCTCGGCGATCCGGCGCTTGGGAAGGCCCGTTGTGGACGAGATCTGCTCCATGAAGAACTCGATCAACTCCGGCACGTCCTCGCGGCGCTCGGCCAGAGACGGAACCCGGATCGGAATGACGCCGAGCCGGTGGAACAGATCTTCCCGGAAGCGACCGGCTTCGATCTCGGCCGGGAGATCGCGGCTGGAGGACGAGATGATGCGGACGTCCACATGGACGCGCGTCGTGCCGCCGACCCGCTGGAAGTTCTGGTCCACCAAGACGCGCAGAATGCGGCCCTGCGTCTCGCGCGGCATGTCGGCGATCTCGTCGATGTAGAGAGTGCCGCCGTGAGCCTCTTCGAGAGCTCCGACGCGGCGCCCCCGGCCCTCTTCGCCCTCGGTGCCGAAAAGCTCGGCTTCCATGATCTCGGGTGTGATCGTCGCAGCCGAGAGCACGACGAAGGGGCCGTTCGCCCTTGTGGACAGGCTGTGGATCGTGCGGGCCGTCAGCTCCTTGCCGGAGCCCGGAGCGCCGGTGATCAGGATGCGCGCATTCGTCGGCGCGGCTCGCTCGACGGCCTGCCGAAGCTGGTTGATGACGAGAGATTTTCCGGCAATGCGGCTCGCCTGCACGGAGCGGGACCGAAGGTCGCGGACCTCGCGCTTGAGACGGGAGGCCTCGAGCGCACGCTCTGCGACGAGCACGAGGCGGTCCGCCTTGAAGGGCTTCTCGATGAAGTCATAGGCGCCGGCCCGGATGGCCGACACGGCCGTCTCGATGTTTCCGTGTCCCGAAATCATGACTACGGGCAGGTCCGGGTGCTGCGCCTTCACGATGTCGAGCACCTGGAGGCCATCGAGGCGACTGCCCTGCAGCCAGATATCCAGGAAGACAAGGTGCGGACGACGCGCCTCGATGGAGGCCAAGGCTTCGTCGGAAGAGCCGGCCGTACGCGTGCGGTGTCCTTCATCCTCAAGAATGCCGGCCACAAGCTCACGAATATCGGCTTCGTCGTCGACGACCAGAATATCAGCGCTCATAGGCTTGCCCTGCGAATGTCGTTGCGGGTGGAGGCGACGGGGGCCTCATCCGATGCAACTTGTTTGGTCTTTGGTATCCACATGCGAACCTGTCCACCCCTGCCTGCGGGATTATCGACAAGATCCATGCCTCCCCCGTGTTCCTCAAGAATCTTCGCAACGATGGGAAGTCCCAGGCCCGTGCCGCCCTCACGGGTCGTCATGTAGGGTTCAAGCAGACGATGGCGGCCTTCCGCAGGAAAGCCCTTGCCATTGTCGGTCACCGCCAGGATCAGGTAGTCCGGGTGCGTATCGTCCAGGATCACGGAAATCTGCCCCTGCCCCCGCTCCTGCTCGGGCACCGCGGTAATGGCCTCGGTCGCATTCTTGACGATGTTGGTGACGGCTTGAGAGAGAAGCCTCCGGTCGAACGGCGCGACGACCGGACCGGCAGGCAACTGATCCGTAAACTGAATCTCAGGATGCGCGATCCGCATCATGAAGATCACCTGCCGGATCGTTTCGACCAGATCCTCGTTGCCGATGGTCGGCTTCGGCATGCGGGCGAAGGAGGAGAACTCGTCTACCATGCGCTTGATGTCGTCGACCTGCCGCACGATCGTGTCGGTGCATTGGTCGAACACCTCGCGATCCGTGGTGATCACCTTGCCGTATTTCCGGCGGATGCGCTCGGCCGATAACTGGATAGGCGTCAGAGGGTTCTTGATTTCGTGGGCGATGCGCCGCGCCACGTCCGCCCAGGCCGAGGTGCGCTGCGCCGATACGAGATCCGTGATGTCGTCGAGCGTGATGACGAGATCCCTTTCCTCGTTCCGGGCCTGCTCGCAGGTCACGCGGACATTGATCGTCCGCTCCTTGCCCTTCCGCGCAATCGCAATCTGTTGCTGCATGAGGCGCTGCCGGCCATGCGCCATCTCGTCGACAAGGCCGGCGACCTCCGGCAGGACCATCATGATCGGTCGTCCGAGCAGTTCCTCGCGCGATGTTCCGAGCAGGGCTTCGGTGGAGGGATTGACGATGGTGATCAGCCCCCTCGCATCGATGCCGATGACACCGGCCGAGACGCCGGCCAGGACCGCCTCTGTGAAGCGACGGCGGCGATCGATGAGGTCGCTCGCAGCGGTCAGCCCGTCGTGCTGCCGGCGTAACTCCGAGGTCATCTTGTTGAACGTCTCTCCGAGATGGGCGAGATCGCCTTCGCCGCGCCGGACCGGCACCTGGACATAGAAGTTGCCCGTGGCGACCTGGTCCGTCGCATGGATGAGGCGCCGAATTGGAGAGACGAGGCGGTTCGCGAAGTTCAACCCGAACCAGATCGCAGAAAGAAGGACGATCAGGGCGATCAGGGCGAACATGGACGCGAAGGCGACCTGAATCCCGACCTTCCTCTGGTCGAGGGCGTCGTAATAGGCCACACCGGCCTCAGCGACGGGAGGGAATTCGACGGCCCTGGGATCGACCTCGCGGGCGACGTACAGGATGCGTCCGCCGTGAGCCGGGAGCTTCAGAGCGGAGCGGAAGATGTTGCCTGCCCTAGGGAAAAGGCACAGGGCTTCGTCTTCACTCGCCTCGCGAAGATCTTCTTCGGATGGCTGGGCGACGCCCTCGAGCGGCTTGGCCTCGAACTTCTCGACCACCCTTCCGTCCGGCTCCAAGAGCATGGCGAGCGGAAAACCCAGGGCGGTCGCGCGGGACTTCATGTAATCGCGGAAGAGGGCCCGATCCGCATCGAACATGACCTTGGCGCGATTGAGATCGGCAGCCATGAGCTGCGTTTCCCGCGCAAGGCTTCTGCACTGCGTCTCTCGATAGGATTGCGCGATCGCGACCGTGTTGGTCATGAGCTCCTTGATGGGGCCGTTGAACCAAGGGTCGAGGCCGCGTTCGAGGGTCACCGTCGCGACGGCGGCCACGAGGATGGCCGGGAGCACCGCCACGAGGCTGAAGAGGCCGACGATCCTGACATGGAGCCCTGCCGCGGCCGCCCCGGCCAGCCGTTCCCGCACCAGTTTCCTCGCCTGCCAGGCGACGATCACGAGAAGCAGGATGATCAGGAGGCCGTTGAGGATGAAAACCCGCACGACCACGTCGTGGGTCGGCGAGATCGGGGTCGCGCCAGCCAGAATGAGGAACGTCGCCAGCGCCGAGGCAAGCGCCATCGCAACGGCAACATAGCCCAGCCAGCCGAGGCTGCGCTGAGCCGGTTCCGCCGTTTGGCGCTGTGCATGAATGTCCTGGTCGATCAAGACGGTGCCCCGCAAATCAGGCACCTCCGCTCGGCACCTTGAATGCTGATGCACCAACACAACACTGTGGTCAAATTATTACAGTATGCCTGACCTCACCGGTTCGTCCGGACGAAGGTCAGGTCCAGATCGCGAACCTTCTTGCGGAGAGTGTTGCGGTTGACCCCCAGAAGCTCGGCTGCCCGAATCTGGTTCCCGCGCGTGGCCGCCAGGGCCGCCCCGATCAGAGGCCCTTCGATTTCCCGCAGGATCCGGTGGTAAAGGCCCGGGGGCGGCAGCCCATCCTTGAACTCAGCGAAATAATCGGCCAGATGCCGCTCGACGGCCTCTGAAAGACCCTCGGAGGCCGCCTGCTGGGCAACAGCGGCTTTTCCAGTCGCCTGAGGCGGCAGCAAGGGCTGGGAATCGAGTTCGGCATCGATGATGGCCCCGGTGATCGTGTCCTGCGGATAGAGCGCGGCCAAGCGCCGGACGAGGTTCTCCAGCTCCCGGACATTGCCCGGCCAACGGTAGCGCTTCAGCCGGTCCATGGCTTCGGCATCGAGCTGCTTGCGCGACAGGCCCTCCTTCTCGACCAGGAGGAAGAAGTGACGCACGAGGTCCGGGATATCCTCCACCCTCTCGCGCAGCGGCGGAAGGCGCAAAGGAACCACGTTGAGCCGGAAATAGAGATCCTCGCGGAAAAGGCCCTGCTGGATCAGCACCCGCAGGTCCTTGTTCGTCGCGGCGACGATACGGACATTGGTCTTGATCGGCACCCGGCCGCCGATCGTGGTGTATTCGCCCTGCTGAAGGACGCGAAGGAGGCGGGTCTGCGCCTCCATGGGCATGTCGCCGATCTCGTCGAGGAAGAGGGTTCCGCCCTCGGCCTGCTCGAAGCGGCCGGTGCTGCGGGCGGTCGCGCCTGTGAAGGCCCCTTTCTCGTGACCGAACAACTCCGATTCGATCAGCTCTCGGGGGATTGCCGCCATATTGACGGCAATGAACGGGCCCTGTCGTCGCTTGCCGTAGTCATGAAGCGCCTTCGCCACGAGTTCCTTGCCGGTGCCGGACTCGCCGGTAATCATGACGGTCAGGTCGGTCGGCATCAACCGAGCCAGGGCGCGGTAGATTTCCTGCATCGCATGGGAGCGCCCGACGAGGGGAATGTCCTCGTTCTCCGTCCCCCGCCCCGGACTGGAAAGGACTCGCGGGCGGGACAGGGCGCGCCCGACGACGGCCACCAGTTCCTTGAGGTCGAAAGGTTTCGGCAGATATTCGTAGGCCCCCCGCTCAGAGGCCTTGATCGCCGTCATGAAGGTGTTCTGCGCGCTCATGACGATGATCGGCAGATCCGGCCTTTGCCTCTTGATCCGCGGCAGCAGATCGAAGGCGTTCTCGTCGGGCATCATCACGTCGGTGATGACGATGTCGCCATCCCCTTGCGACACCCACCGCCAGAGCGTGGCGGCATTGCTCGTGGAGCGGACCTCGTAGCCTGCCCGCGACAGGGCCTGGTTCAGGACGGTCCGAATGGCGGCATCGTCATCGGCAAGAAGGATCTGTCCACTGGGCATGGCTCAAGCCTCACAAATCAGCTTCGCGCCCGTCGTTGGCGCGGTGCATCGGCAGAAGAATTCGGAAGGTCGTGCGCCGGGGCGCGGGCTCGCATTCGATGATGCCGCCATGGTCCCCGACGATCTTTGCGACCAGGGCGAGCCCCAGGCCGCTGCCCTGGACCTTCGTGGTCACGAAGGGATCGAACAGGTCGCTCAGCAGCTCGGGCGGAATGCCGGGGCCGTTGTCGCTGACGCTCAGTTCGATCGGCAGGCTCACCCTTTCCTGGGAGCCCGGAACCTGGAGGCGCACACCTGTACGGAAAGCGGTCGTCAGTGTGATCTCGCCATCCGTCGCATCGATCCCGATGGCCTCGGCGGCGTTCTTGACGAGGTTCAGAATGACCTGGATCAGCTGATCCCTGTTTCCAAGGACCGGCGGAAGCGATGGGTCGTAATTCTCGACGAAGCGGATGTGTCGCGCGAAACCGGACTGGGCAAGGCGCTTCACATGATCGAGCACGCCGTGGATGTTGACGGGCCCGCGCTCGACCGGGCGCTCTTCTCCGAACAGCTCCATTCGCTCGACGAGCTTCACGATGCGGTCGGTCTCGTCGCAGATCAGACGCGTGAGCAACCGGTCGTCCTCGCTGGCCGATTGCTCGAGCAGCTGCGCCGCACCCCGAATGCCGGAAAGCGGGTTCTTGATCTCGTGAGCCAGCAACGCGCCGAGGGCCGTGATGGACCGGGCCGCGCCCCGATGGGTCAGCTGGCGGTTCATCTTGTCGGCGATGGTGCGCTCCTGGAGCATGACGACCACACCGTTTCCATCGTCTCCCAGCGGCGTTGCAAACACATCGACGATGCGTTCCGCGCCGATACGGGGGCTTCCGATATCGACCCTATGCTCGCTGACGCTGGAGCCCCGTTGACGCACGTCCTCGATCAGAGCCAGGACTGGCGAGCCGAACGGGATGACGTCGCTGAGCTTCTGGCGCTGCATCATGCGCAGGCTCATGTCGAAGAAGTCTTCAGCCGCCGCATTGGCGTGAAGGATGCGGTGTTCCGACCCTACCGTGATCACCGGCAGCGGAAGCGCATTCATCACGAGATCGTTGATACCGCTCGTCATGCCGCCTCCCGCTCCCGCTCTGAATAGAGGTCGCGCAGAAGCGCCACGACCGTTCCGGGTTCCTCGGAGGTCACCAGGGCGGTGCGGACGGACGAAGGGACGCTGAAGCCCGAGGCCGACGCCACATCCGCATAGGCGGCAAGGTGCTTTCGGGCATGGCGGAGGCCGACATGTTCGCCGTAAAGCGCGAGGAGCCCTTCATAGTGCTCGATGGCAATTCCCGCCATTTCGTCCGGTGCCGGATCAGGGATGATGCGGCCCTGTAAGGCGGCTCCGATCTGGCCGACGAGCCACGGGCGCCCCACAGCCGAGCGTCCCACCATCACGGCGGCGGCACCGGAGGCCGCAAGACAGGCCCGCGCATCCTCCAAGGACCCGATGTCGCCATTGGCGATGACCGGAATGCCAACCGCTCCGGCAATCGGAGCGATGGCGCGCCAATCGGCCCGCCCCTTGTAGAACTGCTGCCGGGTGCGGCCGTGAACCGTGACGGCCTTCACCCCGAGAGCCTCGGCCCTTCGGGCGAGTTCCGGCGCATTGATGGTGGCATGGTCCCATCCGAGCCTCATCTTCACGGTGACCGGAACGGCAGCGGCCCGGACGGTCGCCTCGATCAGACGGCAGGCATGATCAAGATCGCGCATCAGGGCCGATCCGGCGTAGCCGCCGATGACACGCTTGGCGGGGCAGCCCATGTTGATGTCGATGACCCGCGCCCCGGCTCCCTCGGCGACCCATGCCGCCTCTGCCATCCAGTGGGGCTCGCAGCCGGCCAGCTGGACGACATGGGGCTCGATCCCCGTGCCCTCGGCCCTCATCTGCGCCTCCTGGGATCCTTGGACCAGTTCGTCGGAAGCGACCATCTCGGACACGACGAGGCCCGCCCCCAGGCGCTTGGCAATGCGCCTGAAGACCACATCCGTCACTCCGGACAGGGGCGCCAGAACGGCCGCCACTCCGACCTCGACGGCCCCGATCCGAAATCCCATCCCGCCTAATTTTTGTTCAACAATCATCTTGCCCAATTAATAGACAAACAGATCTTGGAGCAACCCCCTTCGCGTGAGATTTGCCTTCTTTCCGGGGTACGCTTAGGAGAGCGTCTGTGACAGAGAGCTTTTCCTGATGTCAGTTGCCGCCCTTATCGTTGCCGCAGGACGGGGATCCAGAGCGGGCGAAGGCCTCCCGAAGCAGTACCGGCTTCTGGACGGCAAACCTGTTCTGACGCGCACCTTGGAGGCTTTCCTGCGCCATCCCTCGGTTGATCGAACCATCTCGGTGATCCATCCGGACGATCAGGACTTTTATCAGGCCAGCATCCACTCCCTTCCGGCCGACCTTCAGGTCCGGCTCCTGCCCTGCGCCTATGGCGGAAAAACCAGGCAGGACTCGGTGCGCAACGGCCTTGAAGCCCTCCTGGGCTTCAAGGCACAGATCGTTCTCGTCCACGATGCAGCCCGCCCCTTCGTCGATTTGGATCTCATCGACCGGGCGATTGAGGCCGGTTCTCAAAAAAGCACCGCGGTTCCGGGTATTCCCGTAACGGATACCATCAAGGTGATCGATGCGGCAGGCGAGGTCGTCTCCACGCCGGACCGGGCTGGCCTGAGGGCGATTCAGACGCCTCAAGCCTTTCGCTTTCACCTCCTGCTCGAAGCCCACCGCCGAGCCGCAGGCTCCGGGCTGCACGGGTTCACGGACGACGGGGCGCTCGCGGAATGGGCCGGTCTGCGTGTCCACGTATTCGAGGGTGACCCTGGGAACATAAAGCTGACGCACGCCGCCGACTTCGCAGATTCTGAACGGCGTTTGAGAGGACTTTCCATGACCTACGTGACCCGCCTCGGCACAGGCTTCGACGTTCATGCCTTCGGCGATGGCGATCATGTCTGGCTCGGCGGGATCAGGGTTCCCCATGATCGGGGCGTCGTGGCCCATTCCGACGGCGACGTGATCCTGCACGCCCTGACGGATGCGATCCTGGGCGCCCTGGCCGATGGCGATATCGGCACCCATTTTCCGCCGAGCGACCCGCAATGGCGCGGAGCGTCCTCCGACCGATTCCTGGCCCATGCGGTGCAGCTCGTGCGTCGACGCGGAGGCCTGGTCGACCATCTCGACGCGACGCTTCTCTGCGAAAAGCCCCGCCTCGGCCCCTACCGGGACGCCATGCGCCAGCGGATCGCCGAGATTGCCGGGCTTCGCCTCGATCAGGTCTCGCTGAAGGCCACGACCACGGAGAAGCTCGGTTTCACGGGCCGAAGCGAAGGGATCGCCGCCCAGGCCGCCGCAACGATCCGCCTGCCGGAGGCAAACCCATGACGCCCGAGTTGAAGCAGCGCGCGGCCGCGCTTCTGACAGCCTATGAACAGAAGGGCCTGAAGATCGCGACGGCCGAATCCTGCACCGGTGGCCTCGTCGCCGCCCTGCTGACGGAAATCGCTGGCTCCTCGGCTGTCGTCGAGCGCGGGTTCGTTACTTATTCGAACGAAGCCAAGACCGAGCTGATCGGCGTTCCGTCCAGTCTCATCGTCGCCCACGGAGCCGTCAGCGAGCCTGTGGCGCGGGCCATGGCGGAAGGGGCGCTCGCCCGCTCGCATGCGGATGTCGCAGTCGGGATCACCGGCATTGCGGGACCGAGCGGCGGAACCACAACGAAGCCGGTCGGGCTCGTTCATTTCGGGCTCGCCCGGAGGGGCGCTCCCACGGTGCATCTCGAGCGACGCTATGGCGCCCTCGGGCGGGATGTTGTGCGCCGCCGCGCGGTCGAGGAGGCCCTCGGCCTTCTGGAGCAAGCCATCCGCTGATCAGGCCTGAGCCCTGGAGGATGCACCGTAGATGACTTCGGCCCTTTGCTCGAAGGCCTCTGTGAACTTGCGGAAGGCCTTGTCGAAGACGCTGCCCATCAGCAGGCCGAGGGCGAAGCTCTTGAACTCGTAATTGATGTAGAACTCGACGTCGCACCCCGTGGGCGTCCCGCGGAAGGTCCAGCGGTTCTCGAGGTATTTGAACGGCCCATCCACGTATTCGACCTGGATCTTCAGGCGCGGGCGATCCAGCGTCACACGTGTCGTGAAGCTTTCCCGGACGGCCTTGTAGCCCACCGCCATGGTGGCCACGACGGACTCGATCCCCTCCCCGCTCTGCACCCGGCGGATGATGCGCAGGTCCTCGCATAGGGGCAGAAATTCGGGATAGCGCTCCACATCCGCCACGAGGTCGTACATCTGGTCTGCCGTGTGCCTCACCGGCCGTGTCGTGCGAAAGGTCGGCATGATTCAGGCAGCCTCCGGATAGGATAACAATTCGGCTTCAAGAGCCGGGATCTCGGATCGGGAACGCAGGATATAGACGCGCTTCCCGGGGCTCAAACGCTCCAGCAGGCGGACCGTCTTCGGCCGCATCGTCCCGGGATACGACCAGACCCAGCGCATGAAAGACCAGTCGAACCGCTCGATGCAGTCAGGCCCGAGATCGTCCCGGACCCGGCCGTAATGCTTCGCCACGCGCCATAGCACGCCGGCCATGCACCGCCAGCGCGGAACGTCGAGCCACACGATGGCGGTCGCCCGGGGCACGCGGATGTCGAAGGTGCTGGAATAATTGCCGTCCATGACCCATTCCGGCCGTTCGGCCAGGGCCTTGGCGCGCTCCCGCCACTCCGGCCGGGAGGGCATGGTCCATCCGGGCCCGAAATATTCCCGGTCGAGATGGATCAGCGGCAGGTCAAGCCGCTCGGCCAAACGGCGCGCCAGGGTGCTCTTGCCCGCGCCGGGGCTGCCGATGACCAGAATGCGCTGCATGCCCCATCCGAATCGTTAGCCGACCTTCCCGAGACGAGCCGCCTTGAGCCTCGCGAAGTCCTCGCCGGCATGGTGCGAGGAACGGGTCAGCGGCGTCGCGGAGACGAGGAGAAAACCCTTGGCGTAGGCCGTGGTTTCATAGGCTTTGAACTCGTCGGGCGTGACGAAACGGATCACCGGATGGTGCTTCTTGGTCGGCTGCAGGTACTGGCCGATGGTCATGAAGTCCACGTCCGCCGAGCGCAGGTCGTCCATGAGCTGGAGCACCTCGTTCCGCTCCTCGCCCAGGCCCACCATGATGCCGGACTTGGTGAAGATGGTCGGGTCCATCTCCTTCACCTGCTGCAGAAGGCGGATCGAATGGAAATAGCGCGCGCCGGGACGCACCTTCAGGTACTTGGAAGGCACGGTTTCGAGGTTGTGGTTGAACACGTCGGGCTTGGCCGCGACGACCACCTCGAGCGCGCCCGGTTTCCTCAGGAAGTCCGGGGTCAGGATTTCGACGGTGGTCTTCGGGGAGCGGGCCCGGATGGCGTGGATCACGTCGGCGAAGTGCTGCGCGCCGCCGTCCGCCAGGTCGTCCCGGTCCACGGAGGTGATGACCACATGCTCGAGGCCGAGCTTCTCCACCGCCTTGGCGATGTTCTCCGGCTCATCCCGGTCGAGGGCCTCCGGCAGGCCCGTCTTCACGTTGCAGAAGGCGCAGGCCCGCGTGCAGGTGTCGCCCATGATCATGAACGTGGCGTGCTTCTTCTCCCAGCACTCGCCGATATTGGGGCAGCCGGCCTCCTCACAGACCGTCACGAGCTTGTTCTCGCGCACGATCCTGTTGGTTTCCGCCCATTTGGGAGAGCCTGGGGCCTTGACCCGGATCCATTCCGGCTTGCGCTGCTGAACAGGCTGATCCGGCCGGTGCGCCTTTTCTGGATGGCGGGGACGGTTGTCCTTGTTCAGAAGGTCGAGAACGACGGCCATGAAGCGAAACCTCTCGGGCGAAGGGAACCCGTCCCTTCCTGCGATGCGGCTGATTTAAGACTTTCGGCGCCTGTTCGCAAATGCTCAGATGTGTGGGCCGGGATGCATTTTGCAGAGCCGGGCTCAACCCGCCACGGATATATCGGGGTTCCGATGGACCGAAAGGGCGGAACCCAAACCAGACAGGCGACGCCCGTGCCGCTGGATCTGGTTCGCCCCACCACCCCGCGGCAGGGCTTCGAGACTGACGCGCTGCCCAGTTCAGCACCGGCGGTCATCGTGCATACGATCCGGCGCTGTCTCGACATTGGAAAAGACCTTGCGATTTTTGCGCTGATCCTCCTCAGCCCACGGCCCAGGACGAAGACGGAGCGTCGACCTGCGGGAGCCTTACCTCAGCTGCCTGTCCAGCGACTCCCAGGGCGACGAAACGCCAAAGGCGGCGGAGCCGTGGCTCCGCCGCCTTTTGTGTGCTGTGTGTTGCCCGGTCCGGCCGGTCTGGTCGGCTCAGAAGTCGGTCCACTGGTTCATCGTCTGCGAGCCCTGGATGGCGTTGCGCACCAGGCTGACATTGCTGCAGTTCTCGATCGTCAGCACCCCGAG